>NZ_BJNF01000093.1 GCF_006539545.1 Nitrobacter winogradskyi
AAGCCCATTCTCTCACATCGCTTGGTCCAAAAAAGCCCAGTCAGGTCAATTTGTCGCGTTCGCTTACACGCCATCCTTTCCATTTGCTTGAAATCGCGTTGCGCACTCGCAGAGGCCGATTTCTCTATCGACCGGTAGAGGTCGACGATCCGTGCGCCATGGGCCGTGAGCGTCGCGCCGCCGCGCGTATTGCCGCCGGCGCTCGTCGCAACGGCCGGTTGGGTAAGAGCATGATTTATCTCATCGACCAAAAGCCATGCGCGGCGATAAGACATCCCGATTCTTCGGGCGCCACCGGATATCGATCCGGTTTCGCGGATCGCCTCAAGGAGTGCGATCTTGCCGGGGCCGATCCGCTTGCCATTCGGAAGATCCACTCTGATGCTTAGACTGATCTGCGACATTGCCGGGGATCGGTAAGGTGGGTCAGTGCAACACGCAGCGAAATGCGGCTTTCGTCAAGTGACAATCTGGCATTGGTCGATTGCAGATCTCTCGGCTCGCGCAACGCATAGAATGGCAAGTCGGATTGGCTCAAGATTCCCGCTTGAACACTGGGGTCAGAGTTTCGATCTTGCGTCCGTCATGTTCGAAAACAATCCGCTTCATGGCGGTGCCATAAAGCCTAGTGAGGTTCGGCTCGATCAGCATTGTCGTAGCGGCGCCCATTTCTTGGTTGGTGTGGCTCATCATCAGCAAGGCGTCGTCAGCGACCCAAAGCGCATGATGGGGATGGTGGGTCGTGAAAATCACGGTCAGACCCTCTGTTTCCGCGAGCTGACGCATCCAGCGCAGTACCACGATCTGATTCTGAAGGTCGAGCGCGGAGGTGGGCTCATCGAGTACGACAATATCGGCTTCAGCCACCAACGCGCGCGCAAAAATAACAAGCTGGCGTTGTCCGCCGGAGAGAGAATCAAAGGGATGATTTGCCAGACTGGCGATGCCGAACCGGTCCATCATGGCCAAGGCGAGATCCAGATCGTGTCGCGACGGCTGGGAGAACAGGCCGAGGCGCTTGGCGCGCCCCATCACGACCATCTCGACGGCGGTGTAATTGAAAGCCGTATCGAACAGTTGAGGGACGAATGCTATTTCGCCGTGGCTGGAGATGTCTCCCTCCAAGGGTTTCATTGCCCCGATCAATAACTTTAGTAACGTCGTCTTGCCTCTGCCGTTCGGGCCTAGTATGGCCGCAACCCGGCGTCTTCCGAAGCACGCGGTGCAGCCACGGACGATCCAGTCGCCTGGCTGATAGGCATAGCCGACGTTGTTAAGATAAACCGCATTTTCGACCGTTGAGACATCATGCATCGGTGTTTGCCATCGTCCTTCGAGCAGTATGGTATCTTCTGATACGAGATCCAGCCGAAACAGGATTGCGAGTCATGGTTCGTAGCCGTTTGGTTCATCCTTCTCGCCCGCCTGAAGGAGAGGACGATGAAAGGCCACTGTGCCGAAGTAACCGCAAGGCATCACGACCGGTGCCGCATAGATGTCGCTGTTCACGATCGCTTTGCACCGAAGCTCACGGCCGCAGGACAGGTCGGCCAAAACGGATTCAGGCACGCAGGGATTGAAGCGCGCAATGCCGATACCGATCGCCTTGGCTACGGCTTCCTTGTAGGTCCACATGGCATAAAACGCGCTGGTGCGATGAATGCCATCCAGAGACTTTAGAACCTCCTGCTCAGCATCGGTGAAGACTGTGCGCGCGATTTCGCACTCGTCAATATTGTCGTGATAAACCTCGATATCAACGCCAACGCTCCCGACGCGAGAAAGGCCAATCATCGCGAAATCACCGGCATGTGAGACATTGAAGCGCAGTTCCGTATGGTCCATCAGGAAGGGCTTGCGGTTCTGATCATACGCAAACGTCAGACACTCAGCGTGTTCAGAAAGTGTTTGTCCTAGTCTTGCACGTAGCGTACCGCGCGTAATGACAAACCTGCGGCGATCGGCCTCCTTGAGGAACCTGGTGGCTCGCTCTTGCTCGTCGAGTGAGAGAAACGACCAGTTTGACCGGAACACTTGTTCGTCGTCAGTGATCGCAATTAGCCAAATATCGACCTCATGCACGGCGCAGGCGACGCGGTGAAGAGAAGTCCTGTTAGTCAAATGTGCCGCTCCAACAGGACTTCGAGCCCCGATGCTGGCTTCCTGCGCGCGGAGTCGAGACGGTTTGTGAGCGCCGTGAGAAATGTCGCCTCGTGTTCGCGCAGGAAGAAGTGCCCGCCGTCGAACAGGTCACACGCCGTCTTCGCTGTCGTCTCGACTTGCCATGCGCGCAACGCCTGTTCGCCGATCTCGTCATGCCGTCCGCCAAGAATGAAGATCGGGATGGAAAGCGGAGCCGCGGACTCGTACCGAAAGCTGGCGCAGACCGCAAAGTCAGCCGCTGTCGCATCAAGTGTCAGTCGGAGGAGCTCCGGGCTCGCGTAGACCTCGTCAGGTGTTCCGCATTGCCGTTTGAGTTCGTCGACGAGGTCTTGATCCGTAGAAAGCGATGTGAGCCGGTTGTCATCGCGGCATGACGGGGCGGGACTTCCGGCGACCGCCAGCGCTTTCGGCGGACGCAAACCCAAACGACGGATTTCCTGAGCGCATCCGAAAGCGAGAAGCGCACCAAGGCTGTGGCCGAACAAAGCATAGTCTTGCGGAAGGTCGCGACTGATCTCCCGCGTAAGCAGACGGACAATGTTTTCGAAGGTTCGGACATGCGGTTCTCCTAGACGGCTGCCTCGTCCAGGACGTTCAACAGGGACAATCCGAAACCATGGAGGAATCTGCCGACACCATCGCTGGAACGGCGCCGCGCTCGCACCGGCGCAAGCGAAACAGAACAATGTCAGGGAATTTGTCATCCCTTTGACTGTTGCTCCGCTGCGGCTGCCATGCTGTCGCGCAAACTCTTCGGCCGCATGTCGGTCCAGACCTTTTCGATGTGTTCGAGACATTCCTTTTTGAAGCCGGTAAAGCCGGCCTTTCGCCATCCAAGGGGCATTTCCTTGTAATCGGGCCAGATCGAGTATTGCTCCTCGTCATTCATGACGACGTTAAAGGTCAGGTCTTCACGGTCGAAGGTCATGGTCGTCTCCCATGCTGGTCGATGAGTGATCGGGCGCTATCGCGGAAGCGCGCGGCTCACGAACTCGCAGTTGCGTGAAATTCGGATCGGACACGATGTCGGTCTCCGCGAACGGCAGACGGACCCATGATTTTTGCGAGAAAAGGCGGGTCTGGTCGGAGGCGTGGGGAGATTGTTCGTTGGATGATTGGGAGAATGGAAGAATGGCGTCCGCGATAACTGCCCCATCGACCCAGGTCACGATTTGCGAATAGCTCGTTCCTTGGATATCCGATCGCGGATAGCCTTCTTTCGTCAGCTCCCCGAATTCCATGAGATTGAGAACGCCTGCCGACCCGTCGCCGCCATGGAGGGGGATCAATTGGTCGGCGATCCGAATTGCTTGTACCGCAGAACAGGTCACGTCGAGGGGGAAGCCGTTTGCTACTATTGCTTCAACCGCTTCTGCGAGAGCGGTGAGAATAAGCCGGATAGCCGCCGGATCGTCGATCGCGAGCCCACGCGGGGTCGTAAGCGGCTCCTCTCGGCTGAATGGTATTCGCCAGATCTGTGCGTGACTTTGCACGCGCCGCCAGAACTCCCGGAAGAGGATCGCACCGGCAGCATCGCTGTCGTCGCATCCTGACCAGGTTCGCAGTATGGCGAAGGCCGCGGCGAGTTCAACGGTACGCCCATCGGACAGGATGACTTTGGCATAGTCCAAACTTAACTTGCAAAGGTCGTCCCGGACCTGGAGCGCAGCGTAATTCCGATTGCTAAATAGCATTTCCTCGCAATCGCGGCTCGTCATACGGCGACCGTCGCTTGTCAACGCAGAGAGTTCATGGTGCGCCATCCGTGTTCGAAACCCCTGGGGCGCGTGCTCGATCCCGACAAAGCGTGGATATCGACGGAGTGGGGCTGTTCGATGAATGAGCCAATGGGAGTCGTTACAGTTCAGCACGTAATCGGACCGGAACGCGCGAGGCATTTTTGCCGCGGGCCGCACCGCTCGGGAGGTTACATGCGGAGCATGAGCACGCCCTGAGCCATTTAGAACAAGGATATTCTGCTTACGCGCGACAACGCGTGCTGCTCTTGAGGGTGCGCGAATGATCCGTTGCCAAGCCGAAATGTCTGGCACGGCTGTGAGATCCCCGAAATAAACGTCACCTTTGCTGTCCGCCGCGAGCGTATTCAACCAGAGAGCCCCCCGATGGTGGGAAAGAGCTGCATCGACGTCCTTCACTGATGACGCTTTATTCAGCGCAAGCCATTGCTCGACCATGCTGATAGACTGTGCCGAGTCGCAGAATGCATAGGCGCGGCGGTCGGACCATAGACACCCGGCTTCGGGGAGAACGATAATCGGACCGTAGCAGGTGCTGTAGAAAATACGGTGCACCTCCTCTGTGCGGCCGTCCTGCGAGCGGACGGCCACTGATATTATTCGCTTGGTCATTGGCTTGGTTTGCGAGCCAATCCGATAGGTCAGAGGGGACGTTCGACCTAAGCGAAGCTCATAAATCGCGTAGCGGCGGCTTGGCGATACTGTATGCGTCCAGGCGACATTCCGGTTGAAACCAATGTTGATGACGGGAAATGGCGGCAGGCTTGCGCCCATGACGTCGAGTTCACCCGGAATCGTCAGGTGCATTTGATAGAAGCGGTGTGGTCCGAACCAGGGGAAGTGAGGGTTTGCAACAAGGAGACCCGAGCGCGTTTCGGAAAGGTCTCGTCCGATGGCAAAGGCATTGCTGCCGAGATGCGGAGCCCGCTCGATTGGTGCGCCGAGGCTGATCGTTCCAACCTCGGCCTCCGCGCTTGTGGGGCGGGCAGCAAGAATAGCACCCGCAAAGGCGCAGCCGCTGGTCCGTGCAGCCTTTTGTGCGAGCAGAAGGTACAGGTCCCGATGGGTTATGGGCGCGTCTTTCAATGCGTCGAGGCAAGGGTGGACCGTGCCACGGGCATTTGTCTCCTCGATCGAGCGGCGGGCGCCAGCGGCATAAGCCTTGAGCATCAAAGCTGTGCGGGACTGCTCGCTCGCATATCTAGCGGCAAGCTGACCCGGATCGAAGTAGATCTTGTGAAAAAAGTCGCTGTCGAGATTGGACATCGATTGATGCGGGGCACAAGTCTCGGGTCCAAAATGGAGAGAGCGCACCCCGCGCACTGTCAGCACTGCGTCTGCCAGCAATTCTGCATTATCACGAGCGTAGGTGTAGCCGACGCCGAAGGCGAGAGAGTCGTAATCATCAGCCTTGATGTGCGGAATCCCATACGATGTCCACCGGATCTCGGCGTCATAAGAGACTCGCGGATTGGCATCCAGTCGCGGAGCAGTTGATGCGACATGCCGGTCCAGCATCGAGCTTACCTTGGGTGACGAAGGGTATGGATGTTCGCTGTTCTTGGGTTACGAGCGGCTTGCAATGTAGCCAAACAGGTCCCTTGGATCGGTTGGGGTGCGGCCATCACGACAGAGTCAGTAGTTAGCAACAATCTATCGAGAGCTCTTATTAGATCCCAGCGCAAGAAAATGATCGCTTTCGGCGGCGCTTCGGAAGGGCTTACACAACATTCCTGGCGAAATAACTTAACGCAATTCGTCAAATGCATGGGTTCCTCCAGCGGCCTGGCATCACCTGGCGTCGAGTGCTCACACGCGTCGTAACACTTAAATCTTGCCGCTCCCGCACTGAACTCGGGGCTTGGTTCGCTACTTTATTGATGACACTATATTCGCACATCTATATCCTGTTGTATATATCGGCGGACCGGGGCTCGTCTTGCCAGTCTGGGCAGCGGCAACCTTATCCAAGGTTGGGGGTGCGATGTCTGATAGTGTATTTTCATGTTTTGAAGCGAGAGTGGTTCCTTCAGTCATATTGTGCGCGACTAAGCATGGTCATTCGTTGAGATCGATCGTTGACGATCAGCGCGGGGAGATTGATGCGGCGTTGACATTACAAGGCGGCGTGCTGTTCCGGGGATTCTCGCTTGATGGTCCCAACGCGTTTCATGATTTTGCGACGTCTTTTGGCGATGCTCTGATTACCTACGATTTTGCATCGACTCCGAGATCGCATGTTGGCGATCGCATCTATACTTCGACTGAATATCCGCCGTCGCAACACATCCCGCTTCATAATGAGCAGTCGTACACCCGCGATTGGCCGATGCGTATCTGGTTTCATTGCGTGGTTCCGGCAGATGCTGGCGGCACCACCCCGATAGCCAATAGCCGACAAATTTACGCAGATATTCCCCAGTCAATCCGGGAAATCTTCCACGACAAGCAAGTGATGTATGTCCGGAACTACGGCAATGGACTCGATTTGCCTTGGGAGACTGTTTTCAACACATCATGCAAGGATGACGTGGAACGGTATTGCAGCGAGCGGGATATCGTGTGCGAGTGGAAGAAGAATGGTAACTTGCGGACCCGTCAAATTGCGCAGGCGGTTTCGGAGCATCCTGTGAGCGGCGAGACTGTCTGGTTCAACCAAGCACATCTATTCCACGTTTCCAGCCTTGCCCCTCCGGTACGAGAAGCGTTGCTTGATGCGGTCGGGGAGGAAGATCTTCCCCGTAATGCTTACTACGGAGACGGCACCAGGATCGAAGAAGATATACTCGATTGCATCCGAGCGGCGATTGCGAGAGCGACCGTGACATTTGAATGGCAGAAGGACGATATCCTGATGCTCGATAATATGCTGACAGCGCATGGTCGGGCATCATTCAAAGGCAAACGCAAGGTTCTAGTCGCCATGGCAAAACCCCATGGAAAAATGACGCCGTCTTAGTAGCTCCGCAAAAGATTGGCAGTTTATTATGCACGCACCGAATGAGGCCCGCGCGACCTTCATTGATGTTCTGCACAATCACGTCGGGCGTCAGCCGAGCCGGGTTGCGATCCGCAGCCTAGCTGATGCTTGGGATGAGCCTGTTTTCCTCACATATGCGGAGTTGGACGGCCAAGCCCGACTGGTAGCGAGCTATCTTTCTCAGTTAGCCGACCCAGGAGACCGCGTTGTCATCTTCCTTCCGAGTGGCGTCGACTATGCCGTTGCTTTTCTTGGCTGCATGTATGCCGGGCTGATCGCGGTTCCCGCGTATTCGCCCGAGACCAAGAGATCCGGCTCGGCAGTTCGCCTCGTCGGAATTGTACGAGACTGTCGCCCCCGCCTTGTAATCACCACGACGCCAAGCATCGAAGCGGTCTATGAACTCCTGGCGATGTGTGAGCCTGGCTCTCGCGTTGTCGTACCCGCAGAATGGAAATCGTCTTCGACAGACTGGACGCCGCCAGCCGTCGATCGGGACACAATCGCCTTCCTGCAATATACGTCGGGCTCCACCTCCGCGCCGAAGGGGGTGATGATCACGCATGGCAACCTCGTTGCAAATGAGGCATCGATCAAGGCCGCATTCGAGTTTGATAGAGACGATACGGTTGTCAGCTGGTTGCCGCTTTTCCATGACATGGGACTGGTTGGAGCGCTGCTGCAGCCGTTGTTTAGCGGTGCATCGGTCGTGCTGTTGTCGCCGCAACAATTCCTGGAGCGGCCGGTCCGATGGCTTGAAGCGATATCACGATTTGGCGGGACAATTAGTGGCGGGCCTGATTTTGCGTTTCGTCTCTGCACGGAACGCGTGTCGGAGGCAAGTCTGCAGGGATTGGATCTATCGAGCTGGACGTTGGCATTTTGCGGTTCCGAACCGATCCGGGCCGGTACGTTTGAAGCATTCTCCAATCGATTTGGTGCGGTCGGATTCGATGGTCGAGCCGCATATGCCTGTTATGGCCTCGCGGAAGCAACGCTTATTGTCACCGGGGCAACCCGGGGCGGGGGCCTGCAGGCCGTCCCGTTCACGCAGGGAGATGTCGTGTGTTGCGGTCGTGTACAAGCCGCGCATGAGGTTCGTATCGTCGGTGCGCAGGGTGACGGTAATATTGGGGAAATCTGGTTTTCCGGCCCGAGCGTTTCTCCTGGCTACTGGAACAACACGGAGGCCACCAACGCCACGTTTACGGAGGTTGACGGGGTACGCTTCTTGCGGACCGGTGATCTCGGATTCTTGCGTGAAGGCTGTCTCTATGTAACGGGGCGCCAGAAGGATCTCATTATTGTCCGCGGCCAGAACATTTATCCGCAGGATGTTGAGCAACTGATCGAAGCTGAAGTTGAAGGCGTGCGCCGCGGCCGTGTCGCGGCATTTCCGATTGTATCGAATGGTCAGGAAGCGATCGGGGTTGCGGCGGAAGTCAGCCGTGCGATGCAACGGATCATTTCACCGGATGCACTAGCGAGTACAATCAGCGAGACAATCGCAAACGTCTATCAGGAGCCCGCCAAGCTCGTCTTGCTGTTGCAGCCAGGCGAGATTCCCAAGACCTCAAGCGGCAAATTGCAACGCAGCCGGTGTTATGAGCTTTGGCAATCCGGCGAATTGAATCTGTTTGCGTCATGCGGTCTAGCGGCGCTGACAGAGAACAAGGAGCCAGCGCCTCAAAACGAAAGCGATACCCTTCCCAACTTGGACGAGGTGATCGGAATATGGAAATCGGTGCTGCAGACTAGGGTGGTGCGCCCCGGCGATAACTTTTTCCTCATCGGCGGCAATTCGATCACCGCTGTGCAGGTCATTGCCCGCCTTCGCGAGCGCCTGGGGATCGCACTCGAATTGCACCACCTTTTCGAGGCTCCGACCCCGATCCGGTTAGCGGGAGCGCTGCAGCAATCTTTGGCACAGCCACAGGCTTCCGCTTTGGCAATTCCGACACGCGCCGGGCTCTCGGAAGCGCGGGCTTCGCACGCGCAAGAGCGGCTCTGGTTCTTATGGCAGTTGGAGCCATCGAGTCCCGCCTACAACGTCTCAGGCGCGGCTCGTTTGCTGGGTCCGCTGAACGAGAAGGCGTTGGAAGCTGCTATCGCGCAGATTGTGCAGCGCCACGAGTCGCTACGAACCAGCTTTTCTGGTGGTCCCGACGGTACCCTCCAGCGGGTTCATCAATCATATGCCCCGGCAATTGCGCGCGATGACCTGAGCGCTCTAGATGAGAAGATTCGTGAGGCGAAAGCCGAACGGCTGCTCGATGAAGAAGCCGCGACGCCCTTCGATCTGGAAAGCGGACCGCCGCTCAGGGTACGGCTGGTGCGGTGTGCACCTCAGAATCACCGGCTCATCGTGACCGTGCATCATATTGCCTGCGATGCGTGGTCGATGCAGCTGTTGATCGACGAGTTCGTCGCGCTTTACGACTCCCTCGTCGAGAGAGCCGCGTGCGCTCTTTTGGAACTTCCGATTCAATACATCGATTTCGCCGAGTGGCAGCGCGCCCGGCTGCAGGCCGGCGAGACGGAGCGGCAGCTCACCTATTGGAGACAGAAGCTCGGCTCAGACCATCCCGTTCTTGAATTGCCCGCGGATCGCCCGCGACGTCCTGACCGAAGCTGCCTCGGCGATACTTACCGGCTGGTGATCGATCCAGGTCTGACGGCGCAACTACGGTCGTTAAGCCAGGCCGGGCAGGCGACGATGTTCATGGTGCTTTTGGCGGCGTTCAAGACACTGATCTATCGCTATACCAGTCAGCAACAGATCCGCGTTGGTGTTCCTACCGCCAACCGAACGCAGTCAGTGCTGGAAGATCTGATCGGTGTCTTCGTGAACACTCAGGTTTTGATCACGACCGTCGACGGGCATTTGCGTTTCGATGAAATTCTTACGCGTGTGAAGACAACCGTTCTCGAGGCCCAGGCTCATCAGGACCTGCCGTTCGATCAACTGGTCGAATCTTTGCGTCCCGAGCGTCGCTTGACCCACAATCCCCTATTCGAGGTAATGGTCAATTATCTTGAGATGAGTCGTAGCCGCCGCGTTTGCCATGCCGGCGGCCTCGACATCGAAATTATCAGAACCCGCAGTCGGGACATCCAGTTCGATCTCAGTCTCGACATAGAGAAGCATGAGGACGACATTGATCTTATATTTACCTATGCGGTCGATCTCTTTGAGTCGGCAACGATCGCTCGCCTTGGCAAGCATTTTGAACGGCTGCTCAGGGCAATAGCCGATCATCCCGGCGCCAGGCTTGCGGACTTTCCGCTTTTTGATCGCGATGAAAGCGTTCTCGTTTTCGACAAATGGGGGCGAGGCGAGGAGCGGGCGATCGACGGGCGCTGCCTCCACGAACTGATCGCGGCGCGGTCAGCCGAGTGCCAGGACATGGTCGCGGTGGTCTGCGGAGACGCCACCTTGACCTATCGCCAACTCAACGCTCGGGCTAACCAACTCGCTCGCTACCTGCGTGCGAAGGGTGTTGGCCCTGACATTCTGGTCGGCATTGCGGTCGAACGCTCGATCGAAATGGTGATCGGACTGCTCGGCATCCTCAAGGCCGGCGGCGCCTATGTGCCGCTCGATCCGAGCTACCCCGCCCGCCGCCTTGATGTCATGATTGCGGATTCCTGCGTAAAGCTCGTGCTGACCCAGAAACGCCTGTTGGGCATGCTCCCACCGTTTGACGGAACGCCGATCAAGGAGATCGTGCCGGGGCGACCAAATGCGGATTCCGTGCCGTCCGCAGGACGATATGTCTGCCTCGACCGGGATTGGCCGGCAATCGAGGCCTACAGCGACAACGATTTTGAAGCTGATGTCACTCCGTCGAACCTCGCTTATTGTATTTATACTTCGGGCTCGACCGGACGGCCGAAGGCTGCGGCAAACACGCATCAGGCAATCGTCAACCGATTGGACTGGATGCAGGACGCCTACAAGCTAAATTCCGTCGACCGCGTTCTGCACAAGACACCCTTCAGTTTCGATGTTTCGGTGTGGGAGTTGTTCCTGCCACTGATGTATGGCGCGCAGCTCATCGTTGCGCCGCCTAATGCTCATCAAGACCCCCGACAGATCAGCGCGTTGATCGATGCGCAGCAGATCACGATGTTACATTTTGTCCCGTCGATGTTGAGCGCATTCATCGAAGCGGATAGCGGTGCATCGCATGATAGCTTACGGCAGGTTATTTGTAGCGGGGAAGCGCTGCGTCCGGATTTGCAACATGCGTTCCTGACTCGCTATGGCGCTCACCTCGACAATCTGTATGGGCCGACCGAGGCCGCGATCGACGTCAGTTTCTGGCGGTGTCGGCGGAAGCAAGGCACGTATAACGTTCCGATTGGCCGTCCAATCTGGAATACGCAGCTTTACGTTCTCGATGCCGATCTGAACGCCGTTCCGCGGGGCGCGACAGGCGAACTCTATATTGGCGGCATCGCCCTTGCGCGCGGATATCAGAACAAACCTAGCCTGACGGCTGAGCGATTCATTCCAAACCCGTTCCCGCAACGGGCGGGAGAGCGTCTCTATTGCACAGGAGACCTCGCGCGATGGCGACCGGACGGTGCGATCGAGTATGTCGGCTGGATCGACCATCAGGTAAAAATACGAGGCTTTCGTATCGAACTCGGGGAGGTCGAGGCACAATTGCTCGGCCATGACGATGTGCGCGAGGCCGTGGTGTTGGCGCGTAACTCCGCATCGGGTAAGCAACTGGCAGCTTATGTGGTGGCGTCGGAAGATACGAGCCGGGATCTCGCCGAGCGGCTGCGTGAACATCTCCGCGTGATGCTTCCTGACTACATGGTTCCTGCACATCTGGTACTGCTCGATGCGCTGCCGCTGACGCCGAACGGCAAACTCGACCGTAAGGCGCTGCCTGAGCCCGATATGATGACGGCGTCCGTGGCGCCGCGCAATGCGATCGAGGAGAAGCTTGTCGTGATCTGGCAGGAGGTGCTGGGGCTCGAACGGGTCGGGATCACCGATAACTTCTTCGCGCTTGGCGGCGATTCCATCCTCAGCCTTCAGGTCATTGCACGTGCGTTGCGGCGGGGTATCAAGCTGAAGCCGCGGCTGCTGTTCGAACGGCAGACGATTCAGGCTCTCAGCTCGGCGGTGGAAATTGTTGCGCCTGTCACCGATAGACCATGCACCGGGAACGGACGACGGAGTGACGGGATTGTCACAGCCGCAGATCTGCCGCTTGCCGGACTAGAGCAGGATCAGCTTGATCGGCTACCAGTTCGCGCTGACGAAATCGAGGACATCTATCCACTCTCGCCTATGCAGCAAGGCATGTTGTTTCATGCGCTGCACGATCCCTCCGCCGGACATTATGTGAACCAATTGAGCGTAACGATCGATGGGCTGGATGTGGAGCGATTCCAGGATGCCTGGACCACAACGACCGGACATCATGTTGTCCATCGTACGAGTTTTGTGTGGGAAGGCGACATCGCGAGATCGTTGCAGATTGTTCACAAGCCCAAACAACCCGTTATCCAGCGGTTGGACTGGCGATTAAACCCCGCAGCGGATACTGATCTGACGACGTTTGCCGCCGCTGACCGGCGTCGTGGCTTCGATCTCACGCAAGCGCCGCTTCAGCGGTTGACGCTTGTTCAGCTGGATGCGTGGCAATTCCGATTGATCTGGACGCACCATCATCTTCTCATCGATGGTTGGAGCACCGCCCGCCTGCTTCAGGAGGTTTTTGCCCGCTACCTCGGTGCGCCGTTTGATCCGGGTGCGGGACATTACGGGGACTATATCGCCTGGCTAAGCCAGCAGGACACACACGCCAGCGAGCGGTTTTGGACCGAGCGTCTGATGACGCTTGAACAGCCGACACTCCTCGCAAATTGCGTTGATGGCGCTGAAGCTTCATACGGCGAGCAGCCGGCTCAAGCGACGGGTAAGCGCGTCCACCGGATAGGTCCTGAAGTAGTCAGTGAGCTCCGACGATTCTCGCAGAAGGAACGTGTGACACTCAACACGCTCGTGCAAGGTGCCTGGGTCTTGCTGCTGCAGCAATATTGCAATCAAGACACCGTGGTCTTCGGCGCGACCGTTGCCGGTCGCCCGGCTGCGCTTGTTGGCTCGGAGACAATGCTCGGCCTGTTCATCAACACGATTCCCATTATTGCGCACCCGCACCCCGAGCAACACCTCGGCGATTGGCTGCGGCGGTTGCAGAACGCGAATCTGGAGTTACGCGAGCACGAGCATGTTCCGCTCTACGATATCCAACGTTGGGTAGGACGGCCGGGACAATCCCTGTTCGACACGTTGATCGTCTTTGAGAATTATCCAATGGACGAGGCGCTCCAGCTTCGCAGATCGGGCGATCTCGTCTTTGGTCCCATCGAGACCCACAATCCCAATTCGTTTCCGTTGACACTGAATGTGCTACTCGATGAAGGATTGCAATGCACCTTTGTTCATGACCCAGCACGCTTTTCCGACACCGTCATCGAACATATCATCGCGTGCTGGACGAATATCCTGCTCCAATTCATAAACGCCGCTGAAACGCCTGTCGGAGCGGTTCGCACCCAGCCACCTGCGCTCCGCGATATGAGCATCGCTGCCGGACGCGGGGCCATATCTCCGGCTGATATCCGTTGCCTTCACGAACTCATCGACGCTCACGTCAGAGAACGGCCTGACAGCATTGCGGTGATCCACGAAGGGACTTCTCTTACATATGGAGAACTCGGCGCGCGCGCTGAGACACTGACCCGGCGGCTTCGTGCAGCTGGCGTAGGCGCCGGAACACTCGTGGGTGTTGCCATCGCGCGGTCGGATGCCCTTGTTGTCGGCATATTGAGCGTTCTTCGCGCGGGGGGTGCTTACGTCCCATTGGACCCCTCCCATCCTTCTGAACGAAATAAGGAGCTGCTCGAGCGCAATGGAATTCGGCTTGTCATCGTGAACGAGCACTCGTTGCCGGTTAACTTTGGCGACAAGGTCCGCATTGTGCTCATCGGCGAGCAGGATGAGTTTCATGCCACACCATTCGAGCGGGTCACCCTCCATCCGTCGAATGCCGCGTACGTCATCTTCACGTCGGGATCCACGGGGCGGCCGAAGGGCGTCGTGGTCTCCCATCAGGCGATCGTCAACTATGTCACGGCCATTTCGCGTGAGCTGGAGTTCAAGACGCACGTCAGCATGGCAATGGTGTCCACGCCGGTTGCGGATCTCGGGCATACTGCGTTATTCGGAGCTTTATGTAACGGCGCGACGCTTCACCTGATTGAACAGGAAGCCGTGTTGGACGCCGGCCGTTTTGCCGATTACATGACGCGCAACAGCGTTGACATTCTCAAGATCACGCCCAGCCATTTTGCCGGCCTGGTGGAAGCGTCAAGCGTTAAGCAGGCGGCACCGCGTCATCTGCTTATCCTCGGCGGAGAGCGATGCGATGCGGCTTTGGTGGCGCGTGTCCGGAACGAGACGCCGTGCCGTGTTGTCAATCATTACGGCCCCGCTGAAGCAACCGTCGGCGTTCTCGTGCATGCCGTTGCGGGCGAGTGGGTGGAATCCCGTATCCCGTTGGGACGACCGCTTCCGAATTGCCGCATTCTTGTCCTTTCGACCGGTCTTGAACCGGTGCCGATCGGTGCGATCGGGGAGCTCTATGTCACGGGTGCAGGACTCGCGCGGGGATATCAGGGACAGCCCGGCGCGACCGCGGAGCGTTTCGTACCGAACCCCTTCGCTGACGATCTGGGAGAGCGGATGTATCGAACGGGAGATCTCGTCCGTCGATCGACCGATGGATCGCTTCATTTTGTTGGCCGGGCAGATGCGCAGATCAAGATAAGGGGTTTTCGAATAGAAGTGGGGGAGATTGAGGCTAGGTTGCGTGCCTGTGAAGGGGTGTACGACGCTGTTGTCATTGAGCGAGAGATCCATGACAACTCGCAGCTTGTCGCCTATGTCATTCCGCACCGATTGAACGAGCTGTCCTTCTGGAAACTGGCAGCAGAAGTCGTTGAGGGTTTGAAGGATCACCTGCGGTCAACGCTACCTGACTACATGGTGCCTTCGCATGTGGTGCCGCTGGAGAGGTTTCCGCTTACTGCGAACGGAAAGCTGGACCGTGCGGCGTTGCCTGCGCCCGAGATGGTGATCTCGGACTCTATCGAGCCGCGCAATCCGGCGGAGCAGATCCTTGCCTCGATCTGGCAGGAAGTGCTTGGCGTGCCCCGGATTGGCGTCACCGAGAACTTCTTCGAGCTTGGCGGCGATTCGATTCTCAGCCTGCAAATCATTGCGCGTGCAAAGAAGCAGGGCATCCGCATCACGCCAAAGGACGTTTTCGAGAAGCCGACGATTGCCGCTCTCGCGGCGCTCCGGCAAGGCGCGGATGCGCCGAAACAACCGGTCGCGACCGCGAGCAAGGGCCGCGTTACTCTCACACCGATCCAGGAGTGGTTCTTTGCGCAGTGCGTTCCTGACAGGCATCACTGGAACCAGAGCATTTTGCTGCATGTCAGGGATGTTATCAGGCCGGCTGAACTTGAAGCCGCTTTGCGGGCGGTCATCGCGCACCACGATGCATTGAATTACAGTTTCCGCAACGAAGGAAAATCCTGGGACGTGACGATTCCGGATCCGGTGTCTGTCGGACGAAAGAGCGCCGACGTTCTCTGGGTACGCGAAGCGCGGACCGCGGCTGAGGCGACGGCGCTCTTTGAAGAAGCACAGCGGAGTCTTTCCCTCGACGTCGGCCCGCTGCTGCGGGCGTTGCTCGTGCAGATGCAAGACGGAACCCAGCGGCTGCTTCTCGTCGTCCATCATCTCGTCGTGGATGGCGTGTCCTGGCGTATCCTTCTCGACGATCTGCAACAGGCCTACCGGAGCGCGGTCAGTGGAACGGTGATCGCGCTGCCGGCAAAAACGACGCCGTTCGCGGTATGGGCGGAAAATCTCAAAAGCTTTGCTGGCGAACAGCGTGTGCTCGATGAATTGCCCTTCTGGCTGTCACAGCACGAGGCAACCGAATCGACGGGGCTGCCATCTGACTTCGCCTCGGACAATGGCAGCATCGGAGACGTTGCAACAGTCGAACTCGCTCTCGACCGGGATCAGACAGGCGCCTTGGTGCGGGGGGCGCCCAGTGCTTTTCGAACGCAGATCGACGATCTCCTGCTCTCGGCATGGGCTCGGGTCCTTTGTCGCTGGACCGGTCATGGGTGCATTGTGCTTTCGGTCGAGGGGCACGGGCGGGAGGATCTGTTCGATGGTCTCGATCTTACACGCACCGTCGGTTGGTTCACCACCCTGTATCCTGTCCTGCTCAGACCGTTCGTCGATCAGGATGCCGAGCTCGATCTGAACGGCCCGATTGAGGCGTCGATCAAGGCTGTCAAGGAACAGTTGCGCGCGATACCAAACAAAGGGCTCGGTTATGGCGTACTCAAATATCTGAGCACCCGTGACGTTCGCGAACAGCTTGCGGGCCATGGGACTCCGGATATCACATTCAATTACCTTGGGCGCTTCGACAGCACTTTTGGGGACGGTGGTTTCCTTGCGCCAGCGGACGAGCCGGGCGGTGCAAGCCGCGACCCGCAGTCCGAACTGACGCCGTCGCTTGGTATTGAGAGCAGCATATATGACGGCCGTTTGCGTGTGTCGATCAACTATAGCCGGCGGCGCTATTTGCGTTCAACGATCGATCGCCTCGGTGCGTCATTCGAGGAGGAATTGCTGGCAGTCGTCAGACATTGTGTCAGCGAGGGCGTTTCGGGTGCCACGCCGTCGGACTTTCCGCTCGCTGGCCTGACCCAGCAGCAGATCGACCGATTGGCCGACCCTGCACAGGAGATCGAAGACATTTATCCGTTGGCTCCGATGCAGCATGGCATCCTCTTTCATGTCCTGCGCGACCCCGCGTCAGCCCTCTACGTCAATCAGCTCTGCGTTCGCGCGGACGGTCTCGACGTCGCGCGTTTCAGAAGCGCCTGGGCGGCGGTGATCGGGCGTCACGCCATTCTTCGCACGGGCTTTGTCTGGGACAATCTGCCCCGGCCGCTCCAGATCGTTCACAAAGGCGTCACCGACTGCTTCGAAGAATTGGACTGGCGCAAGAGGCGGGCCGGGGAGAATGAAGTCCTTACGTTCGCCGTCATGGATCGAGAGCGTGGTTTTGATCTCCACCGGCCGCCGCTTCAGCGCCTGACAGTCGTGCGATTGGCGGACGATGCCTTTTACCTCATCTGGACTCATCATCATCTCATCACAGACGGGTGGAGTTCCGCGCGGCAAATCGAAGAGATCATGGCCCGATACTCCGATCAGCCTGTGAATGACGCCACGGGTTGCTATCGCGACTATATCGCCTGGCAGGCACGGCAGGATATCGATCGCAGCAAACGCTTCTGGATGGAGCGGCTTCGCGTGCTGGATCACCCCACGTTGCTTTCAGATGCGCTCAGGAGAACTCCGGCCGGAATACCAGGCGCTCAAAGGCTGGCCGAGAGCCAGGTGGTGGTCCATCAGTGCAGCCCCGCCTTCACTGATCGCCTTCGGCGCTTTGCACAAGAGCAGCGCATCACGCTGAACACGGTCATCGAAGCCGCGTGGCTGCTGCTGTTGCACAAGTGTTGCGGGGCTGAAACGGTCGTGTTCGGGGCAACGGTTGCCGGTCGACCTCACGATCTGTCGGGTTCCGACGCAATCCTGGGACTGTTCATCAACACACTGCCCGTTATCCATCGCATTGAGCCGTCGGGGAACGTCGCAGACTGGTTGCGCTCACTGCAGCACGACAATGTCAGTCGACGTGAGCATGAACACATTCCCTTATATGACATTCAACGATGGGCGGGAATGCCCGGCCAAGTACTCTTCGACACGATTATCGTGTTCGAAAATTATCCGATCGATGAGGTGCTGAGACGGCGCGCGTCGAACCGCCTTGGATTTGGTAAACCGGAGATCATTGGAGGTTCACACTATCCGTTAACGTTGGTCGTTAATGGCAGGAACGACCTGGTCCTGTCGTTTTCATTCAAGGCCGATATGTTTGACCGTCAAGATGTCGAGCGATTGTCGGTTAGACTTGTTAGCTTACTCGCTGCACTTGTTGAAGCCCCTCGCGCGCCATTAGGCATGTTGGACATTCTCACAGCGCAGGAGAGAACAACGGTCCTTGACCGCTGGAGCCGAGGGCGATGTGTTCCATCCCGGAGCGGCGGCGTTCCGGAGCGAATGGCGGTGATAGCGCAGCAACGACCAAATGACGTGGCAGTCGTCTGCGAGGGCGTCTCCCTGACCTATGAGGCTCTCGATCAGCGATCCAGTTATCTCTCCAGGCAACTCAAAGCGGCGGGGGTCGGACCAGACATTTTTGTCGGCCTGGTTGCCGAACGGTCCTGCGAGATGGTTGTCGCTCTGGTGGCGATATGGAAAGCGGGCGGCGCATACGTGCCTCTTGATCCGGCGTGGCCCGCGGCCCGGACGGCCGAGATTATGCACAGCGCCGGCATAACCGTGGTGACCGGCGGTCCTAGACCGGTGCCAGAGCCGTCCGGTCTGGAGGGCGTGTCGTTCGTTCCTGTCGATCTAGCGTGCGCTGCCGCGGACGCGAGGCCATCCTCAGAAGTCAACACGAGCGCCGCCGCTTATATGATCTTTACCTCAGGGTCGACCGGGCAGCCGAAGGGAGTCGTGGTCAGTCATCGCGCGCTCGCCAACTATGTCGACGAGATCGCGGAGCTCTTTCGCGAATCCGACATTCGCCAGATCGCGATGATGTCGACGCCGGCGGCCGATCTCGGCCATACCGCCCTGTTCGGAGCCCTGTCGACAGGCGCCACCTTGCACCTGATCACAACGGATCGGGCTTTCAGCCGCGCTTCGCTGGCCAGCTATGTCCGTGCTCATCGTGTTGACGCCGTCAAGATCACGCCGAGTTATCTCGCTGGTCTGGCCGGGCCCCAAGGCCTCGCGGAGGTGCTTCCAACCCGGCTTGTCGTGCTTGGAGGAGAGCAATGCAGCAGGGATTTGACAGTTGAGATCAGGCGTGCAAGCCCTTCGGGTGTTCTGATCAATCACTACGGGCCGACGGAAACGACCGTGGGTGCGCTGATGTGCGATGTCGGCACCGTGCCGGATGCCGGCCCAGTTCCGCTCGGCCGTCCACTACGGAATATGGAGGTCTATATTCTCGATCATCTTCTCGGCCTGGTGCCGGAAGGAATCGTGGGCGAACTCTATATCGGGGGAGAGGGTGTCGCCCGCGGGTACGTTGGCCAAGCGGGTCTTACGGCAGAGCGATTTGTCCCGAACCCGTTCTCTCCGAGAATTGGAAGCAGGATGTATCGAACCGGCGATCTGGGCCGCTGGACCTCGGCCGGCCTGATCGAGTTTGCCGGCCGCGCCGATCGCCAGGTGAAAATCAGGGGATTGAGGGTTGAACTGGCCGAGATAGAGGCGCGCCTTCGTAGGGACGGAGCAGTCCGCAGCGCAGTCGTTGTCGTCGGGTGCGATCGGCCGATCCTTGTCGGTTACGTGGTGCTCCAAGAGTCCATCGCTTCGGAGGAAGGCCGACGTGCTGCAACGGCCCGCCTAACGGAATATCTCCGATTCCACCTACCCGAACAGATGGTGCCGGCCGAAATTGTTGTACTCGATGCGATCCCGCTTACGCCGAATGGCAAGGTCGATATCAGAGCCCTGCCGCGGCCGGAGCGGCCGGTACGTGCGATGGTGATACCACGCGACGGCGTTGAGACCATGTTGGCGGCTATATGGCAGAACGTCCTTGGCCTTGACGCCGTCAGCGTCGAAGACAGCTTCTTTGAACTGGGAGGCGATTCGATCCTGAGCATGCGTGTGATTGCGCGTGCGCATGAAGCCGGACTGTCTGTTTCCATTCGGGATCTCTTCGAATGTCAGACTATTGCCGCGCTTGCGAAAGCGATTGGTCAGTCCGCGCCGGACGGCGGCGACAACGTATCCGCCGAGGCTGCGCGTGAGATCCTTCGCGAATTTCTGTAGGCATTTGCGCCATGACCGCAGCGAATTCGGACATCATCCGCACGCTTCTGAAGCTTCCTGAGGATCAGCGCCGCAAGGCGTTTCAGCAGTTTCACGAGCGGGGGATCGATCCGCGTCAGTTTCCTCTTCCCTCACTTGGGCCTCGTAGCACAGCGAGACTCTCACATTCGCAGGAGCGGCTGTGGTTCTTGTGGAATCTTGCGCCGGATAGTTCGGCCTACAACATATCAAATACGGTGGAATTTCGCGGCGCCCTCGATGAGGACGCGATGGAGCGCGCGTTCCAGCTAATCATCGATCGTCATGAGATATTGCGGACGAACTTCATACAAGGGCCGGACGGCCACGGATTGCAGCATATTCATGCAAGCCGCCGTATAGAGGTGGAGCGTGTTGATTTCTCAGGTCTGGATCCCTCACTCCGGCATAAGAATTCTCACGGCATCGTTGAGCAGCAGGCGACGGCGCCGTTTGATCTTCAGTCGGGGCGTTTGCTACGGCTTTGCCTCGTCCGGCAAGGCGATCACCTGCATACACTGATCGTGACCATGCACCACATCATTTCGGATGCCTGGTCGTCGAGCATTTTGATCAACGAGTTTCTTGCGGCCTATGATGCAATCGTCAAGCATCATGACGTCGTGCTGCCGGTGCTTGCGATTCAATATTCTGATTACGCCGATTGGCAGCGGGCTTGGCTCGACGGAGGAGAGTCGGAGCGCCAGCTTGAATACTGGAAAGGCAAGCTCGGCAGCGATGATCCCGTTCTCGAATTTCCCGCCGACCGAGCGCGCAGCGAGATCACGGCCTATCGGGGCGCCGTTCACAGATTCATGCTGGACAAGGAAGTTTTTACGGTCTTGAAGTGCGTGGCGAATGCCAACGGTGCAACCCCGTTCATGCTGCTTCTCGCTGCGTTCAAGTTGTTGCTGTATCGGCAAGCTGGCAACACGGACGTTCGGGTCGGCGTTCCGATTGCAAATCGGGACCGCGTTGAGACGGAGTCGCTGATCGGTTTCTTCGTGAACACGCAGGTCCTGAGTACCGCATTGTCCGGCGATCTCACCTTGAGTGAGTTGATCGCGCGTGTCCGGCGCACGGTGCTGGACGCGCAGGCGCATCCGGATTTGCCTTTCGAGCAGCTCGTCGAGGCGCTGAATGCCAGCCGCGACGCACGGCATCATCCGCTGTTCCAGGTTATGTTCAGCCATCAGCGGCAGGAACCGGCTCTCCTGCGTCGCAATCTCTCTGATCTGGAGATCGAGCTTGGGCACGTCAACAACCGCGCCGCCAAATTCGAGCTGAGCCTCGATGTGGTCGAGCGTGGAGACACGCTTTCGTGTTCTTTTACGTACGCCGCCGATTTGTTCGAGCGAACGCGCATCGAGAGATTGGCTGAGCAGTGGGTATCGATTGTCGAAACAATCGCGCGGGGCGTGGAGTCTCGAATCGGCGAAATTGACCTGTTCACGGCCGCAGAGCAGGCGGACCTGCTTCACCTTGGCAGCGGTTCTGAGCGCCCGGTCTGTTCTCGCTGTCTTCACGAAATCATTGAATCCCATGCTTTTCACAATCCGTCCGCCGTCGCGATCGAGTTCGATGGAGCATCCCTGACCTACGGCGAACTGGATGCGCGGGCGAGTGCTTTGGCGAAATCCTTGCGATTCCGCGGTGTGGGTCCCGAAACCTTTGTCGGACTTGCGACAGAGCGTTCCCCGGACATGCTGGTCGGTGTGCTGGGCATCCTGAAGGCCGGCGGCGCCTACGTTCCTCTCGATCCGGCACATCCGGCCGAACGGCTTTCCTATATGATCGCCGCGTCGTCTGCGAGGCTCGTGCTCACGCAACAAAGTCTTGTCGATCACCTCAAGGCAGCCGCGGATATTTCCGGCGTGGAGCTTTGGTGTTTTGACAGAGAATCGACCGATACCATCGGTGCGCCTCTTCCGGCTAATGAGGTGGGTGCCGAGAACGTTGCCTATTGCATCTTTACGTCGGGTACGACCGGGCAGCCAAAAGGCGTCATGATCAGACACGCCGGCCTTATGAACTATCTTGAGGCCAGTCTGTCTTCATACTCGCTGGCGGGAACTGGGAGCGCGGTCCATTCTTCTATCGGCTTCGATGCGACGATTACCAGTCTCCTGCTTCCGATGCTCGCCGGGCAGACGGTTATTCTTCTGCCTGAGAGGGATGACATTGAAGCTCTTGGACAAATTCTGGCCTCCGAGCGCAGGCTCAGCCTGATCAAAGTCACACCTTCGCATCTGTCGATGCTGGCGGCATTACAAGTAGGTCCGTTTTGCCCTCCGAGCTGTATCGTTGTCGGTGGCGAGGCGCTTCCGGCCGGGATAATCGAGCCGTGGCTGGATGGAAGGTCATTGGTTGTCAATGAATATGGCCCGACAGAGACGGTCGTGGGATGCTGTATTCAAATACTGGATCGCGGCGTGCGCGCTCAAGCGGACGGCACGATGCCGATCGGGCGACCGATCTGGAACACGCAGCTTCTCGTTCTTGATCGCGATCTCAACATCGCACCGAGCGGCGTGAGCGGAGAGATTTATATCGGCGGAACAGGTCTCGCACGTGGTTATGCAGGTCAGCCCGCCTTAACAGCAGATCGATTCATCCCTAATCCGTTTTGCCGCGTTCCGGGGGAACGACTGTACCGAACCGGCGATCTGGGTCGATGGCGTCCGGATGGTTCGCTGGAGTACCTCGGTCGCACCGATGCGCAGGTGAAGATCCGCGGCTTCCGGATCGAACTTGGCGAGATCGAGGTCCGGTTGCTGACCCATCCGGACGTCCAGAATGCCGTAGTGGCTGTGCACGAGGTCGCCTCGGTCAAACAGCTTGTCGCCTACATCGTGCCGTTAGAAGCAGAACGGTGGAGGAACGGAAGTGATGCGCAAAGCTTGTTCTTCGACAACCTAACGGCGCATCTTCGCTCCGTGCTGCCGGCCTATATGATACCGACGCGCTTCGTCCTATTGGATGCAGTCCCTTTGACGTCAAACGGCAAGGCCGATCGTCGAGCGCTGCCATCCCCCGATGCATCCTCTGAACGTAGGGTGGTGGCCCCGCGAACGCCGCTCGAGGAGAAATTCTTCGATATCTGGACGGGCGTTCTGGGCATTTCGAATTTTGGGATCACTGACAACTTCTTTGAACTTGGCGGCGACTCTATCCTCAGCCTCCAGATTGTCGGGCGCGCGCGAGGTGCGGGAATCGCAATCACGCCGAAGCAATTGTTCGAATGGCAGACGATTGAAGAGCTTGCGGCCGTCGCTGTAACCGTCGTCACGGATGACAATTGGAAGGGGCCAAGCGATGCCGCCGCGCGTGATCTCCTCACGCCGGAGGACGTGCCTCTGGCCTGCCTGACGCAGTTGCAGATCGACGCGCTTCCGATTCCTGCCGGCGGTATCGAAGACATTTATCCGCTTTCACCGATGCAGGACGGTCTGCTGTTCCATGCGATACATGAGCCGGAAGCCGGACATTACGTCAACCAACTACGTGTGACGATCGACGACCTGGACGTCCCGCGTATGCGGGCGGCCTGGGAATTTACGACAGCACGCCATGCTATCCTCCGCACCAGCTTCATTTGGAATGGCGATGTCGAGATACCGCTGCAGATCGTCCACAAGAGTGTTACGCCGTTGATCGCGGAGCTTGACTGGCGTGATCGCCCCGATCCCGACTCTCTTGATGACCTCGCTGTCGCAGATCGCAAGCGTGGTTTTGATCTCTCCTGCGCGCCCTTGCAACGTGTCACGCTGGTTCGTCTCGGCGGTCAGCGATATCACCTGATCTGGACCCATCATCACCTGTTGATGGACGGATGGAGCACGGCAAGGCAGATCGAGGAAATCTTCGCTCATTATCTCGGAGAAGAGCCGGCGTCGTCCGTGAGGCCTTATCGCGACTACATTGCGTGGCTACGCCGCCAGGATCGACACGCAAGCGAACGATTCTGGAAGGAGATGCTGGGAGGGCTCGACGAGCCGACCTTGCTCGCCGATGGCTTTGGACGCTTGCATCGGGACGCAGAAACCGTGCCGGCGTCGCACGGCACGATCGCGGCCAGAGTAGCCGCCGATCAGTTGATGCAAATGGAACGATTCGCTCAAAGAGAGCGGGTGACTCTCAACACGCTGCTTCAGGGCGCGTTGTGCCTGCTTCTGCGGACCTATAGTGGCCGGTCGACCGTGAGTTTTGGTTCGACAGTCGCCGGTCGTCCGGCTGATCTGCCGGGCTCCGAGGGTATGTTGGGACTATTCATCAACACGCTTCCCGTGATCCACACGGTAAAGCCGGCAGAGAGTGTAGGAGAGTGGCTCCGCACGCTACAAGACGAGAACTTGAGGATGCGCGAGCATGAGCACGTGCCGCTCTACGATATTCAGCGCTGGGCAGGAAGCCCCGGACAACCTCTGTTCGACACGATTCTTGTCTTTGAGAATTACCCGCTAGACCGTGCATTGCGTGCCAGATCCCATTCCCGGCTTGGTATCGAAAATCCGGTGACCGTGGAGCCGACGCACTATCCGCTCACGGTCGTGGTAAGGACGGGCGAGGGGCTTGAAGTCGCCTTGTCATATCAGCAGGCGGCGTTCGACCGATGTCGAATGGAGCAGCTTCAGGCCCATCTGCTGAAGCTGCTGGGCGATCTGGTGGTATCGTCCGAGCGGCCCGTCATGGAGATTTCGCCGTTTCTCCCCGGTGAGCGGTCGCGTCTTGCCGGAAGCTGGCCACGTGGGCCAGTCGATGCGCCTGACGCCCGTTGTCTGCACGAACTTATCGAGGCGCAGGCGAGGTTGCACCGCGACGACATCGCTGTGATGAGCCAAGATGAATCGCTGACCTATGGTATACTTGACGCGCGCGCGAACCAACTCGCACATTATCTTCGCAACCACGGCGTCGGGCCGGACGTCCTTGTCGGCATCTGCATCCCGCGCTCGCCGGACATGATCATCGGCCTTTTGGCAATCCTGAAAGCGGGCGGGGCTTATGTGCCGCTGGATCCGGGCTACCCGCCGGAGCGACTCTCGTTCATGATTCAGGATGCGGGTGTTGAACTGGTTCTCACCAGCGATGCATTGACGAAGAGCCTACGTCTGTTGCCTTGCTTTTGTAACCAGGCGGCACATCCCGCCATGTTGTGTCTGGACGGGGAGTGGCCGCGTATCGCCGAACACCCGACCTCCCTTCCGCCGCGATCGGCGGCTCCCGACAACCTTGCCTACTGCATCTATACGTCGGGCTCGACCGGTTACCCGAAAGGAGTGGCAGTCACCCACCGGGCGATCGTTAACCACGAACGGTGGCTGATCGAATATCTCGGACTGTCGCCTGGCGATCGGATTCTCCAGCATACTTCCATCAGCTTTGATGCCTCGATCTTCGAGTATTGGAGCCCGCTCCTTGCCGGCGCGCAGTGCGTGCTTTCGCGAGCCTCTGCGCGCGACAACGCGCTGCATCTGCTGGAGGACATCGCGCAGCACAAGATTACGTTCTTTCAGTCCGTCCCTTCGCTGGTCGCAGTTCTGCTGGAGGGGGACGAAAAAAATGCGCTATCGCTCTTGCGTGGGTTCTACCTGGGCGGCGAGGCGCTGCCTCGTGGCTTGCGTGACCGTGTCCTGGCCCGGTATCCGGGGTGCCTATACAATTCATATGGCCCGACGGAAGCCGCAGTTGATGCAAGTGCGTCATGCTGTGAACGCGCGGCGGATGACGTGGTGTCGATCGGCCGTCCGATCAGGAACACGCAACTCTATGTTCTCGGCCCCGACATGGATTGCGTGCCCGAGGGTGTGATCGGAGAACTTTACATTGGTGGCCGCGGACTCGCACGCGGTTATCTGAACCGAGCGGGTCTCACCGCGCAATCATTCGTTCCACATCCCTACGCGACCGAGCCGGGTGAGCGTTTGTACAGGACCGGCGACCTGGTTTGCTGGCTCGCCGACGGCGAGATTGAATATATCGGCAGGCGCGACCACCAGATCAAGATTCGGGGCCATCGAATAGAACTGGGCGAAATCGAAGCGGTCCTCGCAGCCGATGAAAATGTGCGCGCCGCCGCCGTGTCGGCGTGCAACACCCATGGCACGACACGGCTTGTCGCATATGTGGTGCCCCGGCACGGGTCTGTCTCGAACGATTTTGTCGATCGTTTGATGGCGCATCTGGCGGCGCGTCTGCCAGACTATATGCGTCCGTCGTCGGTCACTCTCATTGACAAAATTCCGTTGACGCCAGCCGGGAAGGTTAACCGGAAGGCGCTCCCGGCGCTGGAGGTGACGCCGAGCCGGCCTGCTTTGCCGCAAGGCGATGTCGAGCAGATTCTGAGCGCGGTTTGGCAAGATGTTCTGCGGACGAACGAGGTGGGCGTAACCGACAACTTCTTCACGCTGGGCGGCGATTCCATTCTGTCGCTGCAAATCGTCGTGCGGGCGCGCAAGGCCGGCTTGCTGGTGACCCCGAAGCAGATTTTCGAGAAGCAGACAATCCGTGAGCTGGCAATTGTCGCGCAGCATCTTGCCGCAACCCCTGTGACGACAGCAGAACCGGAGATTTCGGGATCGACCGAACTGACGCCGATCCAGAAACGTTTCTTTCAAGAGGAGATTCCGCATCGAGATCGCTGGAATCAGTCGGTATTGCTCGACGTTCATGTCCCGCTGGATGTGCGAGCCATGGAACTGGCCCTGATGGCGGTGGTCAGGCATCACGACGCCTCGGACGAAGCTTCCCGAATACATGATTCCAAGACATATCCTCAGGTTGGATTCGTTGCCGCTATCCCCTAACGGAAAGCTTGATCGGCAAGCATTGCCCGCGATCGATCTAGTAACGAAGGACTACGTGGCGCCGAGCAACGAAATCGAACGGCGGCTCGTCGGGATATGGCAGGATCTCCTGAAGCTCGATCAAGTAGGTGTAACTGACAATTTCTTCGAATTGGGCGGTGATTCCATTCTTGCAATGATGCTGGTTGCATGCGCCGGTCAGGCTGGAATCGAAGGGATGACGACCGGGGTTGTCCTGACGCATCAGTCCATCCGGGAGTTGGCGGCGGCCACTTCTCAGAAGAGCATTGGCGCAGCGGTCGTGCTACGCCGGACGGGAGACCGGCCACCGATCCTTTGCCTGCATCCGTTCCAGGGCCGGGTCGATTCCTACGTTCCTGTTGCGAAGCAGGTTCTCATTCGTCATCCGGTTATCGGATTTGAAGCACGATGGCTTAGAGACCCTCTGTTCCTCGAACAGTCCGTGGAGTCCGTTGTGTCGGAGTACGCCGAGTATGTCAGATCGCGCGTCGACACGTCGTCGGGGTGCTTCGTCATCGGCTGGTCATGGGGCGGATTGCTTGCATATGAACTCGCGGCGCAACTTGATGCCTCCCGGATACCCGTTCATTTTGCGGGTGTCGTCGATGTCTACGACCTGTCGACGCAAGTCGACAGCTATGTCGCAAAGCGCGCTCAACGGGACGAGCAGAATGCGTCTGAAGCGTTCTTTGAGCATATCGGCGCTTCGCAGTTTCATCTATTGTGGGTTTCGTTGCTTGAAAGACTATCGGAGTATGAACGCTCGGTGCTGTTGTTATATTACGCCGAGACCAAATCCCATTGGACAGCGACGAGGACAGACGACATTTGGTCCAGTCACGAATACCGTACAATCGTCCTGTTCAATCGAATTCACATTACGCGGCGCTACACTCTCAAACCATCGACGTTGACCGTCAAACCGTGGTCCGCGGCTGACTCCGGAGGCGCGTCAGGTGCGGTGGACTGGACATGCTATTCATCTGCGACATTGCCCACGACCGTGATCAGAAACGCTTCTCATAGTACTGTGATCCGGTCCCCCGAATTTTTTGAGAGCCTGCGCCTCGAAATTGATGAAGCGTTGTCTGCAGCCTCGGGCGGAGTTCGGGCCGGCCATAGCCCTCTAGTTCCCGAGCCGACTTTGTCCAGCCCCTAAGAACCGTGCATATCCGGCCGATGTCTTGTTTTCCTCTTCACGAAGCGCCCATGCGAGATCGGTATCGCTCAAGTCGTAGTCGTAGACGTTGGCGTATGTTGTCGTATAGCTCTCGCGCGTGTGTTCCTCGCTGCCTTCTGAACGAAAGACGTCGATGAGCCATTGCGCCAACAGCGGCTCATCAACCGGAGCGTTGTAGGTCGACCTTGTCGGCATTGTGTAAACCCGTCTCTGGCGAACCGCGCGAAGCGCGCTCCAAATGCGATTGTCATAAAACTCCTCCGGAGAGGCTCCACCTGGCGTGTTCAAAAGCAGAACGACATCCGGGTCGTAGTTGAAGATCTGTTCGGCATCGGCGGGGCCATCCGCGGGCGACGCGGCGACATTTACTGCCCCGACAAGTTTCAGGAGACGGTTCAGGTAGAAGCGCCGGCCGCCAACCCGCCAGTGCCCGCGTATGGGAATGACCACGATCACGCGCAAGGGCCGTGTCGCTGCATGTTCCGTTGCGATTGCCTTCATCCTGCTATGATAGGAATCGATCAGGAAATCACTTCGGGCCTGCTTGCGTAAAACCTCCCCTAAAAGCTGCCACGTCTCATTGAGAGCGGCGCCGACCTCAGCGCCCGGCTGGCGAACCTGCAGGATGTTCGGGAAGCCGATCTGCCTCAGATTGCCAAGAATGCCGCGCCACGCGATGACGGTGTCGGCGTTCAAGGCCATGATTCCCTCAGGATCAGGGATTGTGCTGTTTCCTGCTGCGGAAATCGAGGAGAGAGCAGGGAAGACCTTGCTGATAAGACTCTCTCGAACCCCGAGACGCAGATAGTCGGGCGCCGCGATAACGCGGCCGGCGCTTTCGTCAATGGTCGCGAGCGCCTCCAGAACAGACGCATAAGACACGATGCGATGCGGCGCGGTGACGGATGATAATCCGGAATCGTCACGCGCAACATGCGGCGCACTCGCAATCGGTGGGCGCAACGCTATCCCCAGCGCGATAAGCGGGATGACACCCAAGAGTAATGGGAAAAGCTTCATGCCCGGCATCTTACCCCGCGGCGCGGCGTCTGGCGAGAACGCCCGAGGCCATTGACGCCTAAGGCGGTCGCAACAACCAAAGTCGGGTCTGCCGTCGTTAGCGCCTCTCTA
>NZ_BJNF01000094.1 GCF_006539545.1 Nitrobacter winogradskyi
GGCCGCTCTAAAGGAGCTAGTCCGCTTTCGGACCGGGTGGTCCTGGTGGTCCGGCGGGTCCAGCGGGTCCAGCGGGTCCAGCGGGTCCACAGTATCGTATGACCACATCGCGAGTGTGGGATCCAGAGGAGACTCGAACGATGCAGGTTGCAGGAAACTCCTGTCCGACCCACTTAAATCCACCGGTAGCTGTACTCTTAACTTTCACCGTCTTGGTTGGACTAATCTTGATTTCGACAACAGGGTCATGCGTACGCCGGATACGACCCTCAATCGTCAAGTCTCCCCGTCTTATGCTGGCAGACGTGATGAAAATATCTGCATATGTATTGATCGGCCATGCGGCCACGAAACAGGTGGCGGCGCCCGCGGCAACAATTACTAGCTTCGAAAGCATGGTGAATATCCTCAATACCGGAACATGATCTTCATCACGAAAATGTACTGGGTGCAACAACGAGCGAGGATCGGGTGGCACCGAAGTGCGGAGCCACACATCGCAGGCCGAAACGACGATACAAGAAACGCATTCGCATACCCTCGAAGCTCGAACCGGTATCCACCTCGCCGGAATGCTCTTGCATCGTGGCTTTGGGAGGATGCGCGCGCTGCGATGCGCCGGCAAGCTACCGGGGCGAAAGCAGTAATGTCCTCGTCAAGCCACTCAAGATCATGGCACGGGGAAGATCAAGACCATGCGAAACTGGAAACCCCATGTTGGTCCACCCGCAGGCTTCTCGGCATAATATCGTACCAGACCGCCGAATTGCACCATCTGTCCCCCAATAGAAACGAGTTGGTTCAGGCCGACATTGATCGGCACCGTCCATTGACGTGCGTTCCAGTCATGCGTCGCTTCCGAAGTCACGAACACCGTTGTCTGCGTCGGCAAGGTATACGTGAGGAAGGGCTGAAAGAAACTGGCGTTGACCCGCTGCAGTCCAGTCGGTGCCGCGCTGACTGACCAGAGGTGATTGGCAAGGACACCATATGTCCAAGCACCTTTCATCTGCAGCGCGACACCGGTCGGTCCCGCGGCCCATTGCCCCCTGCTGAAGACATCGTTGGTTCCCGTCGGGAGGAGGAGAATCGGCCCCGCTCCCCAGACGGTGCCGGACGGAGACGAGCCTGCCGGAGAGAAGAAGAAACTCTGCGCGATATCACTGACGCCCCTCTCGGTGTGCGGGAATACACCGGACCAACTCGTGAACGGGATGATCGTGCGGCTGATGAGGTTCCAGTCACTGTTCAATCGCACTGGAATGACAGGCTGGAAGTTCATCGTATAGCGGGCAGCATCGCCGCTATGACCACCACCAAGGTCGAAGTTATGATGGAACGGCATCTGGATCAGGTTGGCGATGGGATTTGTGAGTTGCACCGCCACATCGGATTCATCCTGAGCATACGCGACACCAGTCGCCATCACGATGGACGCGGCAATTCCGAGCGAAGCGGCAAATCGGCGCGCGGCACGGAATCGAAGGGATGGAGACTGTGCCGCTGCCGACATTAGAAATTCTTTCTCAATGGCGTGGAGGGATCATCGGAGGATCAAGTGAGCATAGAGGCGGAGGACCCGTCCGATTTCTGCGATATCGTCACACCCGTTCACGCGCTGCGTGGTCCACACGGCGAAGCAGAACTAGAGGGCCGTTCTGAACTTGAGGTGCGGGACCGCGACAAAATCGGTGTTGGGGTTGAAGGCCGGGTTGAAGATGAGCTGAAGCCCGGGTGTAATCGTCGTGTTTGGCGTGAGAGCAATATTCCAATAGGCATCCACGCCGTACTGATCGCGCTGGCCGCTGCCAGGAAAGATGTCATTGAAAGGCCGGGTCCACATGACCGCTGCAGCCACTTCGCCATTTATACCGAAGGGGCGCAGTAGCGCAGCGCCCACATAGGCGGTGTTTCCGGAGAACGTAGTAGAGATACCGCCGCCCCGAGCCTCGTTATAGGTATAACTTGCAAAGCTGACGATCCGCCCCAATTGTCGCTCTGCATTAATCTTGAATCCGCCGCCCGGGGCGTTGGGCGTCGTAAGCGGGTTGAAGGTGTCTCGCGTTCCTGCATGGAAAACATTGATCGACAACAGGTCAAATTCGCCATTCGACCGGCGCCAAATCTTCCCGACCTCGATTCCGCTGAAAAGTTGGCTGCTCCTGAGATGACTCCAGTCGAGTTGGCTAACCCCGGGATTCCCATTCATGTCGTTGAGGACACCGTTGACAAAGAATCCGCTGTCACCGAGTCGCGCTCTGAAGGAAAGGCCGGCACCGAAAGCCGGGTATGGGATTGTCTCGTGAAACGCCAATGGACTTGCGGTGAAGCCGACTCGTGCATCTTTGAAACGGAAGGTGTTTATGGTCGCTTGTGGCGCTTGGTTGCCAATGCGGAAGCTGAAGTCGGGGCCGAGCCTTTGCTCCCAGAAAAGGTCTTCGACAACAAAGTTCCCGTTCCATGACGTGAACTCATAAGTCGACCAGGCCGAACCGATGTTCATGGGACCGAAAACGGCAGGCCATGGATTAGCACCCAGGGGGCCCCGCCATCCCATTCGCAGTACCAGCGAACCCTCCCAGTCGGTGCCGCGGTTTAACGGCGTCCACGTCATGCCGGGTGCGGCCCAGCCGGCGATTGCAAACTTGCGCGCGCCGGTCAGGGTTTCCGAGGCATACTGCGTCATCTGCTGGTAGGAGAGGGAGAAGGTTATGCCGTGCTGATCATAGAGCCTTTGCCGCGCTGCGGCGAGATCGCCGCGCCAGGGCGGCTGCAGGCCCGGAAACACCGTACCCCGCACAGGCGGAGGCGTAAGGGCCTCAGGCTCGCCCTGGTTGGGATCGTACAGTGCCTCGGGACCGGGTCGCAGCTCCGGCTTCGGAGATTTGACCTGATCCGGGCTTTCGTTCGAGGCAGGGTAAGGGTACGGGTAAGCGTAATATGGCTTCTCTTGCTCTGCGTGCGCTTCCCCGAGCGTGACCAGGCTTGCGAGCAGCAGGCAAAACACAAAGACGGCGATGCCGCGCAGCCGGCCAGGTGAACTCGTTGTACAGAGCATGAGTCGACGTCCCGCAACAGTCAGACCTTGGACCATTCGGTCCGACCGATAACCCCGCTGGAGACGAAGCGCTCAATATCATCGCGCCCATAACCGAGATCGGCTAGCACTGCCGGGCCGTCGGCTCCGATACGCGAAGCGGCAGGAGGCCGCGATGGTATCACACCGTCGAACACCAACCAGGTCGGCGCGAAGCACTCGGTCGTCCAACCGTCGCTCTCCGTCCGCTCGAACCGCACGGTCCTGCTCGGCTTGTCGCGGTGGCGGTCGGCAAGCTGCCTTACCGTTTGCACCGGCACCGCGTTGATACCGCGCGCCTTCAGGACGGCGAGAGCGGCCGCTACGGTTTTTGACACGAGCTCGGCGGAAATGTCGCGCGGCGCCTGCGCGAAAATCCAGCCATCGCTGAGTTGATAAACGCGCTCGCCGGCGTTCATCCCGGTTGCGTCGGCGCCGCGCGCACTCGCCGGCTCCCTTGTCTGCTGCAGCAAAATCTGGGTCAGCGTGGCGGCGGTCGCGAGCGAGGTTTCGGCCCAGTCGCCCCTTCCGTCCTTACGCCGCTCACGGGCCACTAGCGCGACAAGCCCTGCCCAGACCGCTAGATAGCCGCAAAGGTAGTCCACGCAGGACGCAATGCCGTGAAACGTTGGAGCGCCTTCGGGGCCGAACCGCACCATGACTCCCGTCGTTCCCTGTTGCGCCGGATCATAGCCCATGTCGTTGTGGCGTTCGCCGCGCCGCTCGCCGCGCAATGCCGCAAGCTGAATGCCGATCGCTGATGGGTTGAACTGAGCGAGCGTGAGGGGATCGATACGGAGTCGCGTCATCTGATCGTCCAGCATATTGCCAAGCACGAAATCGGCCTTGGCAACGAGTTTGCGAATGACCTCGGCGCCGCCCGCTGTTCCCGCATTCACGATGATGCTGCGCTTTCCGGCGGCCAGTTCGCCGGACCACATGACCACGATGGTCGGCGAGTGGTTCGGCGCCATCGGAACGACGCTATAGACGGTCGCGCCAAGCTCGACGAACATCCGCCCGGCGCTTGGCCCGGCAACGACGTTGCTGAAATCGACGAGCGTGTAGCCGGCAAGAGGAAGGCGCGATGGCTTCGTACCTGTATCTTTTGGAGGTGGCACCGAACGCGTTGGCAGACAATCCGCACGACGCGCGGCCTGGAGATCGGGATAAGGCTGCGCGCTCGCAACCCAAGACGGCCTGCCTATCTGCGTGCCGTCAACCCCGTGGACGGACGTGAAGATCCTGGACTCGCGCGCATGCGCGTTCCTTTGCCAGTCCTCCCAGCTTAGGATCACCGTCGCTGGCACGCCGGAGGCATTGAGAGAGCGCTCCCACTCGGCCGCCGTCCGACTCGCAAAGATCGGCGCCAGCCGATCGGCGAGCATCGAGGTAAAACTGAAGCCGAGTGCGAGAGAGTCCGCGAGATTGCGCCGCGCATCCTTGAAATTGGCGGGGTCGTACGCGTTGGCATCCACCATTCCAGCCGCGAGGGCTTCCTCCCACAGCCCCAATGCGCGAAGACACCGTTCCGTGAGCCGACGGTTCGGCCCGGCCATGGGCAGGATGAAGCGGCCGTCCAAAGCCCTGTAAGGCGCTGACAAAGGCGCGAAGCGCTGCTCCAGATAGAGCTGCCGGGCCGGGTTCGCCCTTGCTTCGTTAGTCATCGTACGGAACTGCTCCGGCGTCATGCCTTCCGGCAATCCGCCGATCACGATAGGCGAAAGGTGCTCCGGAAGCCCCTTCGAGGTGAGCGCGAGCGCCCCGATCGCCGATAACCCTCCCGCAAGCCGCGACGCGATGATCTCCCGGCCGCGCCCGGTTCGTTCCCGGTCGACGAGCGCGGCGGCTGCGGCAACGGCACCGTTGACGCCGGCATAGACGGAGCAGAGCGGCAACGGCGAGTAGATCACCGGCCGGCCCAGCATCGCACCGGTGATGCTCATGTCGGTGTAGAAGCCGACCAGCGCGTTGAGCAGATCCTCGCTGCAATCCGCCGGCAGGTGCCCGTATGCTTCGTCGCCCGGCACGGCCGCGGTGACGCGTATGACAATCTGGTGCGGCGCACGGCTGATGGATTTTTCGCCATCGACAATGATGATATCGGCGGATGACGTGTCGGCGAGCGAGCCTAAAGGCAGCACGATCTTGCCGCGATCAAAATAATCGTTGTCGAGGTCATTGGGGCCCGACACACCCCACCGCTCGACAAAGACTTCCGCTCCTTGGTCGGCAAAAAGCTGCCCGGCAAGACGGCCGGCTAGTGTCTTGCTGCGCTCAATAATTCGAATACCCTGAAAGGGCGCCGCTTCTCTCGGGCCTGCAGCGGTGCCGGACTGGGCAGAGGCCGATTCCTGCGACAGAACGGGTGCGAAGACTGCCCCGACGCCTATCCGGATCGCGTCGCGCCGTGTTGACGCCGTCGCTTCTTGTTTGCACCCAGCCGCAGCTGACTTTCCAGCCTGACTGTTTTGATCGTCCGTCTTATCGGCCATGCCACACATCCTTCTCACGCATGGTTTTGTCCGGCCAGCAGCTTCATCGCTGAACCGCAACCAAGCTTGCGCGTCACCCCTGCCAGACCGGCCGGTCGCTGCCCCGCACCGTCAATAACGGTTGTTGCCATCGTCCGGGGGTCCTCGACAGCTTCACCATCGGCGCCAGGCGGTGGACCTCACCGTAGGGCGACGTGAACCGGATCGTCCGGGGCGCGATCATGCGGTTCTCATCGGTCACCTCGAAGTCAGTCGACGGAAACATGCCCAGGCTCGCGTACCACATCGCCGCTCGGGCAAGGTTGACGTGCACATGGTAGCTGCCGCCTTCGGCGGCGCGGCGGCGCAGCGCCGCGATCACTCCCGCCGCAGCGAGATAGCCGGCGATGTAATCGTTCAGGACCAGCGTCGGCGGGAAGGCCGGAAGCGGCCCCTCGCCCAGCGCATCGGCATAAGACGGCCCGAAGCCCGGCCTGCTACCCGAACCCTCGGCGATGGTGAATCCAGTTGTGCTTACTGCCTCCATGTCGAAGGTGCGCACATCTTTCCACGGCCCGTCCCAGCTGTAGCCGCGCAGGGTGAGATAGATGACGCCGGGCCGCCTCTTCGTGACCTCGTCGATACCGAAACCCTGCCGCTCAATGCCGCGACCACTGAAGCTGTCGATGAACACGTCCGCTTGGGGAATCAGCGCGTTCAGGGCCGCCGCGTGCTCGGGCTGCTGCAGATTGAGGTTCGCCGAGCGCATGCCGATATTAACGTCGGTCCAGACGACCTCGTGCTCGAAGGATTGGTCCCGCATGATCTGCAGCGTCTCGGCGCCATACTCCGAGAGCGTGCGCGCCGCGGTCGAGCCCGCGATCACATGGGTGAGCGCAAGCACCTTGAGGCCCGAAAGCGGCTGCGTCGGGTTCGGCGTCCAGCGCAGGGGCTCGCCGTCCGCAACCTTGCGGATTTCGATCAGCCGCGTCTTCGCAAGGTGTGCGCCCTCGGGATGGGCAAGCCATTCCTCGGCCGTGCGGTGCATCACCCCAACCACGCCTCTCTCGAACATCGCGGCTTCGAGCTTCTCCCCGTCCCAACGCGCGACGGCGGCGGCAATCGCCTCGCGGGTCGGCGGACAGTCGAGCAGCGTCAGGGCCCGCGTGTTGAGATGCGGGTAGACGGCCGTGATGTTCATGAACCGGCCGTCCTTGGTGCGGAACGGCACGAAGGAGAACGGATTGCCGAGCCCTACCGGCGCCTGATAGAGGTTGCCGTTGATGGTCGGTGTGAAGGTGAAGCTGCGCGCCACCGGGTCGTTGGGCGGCACCGCTCCGGACGCCAGCCGGTGCTGCATGATCGGTGTCAGGATCGGGTTGACGTTATAGACCGCCTCCCGCAGGTCGACCGCCACGTCCTGGCCCTCGCCGGTCCGCTGGCGCCATATCGCCGCAGCCCCAACGCCCGCCGCCATCGCCGGCAGCGCCATGGAAGTCCCGATCCGGAAATGGCTGCGCAAGATCGGATCGCGCCCGGTGAAGATCACCTTTCCACCGCCGTCCTGGGGCGTGCCGCCAATATCGGCCATGAACGTGGCGAAAGCGGCGTCGACGTCAAAACTATCGCCCTTCCGGGCTGACGCTAGCGATGACGAAGCTGAAAACGCCGCCCCAGCCGCCAGACTCGCGGTTGTCTGTAGAAGCGCCCGGCGTGTCAGCAGTGTGGAATGGGCCGCGCCATTCTCAGGTCGCGCGCCATCCTCAGGTCGATCAATCACACTGCGACTCCACAGTATGAGACGCGCGCCGAGCGCGGACCGTCTCCAGCTTCACTGTTTCGATTTAGAGCTTTTACAAATGAACAGAACGCACCCAAGCCTTATCAGCCCAGCGCTGCAATCGTAGATGCTGTTAGATAACGCGCAGGAACACGTCGCGCCGACGATTACGCCGCGAGGAAACCGTTGTCATGTCGTGGGCCGCCACTTAACATGCAGAGCAAAGTCCGAGAGACGTAAGGCAAAGAGCGGACAGGTTTTCGAGTTCACAGCTTGCGAAGTCGGGGGCTGCATGCAACGCTTGGACGACGGGTCGACCGATGCGGTTTCGTCAATCGAGACCGGCCCAACACGCACCGTTGGCGATGATGCGGCGGAGCCGGCGACGCCGATCGTATTCTCGACCGAGAATATTAACCCGAAAGAGCAATTCGAAAGCTGGCGCGAGACCTTCGGCTCCCTTCATGACGTCGAAGTCGAAGCCGATCGGAGACAAGTATTCTCCGCCAGTGGCCAGCACTGGATGCTGGGGCCGATCCTGTTCGGCGTGTATGAAACACCCGCGCGGCGCATAATCCGTTCGTCGAAGCGGTGCGCGCAAGACGACATCGACCATTGGTATTTTCGGGTATCGAGAGTCGGACGCATCGTTTCGCGCTCCGGTGACGATATAATCGAAGCGGGACCGGGGGAATTGAACTTCAGTACCTTTGGCCGTCCGTACGAGGAGGATCAGGTCGCAGGAGAGTGGATCGCGGCGATGATCCCCCGCGGCTCTCTTCCGCTCCTGAGCAGCAGTCCACCGGCGCCCGGAGTGCTTCGGGGCGCTCCGGCACGGCTGCTCGCTGACTTCTTGTTATCGCTTGCCGAGCGCCTCAAGGAGGCATCCAAGGCGGACTTGCCGTCGATTGCCGAGGCGACCCGCGGCATGATCGCGGCCTGCGTGCGCCCGACCGAGGCGCCGCAGCAGATGGAGCAAGTTTTTTTACGCGAACGGATCGACCGGATCATTTTTGGCAACATAGCTTCCGCGCGCCTCGACGCGAACCGGTTGTGCGAACTTTCCTGCATATCGCGTTCCAGCCTCTATCGAGTGTTCGAGTCTCGCGGCGGCGTCGCCCGGCATCTGCATCGCCTTCGCCTGAAGTTGGTCCACCGCGATCTCACGGATCCGGCCCTTGCAAACCAACCCATCGCAAGGCTGGCGGAATTGCGAGGATTGCACAATGCCAGTTCCTTCAACCGGGCCTTCCGTCGTGAGTTCGGCTGCACGCCTGGCGACGTGCGCGCTGCCATGCAATCGAATATGCCTTTGCTCCGTTTGTACGGCGAGCAGAAGGGAGGCAGCAACCGCTTCCATTTTATCGACCTGCTGCGTGGCGCACCCTAAGTTCACAGTGACGCTATCACCCGAATTCAAGCTTAAGCCGCTCCGCTTCTGGCACCTCGTAAGCGTCCGTTTGAGAACTATGGGTAGGTGATGCGGCGGATGAGGATTGCAGCCATGGCGACGCCGATCAGGACGCGAGAAACGTCCGATCGAGTCTCGTAGTCGCGCACGAGGCGCCGGTGGCGGGTCATCCAACCGAAGGACCGTTCGACGACCCATCGTCGGAAGGAGCGCCACGCAGGTGGCTTCGGTGCGTTTGACGATCTCCACCTTGAAGTCGAGGAAGGTGGCCTTATCGAGCAATTGCCGGCGGTCATAGGGCGCTGTCGGCGAACAGGACACGCCCTCTACGCTTACACGCTTCCAGGCCTCACGGCGCGCCCCGCCAGAACGCCTCGCCTTGACGTGCCCAAGCTCCTTTCTCGTTCGCCACCTCGTCAACTCTCGGGGACGGAGGAGGGATAAGCCCCATGACTTACCGGGCTTATAATCGCCCCGGTGCCCAAATGAGCGCGAGACGCTGACCCTCGTGGATCTGAGCACGCGACATCTTGGAAGCCACGGCGTTTCGCAGTCGCAGAAAGTAGTCGCGCTCGCGCCGTGACGCGTGGGCAGCCGCCAGATTGAGCCATTTATACGCCAGCACTACATCCCGCTGCACGCCGTGGCCTTTGTCATACATCAGGCCCAGCATGCCCTGCCCGAATGGATTACCCCGGCTCGCAGCGGAGATATAGAAGTCAACCGCGGCGTCATAGGCCTGCGGCGCCCCGTAGCCGTTCTCGTACATAAAGCCAAGAGATGCCTGCGCTTTAGCATTGCCCCGCAGGGCAAGCGGCGTCAGTATCCGGACGGCGCTGACATAATCGCCCCGCAAATAGGCCGCGTTAGCGCGCGTTAGCGCATCAGCCGAGACGGCCCGCAACGGCATGAGACAGCAGGCGATCAGAACGAAACCCATTGCTCTTGCGCGTCGCCGCAAAAATTCTTGCCGACGCGTCACTGCATTAGTGGACGGTACGAACGCGCAGGTCATCGATGCTCGCTCCCACGCTGCCGCGCAGTTTCGACCGCAGTTCCTCGGCGACGTGATGCGCATCTGTGCCATCGCGGATGATCTGCGGACGGATGAATATAATCAGTTCAGTGCGGGTACCTTTCTTGCGCTGGTGCGCGAAGGCGTCTCCGAACCCTTGGATCTCGTCAAGCAGCGGAATGCCGTTGCGTCCACCGTTCTGCTGTTCGCTAATCAGTCCGGCCAGCAGCACAGTCTGACCGCTGGCAACCGAGATCGAGCTTTTCACCCGCCGCTCTGCCACTGTCGGCGTCAGCGTCGAGGTCGCAGTTGGCTGGACGCTACTGATTTCCTGCTCGACCTCAAGCCGGACATTCCCATTGACATTGATGCGGGGAGAAACACGAAGGATGACGCCGGTGTTGCGATAATCGATGCTGTTGACCACGTTATTGTTGCTGTTCAGGACCGTGGCAGTGCCGGTCGAAATCGGTACCGTATCGCCAACCTGCAGCGTCGCTGTCTGATCAGCATACTCGAGCAAAAACTGGCCGGCTCCGCGGGTCTTGCGAACGATCTGCCGCGACTATTGCGGCTGACGCTGTTCGGCGCCGGCGTAATGGCGGCCGCGATACTCTCTGTCTCCATCTACCTCGGCGGCAGATATGATGACCAACGGCAGGAGTTGCAGCAGCGCGTCAGTCAACACCGTGCGGCGCTCCGCATCGATCAACCCGCCGGATCAGCGACGACCTTGCTTGCCAGGCGCAAGCAAACTTCGCCTTCCAGCGTCATGGTGCTGGAGGCGATCTCACGCGCAATGCCGGACACCACCTACGTCACGGAATTGCGGATTGACGCCGACAAGATGCAGATCGTCGGCCTGACCCGAAACGCGCCCTCGCTGATCCATCTACTGGAGCAGTCGCCGCAATTTTCTCGTGCCATTTTCTTCGCACCGACCACACGCGACAAGAACGATCCGGGCGAACGATTCCATATCGAGGCCCATGTCATGCCCTATTTCGGGACCGGATCATGAATCTCACCTCCACCTTAGAAAAAGTAACGACCGCACCGCTGCCAGCAGCGACGATCTATCTCGGGCTTCTGGTCTTGCTGTTGTTAATCACGGTAAGTTCGATATCCGACCTGTTCGACAAACGGGCTTCCGTGGCATCCGTGCAGGCCATGCTTGACCAGTTCAAGAGCGCCGGCCAGCAACCGCGAAAGACGGACTTGCGGGCGCCGCGCCCACAGGCTCGCCATTTCTGGAAGGCGCGACCATAACAATCGCTGGCGCAGCGCTCCTGCAACGTGCCTCGGCGGCCGTTACGAAATTTGGAGGAAACGTTCTGTCGTCACAGGTCGACTTGCAGGGTAGCCAAAAGAAGGCAGGCTTTGTCACAATCATCGTGAGTTTCGAAATTCCTCAAACCGGCCTGCAACAGTTGCTATACGACATCGAGGCCGGCATGCCCTTACTGTTCGTCGATCAGCTCATCGTGCAGACGCCCGCGGGCTTTGGCGCTCCTGGCGAGGGCAAACTACGCATCCTGCTCACGATATCCGGACAATGGCGAGGTGCAAAATGATGTCGCCGCACAAAATAGCAGTGTTAATCACGCTGCTTCTACTGGGGTTTGCTATTCCGGCCTCGACTCTCGCGTTGCAATCAAACGTCGATGAAATCGATCTGGATAAGCCGCGCCGAGACGATGCATCCTCAGCGCGCTCTCCTTGGGATCAACCTGCTCCGCCGACGCTGGTGCGGGCGCCGCCACCACCTCCTGAAGCTGCGGAGGAGCGCACGCCGAGCGCCAATCCGCTTTGGGCTATCCCGCTCGCGACACTTGCTCAAACGCGCGAGCGACCGATCTTCTCGCAAACGCGCCGACCAGTCCGGGCCGTGGTATCTGCGCCAGCCGCGAAAGCGCCTTCTCCCACGCCTCGCACAGAGAAACCGCAATTGTCGCTGATCGGAACGGTAGTCGGCGAGGATACGACTTTGGGCGTTTTTATTAATTCTGAGACTCGCGCGTCTCTGCGGCTAAGAATCGGCGACGATTTTCAAGGCTGGAAGCTGGGCTCGGTGCAAGGCAGAAAGGTCACGCTGACACACGATGGTCAGAGCGCGAAGCCTACCGCGACCGGAGGCCGCTAAAGCAAGCGCGCCAATGCCCGCACAAGCCGACCCCGTGACCACGAAGGCGCGTGCCGACAACCAATCGCGGTCTCAGCAGGAATCTCCGCATTAGAGCGGCC
>NZ_BJNF01000095.1 GCF_006539545.1 Nitrobacter winogradskyi
GCTCTAAATCGAACGATAAACCGATTCCGGGAACGTTCAGCCTTGTTGCTGCAGAACAATCACCGCAAGCAGTCCGACCGCAAGGAACGGACCAAACGGCAGCGCCGTTAGCCACGTCACCGGCTGCTTCGAAAGTTGCATGAGACCGGCCGCCGCCAGCGCGGTGACCGAAGCGATCAAAAGCTGAATCGGTACGCCGACAACGCCGATCCAAACGGCGGAAGCTGCAAGCAACTTGACGTCGCCTAATCCCAATCCCTGAACCTTACGCCAATTGTAATAGAGCCAACGCAACAGCCAGACCATCGCGCCGATGACGACGCCCTCGCAAAGCGCAGCGACCGCAGACGCCAGGCCCGCGAGCGCTGCAATCCGTACCACACCGGTCGCGGCGATCAGCAGATTGAGCCAGTCGGGGATGATGCCGTCGCGCAAATCAATCCATGCGAGCCAGATGCACGCAAGGCCGAGCAGGATCAGAGACGTTGTCACAATCATATGGATAAGGAGCCAACGAGGCCTCTCCCTATACAGCCTTTCTCGTCCAACGAATCCGGCAAGCTGTCTTACTTTTTCTTCCCGTAACCGACGACGAAGGCGACATTCATCTCGCTTGGCGGCGGCTCGAAAGGTGCGCTAGCGCGGATGGTTGCGAGCGCGCTGGCATCGAGCTTCGGCTGGCCGCTGCTTTCCACGACCGCCAACGTGCCGGGCTTGATCTGCCCGCTAGCAGCGAGCGTGAAGGACACCCTCGCATTGCCATGCAGACCGGCTTTGCGGCCTTCATTTGGATATACCAGATTGGCCTGGACCTTCTTGGTCAAGCGCTTGACGTATTTGCGGAGGCGATCTGCCTCGAGATCCTGCTCAGCCTTAAGGACCTGCGCCTTCTGCTGTTCGTCAGGGTCCTGCGTCTGGCGCACCTGCGGAGGAGCCGGCTGTTGCGGCGCAGAGATCTGCTGTGGCTGCGGCGGTGGCTCCGGCGGCTTGGAACCATCATCCTCCTGCGGCTCGGGCGATGGCGTCTCCTGCTGCTGCGGCGTCGGTTGTGGCTGCTGCTGCGGTTGGTCAGGCGGCGCTTGCGCCACCCTTCCCTCGGTCTGCGTGTCGGACACCACGCCCTGCAACTCCACGACGAGCACCTCGGAGTCGTCGGGCGGCGGAGTAAAATTGTTCACGACGAACGGCAGCGCCACCGCCGAATGCAGCACCAGCGAAGCCGCCATGCCGTGCCAGATCGTGAACTTCAGCGCCCGATGCATGGTCTTTCTCGCAGCGCACGATGATGAACGCTCCAACAATCGCCCGCTATCATGTCATTTTGCCGCGTTCTGGGTCTGCACCGCGACCCTGGTGAACTTGAGCTGCTTGAGTACGTCGGTGACATCAATGAACTGCTGGAACCGGATCTCGCGGTCGGCCCGGATCAGAAACGAGGTCTCCGGCGGCAGGTCTATCGCCTTCTCAGCCAGTGAGTCCTTCGTGACCTGCTCGCCGTCCAAATAGATCGCGCCGCCGACCGTCAGCTCAATCGTCTTGTCCTTCTGCTTGTTAGTCTCGGCATGCGCGGTCTGCGGCAACGCAATCGGGATGCGTCCGGCGGCGATGAAGCTCGCGGTCATCAGCACGATGGTCAGCAACACCAGCATGATGTCAACGAACGGGATGACGTTGAGTGTTCCGATCGGCTCATCATCCATGAGAGTTCTCCCGGTCGATCTCCCATTCCAGCATCAACACCTTCATCTTCCGCAGCAGCGCGTTGTAAATCACCACCGAGATCAGCGCGACGATCAGGCCGGCAGCGGTGGCCTTCAACGCCAGCGCCAGACCGATCATGATCTTGCCGGTGTCGATCGAGGTATCGAGGCCCAACGTGTAGAATGTCAGCATGATGCCGAGCACTGTGCCGAGCAGTCCGATGTAGGGCGCGTTGGAAGCGACCGAAGCGACGACGAACAGCCGCTGGGTCAATTTCAATTCCAGGGCCTTGATACTCGTGAACGTTCTCAGATCAACGGTGCGGTAGAAGAAGATGCGCTCGAAGGCGATGGCGAGCACCATGACGCTGAGCACCAACAGCAGCCCTATCACGCCGTAATCAATCGCCGCCGACAGCCAAGCTATCTGCATCCAGATCTCTTTCCGTCTTTCGAATCACCAAGGCATCAACTTCTGCCTTGGAGGGTGACACCGCTATCGAGAACGAAAACTCCTGAACCGACATACCGGACGATTCAAAAAGTCGCACCGATTTGCACCAGTCCCCTGAATCCACGATCATAGGTCTGGGCACCATCGTTGGAGCCATAGGTTTGGGCGAGCATGGCCTTGAGCAGCAAGGCACGGCCGGGGAGATATTCATAGGTCCCGTAATAGCCGAGACCGACATCATTGATCTGCGTGTACGCCTTCCTCAAGGTCGTATAGGCAGCATTTTCGATCCATGCCGCGCCCACGTCAGTGAATATACCGATGGAATGATGATAATTGGTCATGTCCGGTAGCGCGTATTTCAGCTCAGGTGTGAACATGAAACCGCTGTCGCCCGCCAGACCCTCGTCGAACGATCGAACACCCCAGATGCCGGTTAAGGCGAGTTGCTCGCTGGTGTCCAGATTTCCCGATAGCGATTTCTGTGCCCTGATGTCGGTGGTCAACGAAAGCCTGTCGGCCAATGCCAGAACCGAATTGAATACGAGATTGACCTTCTGAAAGTCGCCAGCAGTATTGACGCCCGCGATATTGATCGCATTCTGGATGGGATCCTGAAAATCGACATTACCCGCGGTGAAGGAGAACGTTGCGTTGGTCATGATGGGAAGACCGAAGATCGCGCCGACCGTTTGTCGCGTAATCCCGAATGTTCCGAGGTTCATCAATCTGTTGGCGATGGAAACGCCGAGAACGTTGTCATTCAGCTCCTTGTGGGTGTAACCGCCCATAATATGAAGGCTTTCATCGCGCGTCCGCTTCAGCCCATAGCTGAGTATGGCGCTCTCGCCATTGGCGGTGCCGGTCGCACCCAGACTTTGATAGATACCGCCAAGCGCGTATGTGGTGCGGAACGCCGAAAATTCGGCCCGCACGCCGGAATATCCGATCGGAAGCGAATAGGCGATGCGGCCATTCACAAGATTGGTGTTGTCCGAAACCATACCGAACACGGACAGCCGGTCACCGATGCCGAGCGGAGAATTCAGGTTGAGGCCGCCGCTCAGCCTGTTTCGGCCGGTATAGGGCGAGCCGAAATCGTCTGCGAACAGAAAACCATCGACACGCTGTGTCGGTGGTACATCGAAGGCAATATCGGAGGTTTCCGGCTGCCGCCCGGCCGCGACAGTCATCCGTGGCATTCCCGCGCCATGCAGATCGGAGATCAACAGCATCGCGCGCTCGAGTTCATCCTTGTGGATCAGTGACGAGCCGGCCAACGCATGATCGATCACGTTGTGCAGGAAGTCATCACGCACAAGCGAATCGTTCTTCAGTGTGACGGCTCCGTACTTGCCCGGCAGGACTTTGATCGTTAGCGTGCCGCCGGTCGCGTTTTGCGCCGGTACATAGGCCTTGGCCAACAGATAACCCTTGTCGCGGTACAGCGTGGTGATCCTGTCGGCGGCTTCATAGATTTCCGCCAGGGTGAGCTTGCGATTCTCGTAAGGCGCGACCATCTCGCGGATCTCGGCCTGGCTGACAAGGTCGGCGCCCTCAATCTTGAAATGACGCACCAGCAGGGTTGAGCTGTCCTTGAGCAGGAACGGCGGCTCGACCAGCCGCGGCAGCACCGGAGTCGCCGTTTCTTGCGGCAGCTGGGCGCGGCGCGCAATGTCCGCTTGCCGCACCGCGTCACCGATATTGTATCGCGGCACGACGGGTGGCATCTGTCCCAACGCCGGCAAGGTCATCACGAACAACGAGCCCGCGGCCGCGCTGGAGGCAAGGAGGAGACTGAGCTTCATCGGTGCAATGCCTTGTCAGATATTACTGAGGTGCTCGAGCCGGCGGGTTGTGCTCGCAACAACCGAGCCACCCGATCGGGCATGTGCGCGAGACACATGCGGCAACACGACGAAAAGCGTCGTCATCGCCAAGGATCGCGTGAGAGTTAAGGCTGTGTGAGCGCACGGAAACACCGCGTGAAGATCAACAGCCGCACAGCCACGCGAATTCGCATCCCCAGTGATACAAACATAACAAGCCCCCGCTTTAACGACTCGATGCCAATCTGCCTGAACCAACTTCAGGCGCGGCAATGATGGACGCACAGCGACGTCCCCTCCCCGTCCCATATTCATGATATTTATACGTATATAGCGGTAAAGGACCGCAGAATATGAGTCAAGTCTCGCACAACTTTGATTCTCAGCCTGTCGCGTTTGCGTCGGCACATAGGCCTTAGCTTTTACGGCACAGCGCGGTGATCGTGCGGGCTATTTGCCTTGTCAGATATCATTGAGGTGCTTAAGCCGGCGCGTCGTTCTGCAGATCGAGACGCTGGCCGTTGACGTCGATACTGCGGATGGTGGCGCCAAGGTTCCCGCCATTGCCATCTCCCTCCAGCACAAACAAGGCGTCTGCGGCTACACCGGAGACTAAGGAGGTTGAGCTTCATCGACGCAATGCCTAGTCAAACTTCAGTGAGATACCTGAGCCGGTGCGCGTTTCTCCGCACAATGTTGATCGTGGTCCAACGAATAACGCTACAGCCGATCGCTTGGATTCTTCCAACTTCATCATTCGGAGGATCAGCCGTTCAACCTGGCTATGCTCCAGACGGTCGTCCCAACCTAGAGCCCTTTCACTTCTGATGGAATCAGAAGCGAGGCTCTCAGATTTTGATCTGCGCGTTTTCTTCACGCGAACCGGTGTCCACTCCGCTTGAAGACGCTCTAGAAACGATACTCCAATCCCGCATAGACTGTTCGTCCGGCCGCCGGGAAGCCAACCGCATATTCGTATACGCTGTTGAACAGATTGGTAGCACGCACGTAACCGCTGACGCCGTTGCCAAAGTTTTGATGGATGCGTGCGTTGACCACTGCATATTCCGGAAGCGTTTGCCGCACGGCGGCGTTTGATCTCGAACCGACCGACTGGTCCATGAAATAGGAGAGGTCGCTCGACACTTGAAGGCCGGGAGATGGTTCATAGGCAACCAGAAGATTGACCACCTGACGCGGCCGATAGTCCACAGGAAAACCCGAGGACGGATAGCGCATGTCGAGATAGGTATAACCAGGCCGGAACATCAGTGTCGGCAACGGCGAAAAGGAACCTGAAACCTGAAACCCGGTGATGTTGACGTCACGGTTGACAAAAACCTGGTTAAGCTGGTCGTTGAGGATAAAGTTGCTCACATCGTTGCGGAACGCGCTTGCACGCAACTGTGCTTTCGGCGCGACCGACCACGCGAGACCCGCCTCATAATTGTTCGACTGTTCGGGACGAAGCGTAACGTTGCCCTGCTGTGGGTTGAAGAGCTGGTCGATAGTCGGAAAACGAACCTTGCGAGCATAAGTACCGAACGCAAGCAGATCTGACGTCAGGTCATAACCAACGCTCGTCATCCATTGCGCGCCTGTGTTCGTTGTATCCGAGCGCTGAAACCAATGCTGGCTAAAGCCCATCGTCAAATGCAGTCGCGGTAGCGGATCGACACGATATTCAGTCGCGGCCGATGTGGTGGTCAGCGCATGAGATTCATCCAGGGTACGCCAGCCAAAGGTGTTACCACAGTTGCCTCCGCCTCCGCCTCCGCCGCCCCCGCCGCCTCCGCCGCCTCCGCCTCCGCCGCCGCCTCCGCCTCCGCCGCCTCCGCCGCCTCCGCCTCCGCCTCCGCCTCCGCCTCCGCCGCCTC
>NZ_BJNF01000096.1 GCF_006539545.1 Nitrobacter winogradskyi
CGCCGCCTCCGCCTCCGCCGCCTCCGCCGCCTCCGCCTCCGCCTCCGCCTCCGCCTCCGCCGCCTCCGCCTCCGCCTCCGCCGCCGCCGCAGTTCACTGGAACAATGACATCGCGGATGGTGCCTGACAAATCGGCTGCTTCCCGACGGACCGCCACGTTCGAGGTGATACTACCGAAAACGCCAAGATCGTAGCGGACTTCAGCTTGGCCGCCGCTGACCTTGGTGCGGATCATCTCGTCGAATGTTCTGACAGAAGGATTGGTCATGGTCAGGTAGGTGGCATCGTCGAAGCGTCGGTCGCGAATGTTGAGTTGATTGAGATAACCCGTAAAGCGGAGCGCGAACGGGCCGCCCGGATCATAGGCAGCATCCAGCTGCACCGACTGCCCCTCGATCGAGTCAAGCCGTTCGAAGTTCTGCCCTGGGGTAAATGGATTCCCGGATCCTGAAGCGATCGTATTTGGCGCCAAACCCTGGCGACCCTTCAGATAGCTGAGCGTTGCACCAAGTCGCCAATCTCCGACGTTGGCGCCGAAATTAGCGAACAGGTTTGACTTCTCATTGTCGCTGTTGGCTCGATAACTGCCATCTGGAAGAAGGAATGCATTAAACTCCGTACGGCTACCGCTGACAAAGAAGTCGTAGTTCCCGTTGCCGCCAGACAAAGTACCGTAGGCACGACGCGCACCACCGCCGCCAACCTCGGCGCCGAGGTCACCATGAATACCTCTAGTGCCCTTTTTGGTGATGATGTTGATGGCGCCCGCGATCGCTCCCGGTCCATAAAGAACCGAACTTGGTCCTTGGATGACTTTGATCTGATCAATATTCTCTGTCGGGATCAGGGACGGATCGAACTGGCCATCGACAGCGGAATTCAACGGAACGCCGTTGAGGAAAATTTGCGTTTGCCGCGGCGGCAGGCCGCGTATCATCATACGAGGGATGCTCTGGCCGCCGCTGGTGACGACAACGCCCGGAACGGCGCGAACCGCTTCGTCGAGACTGCGCGCTCCTTTCTGCGCAATCTGCTCCTCGGTAACGGTTGTTATATTCTCGCCTGTCGCCCGGTCTGTTGCATGCCCGGCACCGGCACCTTCGTCTGCTGTATGAGGCCCATTCCTAACGCTTTGCCTACTGGTGACTGGCGATGGGGCTTCGTTCGTCGTTCTGCCGGGCGCCCGTCCGGTGACGACGATTGCGCCAAGCATATAAGGTTCGGTACGCTTTTGGCTTTCTTCGTCGGCCTTGGCCGAGGCGATCGCGGCAGACAGCCCCAAGATCGTCATAACAACATGTCGTGTCATCGCGCGGATTCACTTTCGACGCACGCGCATCAGTAGAATGGCAGCGAGAGAGCCACCGGCCAGACCGAACAGGAAATGGCTGGTTAGCGGAAGGAAAGATCCAACGCCGCGGAATCCGGCGCCGAAGGCCAAAACGGCGATGAACTTGAGCGCGTTCGCGACACCCGCTGAAAAACCGATGCGCCATAGTGAGCTGCGCCATGCCGGGCCGAGCATTCCAAAACAATCGAGGATCAGCCCCGGCAACAGATAAATCAGAACGCCGTGAGGGCCGATGTTGCCGGCGGCGAAACCGATAACAGCGGCACTACAGACGGCAGCAGTGGCCGCCCATGGCAGCCCGGTGACACCGCGCGCCGCCACCAATATCGCCATCACGATCAGACCGCGCCAGCCGGGCAGATGCAGCGGCACCCGCAGCCAGGCATCGACCGCCCAAACCAATCCTCCGGCAAGAAGACAGATGCCGAAACTGGAAGATAAATTGAGCCCCGCGTCAGTACTGCCGGAGAATATCCTTTGGGGCGAGCTGCCATTGACATTGCTCATTGGGGTTTCCTGTTGGTTCGACGAGGAGAACGGCCCGGCCATCGATCATGACACCGCGCGGCCAAGGGTTGACGCTGATGCGATCGGACGCATCCACCGGTTCCCCGCTATGGACCTCGTAAATGGCATCGATTCCGGAATGACTGAGAAGATGAGCAGCCGTGACAATACCGCGGGTCTCGCGGAGTCCCGGTCGCCAAGCGATGCGGCCATCGCGCCCGCTCTTGCGCAAACCCACCGCAGCAAGCGCTCCGATCACGCCGCCGTGATCGCCGGTCAATCCTTCAAGAAACAGCCCCTCGCGTCGCGCAAGATCGCGGGCGTGGTCCTGGGTGAGGATTTCCTTTTTTGCCTTGAAGCCGAAATCCTCGACAACAAGCCCGACGCCGGATGAGGTCGCGATGCACAAGCCCGCATCCGACCCTTCGGCGCTATGCTCCAGCAGATAGGAGCGGCACATATCCGTCAAAGCGGATGTATCACCCGATAGAATTTCAACCCGCAGACAAAGCGAACTATTGTGCGACGTATAGGGAATACGTCGGTCGAACAGCAGTTGATGCCGGGTAATCTCGTGAACTCGCGCGATCCCGGAAGCGGAAATCAGCGCGCCCAGTTGCCGCGATATGTAGCCCGTACCATGGCTTTCGAGATTGTCAGTGTCGTCGATGCCTATGAGAATCACGGGCTGGCCCCATCGCGAAATGGCGCGTCAGACCCCGCGCACAAACCAAGTCCATCGACCAAGAAGCAGATCGTTCTTTGTATATATTTGTGTGAATATTACGTATTGTACGCTAGATATCCGAGTAGATATAACGAGTCAAGCGCAATGCCTTGCTACGCAACCAGCCCTTGAGCCTGCCGAACATGTTCTCGATCTTGTGCCGCTGGCGATAGAGAATGCGGTCGTGTTCGACGGGCTCTTTGCGGTTTGACTTCGACGGGATGCATGCCGTGATGCCACGCTTGGCGAGAGCCCGGCGAAACCAGTTGGCGTCGTAGCCCTTGTCGGCGAGCAACTGTCTGGCGGGCGGCAGCACATCGATCATCAGGGCCGCGCCCTTGTAATCGCTCATCTGGCCTTCGCTGAGCAGCATGATGACGGGGCGTCCCTGGCCGTCGCAGACGGCCTGCAGTTTGGAGTTCAGGCCGCCCTTCGTGCGCCCGATACGTCGGGGAACAGGCCCTTTTTAAAAGGCTTGCAGCACTCTCGTAATAGATTGAATGGGTCCTGAAAAAACCAGATTGGAACTAACGGGGCAAACGCCGATCTCCGATCGCCCAACCGGAAAACTCTAGAAGAATATCCTTTGGCACGAGCTGCCATTGACATTGGTCATTGGGGTTTTCTGTCGGTTCGACAAGGAGAACGGCTTGGCCATCGATCATAACACTGCGCGGCCAAGGGTTGACGCTGATGAGGTCCGACATGCCAACTGGCTCACCGGTATGGATCCGACGAATGGCATCGATTCCTGAATGGCTTAAAAGATGAGCGGCCGTGACAATTCCGCGAGTCTCGCGCAGACCCGGCCGCCAACCGATACGCCCGTCGCGACCGCTCTTGCGCAGGCCCACTGCGGCAAGCGCTCCAATCACGCCGCCATGATCGCCGGTCAGCCCTCAAGCAACAGCCCCTCACATCGCGCCAGTTCGCAGGCCCGATCTTGGGTGAGAATCTCCTTTTTCGCCTTGAAGCCGAAATCCTCGACAACAGGCGGGACATCAGATGAGGTCGCGATGCACAAGCCCACATTGGATCCGACGGCATTGTGCTTCAGCAGATAGGACCGACACGTAGCCGCCAACGCGGAGATGCCACCCGACTGGACTTCAACCCGCATACAGAGCGCACTATTGTGTGAGGTGTAAGGAATGCACCGATCGAACATCAGCTGGTGCCGGGTAATCTCGTGGAGGCGTGCGATCCCGGAGGCTGCAACTAGCGCACCCAGCTTCCGCGCGAGATAACCTGTCCCACGGCTTTCAGGATTATCGGTGTCGTCGATACCTACAAGAATCACGAGCTAATCCCATTACGAATGATCCATCCGATCATGCGCGCAATCCAATTTGATCGATCAAAGAAGAAATCATTTCTTATGTCCGTCCAACCGGCAAACCCATCTGAGGACGGACAAACCTGTTCAGCAATGACGCGCTGGAGAGGGAACCTGATAACTCACGTTATTGCAATTTTAGGCTTTGTACTTGCCGTTCTGCACTTATTGAACCTGTTCTTCGCGCGCGGCGAGTGCCGCCGGCAATCCCTTGAACGACACGGGCAGCTTTATCTGCTGATGCGCTCCGTCTTCGAACTCCAGCCGTCCCGGCTCAGCCTTCGTCCTGCCCTTCAATAACTGAATGGCGTCCGGCTTGATCTCGGCCTCGGCCATGCACGTTTGAATGCAGCGCGTGAATGTTGCGGTGAGCGGCGGCGTCTTGTCGTCGACGACAAGGCGTATTCCAGCTGGCAAATACACCCCCGGCGGAACCTGCACGATCAACTTCATGGAATCAGACTTACTTACTCGTCCAAAAACCACCTCAGCAACAGCGCTCTGCTGCTGTTGCTGATTGCGCGTCGCAATGGTTTGAGCGACCTCGCATATCTTGGGCGCAGGTGATTTGGTTTCGCAGCGCACGACCCAATCTTCAAACGTCTGAGTCGAGGTCGACGTTTGTGGACTGTTACCGGTTCCCTTGGCCGGAGTTGCGGGCGCAGCTACTCCGAGAGTTTGTGCCAGAGTGCAAGCGACCGACAGCAGGATCACCGACAACAAACCGCCGCGATACATCTGTCTGCACATTACGTAACACGTATTTCGAGAACCAGGACGACGCATAACTATCCTCTATCAGGATTAGACTTACAGTAACCGGGGAGCAATTCCCGAGCGCAATCTCGCGCGCTTCATGGCGCGAAGCTCATTGATACAGGTGCAGCATCACTGCGGCGGTTGAGCCGGTGCACCCTGCTTTGGAGCACCACTTTCCAAGTTGAAACGCTGGCCGTTGACGTCGATGCTGCGGATCGTGGCGCCAGGGCCTGCGCCGCTTCCTGCGTGGCCGCGGCGGCTGGTCTGCGCGGTACGGCGACGCGCGCGCGCATGCTCCTGCTGTTTGTCGTCGGCTTTGACGGCGTCGCCGACCGATTTGATCGACTCCTCGATCGCTGCCGACTTCGCGGGCTTCGCCGCCGATGCGCCCGCCGCTGACGCCGAAAGATCGGGCGGCGTCAGGGATGATGTCACCGCATTATTCGAAACCGAATTCGCGATGCTGGCTCCTTGCGCCGCCACGGCCTGTTGGGCAACCGCCGCCTGTGCCGCAGCTTGCTGGACAGCAGCCGCATTGGCACGATCCGCCAACACCTGATCGATGGTGCCGTTGGCGTAGAATTGTGCGTCCCTCATCTGCACTGAGGTCAGACCACCGCCGCCGATGACACTGCCTTCGCTGCTGCCTTCGTTGCCGGCGGTTCTCAAGCCACTATTGATATCCGAGTTATAGTAACTGTTGACGACCCGCGCGCCCTGAAAATTGGCGCCGACAACGCCGCCCCCCACCGTATTTCCCTGACCTGTCACGGAGCCAAAGGCGTAGGAATTTTGAATGCTTCCTACAATTATTCCAGATGAATTGCCGCCGACCAGCCCTCCCGCGAAGGACCCCCCTGGCAAAGTGCCGAAGCTTGTTACCGTGCCGGCCGCGCGCGAATCGATGATCGTGCCGACATTCAATCCGGCCAGCCCCCCAACAGAACCATTGGTCGTCACATCGCCGTAGGCCCAGGAGTTGCTAATGGTACCTACGTTAACTCCCGCCAGCCCGCCTACAGTCCCCCTACCCGTCACATTGCCGGTGGCGTAGGAATTTGAGATATCAGACCACCCACGTGGGCCATTCCCAATCAGAGAGCTTGTGGCAACCAGCCCCCCGGCGACGGTCCCGTTCAGAGACCCGGTGACGTTACCGGTCGCAAAGGAGTTGGCAATGATACCATTGCCATAAAGGCCCCCGAACAATCCGCCGGCGCGACTGCCCCAAGCATTCACGAACTTGACTTCTCCCGTCGCAAAAGAATTCAGACGTGGAGTGTTCCGATTCTACCGCCGCCCGTCTCCCCCGACCCGACAAGACCGCCAATACCAGAGGTATTCCAGAAGGATGGTTCTTCCTGCGACAGAGTACCGACCACGTTCCCGACGGCATAGGTGCGATCAATCACAAAGGGCGAACCCTGATAGCCCGCGTCAAGACCCGGGATGCTGCCAATCAATCCTCCAATGTTGGTGCTGCCGGTCACATTTCCCCTGGCAAAAGAGTTCTGGATGGTTTGGCTACTTTGGGATGACAAGAACCCAATCAGCCCGCCAACGTTACTCTCCTGCACGGTATTGGAACTCTTGACGTCGCCGGTGGCGTAGGAACTGTAAACACTTGTCCCAATGCCGTATCCGATGAGGCCGCCGAGGTCCTTATACTGCCCGGTCACGTTCCCGCTCGCATGAGAGCGGATAACGCTGGAGTATACGGTGCGTCCGATCAGCCCCCCGACCATCGAGTTACCCGAGACAGCTACCGTCGAGAAGCTATCGGAGACCGTGGGGAATGTGTTTACGTTGGCCAAGTCACGGACACCGCTGAAGCCGATCAAGCCTCCTCCCCAACTGTCAGCGGACACTGAGCTGACAAAGTTCGGATCGCTGCCGGTGCTATAGGCCCGCCTGACATCCCCCAGATTCCAACCGATCAAGGCGCCGGCGCCGCTTGTGTTCAAGGTCGTAACTCTTACATTCACTATACCGATGTCGCGAACGAGACTGCCGATCGTGGTTCGACCGATCAATCCGGCATCGGGGGAGGTCGTGACAATCTCCAGATAGCTGACCGTGTGCCCGAGGCCCGTTAAAGTTCCGCCCAAGCTGGTGATCACTGCGTTACTATAGAGCGTCGGCGTACCGGAAGCTGTACCATCCGAGGTGGCATATAGATTCTGGGCGAGCGCGTAATTTCCAACACCGCTGGCGTAGCCGTTGATGTCGGGCGTGGCACTGTTGATCCTAGCCAGACCACTCATGCTGTGAACCAGCGTGTAAGCCGTACCGTTGATCACCAGCCCGTTCGTGTTAGCAGCGTTGGAGAACGTAATGCTGCCGTAAACGCCATCGCCGCCATTGGCGAGAGCATGCGGATCGACTTTCGCGACCGGGCCAAAAACTGGATTACCTCGAACCAGATTACCATCCGCATCCAAGGACATTTCATAGACCGGGTTGCCATTCTTGTCGTAAATTTGCTCGCCCCACACCAGTTCATAGACCGGCTTACCATTCCCGTCGTACGCTTGCGCGAGCACGGGTCCGGCCTTGGTGCCGTCGGGGCCGTCGACAAGGGTAAGAACCGGCCTCAAGACGGGGTCCGCCATGGGGGCGGCTCCACTGTAGCTCGCCGGCGTGAGAATGTTGTAGTCGCCGCCGTAGTTCATCGCCAACCCGGCTGTGGCACCGGACGCGGCAATGCCGGCATTGATGTTGATGTCGTTGGTGGCCGAAAGCGTCAGGGTGGTGTTCTGCGACCAGCTCACGGCTTGGTTCACTGTAATACTGCCGCCCACGGCGTTCAGGGCGAAGTTACGCGTCGCCAGGTTGCTCTGAACGAATTGGGTTCCGAACGTACCGCCGGTGCCGATCGAAATGTTGCCCCCCTGACTCCACGACCAAGTGCCATGATCGCCCGTATTCAGAGAGAAATTACTTGCCAGACTGACTTGATTCCCCGCCGTATCGAGCAATCCGCCGTTTCCACCTGACAACGACACGTCTACGGATCCACCAACATTCGTCGCGCCCGAGACAGGACCGACCACGTAGCCGGCGAGCCCCTGCCCGGCCGGATTGACAGTCAGCGTCAGCGCGTTTGCCGACGCCAGGATCACCTTGCCCCCGTGCGCGTTGATGGTTCCGCTCTGGGTAACCCCGCGCTCGCTCGCCAGCGCGGCAAAGCCACCGTCAGCGACCGTGATACCGCCGGCCGCAACCACGGACCCAGTGCCGCCGTCAGTGGCAAAACGATAAGTCCCCGCGAGAAAGTCGCTATTGCTCATCGCCAGCGTGCTGGCCACGATCGAGCCGACGTTGACACTGGAGCCTGCCGAGAACAGAACGCCGTTGGAATTGAGGATAAAGACCCGGCCGCCATCCGGCGCACTCAATACACCGTCGATCAGGCTTCTCTCGTTACCGGTTACGCGATTGAGGGTGATCGCCGTCGCGGAAGGCTGGCGGAAAATGACGCTCTCATTGGCGGCGATCGAGAACCGAAGCCAGTTGATGATCGCCTTGTCCGAAGTCTGCGTAATGATCATCTGGTTTGATACAGACTTATCGTCGATCGTGACCTTGCTCGGATCTGTAACGATATGATCAAGTATGCGATTTGCGTCGCCGATCGTGACCGAGGCCTGCGCATTGATCAGCGTATAGTTTGAATTCGGATTATTGATGATGGTGAGCGAGCTGAGATTGTTAACCTTATAGAGACCGGGCGCGGAACCATCCAGGATCGCCACGCCGGTCACCGAAACCTGATCTCCAGCCACACGATTCGTCACGACCAGGTTAGCGGCGTTGAAGGTATTATCCGTACCGTTCGTCGCGCGCACCCCGACAAGGGTTAGAGGACGTGGCGTGATCGAGGCGAGCGTCTGCAGTTGCGGGTTTTGCACCTGGTAGTTTCCGGCGCCGGTCCCCGTCAGCCCCAACCCGGCCAGCGTGACGATCTGGTTTTGTGCGGCGTTCTTGCTGGAGAACTGCGGAGTGCCATAGGTCAGCGTCGGATTGTCGCCCGCGATCACGCCGGAAAGCTGCCATGAAGTGACCTCGGTATCCGTCGAACCATCGTAGACCTTGTCCGCCGCCGTGAATGTTGCGGCGATCGGCTTGGGCGTGATGCTCGCAGTCGTGTTGAGGTTGACGATTCTATAATTGCTCGCCAAGCCGCCGTTGGCACCATCAGCAAGCGTCGCAACAAACGTGACGCCCTTATTCGCACCAGCGTCCTTGTTGTTGAACGCGATCGAGGAATAGGTGACGTCCAGGGTCTGGTTTCCGACCAGCCCGACCAGCCCTCCATTCGGTGCGCCCACAGCAGCGGTGCCCGCCGTGGTGCCATCATAGACCTTGTCAGCAATGCCGCCCGAAACCGTCAATATCTTGGGAACAATGGTAATGAGGCCGTTGATGTTGGTGTAGAGCGATGAAGACAGGATCCTCGACGAGGCCCAGATTCCGGCATCAACATATCCGTCGCTGTTCGTAATAACGGTGAAAGCGTTATATGGCGTGAACGCCGCTACAGGGGAGATATTGTCCATCCGCGCGGGATCTCCACCACCACCCTGCAAGCCTCGCACAACACCCGACGCCAGCACGCCGGACAGCCCGGTTAGGCCGTACTGTGTACCCGCTAATGCGTTACCGGCGTACACCATGATATTTCTCAGGGCAGGGAAACCGGACTTCGAAGCGGCCCAGATATTCGATTCGAAACCGACATAATTGGCAAAAACGGTCGCATCCGCCGCCGCCAGGCGCGTCGCACTCGAGCTATCCGTCACCAACGGCGTTCCGCTTGCGCTGGCCGCGGACCAGTACACGTTGTTCAAGGTGCCGCCGGTGTTATCAGCCACGAACCCCTTACCCGCCTCAGCCGCGGCAGTATTCGTCCAGTACGAGGTCGCAAAGGCGCTGGAGATGGTGCCTTCGTTCTTGAAGACAAAGCCAGCGCCCCATGTCGCCGTCGCGGGTGCTGCCGCGGTGACAGTGTTCAGACTGGTCGTATAAGCGTTGGTGATCGTACCGGTGTTCCATCCGACGAAGCCGCCGAGGTCTGGCGCCGAACTGAATATGGACGAGGTATTAGTGCCTCTGTATGAAAACGACTGATCGATCGTTCCAGTGTTCTTGCCGACGAAACCGCCGAAGCCGCGCTCGCCGGAAGTCACAGTCGAGTTGGAGAGGTTTACGACGTTCGTGGCATAGGAGCGGCTAATCTCGCCGGCGTTCAAACCGACGAGACCGCCGGCATAGCTGATGCCAAGCACGTTGGCATTCTGGTTGAAAACCCCTTGGTTGCCTACCGTAGCGAAGGCCGAACTGTCAATGATGCGACCATCAGCCTCGTTGTGGCCCACCAGACCGCCGCCCCCCGTGGTGATCAGGACGCGCACTTGCGAAGAGCTTTGCGCGATCAGGCCTGAATTGACGCCGACGAGACCACCGGCCCAGCCGACTGTCACCGCCTGGTTCGCGCCGCGCGTATTCAGCGTCCCTATAGCCATGCTGTTGATGATGCTGCCCCGATTGACGTTGGCGAGGAGGCCTACCGCCGCCGTGCTGGTGGCGCCGGCGTTCACCGTAACATCGACCCTGAGATTACTGATCACAGCGCCGCTACCAATCTCTCCAAAGTACCCTGTCGCTGTCAGCTGTTCTCTCCCCCCCCTTATCTCGTTTCCGAGTCCATTGAAGCGGCCGGTAAAGGGGGCCAAAGCAGTGCCAATGCCGGGTTGCGAGAAACTACCAACCCCATTACCGAGCACATAGTTGCCGGCGAGATCGAATAGAGCGGGGGCCAATTGCGCGGAGTCGGTTATCACCGTATAGTTCTCGCCGTTCAGCTTGAATGCACCGCCCGCGAGGTTGCTGAAGTTGAATGCGGCTCTAAAGACGGGGTTGCCTAACTGAGTGACATACAGTCCCATGGGTGTGCCATCGGCATTGGTGCCGGCACCGTAAGTGCCGACGAACTTCGCCGTTTGGTGTGCTGCCATGGCCGCACTGACGTAAATATTGGCGCCGGCATTCAGGGTCAGCGTGCCTGAATTCCAGCTCACAGCGGCATTGACGTTGATGTTGTTGGCGGCGGTCAGCGTGAGGTTGCTGTTGGCCGGCAACGTCAGCGCCGCGTTAATGTTGATGTTGCCGAGGTCGTTGCCTCCCGCCACAGTTTCAAAAATAGCCGTGCCGTTCAGCGTTAGCAGGTTCAGCAAAGTGGTCGCGCCGATGCCGCTGTTGGTATAGGCGCCATTTCCGGCAACAATGTTGAAGTCGGTCGGGTCAACCAGCCAGGTGCCGCTGGTGCCGCTCGCGGCTTTGGTGGTAATCACCGCGCTATCCGCGATCTTGACGTGATCGCCCGAGGTTTCGATGAAGCCGCCGTT
>NZ_BJNF01000097.1 GCF_006539545.1 Nitrobacter winogradskyi
AAACGCTCCCTCGGTCCCGGACCAACCGCCAGCGTTCGCGTTTATTAAGAGCCCCCGCTCAATGGGAGCGGATGCGAACGGGCGAGCTTCTAAAACGGAACGACTTTGGGATGCCCCCCTCCGTCGCACGGTCAGAATTACCGAACCGACTTGCACACGCAACGAAGGAAGCTGCCGAATGGAATACGTCTAACGATTTTCGCTGCATGTTGCACAAATGGCACGCGCAAATGGTCGCAGCAGAGCAAATTCTCCTACCAGGCTGCCTGAAACGCCCCCGAACGGTCCCGAGGGGTAGAGACCACATCGGGCGCGCCGTCCATCTCCATGCTTCAGACGTCGCGAATCATCATGCCTGAAGCAGCCTGTCGTATTCAGACGGCTGCGGAAGTCGCGGAGAATTCGAGATTGAATGGCTGGCGCTGCAATGCGGAAAATCTGTTCTGCGGCGCTCGCTAACACAGGAACAGACCGAGCTTGCCGCTATCGGCATCACCGATCCGCGTCACAAACACCTGGGGATTCCCTATGCGACGCCTTATTTCGAGATACGACGCTTGCGGCTGGCGATCGTGTCAGGCATATCGGTCGTCAATGGAGCTGTGGCCGAGTGGCTGAAGGCGGCGGTTTGCTAAACCGTTATAGGGTTGTAAAGCCCTATCGAGGGTTCGAATCCCTCCGGCTCCGCCATTCTGCTTTCACCAGCGCAAAAACCATTTAACACATTGAATGGCAAGGTGGATTTTGGGGTTCGAAATCCCGAGTTCCGACTGTATTCTAGAGCCTCGGGCGTTCATTTAGATCCATATCCAGCGGCATTGAAGTAGTTTGAGCACTCTTGCGGCTTGAAGATGACGCAGATGTTGCCGATGCGAGTTCGAACATTTCATCGAAGGTGCGTTTCGGGCCGGGCTTCTGACCCAGCTTCTCGAGGCCACGGCGCAGCCCGACGAAATGGACGAGTTGTTGCGCCAGACCGGACGCGGCGCGACTCAGGCAGGACCTTCATAATTCAGTTCCGACCTTCCGAAGTCGGTTTTCCATCTTCCGATCGCAGCCTATCACGGCGCGGGCAACCGACTTGCCGCCTCGCGGGCATCTTCCGCAAAGCCGAAAACCGCCTATTGCAACGCCGTTGGCTTATGTAATTTGCCCGCTTCCGTGATCATCCGAGGCTATCGGGACGGGGAACATCGGTTTCCGCCCTACCGGGCGTTCGACCCGCCTCCGGAGCGGATCGAACGGCGAACGCCCCAGAAATAGATACACAATGTGTATGCAGATGTGCTAACCTAAAGGGAAAGGATGTCTGCCATGACAAAAAAAACGACTGACACCCATGCCAAGCCCGTGAATCTGCGCATTCGGGAAGACGTGCGTGTCCTTATCGACCGGGCGGCCAAGATTCGAGGCAAAACGCGCTCGGATTTCATGATCGATGCGGCCTACCGGGCCGCCGAGGATACGCTACTCGACCAGACATTGATCAAGGTCGATCCCGATAGCTATCGGCATTACCTGGATATTCTGGACCGTCCCCCCGGTGGAGATGGCTTTGCGCGCCTGATGAACGCGCCTAAGCCCTGGCAGGGTTGATGCTGTTAGCACCAACCGCGCTTGCTGAGACACATGACCTCGAACTCTTCCAGAGCGGAAACGAGAGTCTCGACCAATGGTTAAAACGGCGCGCCCGCGCCAATCAGATCAGCGGCGCGTCCCGCATTTATGTCGTCGCAGACGGCGCTCGTGTTGTCGGTTATTACTGTCTGTCATCCGGTGGATTGGACCTTGTCGAGGCTCCGGGCGGAATCCGCCGCAACATGCCGGACCCTATTCCGATGGCTATTCTCGGACGTCTTGCCGTTGATTTGAACTGGCAAGGCAAAGGGCTTGGCGTCGCGCTCTTGCAGGATGCGGTTTTGCGTACTGGCGAGGCCGCCGCCATACTCGGCATTCGCGGCATACTCGTTCACGCCATTTCCGACGATGCCAAGGCGTTCTATGAACACTACGGATTTCAAGCCTCGCCAAAGAACCCAATGACGCTGGTGTTCTCGCTCAAAGGAGCGACGAAAGAATAACTGGAATGCTACATTTCCAGCCGTGGGGCCATGCCTGTCGGGGGCAAGGGAAAGCCGGATGGTCGCGATCAGCGGCACACCGCTCGATGCTTCCGGCCGCGACCAAGCGCGAGCAGAAAGACCCCGCGCTTGGTCGCATCGCAGATCATTGGATGCTCTTGGTGTCGTTCGAATTAGAACGCTCGGTGAGCCAAGCCAACGGATGTCGAAGTAGATTCAGGGGCAATCCACACCACATTTGTTCTTGATGTCCATCTGGGCGGCCTTGCATGAAGCGATTATACGCGAACTACCTGCCCATGTAATGCGCAGCCTTCACCGGATAATCCTGCACCGGCGGTGGCGGCACGAAGCTATAGCGATAAGTCAGCATCGCGGTCCGCCCGGCGGCCGGAACGGCTTGACCGGCATAATATTGCGCGTAGTAAAGCTCATTCGTCAGGTTGTAGATGTTGAGCTGCAGCATCGAGTCCTTTGTGACCTTATAGCTCGTCATCAGATCGAGCTTCCAGTAGTTGGGCACGTAGTTTGTATTCTGGATGTTGGCGAAGGTTCGCGCCGCATAGGCGGCGCCGCCACCGACAGTCCACAACGGCGTCAATTCGTAGGTGGTCCACAGCGTAAAGTTATGCGGCGGCGTTTGGGGGAGCTGGTTACCCAACTGCGCGAGATCGGTCGTATTGACGATCTGGGAATGGAGATAGCTGTAGCCCGCAAACAGGCCCCACTTATCGGTGAGCTTGCCTGCGGCGCCTACTTCCACACCATCCACGCGCGCCAGACCACCAAGCACCAGTGCCGCATTCGTGGCCGGATCAATAGGAATGCGCAGGTTGGTTTTTTCGATGCGGAACACCGCGCCACTCAGCGTCAGCCGGCCGTTGAGAACATCGACCTTGGTGCCGACTTCAATCGTCGTGTTGCGCTCGGGAGCCAGCAAGGAGTTCGCCGCGTTATTGCCGGCGTCGCTCAGCACGTCGAACTCCGCCGCCGGATTGTTCGACACGCCATAGGCGGCATAGATGTTCGAATTATGCGTCGGGTGAAAGACGCCGCCGACGCGCCAGGCGACCATCTGGTCAGCCCGATTGAGCCGCTGGCTCGCGGGCGGCACTGCCGCGAGATTGGTATAAGTTGTGCGGAAATCGTCGTAGCGAATCGATCCGAGCAACTCGAAGTACTCGTTGATTTTGACCTGATCAGAGCCGTAAACCGCGTAGTTCGTCGTGATGGTGTGGTTCGGCAAGCCGAACCCGGTATTCGGCCCCGGATAGGTTATGTCGCCCGGAGCGAAGGCGTTGACCCGGCACGCCAGATTGGTCGGTACGCAGTAATTGGCGCGCACCTGATTGCGGGTTTGTTGCCAGGCTACGGCACCCAGCGTGAAGGTATGCTCCAGGCTTCCGGTGTGGAACTTGCCGGTCAGATCGGTCTGATTGATGAACAGCGTGTTATCCGTCAACGTCTCGAAGTGTTGCCGCCCGATCGTCATCAATTCGACCGGATAGCCCGGCGGCGGCGCCGCTATCGCAGGCCCACTTGCCGGCTGGGGAAACACGAAACTACTATTCGCATTACCCAGGCTACGCGGCGCGGTCGGCCGCGACATGCGGTCGACGCTGACGTATCGGGTCGCGTTCGTAATCTTCAAGCCGTCGTCGAAATCATGTTCGAACCGGGCTGTCGCGATGTGGGTATTGGTGACCTGGCGATCGGCGAGCGGACCCCCAACCACGCCGTAGAAAACCTGGCGGGGAACCGGTATCGGCGGCGTCGCCGCGCCATTGCCGAAATAGCCGGCGTTGGTCCTCGCGCCGGTCGTTGAACTGTAGACCGGCGGCGGCAGATAGGGATGACCGTAGTCCGGAACGCCGTCCTCGCCTTGATAGACGTAGCTGAAGATTCCGCGCGTGTCCGGCGTAAACTCCGCTTTGACCGACGGAGCGACACCCCAGCGCCTTGTTAAGACGTTATCGCGGCTCTGGACAGGAAGATCCTGATACATCGCAGCAATGCGGCCGGACAAATTTCCTTGTGTCCCATTGGCATCGACATCGGCACGATAACCACCGTTGCTAACGCCGCTCACGGTGCCATTCACGAAGGTGGTCGCTTGCGGCACCTTCGAGACGGTGTTGATCGCAGCGCCGGTCGAACCACGACCGAAGGCAAATCCCGAGGGCCCTTTATACACCTCGACGCGATCACTGCTGAACATGTCGCGCGTGTACCAGCCCGGATCACTAAGGCCATCGCGGAACATGTCGCCGCGTGCCGCGAAGCCGCGCACAATCGGCGTATCCCCCTGGAAGCCACCCTCGCCGGCGCTGAAGGTAATGCCCGGCACCGTCCGCAGCGCATCTTCCATGGTAAGGAGCCGCTGCTCCTGGATCACCTGCTGCGTCACCACGTTGACGGTCTGCGGCGTATTGGCGAGCGGCACCGGAAGACGAGCCATTCCTGCTTGCGCAGGCGCCTGATAGCCGGTGACGCCATGCGCATCGCCGACGATGGGATTGACCTGAACGTTGCTTGGCGCAGCAGTGACAACTGGCGCGGGGGCAGCATGTACAGGCGCGCGATGCACGGTTCTTTTCTTGGCCTGCCGCTTTGGCGCCGTGACGCGAACCTGCGGAAGATCCTCTCCGACGGGCGCCGGCTGAGCGTCAGCAGAATCGGATATCAGCATCACGGCGGCAACGCCGATCATCGCTCTGCCCCACCCTACTACTGATGAATGTCCTGCTACTACGTCGCCGCTTTTTGTATCGCTCGTACGATCTGCCGATGGAATACCCATTTACCCCGAATCCTTAGATTGATGACATCGCGGAAATAAATCCGTAGGCCGCGACATAGCGTCCGTCATAGCCCTTAAATAATTTCGCAAGCAACCTGTCGGAACCGCAGTTCGAAGCTCCTTATAGAAGTTCTAGTTCGAGCCTCATTGATTATAGACTTTTATTAAAGGCAATCGCCGCGCTCGTTTAACGCCTGTGTTTGCTGCTTGTTTTTCCGGAATCATTTCTGCGTCTAATTAATTGAGTGTCGCGGCGCGACATCAATATCCCGTCGCGGGTGATAAATCAGCCACATCATCCCGGCGCGAGCTTCAACGCATCCCAGCACCAACTTACAGGTATTCTAAGATTAATGTCAGCTTGCCTGTTTGATTTAAAAAGCCCAGGCGCTAGACCATGTCGTCAGATGCCTGCGCATCTGTTCTTGACCGCTCGGACAGCCCCGAGTGGTGCATGATTAGTAGAGTTTCTCACCATGAAGCTGTCTCTGAACATCTCACGTACGATGGTGGGCAATGACCGAACACAAGCCGCAAAGGCTCTAGCGATCGGGCTTGCATTCCTCTTGACGTTGGCGCTTGGACCGTACCCTGGTTACGCTCAGTCATTATCGCAGCCCGACTCCCACGCCGCCGCTTCTTCTGGACAAAATCCTTCGATAGGCGCGCAATCCACGCCCGCGGCAACGCAGACTACGCAAACTGAATCCCAGCAACCAGCGTCGCAAGCCGTACCTGGTGCCAAGACGTCCCCCGCCGAGCAGCCGGCCGCGCCGGCGATGCCGTCAGTCGAGCAGCAAACGCCGCACGCGAGCGAACTCGTCGAAGTCCCCGAGTCGATTCTGCCGCATGAACTGACGCCCATCGGCATGTTCATGGCAGCCGACTCCATCGTGAAAGCTGTGATGATCGGTCTGGCGTTCGCTTCCGTTGTGACGTGGTCGGTATGGCTTGCAAAGACAATCGAGTTGATTGGCGCGCGGAGCAAACTCGTGCGTGATATCCATAACGTGGAACGCGCTCGTACGCTTGATGAGGCAAGCGGGATATTGCAGCAGTCCGGAAGCGACATCGCCAATCTCACCAATGCCGCACGCGATGAAATTCATCGTTCGCAGGACGCCATGAACCATGACGGCGTCAAGGAACGAATTGCTTCGCTGTTCAGTCGCATAGAGGCGGCGGCGGCACGGCGCATGACCCGCGGGACCAGCATTCTGGCTACCATTGGATCGACCGCGCCGTTTGTCGGGCTTTTCGGCACCGTCTGGGGAATCATGAATGCCTTCATCGGCATTTCGAAAACGCAGACCACCAACCTCGCGGTCGTCGCGCCCGGCATCGCCGAGGCCTTGCTGGCGACGGCCATGGGGCTTGTCGCGGCGATTCCGGCGGTGATGATCTACAACATGTTTTCGCGCTCCATCACGGGTTATCGCGGCTTGCTGGGAGACGGCTCGGCGGAACTGATGCGCATGGTGAGCAGAGATCTCAATCGGGCAGAGATGATGCCTCATCGGATCGCTGCTGAGTAAGGAGTAGCCACCCGTGGGCGTTTCGCTTCAGCCGGCATCGTCAGAGGATGAGATGGCGCAGGTCAGCGACATCAATGTGACACCGTTCATCGACGTCATTCTGGTGCTGCTGATTATTTTTATGATTGCGGCGCCGCTGGCGACCGTCGACATCGCCGTCGACCTGCCAGCATCGACGGCGGTGCGTCAGCCGCGTCCGGAAAAACCGATCTTCATTACGCTCAAGGCTGACCGCACGCTGGCGGTCGGGGAGACGCCGATCTCGCGCATAGCGCTGGCAGCCTCGCTGGCCTCGGTGACATCATCGGATCACAGCAAGCGTCTGTTCGTCCGCGCCGACAAGACTATTCCCTATGGTGAGGTGATGACGCTGATGAACGATCTGCGGTCTGCCGGGTATTTAAAGATTGCCCTGGTCGGACTTGAATCCGCGGGCGGAGCACAATCCGGGGGGGCTGCACAATGAGCATGCCGCGCCTTTACAGCAACGTCACGCGGAAAGAACTGTTGCGCTGGAGCACCTGCTTCATTGCAATGCTGTCATTGCATGGCGCAGTCGCGGCCGCCCTGCTCATGACACCGGCCGAAGGCGATACCTTCGATACCGTCACGACAATCGAAGTAGATTTCACCACCGAGTCGTTCCGCGACGCCGAGGCTCGAGACGTCGCGCCGGGCGAAGAGCAAATGCAGGCCGACGAAACTCCTCCGCCTCAGGAAAAGGCCGAAGTCAAGACAGAGAAGGAGCCGGAGCCCGAACCGCCGCTTCCGCAGGTAGCCGAACCCGACGTTGCGCTGGAGACGCCTCCCGAGCAGAAACAGCAGGAAGAGGAGAAGAAAGAGGAAAAGGAAAAGACTCCGAACGCAACGCCTCCGCTGATTGCCTCGGCCGTTACGACGGCGCCAACCGCCGCCGCTGCACGGAAAGCACCGCTCGTGAGCTGGAAACGAAAGCTGGCCCTTCACCTTCAGCGTAACAAGCGATATCCGCGGGATGCACAGGCCCATCACGAAACCGGAATAGCAAAAGTCTTCTTCGTCGTTGACCGCAGCGGTCACATTATCTCCAGCAGAATCGCGAAGGGTAGTGGATCTGCCGCCCTCGATCACGAAACGCTCGAACTCCTGCAACGCGCACAGCCATTGCCCCAACCGCCGAGCGACGTCGGCGGAACTCAGTTTGCTTTTACGATGCCGATTCTTTTTGAGTTTCAATGATCCTGCGCCTGACAAGGCGCGCGCTGAGTTTCGGCACTCGCCGGAAACTGACACAATACGAAACAACCGCCGACCGGATCCTTGTTCTGGAAGGGGACCATCGACGACTGTCTGCCCGCGGGTTGCTTGATCGCGCTACCGAACTAAGGCAGCGGGTCCAGGCTGGCACGTCCCTTGATGAGATCAAGGAAGAAGCTTTTGCGCTGGCTCGCGAAGCCGCGCGGCGCGCGCTTAACGAACACCCTGTTCCGGTACAGATCATCGGCGCTCTCGCCCTTCATGACGGCCATCTCGCCGAGATGAGGACTGGAGAAGGCAAGACGCTCACGGCCACACTCGTCTGTGCGCTCAATGGCCTGACGGGACGAGGTGTTCACATCGGCACGCCGAATGACTATCTCGCCGAGCGCGACGCGGCCTGGATGCGGCCGGTTTACGATTTGCTTGGGCTCAGCGCAGGCGTCATCACGCAGGAAATGGACGACGATGAGCGGCGCGAAGCCTATTGTTGCGATATTACTTATGGCGTCGCCAGCGAGTTCTGTTTCGACTATCTGCGCGACAACCTAAAATTGTCGGCCGCTGAAACCGTGCAGCGCGGCCATTCCTTTGCATTGGTTGACGAGGCCGACGCCACACTGATCGACGAGGCCAGCATGCCGCTGGCGCTGTTCGGGCCGCTCGGCGATCATTCCCGCTTTTATGAGGTAATTGATGTCTTAATCGCCTCATTGCAACCCTCGCACTACGAAGTCGACCATCTTCGGCGCGTCACACTGACCGAGGCGGGATACAGTGAAGTCGAGCTGCGGCTGCAGCAACAAGGATTGCTGAAGGCTTCGTCGACGCTGCATGACAGCGTATCGATCTCACTGCTCCACCACATCATGCAGTCGCTGCGCGCTCATGTGGTGCTCGCGCGCGACCGCGACTATGTCGTTGCGAACGGCAGGGTGATCATTGTCGACCGGCTGACGGGACGGCCGATGCCTGGACGGCGCTATGACGAAGGACTGCATCAAGCCCTGGAGGCCAAGGAAAGTTGCGCCATCGGAGAGGAAACGCGCACGGTCGCTGCGATCACGTTCCAGACCTATTTCCGGCGCTACGATAAGCTATGCGGCATGACCGGCACGGCAAAAGCGGATGCCGAAGAATACAAAGAGGTGTACGGCCTCGATGTGATCTCGATCCCGACACACCGTCCGATGATCCGCGTCGACGGGGCCGTGCTCCACTCCACCGCCGCCGGTAAATTTCAGGCGATCCTGCGGGAGCTGGAAGATGCCGCCGCGCGAGGCCAGCCCGTTCTAATCGGCGCTCCGTCGATCGAACGATCAGAAGCCTTGGCCGCGATGCTTGAAACCAACGGCTGGAGTCAGCAAAATCCAGCAACTCAGAATCTGGGTTCAAGCCGCACCTTCGCCGTCCTCAACGCCAAGCATCACGCTCGCGAAGCCCAAATTATCGCCGAGGCCGGTGCTCCCGGCGCCGTGACGATTGCCACCGCCATGGCTGGCCGGGGCACGGATATCCGACTTGGCGGCGAACACGCCGATGCCGCAACACGCGCCAAGGTGATTGCCGCAGGCGGACTACTGGTGATCGGCTCCACCCATCACGATCATGGGCGGATGGACGAACAGCTGCGCGGCCGTGCCGGACGACAGGGCGATCCGGGGCGATCGATCTTCCACGCCTCGCTTGACGACGAGTTCCTGAAAACTGCCGCGATCGACGCACCGCCTCTAACAGAACAAACCCCCACGATCGCCCCCTCAGTTGCGAGCCGCCTGATCGAGGCGGCGCAAAAACGGCACGAAACCCGCAGCTTCGATCGCCGCCTTGGACTCCTGCGTTTCGATACAATCATTCAACGCCAGCGCGAAAACGTTTACGATTTGCGTCAAAGCATCCGCGACGGGAGCGATACGCTCATTCTGGCAAAGCGCCTGCGTCATGAGACGGTCGACGATCTTATAAATCGTTTCGCCGCGCCGACCGCTCCATGGGACATTGCAGGGCTGGATCACGCGATCCGGTCCGTCCTGACTCTTGCTATCGATATCAGACCTCCATCGAGCGATCCCAAAGCCGACGCAAGGGCTCTCGCACAGCGCATCACCGCCGCGGCCGATCGCTGGACCGCCGGCAAGATCGCCAGCATGGGTGAGACTACATTCGTTGATATCCTTCGCCGGCTGATGATGGCGGCGATCGATCACCTCTGGTCGGAACAATCGGAACGCCTCGATTATCTCAAGCGCAGGATCGGCGACCGCGGGCTCCCGTCGCATAAGGTCATCGCGGAATTTCAGATTGAAGCATTCACACTGTTCGAACTGATGATAGCCGATTTCCGTCGCGACGTTACGGCCTACGCCATGCGCGTCGGTATCCTGCCCACCCATGTGATTCCGATGAGTGAACACTGTTAAGTCCCACGGTGTGATGGCGTATCATTATACGTCGTCGGAGTGGGACGCTCTATGGGCCAAGTTCTTCACGGGAGCGCCACGACCACGTACGCCGTTCGAAGGGAGCTACAGCGATCACAGGCTTCAGCCGCGAAACTCGCGCGGCGCTTCGGGATCAACGATCTCTCGCCTGCCAAAGACCGATCACGAAAAACCGAAGCGGTTCAAGGCTTACTAAGTCACGACATCGACTATGACGCCATCGCCCGCGATCTGGCCTTTGAGACTGCGAGTAGAAAAATGAACGGAATGAACATGAGCCAGAGCAGAAAGGGCAACCCGAACTCATGCAAGGTGTTCAATGACCAGAATTCAGTAATTCTGGCGGCAACCAGCCAATAGCTAAGGCTGAGGATAGCGAAGCCTGCAAGCATCTGGAGCCCGCGCAGCAGTTTCAACACTCGTGGGACGCCGAGTTTGTCGGTCTGATTCTCGCCAACGGCAATAAGGAGAGTGATAACCACCAGCGACGGAAGCATGAGCAGGTCGACCCAGAGTGGGAAGCTCACCAACTCGGCGATGAACAGGACGACGGCAGAGAGCGTGAAGGCATCGCGCACCAGCTTGCGTAGCGCATGTGGCTTGTCCTTAAGCTGCTGGGCTTCAAAGACGCTGGTGAAACCAACTGTCAGCCAGCAAAGCAGGGTCGATTTGAGATTGGGCCAGTCCCACAGACTCAGCCATGCGAGCAGCCAGACACAAGCCCCCACGTAGAGGACATGAGCAGCCAGAGCAGTGCGAGCTTCGGCATAAGGAAGGCACGGACGACATTAAACGCGAGAGGTCTCCCCTTTTTCTACAGAAGCGCAGCGGTCAGTAGAAGGCTCAGATAAACTAGGGCAGCAATCTCTCGATTGCTCAGGTCGAATCCGAATCTGGCCAATGTGAAGGACATATCTTTTTAAACCGCACCTCACGCGCGGCAGCAATCGCTCATTCGAACCTAGAACGCTCACACGCATCATCGCTCTCAAGTTGCTTTTGAGCTGACATACGGCAAACAAGACGGCCAGCACGGCTTCAGATGTCATTTGGGAGAGCTATAGCGCAGGTGTAGTTCTCCGTTTCCTCGGCTTCGGCCCGCCATACACCGCAGATCGCCTCCACAGTGCGATATTGCCGCCGATTATCGTCCCCGCCTCGCATCTATTGACCTTGCAGAGCAAGCCGCCCCTGTTTCAGGCGATATTCGCACGCTGCGAGTTCCGGATGGCAGGGTTTCACGCGGCGAACGCGGAAACGTGATCGCCCTGGGTTATGACGATCCAGATTTCCACACTTGTTCCTTGATTTAAGCGTTGCATGACATAACGTTTAGGTTGCTCGACAGTGGAGATTTTGTATGTCCCGGGGCTTTGGTGCGATTCAACGCGCGGTGCTTGACGCGTTATCGGACAAACTGATCATCACCCTATCGACACTTGACCTCGCTCACATCGTCAACGGCGGGGTGCGCAGCAGGTCGATGATTGCATCGGTTCATCGCGCACTTCGAACTTTGGAAGCCGTAGGCAAAGTCGTCCGTCTCGATGGAAGGTGGGCTCTCGCATCGCGACAAAGGGAAGCTCGAAGCTACAGGTACAGAAAACAACCTGAGTCGCCTCTGCAGCAGAGAAACGAACGATTGAAACTGATCTCGAAGATTCTTGGAATGCTCGGATCGTCTCAGGACGGTGAGGTTCTGGCGGCTGCGAAAAGAGCGGAAGCCAAGCGGGTCGAGCTAGGTTTATCCTGGGACGATATCATCCTGAGAGACTCTTACTCGATCATCTGAAAGCGGCGACCCGAAACGGCCTCGACCCATAGCTTTTCCGAGCGAAGCAGGTGACCTGTTGGCGTGAAAAAACCGCCCCGCTTCCGATCCCATCAGAAGCGGAAAAATCCCGTACCAGCCGCGAGTCTTTTCAGTCAGATAGCCATTTGCGCACATATGCGTCGATAAGCTCGCGCACGGATTCGGACTTGATCACCAGACCGAGGTCGATCATTTCCGAACCGATGAACCGGTTGTCGTTCTGCGCGGGCACCGGCCCGGGCACCAGTTGGTTGGCCTCTTCGCGGAAGAACACCTCCGCCACCACACCGGCGAACCATATCGTGCGCGCCGCATCGCCGCGCGGGCGCAGCGGATCGTCGCGCATCACGAATACCGGGCTGCCGCTCGATCCGGGATACACCGCAGCGTCAATCAGGAATTGCTTGCGTCCCTCGAAGTCAAGTTCCAGCGGCGTGGCGGTGGTGCCGCGACGGAGGATAGGCATGAGGTTGATCTGATCCCACACCCCGCTGGGATAGCCGACGAACAGCACGTCCTCGAGCGCGTCGAAGCCCCGCACCGCGGCCGCATCGGGAATACGCTGGCTGTCGATCGCGTGGTAATATAGCTGCACGCCGAGATCGCGCGCCGCACGCTCGAGCGGCCGCAGCGGCACGATGGCGAGGTCGACCGCGGGATCGGGATGGAGGAACCATGCCGCGGGGAAGTCGTCGATGTTGAGCTGAAAACGCTGGCCGAACGCCGGCCTGCCTTCGCTCGTCTGAGTGAACACCAATCCGCCGCGACGAACGCCCTCGACCAGATGCCGGTTGGTGACGATGAAAGGCGTATTACCCATCGCGTGAGCGTGGCTGAGGATGAAGGCCGTGCCGGAGCCGGCGCTACCGTCCTCGAGTTCGGTGTCCACTCGCACGGTTGAGAACAGCAGCTTCTTTGCTATCGAGTCGATTTCCATGGAGCTCACGCTTGCGCCATAGCGCGTTGGTTCAGGCGCTCGATCGCGGCCACGGCCGCGCGTTGCGCCTCCTCGGCCTCAGCCTCGTTGCCCATCATGGTCAACCGGCCGAAAGAACCGAAAGCTTTGACGTCTACCAACGTGATATGCGCTGCCTTCTCGGCCTCATTGGCGGCATACATGATGTAACCCGCCGGCTCGACCTCCAGGATGAACATGCTCTTGCCGGGCAGGATCATCGAACCCTTGCGCAGTTGGCGGTTGATCAGCGTGGCGTGGTCGGGCGTGATGGCGCGAATGATCTCGTTCCACGCAATCTTGCAGCGCAGCCGTGAATCCATCGTCGTGTTGAGCTGCCTGAGGATCAGTTCGCCTGCGGCGAGCACCTCGCTCTGGTTGCGGAAGTGAAGCTCCATCGAGCCGAAGGCACGCTCGACGACCTGCTCGCCCATGCGCACGTTGGTCTTCTTTAAAGCGATGTCCGAGAGGTTATGCACCGCCATGCCGGGAGCAACCTCGATCCACATGCAGGCATCGCCAGGTACCGGCAGAAACCCCTGCGAGGACGTCGCGATATAGGACGCCAGCTGCGGCTGCAGCGCATCCATGAACACGTAAGTTCGCAGGGTGATCTTCATCCTCGGCCCACCCTCACCGCGTCAAGCTCATGTAGAGCATCGGCAGTTTTTCCGGCAGCCGCTCGGCCTGATCGATCACGGTGAAATTCTTCATGCCGAAAATGCGCGACACGTACTGGTCGGCATGGGGATCGAGCGAAAGTGCGTAGACCGTAATACCCTGGCGGCCGAGTTCTTCCACCGCGGCCTTGGTATCATGGCGCAGGTATTGCGGATCGGTGACGTCGTTGTCGGCCGGCTCGCCGTCGGTGACGACGAAGACAACGCGTTTGCTGCTGGGCTGCAACGCCAGATAATGAGCGGCATGGCGCAACGCCGCGCCCATGCGGGTGGAGAGCCGCCCTTTCATCCCCGCCAACCGCGCCTTGACCACATCATCATACGGTTGGTCGAAATCCTTGAAGCGGTGGTAGTGCACATCGTGCCGGCCGTCGGAACAAAAGCCATGAATGGCGAACGGATCGCCGATGCGGTGCAGCGCTCCCGCCAACAGTACCGTTGCGGCGCGCGTCAGGTCCATCACCGTGTAGTCGTGGCCGCGGACCTTGTCGTTGGATGACTCGGACATGTCCAGCAACACCAGCACCGCCAGATCACGCAGCGCGCGCTTGTAGCGCATCATAATGCGCGGATCGTGCTGCTGGCCGATGCGGATGTCGATCATCGCGCGCACCGCGGCGTTGATGTCGATCTCGTCGCCATCCTCCACGTTGCGGATGCGCTGCATGCCTTGCGGCACCATCGACTCGATCAGGAATTTAAGTCGCGAGATCACCGGCTTGTGCTCAAGGATGATGCCCTCGATCACATCCAGCTCACCCATCACGGGGTGGTACTCAAGCAACGTCACCCAGTTCGGGCGCTCAAGCTGTATCTGATAGTCCCACTCCGGATAGTGGAACGGCTCGGAAACCGGCGGGCGGCCTTCGAGCGAGTTGATGCTCACATTCTCCTGGTCGAGATAGAACTCGGTCGGAAGCTCCCACACCTCCTGCGCATCGTCGCCGGCGAATTCGACGTCGACCTCGTTGACCATTTCCATCACGTTGACTTTTTTGCGCACCTGCTGGCGGGTCTCCCAGGTGGCGGCCATCACCTGCGCCTCGTCGTATTCCTCCAGAAACCAGACGGCGCGATTGTCGTCGCGATAGACGGCGCTGAGCGCATCGGTAACCTTGTTGTAGGTGGGCAGGTCGAGCTCGAACAGGCGGTGTGATAAATCCACGCCCAGATTCCAGCTCACCTGGTTGCTCTCCAGATCGGACTGAGCGCGAAACGCGGCCACGCCCTGCCGCACGAACGGATCCGGGTCGGTCGCTTCGGGATCGAGCAAGGCGCGGGCGAGACGATCGAGCAACTCACCCACCGTTTGCGGCGAGGCCGAATAGTCGAACACCGGATGCAGCGCCAACCAGGCCTGGCGCATTCCGGGAAATTTGCGGATCGCCAGTTCCTCGACGCGCGCATCCTCGAACAGCTCGATCAGCGCCATCTGCACCGGCAACAGTTGCTGCATCGAAAGCGGCGTCTGGGTGAAGACAAGATGCGCGGCGCAGTGGTTGACGGCGGCGCGGTAAAGCTCAAGCGCACTGACGATCCGCTCGGGCGCGGTCGCATCGCCCTCGGGCTTATAGTCGTCATAGGCGTCGGCGACGTGGATGACGTAATGCTCGATGTACGGCCTGAGTCCCTCGCGGCTCTCGTAATCGCCGGCGGTCGGGCGCAGAAAGAAATCGCGTCCCCAGATCGCGCGCATGTAGATGTTGAGCCGCCGCTGGATGTCGACGAACAGCGTGCCTTTGCGTTCTTGTTGCAGAACGGCCATGGCATCGGCGCTCTGCAATCCGAAATAAGCCGCCTGCCCTTCGAAATCAGCCTTGTACGCCTGCACTCCCCATTGCACCCAGCGGCGCAAGCCACCCAGAGTGAGCTGGGTCAGCAGGCGGTCGAGATTTTCCAGCATCGGCCGCAGGCCACGCGGAGCCTGCGCCAACATGATCTCCAGCACATTGAGGTATTGGCGAAACAGCTCGGCATCACCCACGCGGTGCGCCGCCAGCGGCGCGGTGCTGGCGATCAGCGCCAGAACCTGCCCCGAGGTCTTGGACGCCATGCCCAGCAGGAAGTTGACCAGATCAGGCAGCACCTCCTCGCCGATGGCGCGCCCGACCTCCGGCATGGACTGGATGAAGCTCACTACCAGGTCCTCGCCGCGACCCAGCTCATGCAGCGCCACCGCGCCCTTGATATAGTTGCTCAGCCCGCGCGGGCTGATGGCGCGCGCAGCCTCGTTCCAGGAGGCGCGCAGCAGTTCCTGCGCGCGGCCGGGCAGTTCGTCGAGAAGCTCCTGGAATTCGTGTAGGTGGATGGCCATGATGTGTAAGTTCGGACTACCCTGGCGATGCTGGCCCCGGCCGACCTGTCGCTTCTTTTCTCACCTCGCGCCTGCCGATCGTCGGAAGACGCTCAGAAGTATGTCGTCACCGCGGAATCAAGCGCGTTGCGCATATCGGGATCATCGGTGATGGGACGCACCAGCGCCACGCGGCAGGCAGCCAGCGGCGCGACGCCGCGGGAAATCAGCGAGCCGGCGTAGATCAGCATGCGGGTCGATATTCCCTCATCCAGTCCGTGGCCTTTGAGGTTGCGCGCATGTTCGGCGATATGGACCAGCTTCTTTGCCGCGTCCAATCCCACACCGCTCTCGTGCACGACGATCTCGGCCTCGACCTCGTGCTCAGGGTAGTTGAAGTCCAGCGCGCCGAACCGCTGCTTGGTCGACTGCTTCAAATCCTTCATCAGCGACTGGTAGCCGGGGTTGTAGGAGATGACGACCTGGAAATCCGGATGCGCTTCGACGATCTCGCCCTTCTTCTCCAGCGGAAGAATGCGCCGAGCGTCGGTCAGGGAGTGAATCACGACCGTGGTGTCCTGACGCGCCTCGACCACCTCGTCGAGATAGCAGATTCCGCCGAAGCGGGCCGCCATGGTCAAAGGCCCGTCCTGCCAGCGGGTGCCGTTGGCGTCGAGCAAGAAGCGGCCGACCAGATCGCTGGCGGTCATGTCTTCGTTGCATGCAACGGTGACCAGCGGCTTGCCGAGCTTCCACGCCATGTATTCAACGAAGCGCGTTTTGCCGCAACCCGTCGGACCCTTCAGCATCATCGGCATGCGGACCGAATAGGCAGCCTCATAAAGTGCGATTTCATCGGCGACCGCGCGATAGTACGGCTCCTTGGCGACGCGATAGGCGTCGAGCGCCGCCGCGGCGCCAGTCGTGTCCGTTGCCACGCGCGGCGCAGCTTCGCTTCGCGCGGAGGCGGCAGCCGGCACGTGGAAGGCGGGGTTTCGTCGCGGAAGGTAACCGCGGTTGCTGAGATCGCCCATGATCTGAACTCCTGCAAATCTCAATCCGGCCAAATGCGGTCGGGGAACAGTTCCTGCACACTCTCCGGCGGCTCGTCCGCCAAAGTTTCTTTCTCTTTAGGCGCAGGCTTGGCGGCGGCCGGCTTGCTGGCGCCCGAATCCGGACGCGGCTTCTTCGAGCGGACTTCAGCCTTTTCGGCCGGGGCAGACTCCGCGCCGGTCTTGGCCTGACGGACGCTGCTGGCGAGCTTGTCTTTGATGCTGGTCATGCAAGGATCTCCTCTATGAGGCCTTCGATCTCCGCGACCGCACTTTGGCCGCGCGCCCCTAGTTGGTAGGCCGACACGCCCTCAAGCGCGGCGGTCTTGTAGATGCCGCGGCGACGCACCGCAGTATTAAGCACCGGCAGTCCGAACTCGGCCAACGCCTCCTGCATCGCCGCCGATAGCGCGCTGCGCGTCTCGATCTGATTCGGCAGCAGATACGCGCGCAGCCGGGGATTGTTCCGCCGAGCTTCATCGATGTCCTGCGGCAGCCTCAGGCTGGCCCACAAATCCATCGGCGAGGGCAACACCGGAATGACGGCCACGTCACAGCTTTGCAGCGCCAGCGCCGCCGCGCGGCTGTCGACTGCCGGCGGACAGTCCAGCACGACGAAGGGATAGGCGCGAAAATCCCGCCGCAGATCGACAGCGCCAGCGCCCACGCGCAGATGCTTGACCGTCGCCGGAAAAGTTTGCGTACCTGCCGCAGCCCATTGCGTGGCCGAGCCCTGCGGATCCAGATCGACCACGACCGCCGATGCCCGGCGCGCCAGCCCCGCACCGAGATGCATGGCCACGGTGGTCTTGCCGGCGCCGCCTTTCTGGTTGATCACCGCAATGACCAGTGGCCCGCTCATCGCTCACTCCCCGCGCTCGGCTAGAGCAGCTATACGCCCGGCGAACTGTTCGTCCTCGGCGCTCAATGCGGTGTCGTCGGCCGCCCCGATCGTGATGTTGACATAGGTGGTGCCGAAATTGATGTTCTGCGGATGGCGCTGAATCTCCTCGGACAGCGCCGACAGCGCGTCGAGGAAGGCGCGGGTCTGCGCGTATTGCGCAAACGCGAAGCGGCGAAACAACGTCGGCGGCTTGTCGCGGCGCTCCCAACCTTGGAAATCATCAGTCATGGGCGTCCTACCCCGGTTCGATCTGGGTTACGTATCGAGATGCGCTAGCGCCTCCTGTAGCAAGGCTTCGAATAGCGACGCGGCGCCGTTACCGCGCAGCCGTCGGCGCGTACATCAACGCGTCGACATCAATCCGCAGGGGCCTCGACCTGGAGCCGATACCAGACTCGGCCGCGCCGCGGGCAACCGCAAGAGCCTGCCGCACGCCGCCAACGCTTGGTTGAGCGCGCGTGCAAGCCAGGGTTTGCCGATCGACCGCCATGACGCTCTCCGCGCAGGATCAGCTGCGGGTAGACGTGACCTCGGAGTCGCGGCCGCCGTTCGAGTCAGGCTTCGTCGGCAGGATGCCCTCGACCTCGCTGTGCACGCGCGCGATGATGTGCGCCGCCACCAGGCCGTCGCCCACGCGCTCGCAGGCGTCAGCCCCGGCACGCACCGCCGCGTTGACCGCGCCGGTTTCGCCGCGCACCAACACCGTGACGTAGCCGCCACCGACGAACTGCCGACCGATCAGCCGCACTTCGGAGGCCTTGGTCATCGCGTCGGCCGCTTCGATCGCCGGAACCAGCCCGCGAGTTTCGATCATGCCCAGGGCGATGCCGTTGACGTGTGTTGCCATGTCGTAGTCCTTCCCGTTACTTACCGTATAAAAAACCGTGCTTAGGCGCTCGGCGTCTTCGGCAGGATGCCCTCAACCTCGCTGTGCACGCGCGCAATGATGTGCGCGGCCACCAGACCGTCACCCACGCGCTCGCAGGCGTCAGCACCGGCACGCACCGCCGCGTTCACCGCGCCGGTCTCGCCACGCACCAGCACGGTAACGTAGCCGCCGCCGACGAATTGACGCGAGATCAGGCGCACCTCGGCGGCCTTGGTCATCGCGTCCGCCGCCTCGATCGCGGGAACCAGTCCGCGCGTTTCAATCATGCCCAGGGCAATACCCATTATCTCAGCCATTTGTTCACTCCATTGTTGTCGAAATAAAAGAAACTCAAGCTAGTCACTGCACCCTGACGCCCGCTGCGCGCGCGCCGCTCTGCTCTTTGCTCACCGCGTCATCCCTCTTCCTCCCAGCCATCGATGATCCCGCAGATAGCCAGGTCGGTCGCCACTGTTCGATCGGGCATGGCCATGCGTGCGGCCGTGCCGGCGGCGGTGAATACCCATTTGCCAGGGGGCGCTCCGACAGGATCGGTCGCCACCGATATGTCTCCCTTCTGGCCCTTCAGAATGCGAAGCGAAGCCGAACCCATCTCCGGCACACGCCGGGTGCAGACAAGCTCGTCGACCACGCGCCAGACTTCCATCACGATACCTCCGGATTCCAGTGATCAATGATGCCGACGATGGTCAGATCGGACGGATAATCCTTGGCCCCCGCCGCATCACGCGCCGCGGAGGAGCCTACGCAAATCACCCAGTCGCCCGGAATGCAGCCGACGGCGTCGACCGCGACGCTGCGCGGCCCGTTCGGCGTTTCCTGAACGACAAGCAGCGGACGATGCCCCATGGCATCGATGCGATTGGTCGACACGAGGGTGGTTCTTACACGCATGATTTTCATGGCGCATACATCCTCAATGATCGTCGACAGGGTCATCGGCAACGAACACGCAGATCTCGTCGCCTGCACGTTCACTCACCGCAATCGCGCAATTGAGCAAGCCCCGGGCGGCCAGATCGGGGTAACGCGCCTCGATCGCGTCGCGCACCCGCCGCCCCCGCGCGATCGCCCGCTCGCGCGATTGAGGAATCCGCGCGTCGTACTCAAAATGCACCAGTACGGGCACCGGCAGACCATGCGCGACGTTGAGTTTGGCGAAGATTTTGATCCCGACGTCCATGTCGGGCGCACCCTCCTCGATCGTGTCGAGATGCGCGAAATAAAACAGGTTGCGCAATTGCAGCGACCTCACCGCTTGACCGGCGACGATGCATTCCTCGTCGTGCCCGATCGTCTTGTAGCGGCCGGTGTGGTGCTTGATGACGTATTCGATCTGCGACAGGTTGGCTTCGGCCAGCGCCAGCACCAGGCGGCGCATGCCCTCGTGCATACGGCCGTTGCCCTGGCCCCAGCCACCCATGCCCTCGGCGTCGGCGACGATCTCGGCGATACGGGCCCGCGCCGCTTCGGGCGCAAGCCCGAGGGTATCGCGGTAGACCTGCGCGGTCTCGAAGTAACGGTGCGCGTTGAGCTCGCCGAAGCCGTCGGGCAGATGGATGCGCAGTGCATCCAGATCGGTGTCGACACCGATCAGCAGCACATCCGGCGCTGCGCCCGAGCCGAAGGTCTGGTCGATCGCCGTGCGCAACTCGTTCTGCAGGCGCTGCAACGCAGCATCCGTAGCCTGACGGTCGTTGCTGCCGTGGGCAGCGCACCCCTGGCCGTTCGGCGAGGAACTGCTGAAATGATAGACGGCGATCTTGAGGTAGTTGAGGCGGTCACCATCGACCATCGCGCCCGACAGCCGCTGGACTTCGCGGCGGGCCCAGTCTGCAACGTCGGCCTCGACGTCGAACAGCGCGCCGGCATAGGCCTTCACGCGTACATTCGGTCCGGGCAAAATGCGCAACACGTAGGGGCTGACGCCTTGCAGCCGGCCATCGGAACAGGGGCTGATATCCACGGTGTGGTAGCCGCACGAACGCAGAAAGTTCTCGTCCAGCGGCACGCGCTGGCGCCAGCCGACCTGCTCCGCCTGTGCATTTTCGACGCTCGATTTCAGCGCGCTGAATATGCAACGCGAATGCAGGGCGGATAAATCCAGCCCGCACACCCAGGCGTCTTCGAGCAATTGCACCGGCAGATCGAAGCCAAGTTGCTCGCGGGCAAGCTGCTGCGAGCGCTCGATGAACTTCTCGTCGTGCTGATGCGTGGAGATACGCTTGAGCACGTCGACGATGCGGGTAAAACGCGAGCGCACGGTTCGCTCGTAGTCGAACAGCAGGCGATTGAGATCGCGATCGACCAGCGCATGCTCGCACGTCTGCCCGCTGCCGATCATGCACGCCGGATGATCGAGGATAGCCGCCACCTGAGGCGCCGCCGCGGCAGCCGGGCTGGCCTCTCGTCGCAGGGCCTGAAGGCGTTTGCGCGTGTTCATGCCCGCGATCCTCAGCCGCGCGCCCCGCCGGAGACGGTCACCGTGGCGCCGCGCCGGGTATTGCCAGCCGATCCGGTAATGACCGACTCAGGCACTTCAGGACGCTCAACGCCACGGAAAGCCATGGCGCTCGTTCCGGCTCCGCGCGGCTGACCGCGCATGGAAGGATTGCGCGCCAGGCTGGACGAACCCTCGGTGCCGGTGACACGGCTGTTGCCGTCCCAGGCGTCTCCCGAGACCCGTCGCCCCTGCTGACTGCCTTCGCCGCTCAGGCGACGCGCGGCAGGAAGCGAATGCTCCTCGTCACGCGGACGGCGCGATTGACCACCGTGCCGGAACTCCGGTGTGCCGGTGATCAGACCATCGGCCTTGTTGATCGGGCCGGTGATGCGCGAACTGCTCAGGCCGCTGCCGGTGATGACCTCGGTCTGCCGCTCGCGGGCCGCCTGCCGAGCCGGAATGTCGATGCTGAAATCCCGGGGAGCGGGCGGGCGTTGATCCGCATCCCGCGCGCGGAAGCGATCGCTCATCGCGCATTGCCCGGACGAAATATTATCCAGCCCGAGATAAGGCGTTCCCGAAATCGGCTCACAAGCGCCGCGCTCGTCGCCGGTGACCTGCAGCCCGCCCGCGCCCGGCCGATCGCCGGTGACCACGGTGGAGGGGATCACCGCACTTTCGCGCACCCGCGCAGCCTGCTGCTCGCGCTGCGGCGCCTGGCAGAAGCCGGTGTACTGGCCCTGACCGATGTATGGGGTGCCGCTGATCGGCGAACAGGTCCCGGCTTCGTTGCCGGTCACATGTTCCGCGCGGCCAGCAGCGATGCCCGTGATGGTCTGGCCGCGCAGCGTGGTATCGACCACGACCTTGCTCACCGGCGAGACGGCTGGCACCGCCTCGACCGGACATACGGCGGCCAACTGGCGGGTGCCAATGTAATCCGTGCCGGTGACGGGTTCGCACCCATAAGACTCGTCACCGGACAATTTTGGGCTTGGGGCGACCTCCGAACCGGTCACGGTCCGACCGCGCAGCGTCTGCATTTCAGACACCTTCCTGGGGCTGGGCGTCTTGCAAAGCCCGGCGAAGTCGGCAGTGGTATAGTACTGGCTGCCCGTGATGCTGCGGCAGGAGCCGACTTCATTGCCGGTTACCTTGGCGGACCGATCGACAGCGGTCCCTGACACGACCTGCTCGTCGCGGGTCGACATCACACTGACCTTCCGTGGGCCCCCTCCCGGCGGTGGGGTTCGACAAAAGTCGCGAAACTGTTCAACCGTGTGATACTCGGTGCCGGTAATCGGGCGGCAACTCCCGGCCTCGTCGCCGGTCTGCCGTTCGCTGCGGCCGACCACCGTGCCGGTGACAGGCTTGCCCGCAGCCGTATGGGTGATCGCCACCTTCGGAGGCGCGTCGTCGGTTTCTCCCTGACTGTAACGCGTGCCGGTGATGGCGCGGTCAGCGCCGTGCTCGACGCCCGTGACGCGGCGCGGACGATCGACCAGCGCGCCGGTAACGGTCTTGCCCTTGTCGGTGCGCGTGAGCGCCACCTTCTCGGGCCGCGCATCCGGACGCGTCGAACAGAACTGTTCAAAGCGCTCGGAGGAGAGGTACTCCGTGCCCGTCACGGGGCGGCACGCGCCCGCCTCATCGCCGGTGGTCCTTGTGGAGCGTCCCAGCGCGGTGCCGGTGATGCGCTGCTCGCGCAGCGTGCTGCTGACGGCGACCTTGGGCGCGGTCGGCTCAGGCCGGACCCCGCAGAGCGTCTGGAACTGCTCGAAGCCGATATACTCGGTACCGGTAATGGTGCGGCAGGAGCCCGGCTCATTGCCGGTCACCTTGGAGATACGTTCCACCTGGGTCCCGGTGACGGTCTGCCCGGAGAGAGTGTGCCCCTCCTCGACCTTGGCCGGCGCCTCGACCACATTGCGCGCGCGTATCCTGCCGGTCGGGCGAGTGCCGGCGCCCGACGCCTTGTCGACCCGGCCCGCCAGCGCCCGCACCATCCGATGCTGCATCGCGACCTGACGGCCAGTTGCGCCCTTCAGCATGGCGCTCTGCCAATCCTGCGCCGGCATCGAAGCGGCGATCCGCGTCGCCTGGGCGACGCGCTTGAGGCCCTTCTTGCCATCCTGGTTCAGCGCCGCACGGCGCATCTTTGCGAGCGCGCGACCGGACGCTTCCGGCGAGTTTACGGCTGGACGCGCGGCCGCGGGCGTATCGATCCGCACCGCCTCGATCTGCGCCGCTTCCTGCCGATGCGCGCCGTGGCTGCAACCGCATTGTCCACCGCAATTGCATTGCCCGCCGCAACCGCAATCAGAGTTGCGCACCTCCGTACGAGCCTCACGCCGCGGACGCACATGCGCCGCCGGACGGGACGCCACGCCCTGCCCTGCGTTCTTCAACGCCGCCTTACCAACCGTGGACAACGCCTGCCGGCGAGCCCTCGCCGCGGACTTCGGCGCCGTCGGCTGGATGATCGCAGCCGAAGCGGACGTTGCCGTCGAAGCATTGCTACGGGTGGCGCTGGCAACATGCGCCGCATTGAGTTGCAGCCAGCCGGCCGCAGAACGCTTGTCGGCTTGCGCCACGACGACCCCGGCCTTGCCGTGGCGCGCCATGGCCTGCCGACGCTGAAGCGCCAGTTCACGGCCGGATAGAGTTGCAGTGGCATGACCGGGGGCGACGTTTGTCATTCGGACCTCAGCACAAAGAACTCGATGAAGGAGCGGCGCCGATGCGCCGCGCCGCGAGCAAATCATGGGCGCCGAATCGAGTCGGCTCCAGCACCCACTTCATCTCATCAGCGGTACACGACGAACGCCATGCCCTGACTCTGAGCGTAATTGTCGTACGCAACGAAACGCACCATCTGATCCGGGAATTCGCGGTGGCAGGCTTCGATTTCGGCCACCACGGCGTCAACGGACTGCTCGCCGAACAACGGCAGCTTCCACATGTACCAATAGCTCGCCTTGGCGGGCGTGCCCTTCTCGGTGTGCTCGACCGCCGGATTCCAGCCCTGCGCGATGGCGTGAGCGATCTGACGGCGCACCTGCTCGGGCGTCATCTGCGGCAGATAGGAGAAGGTCTCGTATTTCTTGAGCGAACGGTAGGCTTGAACGGCCATGACTTAGTCCTTTCGGTTTTGCTGCGCGGCGGCGCACCCACTGAGCGCGCCGCCCACCGTATCCGTCGACCGGCTTACTTGTTGGCGATGGCGAGCTTGTCCATCGTTTCAAACTCGAACTTGATCTCTTTCCACGTTTCCATGGCGATCTTCAGTTCGGGCGAGTGAGCGGCGGCAGCGGTGAGGATATCCTTGCCTTCCTTCTCCAGATGACGGCCCTCGCCGCGCGCCTGGACGCAGGCTTCGAGCGCCACACGGTTGGCGTGCGCGCCGGCGGCGTTACCCCAGGGGTGGCCCAGCGTGCCGCCACCGAACTGCAACACCGAATCGTCGCCGAAGATCGTGACCAGCGCCGGCATATGCCAGACGTGGATGCCGCCGGACGCCACGGCGAAGCCACCCGGCATCGAGCCCCAATCCTGATCGAAGAAGATGCCGCGCGAGCGGTCCTCCGGAACGAAGGATTCGCGCAACAGATCGATCCAGCCCAGGGTGGAAGCGCGATCGCCTTCGAGCTTGCCCACCACGGTGCCGGTATGCAGATGGTCGCCGCCCGACAGACGCAGAATTTTCGTCAACACGCGGAAATGGATGCCGTGATGCGGGTTGCGGTCGATCACCGCATGCATGGCGCGATGGATATGCAGCAGCATTCCGTTGTTGCGGCACCAGTTCGCCAGACCGGCGTTGGCGCAGAGGCCGCCGGCGAGGTAATCGTGCATGATGATCGGAGCGCGGATTTCCTTGGCGTATTCGGCGCGCTTGTACATTTCCTCAGGCGTCGGCGCGGTCACGTTGAGATAGTGACCCTTTCGCTCGCCCGTCTCCTGCTCCGCCTTCTGGACCGCCTCCATCACGAAATCGAAACGGTCGCGCCAGCGCATGAACGGCTGGCTGTTGATGTTCTCGTCGTCCTTGGTGAAGTCCAGACCGCCACGCAACGCTTCGTAGCAGGCGCGGCCGTAGTTCTTCGCGGAGAGGCCGAGCTTCGGCTTGATGGTGCAGCCCAACAGCGGCCGGCCGTACTTGTTAAGCTTGTCGCGCTCGACCTGAATGCCATGCGGAGGTCCACCGCAGGTCTTCACGTAAGCGATCGGGAAGCGCAGATCTTCCAGACGCAGCGCCCGGACGGCCTTGAACCCGAACACGTTGCCCACCAGCGAGGTGAACACGTTGACGACCGAGCCTTCCTCAAAAAGGTCGATGGGGTAGGCAATGAAAGCGTAATAGCAGGTATCGTCGCCCGGCACGTCTTCGAGGCGATACGCGCGACCCTTGTAGTAGTCGAGGTCGGTCAGCAGATCGGTCCACACCGTGGTCCAGGTGCCGCAGGACGACTCGGCAGCAACCGCCGCCGCCGCTTCTTCGCGATCCACACCAGGCTGCGGCGTGATCTTGAAACACGCCAGAATATCGGTGTCGAGAGGCATGTAATCCGGCTGCCAGTAGCTTTGCCGATACTGCGTGACGCCGGCCTGGTACGATTTGACTGCCATATTCGAGGACTCCTTCATGCGCGCTTGTGCGGTAAGCGAACGACGGGCGAGGACCTACCGCTGTGCGGTGGCCATCCCCCCACCCGGCCCGGGGATGACGTTCGTGGGTCTCAGCAGGGTCTGTGATTCAGCCGGCCCCGCGATTCACGAGCCCTGAACATAGAAGATGACCCACATAAACACTAATTGTTATTTTTGATCATATACATTAGAGTAACTTATAGATTGGCCATGCATCTCACTCTCAGACAGCTCCAGATCTTCGACGCCGTGTTGCAACAGGAGAGCTTCACGCGCGCGGCCGATGCTCTGCACCTCACACAGCCGGCGGTCTCGATGCAGATGCGGCAGTTGGAAGAACAGATCGGCGTGCCGCTGTTCGACCATGTCGGAAAAAAAATCCGGCCGACCGACGCGGGCCGCGAGTTGCACCGCCATACCACGCTTATCGGCGCCAAGATGCGCGACCTCGAGTCGGCGATGGAAGAGTTCCGCGGCGTCCATCGCGGAGAACTCGACCTCACCGTGGCCAGCACGGCCAATTACTTCATGCCTAAGCTCATCGCAGCTTTCTGCGCCTGCCATGCCAGAGTTCAGGTGCGCCTGCAGGTGTCAAACCAGACGCATATTCTCGAGACGCTCTCGGCGGCGAATCAGGATTTGGCCATCATGGGACAGCCGCCGGAAGACAGCGAACTCGTCGCGCGCGCGTTTCTCGACAACCCGCTCATGGTCATCGCCTCGCCCGAGCATCCGCTGGCCGAACGGCGCAAGATCCCGCTGACAGAATTGGGTTGCCAGCCCTTCATTACACGCGAGCCCGGCTCCGGTACGCGCAATGCCGCCGAACGGCATTTTTCGCGTCTTGGCGTGGAATTCCACTCGGTCATGGAAATGAGCAGCAACGAGGCCATCAAGCAGGCCGTCGAAGCCGGACTGGGGCTAGGCATCCTTTCGCTGCACACCCTGGAACTGGAGCTGGCGATACGCCGCCTTGTCACCCTCGACGTGGAAACTTTCCCCATCGTGCGACAATGGTTCGTCGTCCACCGCAAGGGTAAACGGCTGTCGGCGGTGGCGCAGTCCTTCCTGGCGTTCATTACTCAGCAGGCGCGGCCGCTCGCCTCGCCCAAACACCCGCAGCAAACGCTGCTCACCCCATGAATTTCACCAGGCGGCCGACCTGGATGTCGCTGACGAGAATCACTCCCGAATGCGCCTCGAAAAACGGCAGGAAGCCCTCGAGCAGCGAGTCGAACAGACTCGGCGGAACGGCGGCGATGATCATGATGAGAACGTCATCCTCATTGAACATCAGGTGCCCTTCGTACATGCCGTGGGCGCCTTTCCCGGACAGGTTGCCGATAATGGTGTAGCCCTTGACTCCGGCGCGATCGAGCAGATCGGTGGCAAACTCCCTGTGCTCGCCCTGGAGAATGATTTCCAGCTTCTTCAGCGGATGCAGCTTGATCTCGTTCATGCGGAGTATTCCTTC
>NZ_BJNF01000098.1 GCF_006539545.1 Nitrobacter winogradskyi
CGAAGCCGCGCTCGCCATGCTGCGCCGCTCAGACCCCGTGCCGCCACCCCCGCCGCTGATCGCGGACGAGGGCCTCAGCTTCACGCTGCCGGTCGTCTTCAGAGTCAAAGGTAAGGGATAATGCGGGAGCTCATTCCCTACTGCGCCGATCCTCCACCTTTTTTTCCTTAGCATCCGCAACGTTCAGAAACCACTCGCATTGAGACACTCAGCCCGAGAGCGGCCGTTGAACGTCCCGATGAAGAGGAGATCACGAGGAATCATTGATAAAGATAGAATTACGACGGCGGTAGCCATGCAGATAACGTAGAAGACGATATAGACGCATTTTTCGTAGCGGGTAGAAATGTACGCCGGATACGTCAAAAGAAGATCTTTATTAAAGGCTAGGTGTTTGATCTCGGGTTTTGATGGTGCATTGTTTTCCCATGAATGGAGGGATGCGCTATGGGCCAGGTTCTACACGGGAGCGCCAAGACGACAGAGGCGATCCGTCGAGCGATACAACATAGTCAAGAGAGCCTGCGGAGGCTTGCCCAGCGCTACGGGATCAACCAGAAGACGGTGGCGAAGTGGAAGAAACGAACCTCGGCGGCCGATCTGCCGACCGAGCCGAAAGACCTGCATTCGTCGGTGCTGTCGTTGGAGGAGATCATCGTCGCCTTTCGCAAGCACACCCTGTTGCCGCTTGACGACTGCCTTTATGCGCTTCAGCCGACGATCCCGCACCTGACGCGCTCGTCACTGCATGGCTGCCTGCATCGACACGGCATCTCCCGGTTGCCCGATGTGGAAGGTGACAAGCCTGCGAAGAAGAAGTTCAAAGCCTACCCGATCGGCTTCTTCCACATCGATATCGCTGAGGTGCAGACAGCCGAAGGCAAGCTGCGCTTGTCCTATAGCCCCTCATGAGATGAAGGAAAAAGCATGACGCGCGGAGACGATGCGTAGTGAACACACCGACAAATTTCTCTGCGGAAATGGGTACGCGAATCCCCGCGCATGCTCTGTATGTCGGAGATCGGATCAATACGGTGGGATTCGAGGGCGAAGTACTTTCAACGCTTCCCCTCGCGATCCGAATTGGTGAGGCCCGTGTCGTTGTTTTGTTTCGCTATGGCGTCGTGGTGTTGGTGGGCCTTTCACCCGAAGATGAAGCGAATTTTTTCGAAGCATTAAAGCCCCGGATCGGTGGCGCGCTCGTGCGTTCGGAGGAGGAAACTGCAATCCTTACGATCGCTAGTGAGACCGAGGATCAGGTTCAGGCAGGAGGTCCGCTTCAGTTGCGGGATATGTCGCCCGACACGCTTCTTGTCGTTGCCGATGTTCTCGCGAAGAGCGTTGTGCTTGCCCATGACGAGCGTGAAGTGGCGAAAGTGGTCGAAATTATCGAGCCGTTTGCGAAAGAGTTGGCAGATCACGGGCGTACTCGGCGTAACCGAAAAGGGATGCTGAAGCTCCTCGGGAACGCCCTGCTGGTACAGCACCGGGTATCGGGTCGCGTTGCTGTAGCGGAAAAGCCGGATGTTTTGTGGGATCGTCCAGATTTGGAGCGACTCTTTGCACGGCTCGAAGACGAATATGAACTTAAAGAGCGTGTCGATGCGCTCAATCGGAAACTCGCTGTAGTGGCCGAAACGGCCAACACTCTCGCTGATATTATCGATACGCGCCGATCGCTGCACCTTGAACTTATTATCGTCCTGTTGATCGCAGTTGAGGTTATCGTCACCTTTTATCAAATTTATGCTGCTGGGGGCCGTTGATCTGGAGTCGATATTGCCTCCAGAGTGAACGAACTGTCACAGAGCGGCGGTAAATTTTGGGACTTTCCATCTTATGAGTCCCAAATTGAGCCAGACCATAGAGATTGTTTCCGGCGACGGCGGCGATGAGCCACCGTGTCTTGAGATTGGAAATCCGCGTTTTGGCGATCTTGTCACGCGGCGCCTGAAGCGCCGCGACGTGCTCGCTGGCGGGCTCGCTACCGCGCTCGCCGTGCTGTTCGTCCGGCCCGATGATGCGACAAGCGGCGAAAGCCGTCTCGACTTCAAACCGGTGCCGATCAGCCGTGCCGATGGCGTGGCCGTCCCCGAAGGCTACCGGGTGCAGGTTATCCTACCATGGGGCGAGCCGATCCTCGGGCGCCTGCCAGCCTTCACCGTCGACAACAGCGGCGAAGATCAGGCGATGCAGGTCGGTAGTCACCATGACGGGATGCATTTCTTTGCCATCAACGGCTGTAGCGATGACGGGCTGCTTGTCATCAACCACGAATATGTCGAACCGCGGCTGATGCACGTCTCCGCCTCAGGTCTAAAGCTCGGCGCTGAAGATTCCTACCTCATCGATGGCCGACGACAGGCCGACGACGTTCTCAAGGAAATGAATGCGCATGGCGTCAGTGTCGTTCGAATACGCCGCGAGGTCGATGGCCGATGGGTGACAGTCGCCGATCCTCGCAACCGCCGCATCACCGCTCTTACGCCGATGGAATTGGCTGGACCGGTGCGCGGGAGTGGCTTCGTCACAACGAAATACAGTCCAGAGGGCACTCGCGTACGCGGTACGCTGAGCAACTGTGCGTCCGGCGCGACACCGTGGAACACCTATCTTGCCGCCGAGGAGAATTGGGCACTTTATTTTCGCAATGACGACAAAAAGGATGGCAAACCCGATCAACCCCGAGAGCACAGCCAGTATCAGGTGCCGCGCGGCAAGACACACTATCATTGGGAACTGGCCGACATCGGCGACGATGCGTTCGTTCGCTTCGATGCCTCGCGGAAAGCGCCAAGCTCGGCCGAGGATTATCGCAACGAGCCAAACGCCTTCGGCTGGATGGTGGAGATCGATCCGTTCCGGCCCGATGCTGTACCGGTCAAGCGCACCGCGCTCGGGCGTTTCGCGCACGAGGGCGTTGTGTTCGCACCGGCGACCGAAGGCAAGCCACTGGTCTGCTATTCCGGCGACGATGCAATTTTTCAGTTCATCTACAAATTCGTCAGCGCGAAGCCCTACAGTAAAGCTGACGCGGGCGGTCATCTTCTCGATGACGGCACCCTTTATGTCGCGCGGTTCAACGATGACGGGACAGGTGACTGGCTGGCGCTTGCGATTGGCCAGAACGGCCTAACCTCCGAGAACGGATTTAGCAGTCAGGCCGAGGTGCTGATCAACACCCGCGCCGCTGCAAAGCATGTCGGTGCCACCCGCATGGATCGGCCGGAATCGGGCGCGGTCGAGCCAATGACCGGCGCGGTCTACTTCAGCCTCACGAACAATGTTAAGCGCAAGCCGGATGAAGTCGATCAGGCAAATCCACGCGCTGAGAATTATTTCGGGCATATCGTGCGTTGGACCGAAGAGAAGGCTGACCACGCAGCGACGCGTTTTCGCTGGGATCTGTTCGTCATTGGCGGCGACCAGGCCTCTGGCCGCGACCTGACCGGACATTCGCTTGATGAGAATAACCTGTTCGCCTGTCCTGATGGGCTATGGTTCGACGCCGGAGGCCGATTATGGATCCAGACGGACATCAGCGATCGTGCACTGAACAAGGGTTATTACGAGCCGTTCGGAAACAACGCGATGCTATGCGCAGATCCACAGACGGGAGAGATTCGTCGATTTCTGACCGGACCGCTCGGGCAGGAGATCACCGGCGTGACGACGACGCCTGACGGCCGCACCATGTTCGTTAACGTTCAGCATCCAGGCGCGCATACGAGCGCCGATGAGTTTGCGCAGGGGCGCCTTGGCAGCCACTGGCCCCTCGGCGGCTCAGCGGTGCCGCGGTCGGCGACGCTTGTGATTACCCGCGAGGATGGTGGTATCGTCGGAGCTTGATCAGTCGCGCCCGCCCGGATCGTTTCATCGATTGATACAATCGGGGAAACGATTCGATGCTGACTTTGTTCGAGGTCGCTCCGGGACATCGCTATCTAATCTACGTTGTAATCGTAAATAGTGCGGCCATAGGGAAGGGTGACGTCGGCGACGAAATGGTGCGCGCCGACGATTCTGCGGACGGGAAAATCGGCGACGGGGGCGTTGACGTGAGGCACCAGATGGAGTCGACCGGGGCCGAGCCATGAGCCTTTGACCTTGATATCGGTGAGATTGTAGCTGACCAGTTGGCAGATTTCGGGCTGCCCGTCGACGCCTGGGATCAGCTTCAGGTTGACCTGTGTTTTGGTCAGGATAGCCGTGGTGCGTGCGCCATTACCGGCCATGCTTTCATGCTTGTAGCCCATGGTGCCCATGGCGACGAGCTGGTTGGCGTATTCGAGCGTACCGGTCAACGTGTCCTTGACGATCTCGAGCTTTGGGTGAGCGTACTTTTTTGGAAAGCCCCAGATCTCGCGTCCGGCCGCAATCGGCGGATCGTCGTCGAGATACATCTGCACGACGAAGTTGACCTCTTCGCCCTTGAACCGGCAAGGCACCACCATCCCCGACTCGGTATAGCTGCCGAAACCGCTGCTGTCGGGCATCTTGATCCATTCATAATGGACGAGAGGTTCATCAAGCGGTTCGAGTGGCTCAGGCAGTTGTTCGACAATGATCTCACGATCGGTCTCATAGGTGATGACCATGAATTCGCGATTGATAAAGCGGTAGGGGCCGGCAGGATAACTCGGTCCGCTCGCCGGCATTGAAGGAAGCTTGAGGATCTGATCCCTGCGCATGACAATCCATCCTTCAATGGGAGGTCCAGCCGCCATCGATCGGCAAGATACTGCCGGTGATGGAGGAAGCGGCGTTCGTGCAAAGGAAGGCGGTCAACGCCGCGATCTCTGACACCTCGACGAACTTCTTGGTCGGCTGCGCTGCAAGCAGCACGTCGCGCATGACCGCTTCCCCGCTGATGCCCCGTGCCGCCGCCTGCTCCGGAATCTGTTTCTCCACCAGCGGCGTCAGCACATAGCCGGGGCAGATCGCGTTTGCGGTGACGCCGTGCTCGGCGAGCTCCAGGGCGATTGTCTTGGTTAGACCGGCAATGCCGTGCTTGGCGGCCACATAGGCCGATTTGAAAGGCGAGGCAACGAGCGCATGCGCGGAGGCGATATTGATGATGCGGCCCCATCGGCTGCGTTTCATGTCGGGCATGGCCAGACGGCAAGCGTGAAAGGCACCGGTGAGATTGATCGCGATGATCGCATCCCATTTTTCCGGAGGGAATTCCTCGACTGGTGCGACATGCTGGATGCCGGCATTGTTCACCAGGATATCGATGCCGCCAAATTCAGAGCGCGTCCTGTCCATCATGTCCGCAATTTCGCTGGGGTCGGCGATGTTTGCTCCACAATAGAGAATGCCGACATGATGCGCCTCGCGAAGCCGGTCGGTCGTCCTGCTGATCTCGTCGCGATCGCCAAATCCGTTGAGCACGATATTGACGCCAGACTCAGCCAATGCGGCGGCAATACCAAGTCCGATTCCACTGGTTGATCCCGTAACGATAGCCGTTTTGCCTTGCATGATGACTCCCCGTTGGTCATTGCAGGCGCTCCCTGATCGGCCCGCGGGCCATGTGTAAGCCCGCTTCCCATCGCGCGTTATGACAGGATCCAACCGAATGCCGTATTCGGAGCCTCACCGCTCCGTCACGCTATGGTCACCGGCGATAGGCAAAATCAATGCAAACCAATGTGTCGGATAGCGCATGATGCAAGAGTCATATCCTCGGAATCGGTTTCAGCAGGATCAGAGTCGATCGAGGACGTCCGGCGCATGGCGCCCGGACGCCTGCGATCGTATCGCGCTTGTGCTGCAGGGTGGCGGTGCACTGGGCGCCTACCAGGCCGGTGTCTACCAGGCGATGCACGAATCCGGTATCGAGCCGGACTGGCTGTCCGGCGTCTCGATCGGCGCCATCAATTCTGCGATCATCGCCGGGAATCCGCCGAATCGCCGTCTCAAGCAGCTTCGCTTGTTCTGGGACCGAATCACCGAGCGCAAGATCTGGGCCTACACGCCCGATGGCGATATTTTCCGTAAGGCTCGTAACGCGGCAAGCAGCTGGGTGACAACTGTTCAGGGGCAGCCCGGGTTTTTCGCGCCGCATTTTCCGAACCCCTGGGCGAGCCTGACGGGAGCCAGTACGGCTACGAGCTATTATGACAGCGCGCCACTTCGCGATACGCTGCTGGAGCTCGTCGATTTTGATCTGCTCAACGAAGGCTCCACGCGATTTTCGGTCGGCGCGGTCAACGTTCTCACGGGCAACTTTGTTTACTTCGATAATTCCCACGAACAGATCGAGCCTGAGCACATCATGGCGAGCGGGGCGTTGCCGCCGGCGCTTCCAATGGTCAAGATTGGCACCGACTATTTCTGGGACGGCGGCATCGTCTCGAATACGCCATTGCAGCATCTTCTCGAACAGGACGACAAGATGAACACGCTGGTGTTTCAGGTCGACCTGTTCAGCGCCAGGGGCGTGTTGCCTCGCGACATCCAGGACGTGCTGGCGCGCCAGAAGGACATTATGTATTCGTCGCGGACGCGATACACGACCGATGTGTATCGCCGCATTCACACCTGGAAGACGCGTCTCCAAAGGATGCTCGACAAGATTCCGGATGATCGTATGGACGAGCAGGATCGCGCTTTGCGCGAACAGCTCGCGAACTTGCCGCAACTCACCATCCTGCACATCATCTACCAGCAGAAGGCCTATGAAGACCATGCCAAGGACTACGAGTTCTCGGGCACGTCGATGCGCGAGCACTGGCAGAGTGGATATGAGGACACGCGACGTACGCTGAAACGGCGAGACTGGCTGTCGATGCCTCCGGCCGGCGCCGGAATCGTGGTGCACGATGTTCATCGCCGCGACGATTACTGAGTGACGCCATTGCTGAGGCGTGGGTAGAGCAGGAGTGGTTGTGACCATTCATCGGGTTGAGGACAGCCCGCAGATCGATACGACGTCTCTGAACTACCAGCCGGGTTTCGGAACGATACCGGGTCTGGTCTGGGCCTTCCGCATTCATGGTGATGGAACCGCGGAGCCGCTGCCTGTCGACAAGCCAATCGAGAATCGTTTCGAGGGGTGGGTCTGGATTCATCTCGACCTCGCCAGCACACCCGCGACCCAGTGGCTGGCCGCTTCGGGTTTACCCAAGGCGGGGATCGCGACGATGCTGTCGCGTGATCGCCATCAGCAGCTTCATGCCACGGGTTCATTCATCCATGGCGTGATTGCTGACCTTGAACGCGATCTCGGCGGCGTCGCGACTGTATCGGTCACCTCCGGCTTGTCATGACGGACCGATATCTCGTCAGCGGCCGCCATCGCCATCTGTCTGCTGTCGAGGCGGCGCGCATCGCGATCGAAAGCGGCACTCATCGCCTGTCTCATGCCGCTTCGTTGCTGGAACTGATTGTCGAGCAAGTGGCCGACGGCATCGATCAGGTGGCCGACAGCATGGCGGACGAACTCGACAGCATCGAGAACCAGATTGCCGAGGGCTCGGGACTGGAGCGATCGAAGCTCGCGCGGCTTCGTCGCGGAACGGTCCGGTTGCATCGGCAATTGTCCGGCCTGCGCGCCGCTTTTCATCGACTCGAACGACGCGGCTCCGACGATTTAAAGCCCGGCTTGCAGCTTGCCGCCAGCCGATTGGCGCAGCGGCTCGACGATCTCGATCATAGTGTTCTTGAGCTTCGCGAGCGTGGTAGCCGCCTCCAGGAAGAAATGTCCATCATGATGGCTGAGGAAACCAACCGCCATCTCTATGTTCTGACGACTCTGACGACGCTGTTGCTGCCGGCGACCCTGGTAACGGGCGTTTTCGGCATGAACACCAAGGCGCTGCCGCTCACCGAAACCGACAGCGGGTTTCTAATTTCCATGGGGCTGGTGCTCGGAGCGTCCGTTGCGGTCTATCTTCTGATGCGTCGGATCGGCGTGTTCAGGCTCTGATCGCGGTTTAGCGCATTATCCCGGCTCGAATGGCCGCGCCAGCGTAAAGTGAAAACAGGTTTTCGGATAAGATCATGCTCGATCAGAAAGTTAAGGTGAGGATCTGATTCAACGGGGTTGAATTAGATTCTCGCGCATGCGTTCATGTCCCGCGGCTTCATTCCCAGGCATCCTCTATTGTTGCGGCGAGGACCGTTCTTAGAACATCATCGAGAATATCCAGTAAAGAACGCCGGCAAGGATCATCGCGGACGGGAGCGTGAGGACCCAGGCCATGGCGATGTTCCGTATGGTCGTCAACTGTAGCCCCGACCCATTCGCGGCCATTGTTCCGGCCACGCCGGACGATAGGACATGCGTTGTCGAGACCGGAAGGCCATAACCGTCCGCGGCCGCGATGGTCGCCGCGGCGGTGATCTCCGCTGCCGCGCCTTGCGCGTAGGTGAGGTGCGTCTTTCCGATCCTTTCACCGACCGTGACCACGATCCGTTTCCACCCGACCATGGTGCCAAGCCCGAGCGCGATCGCCACCACGATTTTGACCCATGAGGGGATGAACTTGGTGGCGCTATCGAGCGACCCCTTATAGGCGTGCAGAACGGCAACCTGTTCTTGGGTCAGATCGTTTTCCTTGTCCTTCATCAGGAACCGTATCGCCTCTGACGCGAGGTACATGTCGTTGCGGGTGTTGCCGACCGTTTCGGTAGGCACTTTCGCCAGCGAATCATAGCGGTTCACCTGATTTGCGATGTCGGCCACGAGCACTGCGAGGGATGGATAGGTGCCTTCGTTGATCGTGCGCTCGGAAACATAGGCTGTGACGGCGGGCCGCGGGTTGCCGAGCACGTTATAGCCGGAGGCCTTCTGCGCGATCACCTCGCTGGCGGCTGTCGAGTTGGCCTGGAATTGCGCCATCTGGCTCTGCGGCATGGCGCGATTGAGGGCGTAGGCGGTTGGAACGGTGCCGATCAGAATCAGCATGATCAGGCCCATGCCCTTCTGGCCGTCGTTGGAGCCGTGAAAGAAGCTGACCAAAGTGCAGGTCAGGATCAGGATGCTGCGGATCCACAGCGGCGGCGGCCGTTCACCCTGAGGCTCGGCGTAGAGTACCGCATTCTTGACGATGCTTCGTAACACCAGCAGCAAGGTGGCGGCGAGACAGAAGCCGAACAGTGGTGACAGCAGCAGAGCGTATCCGATCTCGGTCGCCTTGCTCCAGTCCACGCCTGAGGTTCCGGACCGCCCGTGCAACAGCGCGTTGGCGATGCCGACTCCTATAATGGATCCGATCAGCGTGTGCGAGCTCGATGCAGGAAGTCCCAGCCACCATGTTCCGAGATTCCAGATGATCGCAGCAATCAACAGAGCAAAGACCATGGCAAAGCCGGCGCTGCTGCCGACCTGAAGAATGAGCTCCACGGGAAGTAGCGAGACGATGCCGAAGGCAACCGCGCCCGACGACAGAAGGACGCCAAGGAAATTGAAGAAGCCGGACCATACCACGGCGATCTCTGGCTTGAGCGCGCGCGTATAGATGACAGTCGCGACGGCATTGGCGGTGTCATGGAATCCATTGACGAACTCGAAGCCGAGAGCGATCAAAAGAGCAATGAACAACAGGATAAACGGAAGATATGTCGTAACCCTCGCGCCGGTTGCATCGATGTCGGCATAAATGCTGTAGGCAACGAACAACAGACCCGCAGCGATCGTGCCCACAAACGCAATCGCGGCGAGCGGATGAAAGCCGCGATCAAGGTCCGGTCTGTGTCCTTTCGCAGGCTCGATCGAGCCAGGTAAAGCCATTTCGGTCATGCCGCCATCCCTCTTGATGGTTATGGGTGGCCGGCATTATTCACTGCGATATGACGTGCGAATGACCAGGGGGACTTTGAAAAGGCAGGTGATTACGACGACGGCTATCGAAGAAACGAACATGCGGGTTTTCCGGCAACATCTCGGCGAAGCGCTGATAGGGCGGTCCATCGGAAGTGATTGAGGAGCATACACGGTCTGCGACGATGGGTTGTTGAATTTGCCTTCAGGCCTGTGACCAAGAACGAATCAATATCGCTACCGATAAAGACAGGATTTGACACCCTCGTGTCTCTTATCGCATCGAGAACACGCTGTCGCGATGCCGGATAACCGTCTCAACCTTCCGTCCAATGACCGATGACGCCGTCCGCATCGCGCTGGCGAAACTGAGTAACGAGCTGGCTGCGCTAGCGGCTCACTTTGATAAAAGGTGCCGCTGACTTAGGGAATCACAGCACCACAAGCGGCTTTAAGATAGGGGGCTGCGGCGCTAGCTTTGGTATGGCGTTCTCGACCAACCGTAGGAATTGAGCGTTGCAAGGCCTCGCGGCCACCAAGCCCTGCGGCTCCTCCGTTTCGGAGTCGTCGGTTTCATTTCGCAGGGATCGGGTGTGGCGCTTCCCCGCTATTCGGTAGCGGTGAAACGCGTCTCCAGCCGGCATGTGTTGAAGATGTCGCGGAAGCCATAGCGCGACTTGCGTCGGGGAAAGGCGTCCCCCAGGCTTGTCTGTTCGAGTTCGGCGGACCGCGTGTCTACTCCTACCGAGAATTGGTTGAGGAGATCTCCCGGCTCCTCGGGGTGCGCGTCCGCTTGATGCCTGTGCCGTTTCGGGCATGGCACGCGCTCGCCATCGTCGCCGAACTCGTCCCCGGTGTGCCGCTGACGCGCAACCAGGTCGAACTCATGCAGATCGACAACGTCGCGGAGCGGAGCGGCTTCCGAGAACTCGGGATTGAGCCTCACGTCATTCATCAAGAAGCGGGAGATTTCCGGGCTATGCACAGCGACCAGCAAGTCCCTCATCGGTGGGGGATTTCCTTTATGCGATCACCAACCGAACCAGGCAACCCGCCGACCCGGCGCCATGTTATTGCGAAGCCGCGTGCGCATTGCGCTTGCTGGCGCGAGCTTCCATCCAGCCGAACCAGGTTACATACAATGTCGGCAAGAAGATCAGCGTCAGGATGGTCGCCACCAACAGCCCGCCCATGATCGCAAACGCCATCGGCCCCCAGAACACCGTCGACGCAATCGGGATCATGCCGAGAACGGTCGAAACAGCCGTCAGCATGATCGGCCGAAAGCGTGATGTACTCGCTTCGATCGCCGCCTGGCGCACATCCTTACCCTGCGCCCGCTCTGATTCGATCTGACCAATCAGGATCACTGCATTCTTGGTGATCATGCCGAGCAGCGCCAGAATGCCGAGAATAGCGACGAAGCCGAGCGGCCGGTTGGAGATCAGCAACGCGGAGACCACACCGATCAGCCCGAGCGGCGCCACGCTCAACACCACGAACAGTCGCTGAAAGCTCTGCAATTGGAACATCAGGACCGTCACCATGATGAATAGCATCAACGGGACGACTGCAACCACGGAGGCTTGCGACTTGGCGCTCTCCTCGACCGTTCCACCAACGGCAATCCGGTAGGATGGCGGCAAGCTCTTGTTCAGATCAGTGGTCGCAGGAGCCAGGGCATTGATCACCGTTGCCGGCAGCGCACCTGCCGTCACATCGGCCTGGACGGTGAGGGTCGGAACACGGTCGCGCCGCCACACCACCGGGTAGTCCTGGGTATATTCGAACGTTGCAAATTGATTGAGCGGGACCGTCCTGCCATTCGGCAGAGGCACCTGCAATGTGCGCAAGGTTTCGAGCGAGACGCGCTGCTCGTCGGTCGCCCGCACCACTACATCAACCAGGTAGATATCGTCGCGCACCTGGGAAATCGACGTACCTGAAATCACCGTGTTCAGCACGCCGGTAAGCGTCTGCGAGCTCAGCCCCAGTTGCCGTGCTTCGTCCTGGTCGATCCGAATGCGCACTTCACGTGTCGGCTCGATCCAGTCGAAATTGATTTTCTCGGCCTGGGGATTTGTCGCGACCACCTGCGCCAGCTTGAAGGCTATCTCCCGCACCTTGGCAATATCGGGGCCGCTCACGCGGTATTGCACGGGCCAACCGACCGGCGGCCCCAGCTCAAGAGGAGAAGCTCGCCCGATGACGTTCGGAAAGTCGTTCGCCAAAATCTTCTCGAGCTTGCCGCGCAACCGTTCGCGGGCGTCCACATCCTTGGCGACGATCACCGCTTGCGCGAAGAAATTGCTCGGCAGTTGGACGTCAAGCGGCAAGTAGAAACGGATCGCGCCCTGGCCGACATAGGTGCTCCAGCGCTCGATATCCGGATCATCTTTCAGAGCGGCATCAAATCGGCTGGCGACGCTGCCGGTCGCGAAGATCGACGCGTTCTGCGGCAGGCGAAGGTCGACCAGAAGTTCGGGACGATCCGACGATGGAAAGAACTGGTTCGGAATGAGCAGAATCGCAAAGATCGAAGCGACAAACATCGCCACCGTAAGCGTGAGCGTTGCCCATTTCATTCGCACCGCAAGCGTCAGGAAGCTCCGATAGGTGCGCATCACCGGCCCCGGCCTTGATTCCGCAGCGCCTTCAGGCGCCTTGAGGATCAGAACGCCGAGCAGCGGCGCAAAAATTACCGCAACGAACCATGAAACCACGAGCGCGATCGCGACGACAGCAAACAGGGAGAACGTATATTCGCCTGCCGAGCTTGCGGCAAAGCCTACGGGAACAAAGCCAGCGATTGTGACGAGCGTGCCAGCCAGCATGGCGAACGCGTAGGTCCGAAACGCAAAAGCACCAGCCTGCACCTTGTCGTCGCCAGCAGCCAGACGGGCGAGCATGGCATCCGTCGTCGTCATCGCATCGTCGACCATCAGTGCCAGCGCGATGATAAGCGCACCGAGCGAGATGCGCTGCATGTCGATGCCGGCCAGATCCATGATCGAAAACACGAAGACCAGCGTCAGAGGGATCGACAATGCGATAATCAGGCCGGGGCGCGCCCCCAGGCTGATCAGGCTAACCGCGAGGATAATCCCCACTGCCTGCCACAGCGATTCCATGAACTCGGCGATAGCGCTCTTCACCGTCACCGCCTGGTCTGCCACGAGCCGCGACTCGATGCCGATCGGCAGCTCTGCGGTGATTTCATTCATCACGCGCTTGATGTTACGGCCAAGCGTGAGAATGTCGCCACCGTCACGCATCGCGATGGCAAGACCGATGGCGGATTCACCGTTGACCCGAAACTGCGGTTGCGGCGGATCCGCATAGCCACGTCGGACTTGAGCGATATCCGCAAGCCGCAGCATACGACCGCCAATGGCGAAATTGACATTCAGAATATCTTGTTCGGAAAGAAATGCGCCGGATACGCGCAACGACAGCGTCTCCTCACCCGTCTGGATGACGCCGGCAGGCCGGACGATATTCTGGGTCTGCAGCGCGGCAACAAGCGCCGACCGATCGACGCCAAGATTAGCCAATTCCTTCATGGATATTTCGACGAATATGCGTTCGTCCTGAGCGCCCAGGATCTCGATTTTCGAGACGTCAGGCACTTGAAGGAGCTTCGAGCGCGCTCGCTCGACGTAGTCGCGCAATTCGCGATGCGTAAATCCGTCCGCGGTGAACCCGTAGATGATGCCGAATGTGTCGCCGAACTCGTCGTTGAAGCCCGGCCCGACGATGCCGGCCGGCAAGGTGCTGCGTATGTCGCCGATGCTCTTGCGGACATGGTACCAGGTATCGGCGACCTGTCTGGCGTTGGCACTACCCTTCAGATTGACAAAAATCGTGGTGACGCCGGCGGTTGTGATGCTCCGAATGAAGTCGAGGTGCGGCGTTTCCTGCAGAGTCCGCTCAAGCCGCTCCGTCACCTGATTCAGGGTATCTTCGACCGTTGCGCCCGGCCAGGCCGCCTGAACCACCATCGTCTTGATGATGAAGGTCGGATCCTCACCGCGGCCAAGACGGAAATACGAAAATGTACCGGCGAAAATGGCGATAATCATGAAGTAGACGACAAGCGAACGGTGATTGAGCGCCCACTCGGAAAGATTGAACCGCATTACTGTTCTGCCCCGAGCAGACGCACCTGCTGGCCCGGGCGCAACGCCTGCACCCCGGCCGTAACCACCGTCTCACCAACGTCGAGCCCCTGGGAGATGGCAACGCTTGCCGGATCGAACCGCAGCACATCGACATTGCGAAGCGACGCCGTCAGCTTCACGGGATCGATAACCCAAACGGCCGGCTTCTGATTGGCCTTGGTCAGCGCCGTCGCCGGGATTTCAATGATCGGCACAGCCTCCATTTGCATGGAGCCGGTCAGGGTTGCGCCGAGCCGCATGGCTTCCGGCGGATTGTCGAGCCCGACCCTCACCGCAAAGGTCCGAGTAACGGGATCCGCCTGCGGCGCCACTTCGCGAACGCGCCCTACGGCTGTCACGTTCGGTGCATCGGTCAAGTGAACGCTGATCACCGGATTGGCAGGCGCCGAGCGCAAGACCGTGGCCGGCACATCGAACACCGCGTCACGTCCGTCCTGGCGCGCCAGGCGCACGATCATCTGACCGGCCTGCACGACTTCGCCAGGCTCCGCGCCGACGTCGGTGACAACACCAGGCGCATCGGCCTTGAGTTCAGTAAACTCCACAAGATCATGCGCGCTTTTGAGCTGTGCTTCGGCAGCGTCGACCTGCGACTGCGTGGTCGTCGCGGCCTTCTTTGCTTGATCGAACAACACCGCCGTGGTCCAGCCCTGGCGGAACAGCGTTTCCTGACGTTCGAACTGATTGCGCGCCTGTGTCAGCGCCGCCTGCGCCGCGACCAGATTCGCTTGCGCGGAACGTAATGCGTTCTGCTCGTTCTGTGGTTCAAGCCGGCCGATCAGTTGGCCAGCCTTGATACGGTCACCGACGTTGACGGGCCGCTCGATCATTCGCCCTGCGATACGAAAGCCGAGAGCTGCCTGGTCCTGCGCCTGAACCTGTCCGGTCAAGATAACCGGTGCGCCAGTCGCGCTCTTGCTGATTGTTACCGTGCGAACGGGGCGCACCTCAGGCGCTACAGGCTCCGGCTCCTGTGAACAGCCAGCGATCACCAACGCCAGCACGGGAGCCAGCGACACGGGTCGCAGCATACGAGCCTCAAACCAGGATTTCGATTGAACCGTGAATCTTGTGTTGCTGTGACGCGCGGACAATCCGACCTCCAGACCTTTGGATCTTTTGCCCTTTGAGCACGGCCCAATGTTTTACTAAAGAGTGTCGCAGCCAGGAGAAAGTGTCAAGAATACGCAGGTCCGTTGCAGAGAAGGACGGTTCACGCTAAGCGCCGGAGCCATCGCCAGCTCATTCCGTCGGCGTTTCCCGGCCGCGTTCCTGAATGTCTTCGAGATTGGTGGCGAGGCACGAACCGGGATCGGAGGTGAGATCGGCTATTGCAATGCCGACCTCCCGCACTCCACCTTCGGCGGCAGGACGACCTGACGAGGTTTATGCTAGCGTACTCCGCAAAAGTGGATACCGGTTTTGCGATTAGAATGAGCGCAAGTTATTAATTGAGAGAATTTTCTTGCGGCTAGCCGGATTCCGCTTAGCCTGGAATGCTCTAGGTAGGGAAACCAGGAGAAACTGGCGGCGCAATTAACCCGGGAGTCCATCTTGGCCTTGCCGCCAAGCCGTCTCAAAAACCGGGACCACCTCAACATCCGCTTGGGAAAATCGAAGGACCAGGAGTCATGGCGCCGAGCATGAACAGATCTGGCGGAAATGCTCTTGTCCCAAAGGGCATGTTCACTTGCTGGATCGTGCTGTTCGTGGTCTGGATGATCGCCAATTCCTCGATGGCTTGGGAAGTCGCGCTAACCGGGGGGGCGATCACCTTCGCCATTGCCCATGCTTTCGCTTCGGCCAGCGCGGCCTGGGGACGGGTGAACTGGACACCGAGCGCATTTTATCATTTCCTCGCCTACCTCGGCACCTTCATCATCGAACTGGTCAAAGCCAACATCAACATGCTGGCTTATGTCTATGCGCCGTCCATCGGTATCCGGCCCGGCATAGTACGGGTTCGCACCCGCCTCACGTCGCCGATCGGTCGGCTGGCGCTTGCAAATTCGATCGCGCTCACACCAGGTTCACTCGTTCTCGATCTCAAAGGTGATACGTTTTACATCCACTGGCTCGATGTCATGACCACCGATGCCGACGAAGCAGCGGCAATCCTGGTCGATCCCTTCGAGCGGCACCTCGAGAAAGTCTTTGGCTGAGCTCATCATTCAAATAGCCGCTGTCCTGATCTTCTTCGCCATCTTGTTCAGCGTGATCCGGCTTGTTCTCGGTAGAACCCTGGTCGACCGTATCGTCGCGGTTGACATGCTAACGGTCATTTCCATTTCATTGATTGCTCTCTACGCTCACGCCTCCGGCCGGTTCGCCTATATCGACGTTGCACTGGTCTACGGCCTGCTCAGTTTCCTGGCGGTGCTGGCGGTCGCTCGCTTTCTCGAGAAGGGATTTTAGATCAATGCTCGAGCTGCTGCTGCTTCTCGCCTGCGCTAGCATTCTCACGAGTGGCGTGCTTGCGGTCTCCTTGAAGAACCTGATGGCCGCCATGGTCAGTTCCAGCCTCGCCGGTCTCTTTGCTGCAGTCTCCTTTCTGCTGCTTGCCGCACCGGACGTCGCCATGGCTGAGGCGGCGATCGGCTCAGGCCTTACAACCTTCATTTTCCTCTATGCAATTCGCAAGACCCGAAGCGACGGAGACGCCGCGTGATCGAGTTGATCGGCAGCCTCGTCATCTTGGTCGGCGCGGTATTCCTGTTTTCCGCGGGGCTTGGCCTGTTGCGTATGCCCGACGCCTACACCCGAATCCAGGCAGGCACGAAAGCCTCCACTCTCGGCAACATGCTGGTGCTGGTAGGACTGGCCTTCTACCACCCCGGCTGGACCTTCAAGCTGATCCTGATCGTCTATTTTGTGTTGATGACCAATCCCATATCTTCGCATGCACTGTCCCGGGCGGCTCATCGTATCCGCATACCAATGGCGGGCTCAACGATCGTCGATACACTCGCCGAGGACGAGCGCCGCGAGTGAGCGAGAAACCCTTCATGATACGGCGAGTGATCGTCCTGTTTGTGGTTGGCCTGTTCGCCATCGTCTTCGCCCGGATGATCGGCGACTATAGCGAGTTGCAGGGACTGCGACCCCTCGCCGAATATTTCGTTTCGCGGGGACCGGTCGAACTCGGCGTCCCCAACATCGTCACCGGCATCCTCATCACCTATCGCGGATTCGATACCCTTGGCGAGGTCGCAGTCCTGTTCATGGTCGCGGCGAGTGTCGGGCTACTGCTTAAGAAGGATGGGCAAGCCGCCGACACAACGCCTGCCGATGCCGAAGAACAGCGACCACCGAGCGAGATCGTCAGCAGCGGAGCCACGGTCTTGCTCCCCGTGATTTTTGCTTTCGGCGCCTATGTTATCATGAACGGCCACCTCTCCGCCGGCGGCGGTTTCCAGGGGGGCGCAATCGTCGCCTCCGGCTCAATGCTGATGCTGCTGGCACGGCCGGACTCGAGCCTCAACGTCGCGGTGCTGAGTGTGATCGAGTCCTTTGCCGGCGTCATCTATGTCTGTATCGGCATTCTTGGCCTGGTGCTGGCGGGCGGCTTCCTCGACGGCCGTTTTCTGCCTCTCGGCGAGTTCGGCGCCTTCTTCAGCGCGGGTGCCGTGCCCGTGATCTCAACTCTCCTCGGCATCAAGGTCGGTGCCGAACTTAGCGTCATCATCGATCGATTCAGAAGCTAAAGAGATCGACGCCATGCTCACCGGATTGCCCCTGTCGACTATCCTGCTGGTCACAGGTTTTGGCTTGGCGCTGATCGGCATATGGGGCATCCTCGCGCATCGTCATCTCATGCGCATCATCATCGGCTTTGTGCTGCTCGACACCGGATTTCATATCGTCATGGTCGCTACCGGTTACGTGACCGGCGGCACCGCGCCGATTGTCGATAAGGCATTTAGCACAGCCGAGGCCATGCACAGCACCATCGACCCCGTTCCATCGGCGCTGGTGGTGACAGCCATCGTCATTGGCATGTCCGTCACGGCGGTCATGCTGGCTTTCGCTATTCGTCTCTACGAATCAAAGAAGACGCTTTCCATCGATGCCTTCACGGAATCGAAATGGTAGCGAGCCTCATCCACCCGTTGAACATTTTCATCGTCGGTCTCGGCGGCGGCTTTGTCATGCCGTTGCTGTATCGGCTCGGCAAGACATGGCTGGTAGCGGGGTTCTTCGTCGCGCTTGCAGGCATTACTGCTATTAGCGGACTGTCCTTCCTCGGTCTTCTGCAAGGTGGTGAAACAATCGAAATTCTCACTGCCGGAGCGCGGCCGCCGGTTTCGATCAGCCTGCGGTTCGGTATGTCGGAGGGCTTTTTCACTTTCAGCGTCAACTTGGTGGCGCTGCTCGGGGCGCTTCAGCTTTGGAAGCGCCTGCGCGGCAACTACGCCGCTCTGTTGCTTTATTTGATCCTGGTCATGGGCATCAACGGCATGGTGATGACCCGCGACCTGTTCGATCTTTTCGTGTTTCTGGAGATCGTCTCGATCGCCACCTACGGGTTACTTGGGCTCGATCGCGCGCCCGCAGCTCTCTCGGCCGCGTTCAAGTACATCATGGCCACGGTTGTCGCGTCGACCTTCTTTCTGCTTGGAACGGTGCTGATCTATTACGTCACCGGCACGCTCAACATCGACGACCTGATCGTCGGACGCGCCGCCATCACCGGTCCGATCGGCGCTACAGCGCTGTTGCTCGTGCTCGCCTGTCTGATCATCGAACTGAAGCCTTTCCCCGCAAACGGTTGGGGCCTTGATGTTTACGAGACCGCGCCGAGCGGAATCGCGGCGATGGTCTCGGTCGGCGTCTCGGCCGGTGTATTCTTTTCCTTGCTCAAGCTGCTCCCGTTGTTCGAGGGGCAACTCGATCTCATCGCCATCTCCGGCGGCGTCACCTTCCTGTTCTCCAATCTCATTGGATTGAAGCAATCCAAGGTGCAGCGGCTACTCGGCTATTCCTCGATCGGCCAGATGGGGCTGCTTACCCTCGCTTTGGCCCTGCTGCAGCAGATTGGAGCCCAGGCATCCGTTCCGTTGGTGGTTGGCGGCCTCTTCGTCAATCACCTTCTCGCCAAGGCCGGGCTGTTCTGGTTCGCCGGGCTGGCCCGATGCACGACCATCGAGGGAGGGTTAATCAGCCTGGCACGACGGCCGCTGATGATCGGGCTGTTGGGGCTCTTCCTGGTAGCGATCGCCGGCCTGCCGCCATTCCCCGGGTTCTGGGCGAAATGGGAGTTGGTGATGCGGTTGGCGGCGACCGGCAAGCTGCCGTGGATTGTGGTCATCCTTGTCGGCTCATTGCTCGAAGCAGCCTATATGTTCCACTGGTTCACCAAGGCGCTGCAGCCGCCCTTCGATGAGACCACGACGACATGGGACGGGCCAGCGCTGTTGCCAGTGTTGGGCACCGCGGCCCTTCTGGTTGCGACTGGTGTTGTCGCCGCCCACTTCTCAGGGATCAGATCGGCATGGATTTTCGCGCCGCTTGCTGTTGGCATCGCTCTCTACGGGCTCGACAGTCTGCCAGGCCGTGTCAAGGTTGCACTAATGCTCGTTACGGTTCTGCTTGTTGGTGGATGGCTTGCCTTTGCCGCCACGGGTATCGCCTGGCTCTTCGCGGTCCTGCTGCTCGCCGGCAGTCTTGTCATCGCCGCAGCCGGCCTTTATCGCGAAGATATACGACCTGGCTACTATCCCTTGCTGGCTGTGCTGTTGCTCTCGATACCGGCGCTGTTACGCTCCACGACCAGCCTGGAATTCTTCTTCAGTTGGGAGATCATCACACTCGCATCCTGCTTTCTCATCGCAAACAGCAGAGGCGGCGGACCTTTCGTGTTGACCTTCCTCTTGTTTTCCTTGCTGTCGGCCTTCTTTGTACTGGCTGGCTTTGCCAGCATCGCGTCAGTCAGCGGCACCACCGATCTCGACGCTTTGCTGACGCGCGGCCCCGAGGCGACCGTAGCTTTCATACTGCTTGCGACTGGCTTCCTCATCAAGGCTGGCGCGGTCGGCATGCATGTCTGGCTACCGGGAGCCTACGCCGAGGCAGACGACGACCTCACCGCTATTCTTTCAGGCGTCGTCAGCAAGGTGGCGATATTTGGCCTGTTGATCGGCACCTACGTTTCCATCCGATCGGAAACAGGCTTGGCGCTCGCCCATGCCGTGGCATGGATCGGCATGCTGACAACCATCACCGGAGCGCTGCTGGCTCTGACCGAAGACGATTTCAAGCGCTTGCTCGCCTATTCCAGCATGAGCCAACTCGGCTACATCATCACAGCTACGGCGCTGATGAGCCATCTCGGCTGGGTCACAGCACTGTATCTCGTCGCCAACCATATGATGGTGAAAGGCATTCTGTTCCTGGCATTAGCCAGCGTCATCTTGCGTACAGGCAAGCGACGTTTCGCCGAAACGGGCGGGCTCCGCCGCACCATGCCCGTTACTTTCGCGACAGTACTGATTGCTATCGTATCCATGTCTGGGCTCCCACCACTGATGGGTTTCGGCGGCAAATGGTTGCTGCTCGATGCAATGGCCGACAAGGGTTGGTATCTGCTCGCCGCCGCGGCCCTCTTTGCGACCTTTCTCGGCTTCCTCTACATGATCCGCCTCGTCAGTGGCCTGTTTTTTGGCGCAGCGAAACTCGACCAAAGAGAAATCTGCGAGGCCCCGTCGGCACTGTTGGTGCCGCAATTTATTCTGATCGCAGGTATCGTCGTGCTGTCGCTCTATCCCAAACTGCTCAAGGATCCTGTCTCGGCGGTGATCGATCCGCAATTTGCCGCGACGCTGGTCTGGAAGAGCATATCGCTCCAAGCTATCTACGACTATTGGAATCCGGCGCCCGTCATGATCGTCGCAGTAATGGTGGCGGCGGCGCTGTTCGCATTGGCTTGGATAGCTTATCGCAGCCGCCGGAACGACCAGGCCAACCTCGATCGATTCTTCATTTTTTGGCGCCCAGCTATGAGCCATAACCTCCCGCCCGTCGCCGAGATTTTCTGGCGGGGTGTCGCGGGCGTCGCACTCGGTATCGCAACAAACGTGCGGCTCATCTATACCGGCAACGGCCAGACTTATGTGTTCTATGTCTTGCTCTACGTCCTGGCTTTTTACTTCACCAGCACTGGCCTCGGCGGAGTGATTCCTGAATGATCGGACATGGTAACGGCGAACCGCAGTCAAACGAAAGCAAGCGATTTCCGTTTAACATCTGGTTCCAAATCCGTTGGCCTTGGAGAGATAGCGCCGCCGATTGACAGTTTCTTACTTTCGAGCGCTTATGGCTCTTTGTCGTCGTTGTCTCAGAACGATCCCAGTGTCGAGCCGAGTACGATGACCGCTGCCAACGCTATCAGTGCGCCGACGATACTGACGACGACGATATCAAGATAACTTTCGCGATGGGTTGATCCGCAGACCGCAAGCAGTGTCACCACGGCGCCGTTGTGCGGCAGGCTATCGAGCGTGCCCGCGCCGATCACCGCGACACGATGCATCAGCGCTGGATCGATGCCCTGCTGCGCGGCGATCTGCATGTAGGCCTCACCAAGTGCGTCGAGCGCGATCGTAAGGCCGCCGGAGGCCGAACCCGTGAGGGAGGCAAGTACGTTCGTCGCCACGGCAAGTGATACAAGGGGGCCGCCCTCGATTCCCAGCACCCAGCTCCGTACCAATTCGAACGCGGGCAGCGCTGCGATAACCGAGCCGAAGCCGACGAGGCTCGCGACGCTCAACACCGGCAAGGCGGAAGCATTGACGCCGGCATCCATCGATGCGCGCAGTGTAGGCAGGCGCCGATAGTTGACGGCGATGAGCACGACGATCGCGGCTGCAAGCGCGGTCGCCACGGCCCATACGCCGCCGACGGCCGCCAACGAGGTCGAACCCCAGGCTTCTTGGGCGAGCCAGGACGCGTCAAGGCGGGGCAACACGAACAGCGACATCAGCAGGTTGACGCCAAAGACCACCGCGAGCGGCAGTATGGCGACACCGATGGGAGGGGCGTCCTTGCTTTGATCGCCATGGAATATCTCGGCCGGGTCGAACGCGCCCGAGGTCGTGGCGCGCTCGCGAACGATAGGATCGTTCGCTGCGTCCGAGACCGCGGCTCCCTGTGTTCCATAGCCTTCGCCGTTGCGGTGCGCCTTGGCCTCGGCGCGGGACAGCCACCACAGGCCGAAGCCCAGTATGATGGTCGAGGCCAAAATTCCAAGGCCCGGCGCCGCAAACGGCGTGGTGCCGAAGAACGGCATCGGGATTGCATTCTGAATTGCCGGCGTTCCCGGCAGCGCCGACATCGTGAACGTGGAGGTGCCGAGAGCAATCGCCGCCGGCATCAGCCGTTTCGGAATTTGTGCCGCCCGAAACAACTCATGCGCCATCGGAGCGAGTACGAAGAAGGCCACGAACAGGCTGACGCCACCGTAGGTGACCAGCGCGCCTGCGAGAACGACCGCAAGGATCGAGCGTTGCGGACCGAAACGCGCGGTCATGAAACTGGCGATGGCCGACACCGAGCCGCTGTCCTCCATCAATTTGCCGAACAGCGCGCCGAGCAGAAAAATCGGAAAGAACTGCATGATGAAGCGTGCGGCGCTGCCCATGAACGTTTGCGTCCAGTGGGCGAGCAACGGTTCGCCTGCCAGTGCGGCCGCAACGACGGCGGCGGCTGGAGCGAGCAGGAGCACGCTCCAGCCGCGATACGCCAGCCAGATCAATAGTCCGAGGGCGATGAGAATTCCAAGCAGTCCCATGGGTTAGATCTGCCGCAATAGATCGTCGATATTGAGGGTGGAGCGTCTCCCGAGATCCATGGCGTGCGCCTCCAGGAAGGCCTGCGCCGACCTTCGCCCCTCCGCGTGCAGGAGAGTAAAGAAAGCCCATTCGGCGTTGAGCTTCGAAGACGCGCCGAGTTCGGTCAGCATCTCACTCCCGATCCGGTGGATTCGCATGCCTGCCCATTTTGCGCCCTCGGCGCCGCCGGGATCGGCGACCTGCCGCAGCAAGGCCATCATGCGCAGTTCTTTGAGCAGGACGGCGTTGAACGAAACCTCATTCAGCCTGTTCAGGATTTCGGCAGCCGACCGCGGCGGCTCCTTGCGCTCGACCGGATTGATAGTCACCAGAATGGTATCTTGCGAATTGCATTCACGGACCAGGGGCGTGATTGTCGGATTGCCCGAATAGCCGCCGTCCCAGTAGAGTTCGTTATCGATCTCGATAGCCTGAAACATCGTCGGCAGGCAGGCCGACGCGAGCAGAACCTCCGGCGTGATAGTGTTGTTCTTGAACACATGACCGCGGCCAGTCCGCACATTGGTGGCGGTGATGAACAGCTTGATCGGCGATGTTGCCAGCCGCATGAAGTCTACCAGATCGGCTAGAATTTCACGTAGCGGATTATTTCCCCTTGGATTCATCTGGTAGGGCGACACGAGGCGAGACATGAGATCCATAGCCACGTACATGGGCGACGAGTCCAACGTCCAGCGGCCAAGCATCACATCGAGCGGTCCGCGCTGGAACGGGCTGAAGCGCGCCGCGTCGGAGACCCGGCGCCAGAACGTCTTGAGTCCAATCCTTGCTCCGTTGGCCCCGCCTTTTGCGTAGCCGTCGGCTAGGACGGCGGCATTCATGGCGCCGGCCGAGGTCCCGGAAATGCCGTCGATCTGCAGCCAGGGCTCCTCGAGCAGCCGATCGAGCACGCCCCAGGTGAATGCGCCATGCGAGCCTCCGCCTTGCAGCGCAAGGTCGATGAGTACGGGGTCGCGCGTGACGGTGGCCTTGGTTGCTTCAGCGGGCATAGGACCTCGCGACAATCGTACTCGCAGCAAACGGCCACTGGACAATACGAGTTAGCATACAGCACTCAAGCACAACAGGCATATCTGGTAGGGGCGGGATGTCATAAATCGTTCACCGACAGATGTTTACGGCTTTCGAATGCTGAGTTGAGCCAGCACATCAGGATTGCGAAATTCGCCAAGGTTACGTCACGCGGAGCGCTCAATTTGATCCGCGATCTCAGCGTGCGCGAGATGACGGGGAGGGGACGCTATCGCGCCTGGGCTATCCTGTAAGGTAGCGCCTACGTTCACAGATCGTTGGAGCAGAGGTGCGGCTGGCGGGCGAACGCGGCTTCAGCTTGACCAGGTAAGCGTTATGATCGCGCGAAAACTGGAGTCCTTCACCGCTTCATGGAAGCGGTGAAGGACTCTATCTTTATGTTTTGACGCGTTTTTCTTGACGCGAACCGGATTTCATCCTTAGGGCTCAAGCCCGAGGACATGCTTCGCTCGAAAACGCTATAGCAAGAACGGCTCACGAAAGGACTGCCTCCGCCGGTCACTCCGAGGTCAAGACCGACGCGCCTGATCCGCCCCTCATAACTGTACTGCCGCCCGGAGTTTTCCGCCCGGAATTCGCAACGCAAGTCCTGCGCCGAGCCGAAATCCGCTCGCACGCCGCGTCCTGATCGAAGGAGCTTGGACATACCGCATGCCAGCGCGTGTCAGCCCGAAGCTGCACGCACGTTTGGAGGCGGAACCCAAGGCGGTGCGCGACATTGCGTGGAAGGCGCAAGTGCGGCTCTGTAATCGCTATCGGCGACTGGGCCGCCTCCGGCAAGGCGAAGGCCGTGGTTACCACAGCGATCGCACGTGAGATGGTCGGCTTCATTGGGCGATCGCACGTCACGTGCAGGAGAAATCTGCCACGGTGTGATCGCCGACCAAATCAAGGTGCCTGCCGCCGGAGGTGGGGCGCGGTTGGGGAACCCTCGCGACCTGTTATGAGCCGGCACTGCCGATGCTCGTCTTCTAGACCGAGGCAGCCCCGAGACGAAACCACGGTCATGCGGTATCCAACCAGCGCATGAGAGCTTGCTCAACCGTCGTCTTCGGCCCCGCCTCCTGCTGCAGGCACCACGCACTTGATGCCGGCCACGCCGCCGGAAGAATAACGCTCGTGCACACTCTTGACAGCGAACATGAGAGCAGGCTGTTGAAGAAGTGTCCGGTCTGGCTTTAGGATGGGTCGCGGCCGCGGAAGCGGGTCTTGTCCTGGTTGGCGACCGTCTTGATCTAGCCGAACGCTTCCTCAATGCGCTTGCGGATAGGGAAGTCCGTCAGTCCTCGGCGAGCCTTCCATATGCTCGGCGTAGCTCGTCCTTTGCGTCTTCCAGGACCTTCTTGCGCTTCGCAGGAAGATTCCTGCCGGCGCGATTGACGTAGAAGGTCAGCATGGACATCGCCGAGCGAAAGGGTTCGGATTTGCGGTTTTCGCTCTTGTCGGCCGATCGCTTCAATGATGCCGCAATCTCTTTTGGGTTGTCCTTTTCGAACACGTGCGGCTCCAGTTCGAGCGCATCACTGTGCTCCGTGACTTCCGCCGACCATTTCTTTGTCTTGTTGGGCATGCGAAACCTCCGAAGGTTTGGTCTATGGGGTTCTTGATCTCCCGTGGGAAGCTTCGACGGTGCTCCGAACTGGCGGAGCTTGCGCAGCTCATCGAACAGAGAAAACTTGAGCCGATCATCGACCGTGTTTTTCCATTTTCCGAGATCGGTAAGGCGATTGCGTATCTGGAAGCCGGCCAGGCCAAATGCAAGGTGGTGGTGCGGATGCGAGAGGAATAGCGTCGATAGCGGTCCGGTGCCGATGGATGCGTTTGTGTTTCCACATAGTCATGCGTTCCGATGCGGTCGCGTTTCCGTTGATGACGATCGTCTCAATCTCGACCTATCGCATAGCGAAGGAAACAGAGGTCGCGGACCTAGCGTCTCGTCCTAGACAATGACTGCTACTGGCGTTAGAGCACGTATGGTAGCGACGTCAGGCGCCACGCAATGTTGCCAACAACAGGTACTGCGTTTGACTTCAATTCGCCTGCTCGATGCCGAACGTTTCGATTGCTTGATAGCATGCCGTCTCATATGCCGGGATGGTAGCGATGACTGATTGGTGGGAGAATGCGGCGTGCCTCGCTCGGTGCGCTGCCCCGTTTGATAGTCTAGAGCCTCGGGTTGTCATTTGGCATCGGAAGTGATTCCCGAATCGGGCTGCAAATGCTTCGATGTATGCGGAGGTGATTTGCCATGCCGCATCCTTTGTCGAACGACCTTCGTGAACGTGTTGTGGCGCATGTCGAGGCGGGGCATTCCTGTCACCATGCGGCGGAGCGCTTCGGAACTTCGGTGTCTTTCGTCGTCAATTTGATGAAGCTCTGGCGGCAGACCAGCCGGGTTGATCCACGGCCTCGCGGCGGCTTCCGGCATGGCAAGCCCGCGCCCCATCGGAACTTTATTCTCGCTGCTGTGGCGGCCCGCGATGACATCACCATGCCTGAGCTAGCGTAAGAACTGTCGAAAGCCAAAGGCGTCAAAGCCGACCCGTCGACCTTTTCGAAGTTCCTGATCGCCTGCGGGCTCAGCTTCAAAAAAACTCTTCGGGCCAGCGAACAAGACAGACCTGAACTGGTCAAGGCTCGCTCCGCGTGGAGAACGGCCGCCAGCCCATCATGCGCGAACAGCGCGAGCGGCTGGTCTTCATCGATGAAACAGGCACGACAACAAAAATGATGCGCCTGCGTGGACGCTCAGCAAAAGGCACACGCTTGAACAGCAAGGCTCCCTTCGGCCATTGGGGCACACAGACCTTCGTGGCGGGCCTCAGGTGCGACGGCCTCGTCGCCCCCTGGGTCATCGATGCTCCAATGAACCGGGTGATCTTCGAGACCTACGTCGAAACCCAACTCGCGCCCACCCTCAAGTCAGGCGACGTCGTCATCCTCGACAACCTCTCCAGCCATAAAAGTGGGCGGACCGAAAAAGAGATCCGGGCCCAAGGCGCATGGCTCCTGTTCCTGCCTCCCTATAGTCCGGACCTCAATCCAACCGAAATGGCCTTCGCAAAACTCAAGGCCCATCTACGCGCCAGGGCTGTCAGAACCATCGACCATCTTTGGAAGGCCATCGGCAACATCTGCGCCATCTTCAAGCCGCAAGAGTGCTCAAACTAATTCAATGCCGCTGGATATGGATCCAAATGAACGCCCGAGGCTC
>NZ_BJNF01000099.1 GCF_006539545.1 Nitrobacter winogradskyi
GCCCGCTTTATGAGAACGTGCCTGCTCACCCTTGCCGCCGCAATCACGACCGTTGCCATGACTGCGGCTCATGCGCAGCAACCGGCCACGCCGGCGGCGTCTACGCTGCCGAACGGGGCCGCCTCGGTGAGCGAGACCTACGGCGACTGGACAGTGGACTGCCGGCTCGTCGATCGGCGGAAGCAATGTCTGCTGTCACAGGTGCAAGGTAACAAGGAGACCGGCAGGCGCGTCTACGCGATCGAGTTGACACCTCCCGCGGGCGGCAAGACCGAGGGTACCATCCTGATGCCGTTCGGGCTCAATCTCGATGCCGGCGCGGTACTCAAGCTCGACGACAAGGACCTCGGCAAGGGACTGCGCTTCTCCACCTGCGTGCCACAGGGCTGCCTGTTGCCGGTGAGCTTTCCAGCCACGGCCACGGACGCCATGCGGAAGGGCACGAAACTTGTCGTCGCCTCGCTCAACCTCTCCAGCAACGAGCCCGTCACCTTCAGCGTCTCGCTCAACGGCTTCGCCGCAGCGCTGGCGCGGGTAACAGAACTCGCGAAATAGAAACAACTCTTTCTCAACAATTCGGGTCGTCCATCTACAACGAGCAGGCGCATAGCGGCGCGACCGGCTCCCGAAGCTATCAAGGAACGATGCTGGGTACCTGCATGTATTGGGCGGCGGTCCCTCGATATTGATCGCTGATGCGGCTCCCGCTGTTTTCGGACCTCGCCACGGTTGAGTATTCTATGGTGAAGTGAATGGGTCCTTTGCTTCTGATGGAATCAGGAGCGGGGTGCCATGTTTTCGATTGACGTGTTTTCCTTATATCGGACCCGGTTCATTTCCAGCGGCGGCGAAGAAGATAGCGCCCCATGTGAAGAGAAGGCCGGGATCAGCGGACCAATCGATTCGACAAGGGGCATCGAAGGTCCGCTCGAAGGACTTGGGTGGTCGAGCGCCTTGAACCTTACGGAGGCGTTCTCGATCGGACTGAAGTCGGGACCGTAGGGGGCCGCCGAGGCAGACCGGTCAAGCCGAATCAAAGGAGGATGACTGCCCCTTCCACGGGAGAGACCGTCGCCTCGTCGCATGCTTAAAGACGACCCGCATTCAAGAGAATAGCATCCGAAGGCGGTGAGGGGTGTTGCCTCCAGCTCATTCCCTGGTCGCGGTTATGGCTCTTCAGACGGCCTTGAAAAGATGATGAGCAAAAACCCGACCACAGCCATCGCGGCACCGTAATAGACCCATTCGGTGTGCCTGACCAGAATGCTATCAGCGGGATAGCTGTAGAAGCGGAAACCCTGCCCCATAAAGCCCAATCCGGCGATCAATGTGATAACTCCAACGATTCTCAATAGAGCGTGCATTCTGAGGCGTTATCCCGGATTGTTGAATGAGACGAAAAAGCAAGTTTACCGTATACTAAGCGGCATCGGTCTTCGCTTCAACTCCATTTACGATAGGAATTTTCTGTCATTGTGGAGGAGCTGCTTCGAGATGTTCAATTGCTTCAGTCATTTAAACTCGCGATAAGAATTCATATCCAGATTCGCTCGTCAGCAACGGTGATCCCTATAGTGATTGCTGACCTCAATCAGTTGAATGGATACAAGCCCATCGCGCCATCGCGCTACGTGCATTGACGGTGGTTCAACATCGTTCTGAGATTTTTCTGTGTACTGATGTTGCTTTGGCCCATATTCACGACCTACCTCGCCTGCTTCGAAAGCGACGAGGTGATTGTTGGTGAAGAGCGGCAAGGCCCCTTGAGGCATCAGACATCAACCAAGCCGACAGTCCTGGGATAAGCAAAACGCTACCGAAAAGTTCCGGTTGATCTATGGTCATTTTGCACCGGCCACCGACCGACGCCACGTTTCCCTAACAAAAATGGCGCCCGTTCTGCACGGGCGCCATCCTTGTTAGGTAACATTCAGCTTCTTAGAAGCTGATCGAAGAGTCGAGAGGACCGGCTAGACAGCAGAACCAGCCCTGATCTTCTTCTCAGGCTTCTGAGGAGCGGCGGTCGAGGTAACAGTAGGCACGCCATTCTTGAAGCTGACTTCGGCGCCCATACCTGCTGCCATCTCACCCTCAAGGATCGAAGGCTGCTTCGGAGCAGTCAGACGCTGGAAAGACTCTGTCAAAGCGGTCGAAAGGTCAGCGGCCCTGCCACAGACCGAGTCCCACAGCATTACCACACCCTGGTTAGGAACAAACATTCCCTTGGCGGAGCGGTTCAAAGCCAGACGCGAGTCGCGCGCACGACGACGGATAGCGTGCTCGTGATCGTGATCGTCTTCCTGCGCATTGACCGGCAATTGCAGAACCGTAGCAGTCTGCCCGGCGACGAGTTGGGCAATCTTCAGAACCTGCCCATTCGGAAACTCCAGTGCGTCGTGCTGAACGTACGGATTATCCTCGTCCACTTTGCGGAAGCTCGCGACCTTGTGATCGACGCGAGCCTTGCCAGAGAACTTTACGCCAAGAAAACTGCGGGGCTGCTCGTACTGAACATTCTCATCGAATGCGAGTTCCGTTCCAGGCAGCAAGCAGACCGCCAACTCAGGCGGGCTGTCATGAATTACAAGCTTGGGGCCGAGCTCACCGACGGCGGCAAAGCCGCGTACGTTCGATTTCGCGAGCTCCATAGTAACCAGCTTATCGGCGACCTTGGCAGGCCGCGAAGAGACGTGATGCAGACTGTAGTCGCACATGAAGGGCTCCTCTGGTTGGGACTACGCATTACCCCACATCGATACAATATCCTCGATGCGAACTCGTTCCGCCGATTTCATACCACTGGCGGCTGCGTTTTAAAGTCCAACAATCCAACCATGCTAAATTGGTACAGTCCAAAACTTACCATGTGGACGTCGTTCGCGTCAACTTAATTCCCCTGATCGGCTTCGGCGGCCGGAGGAACAATTCTGCTTTGAAATCAGAGGGTGCGACGCCCCAAACCCGACCTGATACGTGTTGAAGCTCACAGGCAAAAGCCGGAACACGGCTAGAATTGCTCCAGAACATCGCCTCGGCCGGATCTCCAGCTCTCGGTCGCGCAGGATATGGATTCGAGCTCTTCTTTGCGAGGCGCTGCGAGCCTGTCCGGACCAATACACATTCCTGCGATGATTCACAGGCAAGTCCTGGTCGCCGTTAAAGCCAGCCTGGCTGGCGGTTGGCATGTAAGAATACCGAGGCGCCGCAGGAGCCGGCGCCGCGCGCTGCTTGCCGCTTCTCGCTCCTTGCCGCTTGGAGACAGCGGGTAACTGCGCTATGTAAGGGGGCTCTGGGCCTAGGGACTGCGGTTAGGAAGCGGCTTCACGCCTCAAAGAAGAAAGACGTACGTTAAGGACGTCTCCGCATCCGAGCCTGCCGAGCGGTTCTAGTCGACCCGGGTTGAAGCTTGGCGTGAGGGTTTCGCCAAAGCGCAGGAGTTTTGACATGATCGATGAGGCGAATGCAGCTGGGACCGGAAGCGCCTCCCTGGTCGAGGCTCGCACGGATAGTGCGACGGATCATGCCCCGAATACCCCGCCTGAAGAGATGGCGCGGATGGGCGAAGAAATCATCGCCGCGCTCAAAACGGTCTATGATCCTGAAATTCCGGCTGACCTCTACGAGCTTGGTCTGATCTACAAGATCGCAATAGACGACGGTCGCAAAGTCAATATCGAGATGACATTGACCTCGCCGAATTGTCCGTCCGCAGCGGAATTGCCCGGTCAGATTGAAAGAGCGGTTAAAGGGGTCTCCGGCGTGCACGATGCCAAGGTCGCCATTGTGTGGGAACCGACGTGGGATCCGAGTCGCATGTCAGACGAGGCTCGTACGGTCCTTAACATGTGGTGATGGACTGCGGGACAGGGATGGACCCTGATGCTCCTGCTGCTGGCAACGGTCGAGCGATAATCACCGAGCAATATTGATCGGAGGCCTGCTAGAGC
>NZ_BJNF01000100.1 GCF_006539545.1 Nitrobacter winogradskyi
GTCGCTCTAGAGACTTTTCGCTTCTGATAGAATCAGAAGCGGGGTCTATGATTTTGATTTGCTGCGTTTTTTTTTTACGCGAGCCGCCGGTACCTACTTCGCTTCAAAACGCTCTATGGCGTTATCCGGCGAAGCATGTCGCCGAAGGTTTGACCCGACGAGGGACACTGGTTGGCGTGAAGAAAACCCCAACTCAAAACATTGGAGCCTCGCTTCTGATTCCATCAGAAGCAAGGCTCCAAGCTGTTCAATCGTAATGGCTCGTACCCAGGGAAACTTACTTCGGCAGCGGCGCCGGATCCTTGGAGAGCGTATTGAGATAGGCAACCAGGTCAGCGCGCTTGCTTTCGCTTTTCAGTCCAGGGTAGCCCATGGACGTGCCCTTGGCGTAGGCTTTCGGGTCATCCAGCCAACTGCTGAGATCGGCGAAGGTCCACTTGCCGCCAGCCTTGCTCTTCAGAGCCGCGGAGTAGTTGAAGCCTTGCTCCGAAGCGATCGGCCGGTTGACAACACCGTAAAGATTCGGGCCGACCTTCTTGGCCCCGCCTTCCTCGGTGGTGTGACAGGCCAGGCACGGCTTGACGAGCCCGGCGCCACGCTCGGCGGAAGCGCTGGCCAACGCCTTGTTGAACGACTCAGCATCAGCAGCGCTCGTCGGCGCGGCTGCGGCTTCCTTGGCCTCGGTCTTGTGGCTGGCTTCAGCGTGCGGCTTCTCCGGCGCGCTGAACGACTCGTCGATGATGCGTACTGTTTGAACAAACAACAATGTTCCGAGCAGCGCGCCCATAATGGCGTTGGTCCGGTTCGAATGCACTGTATCACTCCCAGAGCTCATTACTGAAGTACTCCCAGCGGTATGAAGGAGCCAAAGAAACCCGGGATATCCCGGACGAACTGAAAGATCGATGGCAGCGGCACCCCCCGGCTCATCAATCGCGAAACAGCTCCACCCCGGCCCGTTTTGTGTGCCTAAAGGGAGCGGCGGGCACACCCATATCAAATAGAAGTTTGTCGCGCAACGGTTCAGCCCGGCGTTGAACGGCCCCGGATTTTGCACTGCGAATACGGCTTTTGACGGGCGCCGTGGATCTTTCCGTTTCTTGCGATTCTTTCGCATCGCTCATGCGGCGGCGATCACAGCCAGGGCGCGAGTTTGTCCATCGCGATGAGTTGGTCGACCTCGATGCGCGGGCGGACCAACGCATACTGGTCGTCCCTGACCAGCACCTCAGGGACCAGTGCGCGCGTGTTATAGGTCCCTGACTGCACGGCTCCGTAAGCGCCGGCGGTCATGATCGCCAGAAGGTCGCCGGCTTGCGGCTCCGGCACATTGCGCGCGAGCGCCAGATAATCTCCGGTCTCGCACACCGGGCCGACCACATCGGCGACCATCACCGCCGCATCCCTGGGCGCCGCCAGCACCGGCATGATCTGATGGTAGGCTTCGTACAGCGTGGGGCGGATGAGGTCGTTCATGGCCGCATCGATGATGACGAAATTGCGGGCGTTGCCATGCTTCACGTAAATCACGCGCGCCACCAGAATGCCGGCATTGCCGACGATCATGCGGCCGGGCTCGAACATCAGCGTGCAGTCGAGATCGCGGGTCACGCGCCTGACCATCTCGGCATAGGCAAGCGGCTCCGGCGGCGCCGATCGGTCCTCGTAATAGGGAATGCCGAGGCCGCCGCCGAAATCGACGTGGCTGATGACGTGACCATCGGCGCGCAACGTGCCCACGAAATCCGCCAGCAGACGGAAGGCTGTTTCCATCGGACCGAGATCGGTGATCTGGCTGCCGATATGCATGTCGACGCCGGTGACCTTGATACCGGGCAGTTTTGCCGCCCGGGCGTAGACCGCGCGCGCCTGCGTGATCGGAATGCCGAACTTGTTCTCCAGTCGGCCGGTTGAAATCTTGGCGTGAGTGCCGGAATCGACGTCGGGATTGACACGAACGGAGATCCGCGCGGTGCGGCCGGTTTCAACCGCGACCCGCGATAGCAGGTCGAGTTCCGGCTCCGACTCGACGTTGATGCAGAGAACGTCTGCGGCGAGCGCCGCGCGCAGTTCGGATTCGGTCTTGCCGACGCCCGAGAACAGAATCTTGCTTGCCGGAATGTCCGCGGCGAGCGCTCGCTTGAGTTCTCCGCCCGACACCACGTCTGCTCCCGCTCCGAGCTTCGCCATGGTTCGCAGCACCGACTGATTGGAGTTCGCCTTCACGGCGTAGCAGATCAGATGGTCGGTCCCTGCGAAAGCTTCAGCGAAGACGCGGTAGTGCCGCTCCAGCGTCGCCGTGGAATAACAATAGAACGGCGTGCCGACGGCTTCGGCCAGCGTGGAAAGGTCGACGCCTTCGGCGTGGAGCACGCCGTCGCGGTAATCGAAGTGGTGCATGGCTCTAGTGGTCCGATTCTAACATTCGTATCCCGTTTCAGCGTGCCTTCCCGCGAAGGTTAGAATCGAAGGACCACTAGCAAGTATAAACGTGATCGATTCCATTATTTTGAGACGCGGGATGCGGGCGGAAAACCGCACCACACTTTTCCTCATCCCGCTCTAGTGTCCCGAATCCGAAGTCCGCTTCACCAAGCCAGCATCTTGCCCGATAGCGTTTGGTAAGGGTGCGCAGAAACAGCAAGCGAAACTTCTGAGGCGTCACGCCCGCATCTCAGCGGCTGTCGAGCAGCGGGTCGAGGATGAAGGATTTCCGGGCGCCTCTGGACGCCGCCGGGTCGCTGTTGATTCCGAAAGACGGATCGAACAGGTTGCCCTTGGGCGCATTGGCGCGGTCATGGTCATCCGCCGCCGCCGCCGCGGCAGGCGGCTGGTTTGATGCGGTCGGCGGCACATCGAGGCCGCCCTTGCGCCCGCAACCGGTCAGCGCCAGCGTGGCGGCGGTCAGAAAAAGCAGGGCCCATCTCGTGGAGACGGAGCTTGAAGTGCTGTTCACGGCGATATCCCCAATCGGCGCCACCATACAAAGAACGCGTTGTTCTGGCGAGACCCGGAAGGCCAGAAAATTCAAGATTTGGCGTTAGGATCGGCCTGGTTTTCGCCCTTTTTCCAGCCGCTTGAGCCAGGCATTGGCTTGCGTGCGAACGTTCTTGGGCGCGGTCCCGCCATAGCTTGTCCGGCTCTTCACCGATGCCTCCACGGACAGCACCGCAAGCGCGTCGCGGGTGATGCGCGGCTCCACCGTCTGCATCGCGGACAGCGGCAGTTCATGCAGGGCGACGCCCTGCTTCGATGCGGCCGCGACGATGCGTCCGGTGACATGGTGCGCATCACGGAAAGGCATCTTCAGCGTCCTGACCAGCCAGTCCGCGAGATCGGTCGCGGTCGCATAGCCATCGCCGGCGGCGGCCTTCATCCGCGTCTCGTCAGGCACGAGGTCGGCGACCATGCCGGTCATGGCGCGGATCGCCAGCGAGAGCGCGCTGAACGCCTCCATCGCGCCCTGCTTGTCTTCCTGCATGTCCTTTTGATAGGCCAGCGGCAATCCCTTCATCACCACCAGCAGCCCCGTGAGCGCTCCGACGACGCGGCCGGTCTTGGCGCGCACCAGCTCGGCGGCGTCCGGGTTGCGCTTCTGCGGCATGATCGACGAGCCTGTGGTGAACTTGTCGGAAAGTCGCACAAGGCCGACCAGCGGTGAGGTCCAGATCACCATCTCCTCCGCGAAGCGCGACAGGTGGGTCGATGCGATCGCCGCGGCTGACAGCGTCTCCAGCACGAAATCGCGATCCGAAACCGCGTCGAGCGAGTTCGCCATCGGGCGATCGAAGCCGAGTCCCTTCGCGGTGGCATGGCGATCGATCGGAAACGACGTGCCCGCCAGGGCAGCCGCTCCAAGCGGGCTCTCGTTCAGGCGTCTGCGCGCATCGGCGAAGCGTCCGCGATCGCGGGCCGCCATTTCGACATAGGCCAGCAGGTGATGGCCGAAGGTCACGGGTTGAGCGGTTTGCAGGTGCGTGAAGCCCGGCATAACCGTTCCCGCGAATTCCAGCGCGCGGGTCGCGAGAGCGTGCTGGAAGGCCGCGAGCGCTTCATCGGTCTCGTCGATAATGTCGCGGACATAGAGGCGGAAGTCGGTCGCAACCTGATCATTGCGCGAGCGCGCGGTATGCAGCCGTCCCGCCGCGGGCCCGATCAGTTCCCCGAGCCGGCTCTCCACATTCATGTGAATGTCCTCGAGCGCCTGCTTGAAGTCGAAGGAATCGTTGCGGATCTCTGACAAAATCGTGTCTAGACCCTTGCCTATTTTTTTCGCATCATTTGCCGCGATGATGCCTTGAGCGGCAAGCATCTCGGCATGGACCTTTGACGCGGCAATGTCCTGGGCGTAGAGGTGGCGATCGACGTCGATTGAGACGTTGATCTCCTCCATGATCGCATCAGGTCCTTCGCCGAACCGTCCGCCCCACATCTTGTTGCTCATGTCCTGTTGCTCATGTCCTGTTGCTTATGTGTTGCCGCTCATGCCGCGCTCGCCACTTTCATCATGCCTGCCGGACGGCCGATCCCTCCGGTGGGTGTAGCCGTCTGAAGCCGACGCCTGCATACCCGTATCTGATACAGGATGACAAACGTTATGACCGATACCTCTACGCCACCTCATCGCGCCGAAAGCAGGCTTCCCATAGGCCCGCTGGTCGCAGTCGCCATTGTCGTGGGGGCCACGGTCGCGCTTTTGGGGATCGGGCATCTCAGGCACGCGAAATCCGCCGCTAATGCGCTGGCGCCCTGCGGCCCGGCCGTGGAACTGTCCAGGAAGCTCGGCCCGCAGGCCACGGGCGAGGTGGCTTCCCTGACCATGGCGTCGAAGCCGCGTCGGATGCCGGACCTGGCCTTTCTGGATGGCGAGGGCCAACCCAGGAAGCTCTCGGACTGGAAGGGGAAAACCGTTCTGCTGAACCTCTGGGCGACCTGGTGTGTGCCCTGCAGAACTGAAATGCCGGCCCTGGACCGGCTTCAGGGCAAGCTCGGCGGCGATAAATTCGCCGTGGTCGCCATCAATATCGACACTCGCGACTCCGATAAGCCGAAGGCTTTCCTGAAAGACGCCAACCTGACTCATCTCGGCAATTTCCATGACGAGAAGGCGTCCGTTTTCCAGGAGCTTAAAAGCGTTGGCATGGCGGTCGGCATGCCGACCTCGGTGCTGATCGACGGCCAGGGTTGCGAACTCGGCAATATGGCCGGGCCGGCCGAATGGGACAGTGAGGACGCCATCAAGCTGATCAACGCGGCGGTGGGCTCCTAAGAGCATTTTCCGGCGAAGTGGACGACCTGTTCGCACGAAGAAAACACGTTAGAATAGCAATCCGGAGCTTGGCTTCTGATTCAATCAGAAGCGAAGCTGCTCGAAGCGCCCTTGCTTCTGATCAAACAAGCGCGTGTTGCAGCGTGTAACGGCGTCGCCATCGTGAGAGCGAAGCTTGCGGACAAGGTCGACAGAGACAGTCCGCACCTGCAGGAAGCCGTGAGACGCATGTTTCCAGACGTATGTTCTCGAAGATACGAACACGTCTTGATGGTCACGTCATACAATCCGGTTGCTTTGTCGGTCGCGTTTCTCTTATGGATATTCTTGTTCTCAGTTTCCAATGATTGAGGCGCATCGCGGGATCAAAGCCTCTCCGCGTAGCAGCCTGTGCCCGTACGATGTGATACGCCTCGCCAGAGGCGAGAGAATACTTATGACTTGATTATCGCTCGGATTGACTGCGATCAGATTATTCAGGGCAGGGGGTGCTCAATGCATATCGACCACGAAGGCCATCGGGTTGGCTCACGCATTGCCGTTCGCTCACGCATGGCTGCTGGCCTGCGCATCGCCGGCTCCTGCGGCGCCCTTCTGTTGTTCGGACTTTCAATCTCGCCAGCTTTATCAGCCAAAACCAAAGCGGCCGCGCAGCAAAACACCACGGTCACATGCTCAAGCGGATCTCTGCCGGCCGCGGGGTCCACGAATAGTCCGCCTGACCTCGTGGTCAATGGCGAGTGCCACGTCAAACCCAACCAGACATACTACTTCGAGAACGTCAACGTACTCGATAAAGGTCGGCTCGTGTTTGACGAGCTTGGCGGGAAGGTCAAAGCCACTCTCACTGATTTCTGGGCTCAATCTATCGTCGTGGAGAACGGTGGGGCCATTGCCGCCGGCACAGCGAGGCAGCCCTATGGGAATAACGGCGGAGTTCTGACGATTCATCTTTACGGCGCCGACCGAAATGCAGGCGGAGCGGCGCTTGGCACATCCTGCCGCACGGTCCAGAATTCCAGCACGGGCCCTTGCGGCATTCCAATCTCTGCGTGGAAGGACAATGGCAAGACAAAGCTTGCGTTGCCGGGTGGCGTTTCGGATTTTTTCTACCGCTATGGCCCGCTGCACGGCGACGGCAAATGCTCCGACGGCTCGGTATGGTCGAGCACATCGCCTTGCGATGACAGTCCAGGCAAGCAGGTCGGGTATTTCGGCTACAAGGTTCTCGCCGTTTCCTATGGCGGAAGCCTCGAACTCTGGGGCGCGAAAGGCTCATGCAACTCGATGGGCTGTTCCAATCCGCAACTGACCCATCCGAGCTGGACGCGACTGAGGGGATCTCTCGCGGTAGGAAGCGGCACGACGCAAAACGATGCGATCGTCGTTGCTGGAAACAGCAATGAGCATCCGGAAAATATCTCTCCTCGCGCGGGAGATCAGATCGTCGTCACGACGACCGACTATCTGCCCGGTCATTCCGAAACTTTCATTGTCAGGGAAACCGGCACGAGACTTGATTCCAAGGGAGGGTGGTTCAGGTGGATAAGGGCCGATCATGGTGCCGGGTGGCATCATAACGGCGAACGCTATGCGCTGACCGATCGGCTGGCGGAGTCGCAGGGACGCCTCGATCTCGATCCCGATCTTGTCAAGACCGGCGTCGAGACCCGCGCCGCCGTCGCCATCTTGAACCGCAGCATCCGAATCGTGTCCGGAGGCGACAAGCCGGGCGAGGAGTTTCCGGCCTCGACACCTGAGAAGCCCTGTGTCGCCCAGGACGGGAAAGGGCCATGTTATTCGCTCGGCGGTCATGTCGTGTTCCGGCAGGGATTCAAGGCGGTTCACGTCAAGGGAGTCGAATTCAAGGAACTCGGGCAGGGCGGGCGGATGGGGCACTATCCGGTTCATTTCCATATGGCCCGCCAGACGCCGGAAGGTACGTACGTGCAGGATTCGTCGATCAATGAATCGATGACCCGCTGGATCGTGCTGCACTCAACGCAAGGGGTTCTGCTTGCCGGCAACGTTGGATACAAGTCGATCGGTCATGGCTTTTATCTCGAGGACGGCACCGAGACCGACAACAAATTCTACGGCAATCTCGGGATTCTCGCGCGCGCTGCGGTCGCCAATGAACAAAACCCGCGGCGGATCCCCGGAATCCTCGCAGCGAATGAAGACAAAAAGCCTGTTCCGAAATTTCCGTTCCTGACCGACTCTGCCTATCCGTCGGTATTCTGGATCACGAACGGTTGGAACGAGTTCATCGGCAACATGGCGGCTGGCGCTACGGCTTGCGGATCGGCCTATTGGTTCGTTCCGGCCTGGAATAGCGACATGCCCGATGTGATGACGCCGGACAACAGCCCCGATAAGCGGCACATGAAGTGGTCCGGTTATGCCGGCCTGCAAAAGGACGGCGCCTATCGAGGCTCGACCCCGCTCAAGGCGTTCGTAGGAAATTTTGCGATATCGACGATGATGTCGTTCCAGACGACCGGTGACGCGCCGGAATGTTCGGGCGTCAAGCCTCCGCCGCATGTTCAGCGGAATACGGCGGAGGATGCCGCGCAGGGTGGCGCTGCCACTAATGCTTTGGTCGCGGTTCGCAGCCTTGCGCCGGATCCGAACGACAACGAGGCCGACGATCACTACTATCCGCATGCGGTCGGCGGAAACCGGCACGCGACGGCTTGCAAAAGGAAGGACGACGGCACCTACGATTGCGAGGGCGTCAAGTTTTGCGATCCGGGCCATCCTGAAAATTGCGCTGTGACTGTTATCGACAAGTTCACGTCGATGTTTCACTGGGCCCAGCACAATGTCGCTGCGATCTGGCTGCGCAATCAGTGGTATCTCGTCGTCAACAGCGTGTTGTCGGACGTTCAGAACGGCGGCCTGACCTTCATCACCGGCGGCGATTACACGCATGCGTCCGTGATCCGGGGCTACTGGGCGCTCGCCCGCAAGAGCATTTTCATCGGTCATTCCCAGCCGCAGGACGACGTCCATGCCTATGCGCTGGATGCCGGCCCCTTCAACGCGCGTTCGAAGCTGCGTTGCGATTGGCAGGCGGGTGGGCTTCCGCCGAGCAATTACTGCCTCAGTGCGAAAGAGGGCGTTTCCATTCCGCTGATCAATTTCGATTCGGGCCAGCGCCTGTTCAACATCTACGATGGTCCTGCCTATCAGGATTCCAACGCCTACCTCGACATCACCAAATCAGACTGCCCCGTGACCGGAGAGAAGACCGATCCGGGCTGCATGTATGGCTCAGGCGTGGTCCTGGGCGTGACCAAGGATCCACTGAACGGGCAATGCTATCTGCCGAACGCGGCCATCGGCTGGAAACAGAACAACGGCTTTTTCTATCCGCCCGCTTTTCACTCGGCGAATCTCTTTTTCAGCAATGTCGACATCCGTCATTTCGTATTCGATCCCCTGTTCAAGGCGCCTGACGGCGTGGCGGAAAAGCAGGATTTCGGTCAGGGCGGCACCTATCTGACGGCGACCTCCGGCCCGAATGCGGTGACAAATTTTTACTGCACGTCGACTCGGACCATGTTCGACGGCTGGAGTGGCATCGACCGCCAGACGGAGCTCACCGATGACGACGGGACGCTGACGGGACTCATCAGTTCGAAGCCCGGCGGCGAGACGGTGTCGATCAATGAGGATCAGTTCTTCACAGCCAAGCTTGAAACCTCCGAGTGTAAATCGAACCTGAGGGTCAGCCCGTCGCTGGTCTGTCCGCAGAAGCCGCTGCCGCCCGCGTCGACGCCGTCGACCGCAAAGACGAGCCCCTATGATTACGTGGCCACCGCGATTGCACCGGGGTGCTCGCAGAATTCGCCGCCAAATCCTCCTCAGCCCTACGGCCGCTGCGGAGATTCGCCAGATCTCGGTCAGGGCGGGGACTGGTCGAGCGAGTGCTCGAACGGGGCCTGTTACGGTGTGCCGCTTTTCCGGCAGTATCTGACCGCGTCCGAGCAAGGTCATTGGCAGACCAACGGCTGCGCCGACGATCCCAATACGCCCGCGTGCCGCTGGCCTTTCATGCGCATGGGCGGTCAGAACATGTATCAGCGTGAGACCCTGACGGTGAACAACGGTCTCTACTACGTCGACACATCCATCTCCAAGGATACGCAGAACAAGGAGAACTACACGAAAATGACGCAGACGCGGGACGTGAATGTCTTCGCGGCCGGCCAGACCTATTACATGTTCTTCCTCTATGCGAAACCGAGCACGGCCCAGACCTACCAGATCTATGTCGGCGATGGCTTTGACATAAAAACAGTGAATCCCGTGCGCGGAAGCCTCGCGACCGCGCCGATCATGTTCAGCCCGGACTCCGCCCCCAATGCGGGGAAGTGGTTCACCGTGAAGGGCGTCTCCAATGGCGTTTTGACCATCGAGACCAATTTCGCCGGTCAAGGCGAACTCGATCCGATGCAGAAGAAGAACGGCCTGTGCGGTCCGGCGACATTCTGCGGCTGGGAGGCTGACGGCAGCTGCGGCTCAAAGCTTGCGTCGGCGGACCCCAAAAAGGATCCGTTGCTTGTTGCCGATCCGGCACTGGCCAAGGAAGCGAACGCCGTCTGCAAGACGTGGGCGGTCAAGGATCTCGATTGCCCGGCGGCCGGATGTTTCGGGTTCGCTTTCACGCTTCCAGCTAATTTCAAAGCGCAGAACCAGGGGCAGGCGACGCGTCCCACGCCGTCCGCCTTCCCCACGACCGGCGAGTTCGCGACGCGGCTCCTCAACACCAAAATCGCCCCTGACAACGCAAGCCATGCGCAAGACGGGGTCGAGACGGAGTGCTTCTATCCAAGACTGCCCGGAAGTTGCCCCGCGCAATAGCCAGTGCCTTTGTCGCTTCTGATTGAAGTCGGACGCGACGCTTGAGGTTATTGTTCTGACGCGTTTCTTCACGCGAACTCTATAAAGGCGGGCCGCCCGATGGGGCGGCCCTGTCGGCTTACGCGACCCTGTCAGGTGCCGCCGCTATATCCGGTTTTTTCCTGACCTTGAGGGTTCTTGTCGGGCATGTCTTCCTTGACGGCCTTTTTGATCTCGGCCTTCCGGCTGCTTTCGCCCTGTTCGCCCGGCTTCCTGCGCTGGTCGTCTTGATTCTTCTCATTCGGGTTCGCCATTGAAATCTCCTTAGGTTGCCGGGGACAATGGGTTCCGTTTAGGATTGGTTCCTAAAGCCTTTCCGCTTCCGACGGTCCGACTTTTCCGACCGGAATCATGCTTCATGACCGAGGACTGTGCGGACCACGGGTAGCCGCCGCTGCTGCGTTGCACAAACTTTCAGCACCGGTTGCTTCCATAGCGAGCGATCGCGCTCGCTCATTCCTGCAAACGATTGATGCGACAGCCTTCTGATAGCGGCATGCCGTATTCTCAGGTCTGGCACAGGTCTTGCGTAATCATCGGCGACGGCTCTCGCTATCTAGTGGTCCGATTCTAACATTCGCATACCGTTTCAGCGCGCCTTCTTGCGAATGTCAGAATCGAAGGACCACTAGCAAATAGAAGCTGCTAGCGGAGTTTTGAATTTGACGTTCGCATCCGCGACGAGCGGCCGAATGGGTCGCGAATGTCAAATTCACTCCACCAGGGACGATGGAGCAAGATCGAGATGAACAAGAAAGAGAAGCTCGTCATCGTCGGCGCGGGCATGGCCTCCGGCCGCATGCTCGAGCATCTGTTCGAGACTGACCCTGAACGCTTCGACATCACGCTTTTCGGCGCGGAGCCGCGTGGAAATTACAACCGCATCATGCTGTCGCCAGTGCTGGCGGGCGAGAAGTCGTTCGATCAGATCGTCACGCATGATGCGGCCTGGTATGACGCCCATCAGGTTGAATGCCGCTTTGGCGAGACGGTGACGCGCATCGACCGCGCGGCGAAGGTGGTGCATTCGGCGGGAAGCGAAGCTCCGTACGACAAGCTTGTGATCGCGACCGGATCCGCTCCCTTCATGATCCCCGTTGCCGGGCGGGACTTGCCGGGCGTCATGGCGTTTCGCGACTATGACGACGTTCAGGCGATGGTCGCCGCCGCCAGGAAGAAGGGCGCCAGGGCTGTCGTCATCGGCGGCGGCCTGCTCGGACTGGAGGCCGCGGCGGCGCTCAGGCTGCATGGCATGGAGGTGGTGGTCCTGCATCTGATGGGCCACCTGATGGAGCGTCAGCTGGATGCGGCGGCGGGCTATCTCCTGCAGAAGGAGTTGGAGAGCCGTGGCATCAAAATTCATTGCAAGGCGCAGACCAGCGCGATTCTCGGCCGCGGGCGCACCGAGGCGGTGCTGCTCGATGACGGCACCCTTTATCCGGCCGATATCGTCGTGATGGCGGTCGGCATTCGTCCCGAAGCCCGGATCGCAACCGATGCGGGCCTCCATGTCGAGCGCGGCATCGTCGTGGACGACCGGATGCTGACCTCCGATCCGGACATTCTCGCCCTCGGAGAATGCTGCGAGCACAACAGCATCTGCTACGGCCTCGTCGCGCCGCTCTATGACATGGCCAAGGTCGCGGCGAAGACTTTGACGGGCGTTGAAGCGACGTTCCGCAGCGTCGACACAGCGACCCAGTTGAAGGTGACCGGCGTGAGCCTTTACTCGGCGGGCGACTTCGCAGACGCGCCTGACCGCGAAGATATCGTGCTGCGGAATTCGGGCGCGGGAATCTACAAGCGACTCGTGCTGAAGGACAACCGCATTGTCGGCGTGGTCCTTTACGGCGAGACCACGGACGGCGCCTGGTACTTCGATATGCTGCGCAAGGGGACGGATGTCTCGGAGATGCGCGAGACGCTGATCTTCGGTCAATCACGTCAGGGAAGCGCGTCTCTCGACCCGATGGCGGCGGTCGCAGCCTTGCCGGATGATGCGGAGATCTGCGGTTGCAACGGCGTCTGCAAGGGCGCGATCGTCTCGGCCATCATCGCCAGGAATCTGACATCGCTCGACGACGTACGCGCCCACACCAAGGCATCCGCCTCCTGCGGCTCCTGCACGGGTCTCGTCGAGCAACTCATGACACTGACGCTCGGGGACAAGTACAGTCCCGACGCGGTTCAGCCGGTGTGTGGTTGCACCACGCTCGGACATGGCGATGTCCGGCGGCTGATCAAGGCGAAGGGTCTGAAGACCATTCCCGCCGTGATGCAGGAACTGGAATGGAAGACCTCATGCGGCTGCGCGAAGTGCCGGCCGGCGCTCAATTACTATCTCGTCTGCGACTGGCCGGACGAATATGCTGATGACTACCAGTCGCGTTTCGTCAACGAGCGCGTTCATGCCAACATTCAGAAGGACGGCACCTATTCGGTCGTGCCGCGCATGTGGGGCGGCGTCACCAGCGCGAAGGAGCTGCGCGCCATCGCCGACGTGGTCGATAAATTCCACATCCCCTCCGTCAAGGTCACGGGCGGCCAGCGTATCGACATGCTGGGCGTCACGAAGGAAGATCTGCCCGCGGTGTGGGCCGATCTCGGCAAGGCCGGCTTCATCTCGGGTCATGCCTATGCCAAGGGCCTGCGCACGGTCAAAACCTGCGTTGGGTCCGACTGGTGCCGCTTCGGCACGCAGGATTCGACAGGGCTTGGCATCCGTATCGAGAAATTCATGTGGGGTTCGTGGACTCCGGCCAAGGTCAAGATGGCGGTCTCGGGTTGTCCGCGCAACTGCGCCGAGGCGACCTGCAAGGACGTCGGCGTGATCTGCGTCGATTCCGGCTATGAGATTCATTTCGCCGGCGCGGCGGGTCTCGATATCAAGGGCACGGAAATTCTGGGGCTTGTCAAAACCGAGGACGACGCGCTGGAGCATATCGTGGCGCTCGTGCAGATGTACCGCGAGCAGGCCCACTATCTCGAGCGTATCTACAAATGGGTGAAGCGCGTCGGTCTCGACGAGATCCGTCGCCAGATTTTGGAGGATCCGCGGAAGCGCAAGGCTTATTTCGACCGCTTCGCCTTCAGCCGGAAGTTCGCTCAGGTCGATCCATGGTCTGAACGCGTGTCCGGCAAGGACAAGCACGAATTCCGGCCGATGGCGACCATCGGCTTTCCGGTGGCGGCGGAGGAAGCGCTATGGATTGCGATTGGCCAGACGGCGGATATCCCGCTTCGCGGCGCGCGCTGCGTGGCGACGCCTCAAGGGCGGATTGCGGTGTTCCGCACCGTCGAGAATCGCTTCTTCGCTATCGAGGACCGCTGTCCACACAAGGGAGGTCCGCTGAGTCAGGGAATCGTGCATGGCGCGCACGTCACCTGCCCGCTGCATGGCTGGGTGATATCGCTGGAGACAGGAAAGGCGCAGGGCGCTGATGAGGGTTCTGTACGCACCTTCGCACTGAAGGTGGAAGGTGGAAAGCTCCTGATCTCCTCGGACGCGCTCGTCAGCATGACCGCATGAAGTGAAGCGATCTGCCGGAGAAGCGATCTGCCGGAGAGGAGGCGTCTGGTGGCTGGTCGGTGGGTGTTTAGCGGACAAAGACCGTGTTCACCGCGTGCGCCGAACAGTCCGGCATTGCCTCCGACATTTGCCAATGACAGCAGAGTCATTCCCTGACGGAAACCGGAACTGAACGGTTTTGTACTGTCCCACTCTTGTTACTTGCCTCTCGGATCGGTGGTGTACAGAGTACAAAAGCCCCAGCGTCTCATTCGTCACCTTTTCAGATGTGGCCATCTTTCTTTCACATGGATGCGGTGTTTGAGCATTATCGCTTTTGATTGAATCAAAAGCGAAGCTCTCGATTGTTGTTCTGACGCGTTTTCTTCACGTGAACCTGTATCCACTTCGCTCGAAAACGCTATACTTGGAGGATGCCGTTGAATTCTCGACGGTGGTCAGCGTCACCGTCACGGTCGTGGCCTCGTCCGGATTTTGAGACGCCGCATATGACGCGACTGGCGTAGCTCGTGGCACTTGCTCGCTTTCGCCGAACATCGCCGTCGCGTGGCTCGACGCTCCGGTCGAGATTCGCAACATTCCTTATGGCGACCAGAAAAAGGCAAGCCAGGCGAGGATCGCCGCCGCCTCGGTCAGCACGTCCCCGTCTTCGAAGCGCAGCGCCGGCACCTGCCCGCGAGAATTGATGGCGAGATAGTATTCCGCGACCCATGGTAAGGAAAGCCACGCTCCCGGTAGCCGGCTCGGCCGCAAGGAAGCCGAAGCGCTGGCCTACATGACGTCGGAAGTTCATGCGGCTTATGGCGGCCACTTTAACACCCAGAAGTTTGCCGAGAGCGCTGCGGCGCAGGAAGAGGTCAAGCGCAAGACCTATGAGAAACTCGCCGCTCACTATGAGCGGTTGAATGGCGTTCTGAACGAGAATGGCGGTGAATGGTATCTCGGCCAGCGCTCCTTCGCCGACACATTCCTGTATGTGCTGACCCGCTGGATTGAGAAGACGCCGCTGTCGATTGGTGATTATCCGGCGCTGAAAGCGTTCCGTGCGCGCATGGAAGCGGACGAGGGCGTGAAACACGCGCTTGCGCGGCAAGCCATGGAGCCGATCGGATGAACGAGGGCGAATCGGACTGGCCGGCCTTGCCCTATGGCGATTGGGCGGAAACATGCTCCGCCCTCCATCTGTGGACTCAGATCGTCGGCAAGTACCGGCTCGCGCACACGCCCTGGGTCAATCACTCCTGGCACGCCACGCTGTATGTGACGCCGCGCGGTCTGACGACAGCAATTGTGCCAGATGGCAGGTCGGCCATCACCTTGAGCTTTGACTTCCACGATCATGCGCTGATCGGCGAAACGGCCGACGCGCGTGAGAGCTTTCCGCTGGAGGCAATGAGCGTAGCCGACTTCCTGCGCCGGACCACCACGCTGGTCGAACGGCTCGGCGGGCGGATGGATATTCATGGCTCCCCGAACGAGATCGCCAATGCGACCCCGTTCGCGCAGGATACCGCGTCGCGGCCTTACGACCGCAAGGCGGTCGAGCGGTTTCATCGGGCGCTGGTGCAGATCGATCGCGTGTTCGCGCGCTTCCGCACCGGCTATCTTGGCAAGGTCTCGCCGGTGCATCTGTTCTGGGGCTCGTTCGATCTGGCTGTGACGCGTTTCTCGGGCCGGAAGGCCCCGCGCCATCCAGGCGGCATTCCGGCGCTTCCCGATTCGATCACGCGGGAAGCCTATAGCCACGAAGTATCCTCGGCCGGGTTCTGGCCTGGCGGCGGCGGGGTGGATGAGGCGATGTTCTACTCCTACGCCTATCCGGCGCCGGATGGCTTCGCCGATCGCTCCGTCGAGCCGGCGGCGGCCCGCTTCGACCGGAAGCTTGGAGAGTTCTTGCTGCCCTATGACGCGGTGCGGACCAGCGCCGATCCTGAAGGCGAACTCACGAGGTTCCTGCAATCGACGTACGAGGCGGCGGCGGACCTGGCTAAGTGGGACCGGCAGGCGCTGGAATGCGCCCTTGGCGTCCCACGGGTCCCCACAGGTCATTCTAAACCTTAGAGGGAGTCTAAACACATGACATTGCATGCGAATTAACGCTCTCATAAGGATGGGCCCGCGGTAGCAAGCAGGAAGGCGCGCCGGCGCCTCCGTTAGGCCGGGGGCTTATTCGTGGCGTTCGATGTCCAGGATCTGTTTCGGAGGCATAGCCAGGAGCTGAAACGCTTCCTGCGCCGCCGGGGCGCTTCTGCCGATACCGCCGCCGATCTGATGCAGGAGACCTTCCTGAAGCTCCTGACCGCGAAGCCGACCGCGCCGGTCGATAACGTGCAGGCTTATATTTTTCGTACCGCCAATAACCTGTCGATCGACCTGGCGCGCCGACAGCGGTTGATGCCGCTGGTCGATAACAGCGACGACGTTCTCAACCGCCTCGTCGATGAAGCGCCGTCGCCGGAGCGGGCGGTGCTGTCGCGCCAGGAACTGGCGCTGGTTCAGGCGGCGCTCGATCAAGTGCCGGAGCGCCCGCGCGAGGTGTTCCTGGCGCGCCTCGAAGGCAAGACCTTCGCCGAGATCGGGCAGACCATGGGCGTTACGGCGCAAACGGCGTTCAGCCATACGCTCAAGGTCATGATGCACCTCAAGACCGCGCTCGATCGGGTCCAGGAATAAATTTTCTGCGCCGGTCGGATATTTGGCTCTCTTGATCGTCTCCAGATAGTAAGAGCACCTCGTGTGGTGGTTCTGAAGTCCGAGCCTTTCCGCTTCTGATTGAATCAGAAGCGGGGCTCTCAGATATTGTTTTGACGCGTTTTCTTCACGCGAACAGGTCATCCGCTTCGCTTGAAAACGCTCTAGGAGGGATGTTGCTGGAGCGAAGCGAGCTTCGGATTCGGGACACGCGTGGTCGGTCGGCTCTGGATCGTATCCATGGCCGTCCGCTAGAGGAGCGCGCCTGATGGTGGCCGATCCCGATTGGAGCGACGACGAGGATTTCGGCGGCAACCTCGATCCGATATCGCGGGAAGCCGTGACGTGGTTCGCAACCATGCACGCCGATCAGATCGCGAAATCCGATCAGCTTGCCTTTCGCGCCTGGCTTCGACGGGACGAGCGTCATCGCGTGGCCTATGCGGAGATCGAACGTCTTTGGTCGGGAGCTTCCGAGCTTCCGGTCGTCGAATCGCGTCGCCGCGAGAAGCGGATCGCCGTCACGCGGCGAACGTTCGGCGCGGGCATGCTCGCCGCCATGGCCGGCGGCGGCGGCTGGGTGGCGTATCAGCAGCATCCGTTCGCGGACTACCGCACCAGTGCCGGCGAGCGCAGGACCGTCAGGCTCGCCGACGATTCAAGCGTGGACATGGCTGGCGCGACGGCGTTGTCCATCGATTTCAGTTCCAAACTGCGTCTTGTCACGCTGCATCGGGGAGAGGCTTATTTCTCGGTTGCGCCCGATACCTCGCGCCCGTTCGTGGTCGAGGCGGCGGCGGGCCGCACGATGGCCGCCGGAACCGTGTTCAACGTCGACTATGTTTCCGATGACGACGTGCGCGTCACCGTCGCCCAGCATGCTGTCGATATCCGCGTCGCCGCGGAGGGGGCGCGGCTGGATGCCGGATCGCAACTGACCTACGGCCGCGAAAGCATCGGCCCGCCTCAGATGATCGATCCGGCTTCGGAGCTTGGCTGGCGCGACGGCCGCCTGATTTTCATTTCGCAGCCGTTCGGGCGGGTCGTCGCGTCGCTCAATCGCTGGCGGCAGGGCAGGCTGATGGTGATGGAATCGGCGTTGGCGGTCCGCCCGGTCACCCTGATCGTCGATCTTCAGAAATCGGGGAATATTCTCGCCACTCTCGAAGACACGCTCCCGATCCGGGTCGTCAACGTCACCCCCTATTTGACGCTGCTGTTCGCGGCATGAGCAGATTTTTTGTCCGGTCCATCTGATACCGGCGCGATCGCTTCGTCTGAACGAGTGAGGAGCGCGGAATTCAGGCCGACGCTCATGTGTTCAGGGAGCGGGGGCGATGGCGGGGCGGAGTGTTTCAGGAGTTGCGGCGATCAGGATGGCAAGGTTGCTGACGTCGATATCGTTCGCCGCCTTGTTGTTGCCGTCTCAAGCCGCATTCGCGCAAACCGCGCCGTCATCAGCGCCATCGGCGGGCGCGCTTCAACAGTCGATCACCTTCGCCATTCCGCCTCAGTCCTTGTCGAGCGGCATCGTGGCGTTCTCGCGCGCGGCCGGAATCGATCTCGTCTTCGACGGCGCGGTGCCGCGCGGCGCGCGCACGTCAGGCGTCTCTGGAACGTTCACAGTGCGCGATGGCGTCAACCGGTTGCTTGCGGGCACCGGACTGACGGCGCGATTCACGAATGCGCGCACGGTGCAGATCGTTAGTCCTTCCGCGGCGGGCGGCGCCAGCGGCGCGGCTCCGTCAGGCGCGATCTCGCTCGACACCATCGACGTGCAGGGCGAGACCGCATGGGGTCCTGTGCAGGGTTATGTCGCCAGCCGCAGCGCCACCGCCACCAAGACCGACACGCCGATCATCGAGGTGCCGCAGTCGATCTCGGTCGTCACGCGCGACCAGATGGAGGCGCGGCAAGTCCAATCCTTGAACGAAACACTGAGGTATACGGCGGGTGTCCTTGCCGAGAGCACCGGTCAGCAGGGCAGCGCGCCGACGTTCCGGATCCGGGGCTTTAGTGCTATTCCGTTCAATGGATCGATGTATCTGAACGGCCTGCGCACGATCAGCAATGGCGACGTCGAGCCCTATGGGCTGGAGCGTGTCGAGGTGATGCGCGGGCCAGCCTCGGTTCTCTACGGGCAGAATAATCCCGGAGGCGTGGTCGGCATGGTGACCAAGCGCCCGACGGAAGGACCCGTTCATGAAGTCCAGTTGCGGGGCGGCAGTTTCGGCTATAAAGCCGGCGCCTTCGACTTCAGTGGTCCGGCGACCGAGGACAGGAGGCTGCTGTATCGTTTCACCGGCCTGCTGCGCGAGGGCGGCAACGGCATCGATTTTTCAAACGACCAGCGCGCCTTCGTTTCAGGCGCGGTGACGTGGCGTCCGACGGACGCAACGGAACTTACGGCGTTCAGCCTCTATCAGAAAGATAAGGTTCGATGGAACTACGGGCTTCCGGCGCATGGAACGGTGCTGCCGAATCCGAATGGGCGAATCCCAATCACGCGCTTCATCGGCGAGCCAAGTATTGATTATAATATGACAGAGCGGGCTGTTGTCGGGTATAATCTCGAACACCGTGCTCACGACAACGTCGTCTTCAGGCAGAATCTTCAATACGCTCGGGAGATCTGGGATTATCGTAACGTCCAGCCGGACGGGCTTCAGGCCGATCTTCGTACGCTCAACCGCTCCGCGACTGCTGATCGTTCGATATGGGATACATTCGCCGTCGACAATCAGGGCGAAGTTAAAGCCACGACGGGCATCTTTCATCATACGGTGCTGTTCGGGGTCGATTATCGATGGCGTCACTTTAATAACACGGGGGCGTGGGGAGGAACGGCAGGACCGATCGATGTCTATGCTCCCGTTTACGGCCAGCCCGTTTTCATTCCGGCTGACAATTACGGATCCCGGCAAACTGAAGTCTTCCCGGGTATTTATCTCCAGGACCAGATCAAGTTCGACCACTGGATCCTCACCCTTGGCGGTCGACACGACTGGGCAAGCTCCAAGACCGTCAACGTTTTCAGCAACGCGATCACCGATCAGAACGATCGAGCCTTAACCAAGCGCGGTGGTCTTGGTTATGAGTTCGACAACGGAGTGGTCCCCTACATCAGCTACTCCGAGTCTTTCCTGCCGGTTTCCGGGACAACGTTTGACCGGACACCTTTCAGGCCGGAGACCGGGACGCAGTATGAGGCAGGCGTCAAATACCAGCCGCATGACATGAACCTGCGGATTACGGCCGCCATTTATGATCTGAGGCGTCAGAACGTTCTGACCCAGGATCCGGCAAACCCGTTCTACAGCATCCAGATCGGCGAGGTCACTTCGCGCGGCTTCGAGTTCGAGGCCGTTACCAGCCTGACCAGCGGCCTGAGCCTCACGGGCGCCTACGCTTATAACGACTCAAAGGTGACAGAGAGCAATGATGGCGATCTGGGCAAGCGACCTGTCAGAGCTCCGCAGCATCTCGCATCGGTCTGGGCCGATTACGCCATCCGGGACGGCGCGCTGAACGGTCTTACCCTTGGCGGAGGCGTGCGTTATGTCGGCGCCAGCGCCGGCAATGCTATGAATACGTTCTATGCGCCCGCCTATACGGTGGTGGATGCAATGATTCGCTACGACATCGACAAATGGCGCTTCTCCGTCAACGCAACCAACCTGTTCGACACGCAGTATGTCGCGGGGTGTGCTATTATCTCTCAATGCAATGTCGGGCGAGTGCGCACCGTAATCGGCCAGGTGAGTTATCGCTGGTAGCCGACATCGCTGGCGCGGATTTATTATTCAGAGTTTTCAGCATGACAGAGTGCCGTCGTACTACGACCAGACCTATCCGGGAGGGCAAAGCACCGCTAACACGGTGCTCTATGATCGGGTGGAAGTGCTCAAGGGCGCGACCGGCCTGATGACCGGTAGCGGCGATCCCAGCGCGACCATCAACATGGTCCGCAAGAAGCCGGCCTCCACATTCCAGGGATACACCAAGCTTGCCAGGGATACACCACGCTTGGGGGCGGCTCCTGGGACGATTATCGAGGTGAACTGGACGTCTCGGGACCATATCCCGCTGCCTTATCGATGTATTTCTTGCCGCGCGGGAAGTTCGACAGTCTGGCCCACGACATCGATCGCCATCTTACCGCGAAGCCCACGGGAGCTTCCGCCTTCGAGCAATTCATGCGCTTCGCCGATGCGAGCCAGAGGAAGCACCGCGCCGATCACCGGCTTGATCAGGCCGCGTTCAATAAGGTTTGTCAGCGCGTCGAGCTTGCCTCGATTCTGACGGGTGAACACGAAATGGTAGGCGGCGTTCTTTCCCCAGGCCTCGATCAGGTTCTGCGGTTGTGCGATGTCGACAATGCTGACCACCCGTCCGGCATCCGCGAGGGCGAGGGCGCTTCTGGTCAGGGTGTCGCCGCCGATGGTATCGAATACGACGTTCACCCCTTGCCCCTGCGTCAGGTCCGCCACGGCTGAAACGTAGTCATCAGAGGTGTGGTCGATGACCTCGTCCGCTCCGAGCGAACGCACGAATTCATGGTTGCTGGAGCGCGCCGTCGTGATCACCCGCGCACCCATCGCCTTGGCAAGCTGGATTGCCACCGTACCCACGCCGCCGGCGCCACCGTGGATCAGAATGGTCTCGTGAACGGCAAGCTGAGCACGGGCCACCAAAGCTTCCCAGACCGTACCTCCAACCAGCGTCAGGCTGGCAGCTTCCAGGTGGTTGATGTTATGCGGCTTGCGGGCGACCAGATCGACATCGGCAACGTGCTGCTCCGCATATGAGCCGGGGCCGCCGAAGATTTTTGGCGTGTAGTAAACCTCGTCGCCTATGTCGAACTCGCTCACAGATGCACCCTTCTCCTCCACGACGCCGGAAACGTCGTGACCGATGATGGCGGGAAGCGGCACGTAGTCGGCGTAGTCACCACGCCGGATTTGATAGTCCAGGGGATTGATGGCTGTAGCGTGAACGCGTACCCGGACCTGCCGAGGTCCGACAGCCGGTACGGAAACATCGCGCATCTCGAAAGCGTCGTAGCCACCGAACTTGCCGAGGACGATCGCCTTCATGGTGCCGGACATGGTCTCACTTTCTCTCAAATCCAACTGATGGTAAGCACCCGATCAGCATACACACATCTTTGCTGTGATACGCATGAAACTTATCCTATGGGGTTCTCGATCGAAGCATGTCTTCGGGCTTGATCCGATGCGGATCGTCGGCGCAGGTCGAAAATCGAGCGATTGAATACATGTTCAACCGCGACACGGAGACCTTGGGCTTCCACATCGGAAAGCGTATGGTCGAGCTTCAGGGGATATGCGCCACCTGCCGGATGGCTGCAGGTCGCTCACCACAACCTGCTTCGTCTGCTGACTCCATTTGCGAACGGCAGCCGATCTCGCCGACCTCACTGCCGAACTCACTGCCGAACTCACTGATGACAACAGTTGTCTGGAGTGCGCTTGGCTTGAGCAGGCAGTGAAGCACGGTCGCCTTGGGAAACAGGCTTGTCGACAGACAGCGGCTCCGCAGTTTCGCCACCATGAATGCGGAAAGCCCACTAGGACG
>NZ_BJNF01000101.1 GCF_006539545.1 Nitrobacter winogradskyi
AAGCGGTAGTCGAAGTTCTTGTAGCCCATTTGTTTCATAATTTGCCCAGCTGTCGCGTGTTCCTTCCGTGTCCAATCGTTGACGAAGGCTATTACACGCGACGTCAATCGATCCCCAGCATCTGCAATCGGTTTTGCTGTAGCTGGTTTAAGGCCTACGCCGCTTGATCTAATCCACTTCAGAAACTGTGACCGCTGTTGCGATGACGACAGCTTCCAGTCCCTTTTCATCGCTGTCAGCCGATCGGGTAGATGTATCAATCCTGCCTTAGCAGCGGCTTGTCGGACGCTCTTTAGCTTACCCGAGCGCAAATCTGCGTATATTGTAGGGAAATCTCTCTTAAGGCGACTTTCGTAATAGGCTGCGTCCCGCTTCTTACTCATCACTAACCCACCTGATCATATGATCGTAGATGCATCTATCCGTCTTTTGGGAGATTTAAAAAATTATCAAGAGCTCGGCAGATCTTCGACAAAAACGCTATGTTCACAGCACGACGTTAACTCCGGAGAATTAGGAGCGGCCGTCACGGGCTGAATGAAAACGCATGTCTGACGCCAATCGTCGAGAGAAAGCCAACCGCATTATCATCAACAAGTGTGCAACCATTGCGAGACGGATCTCAAAGGAGGACGGAATCGCTGAGCGCGGTCTCATGAGGACAAAGTGGTTCGATTACAGGTTTATGTCTCCGCTCACCGCGACTGACGAGTTTGCCCGCAGTTATGTTGCCGCCTATCGGAAGAAATGGGACACAAATTTCTCGACCGAGGAGGCGTCGCGCAAGTTGCGCCATACGGGGTGGACATTGGCGTAGCAGCCAAACCGAATTCATCTCCTTCTGGAGGGCACGCCAGTTCGCGGACGAACGGGGAGTTCCTTATGGCCTGTTTTGCAATCACGCCTTGGAGCTTCTCCTCCGCAAGGATGGGACGGCATCTTCGTGCGAGATCTGCGTGTTCAGCAGACACTGCAAGTCGGTGACGGACACGCTTTCCATGCACATTGTGGGACACTTTGGTGGGGACGATCCAATCCTGGCCAGGAAGCGCTTCAAGGGTAGGGAACGTGTCAATCATCACCGTGCAAGGAAGACAGCAGCCGCGGAGGCTGCGAAATCCTCAATTGCTTCTTACTAGTTGTATCTATGACCGGAGATCCTTGTCTCCGGAGATGTAACGCTTCCCATATATTTAATAAACTTAAGTAAGAAAGAAAGAGAGTTGTTGGGAAGCGCTACAGTGGGACCTCTCGGCTTGTATCTTTGTCTTGCGGTTTCCGGGTCGCTCCGCTCCCGGTGCCGCGGCGATGAAGATTCACCCGGAGACATAGCTCGGAAATTAGGACTCACCAGGAGACTCAACCAGGGCTTCCTCCGTCGTCCTTGAGTCGAACGGAGTTTGCCGGGGTTCAAATTGACGGCGCCGCCGGCGAGGCTCCGCTCGCCTAGCGCTCCGACTGGATGACGCCAGGCCGCTGGGAAATGCTGCTGCACGATGCGGCTCGATTCCTCGACCGGTGGTCATCAACGGCCCACGCTATGGGTTGGACAGCGCTTGATCTATTCGGAGTTCACCCCGGGCGGCCCGCCATCCGGTTCGATGTCATGGGCCTGCTGCTTCTTTTGCAAGGCGGTGAGGTTGTCACACTCACCCCGGAAAGCGCGTCGATAAAGCGACCCAGCGGAGCAGTCTTGCGCTTCCCTCGCCCAGCCCCTGGCGGCGTCCTTCTGTCGGAGGCCGCCCATGTCTGAGGGCTGCATGACGCTCATCCCGCATGACAAGCGCGAAGGCATCCCGCTGAACGTGGCTGCCGAGCGAGCGGGCAAATCGCCAGGCACGATCCGCAACTGGTGCATCGAACACGGCATTGGACGCCACGTCGGCGGCGGTCAATGGATCGTCAGCAAGGTCGCGCTGGCGACGTTCCTGGACGGGGACCATGAGGCGCTTCGTCGGTACAAGAGCGGTGACCGGTCCAGCGACGGCTGTTGTCGCTTACTTCAGGAGAGAAGGGCTGGAAGGGCTGTTAGGGAAATAGCGGGCCGCCTGCCCAAATGATGATTCCGTAATGATTACCCTGAAAGGGCGCTCCCGCTGCGAATCCCTCGCCTAAGGAGGCCCTGTTCCGTGAACGGTGATAGACGTAGTATGGAAAAGCCACGACGCGTTCGTCGTACCCTGGATTAGGCCCCCATGCTCAGACGGAACTAGGGATATGAGCACAAATAGACGGAATTTTATTTGGGCTTCGTTGCTTTCCGCTGCTTATTTGGTTCCGCTCAGGCAAGTAAGAGGAGCTTCGTCAGGTAGTTTTGACGTAGAGGAAGAGCAACCAGCAACCTCTGGCAGCTTCGATGACGACTATGTCACGCTCGAGCCAGAACTGAAGACCGGCCCGATCCCAACGCATCCGTCTCGCGTTGCGCTCGTAATTGGTAACTCGCGCTACAATTTCTTCCCCAAACTCGCAAACCCTGAACATGATGCGACAGACCTTGCGGCAATCCTTCGTTCAACGGGCTTCAAGGTTGTCTTTGGCACTAATTTGCCACGCATCACAATGGAGAACGCAATTGCGACATTTGTGAAGAATGCCAGAACAGCAAACGCTTCGCTTGTATTTTTCGCAGGGCATGGACTGCAATACCAGGGGGTGAATTACCTTGCCCCCGTCGATGGGCAGCTTTCAGACGAGACGGACCTGAAAAAATTTATCCGCCTTCAGGATGTAATTGACGATCTACAAAACACCCCTGGCGTAAGGATACTCATCGTAGATGCATGCCGTGACAACGATGCGATTACACAGCTAGCGGCAAGTGCACCTACACCTAAATCAAGATCGATAGGTTTGCAGCGCGGCTTGGCAAAAGTAGAGGCTGATGGAATATTTGTAGCTTTCGCGAGTCAGGCGAACAAGGTTGCGTCAGATGGCAACGGCCGCAACAGCCCATTTACTGCATCCCTTTTGAAGCGGATCGTTGAACCTGGCGTGGAACTCAGGACCATTATGACGAGAGTTCGTGGAGACGTCGTGACTGCGACGCATAACGCTCAGCGGCCAGAAGCATGGGATAGCTTGATCGGGGAATTTACTTTCCGCTAAATCTCTCAGTCGGTAATGGAAGATCAGCTGAAAGGCTGTGAACGAATAGAATTTCACGTCCAGTGCCGATCATATCCTGCAAATTCATCAGACTCATTTCATTCCTTCAGAACTGAGGTAGCAGGCTTCCGCGCACATCGTACTGTGATCCGCATGACATCAGCATGCGGACACGCCATGGAACATCACACCAAGCTCTTGCAGTTTCGCGCACCGGAATCGCTCTCGGAAGCGATCGACGCCGCGGCGAAACGCGAACTTCAAACCAAATCTGAATACGTGCGCCGGTCCGTGATCGATCGCCTCCGTGCCGACGGCGTCAATCCGTCGTCCATCGTTGCGGCCTGAGTGCTGGCTCGCAAACCCTGCGCCTTGCGCAACGGCGCTCCGTTCAAGGACTGGGTGCTGCCCGCTGCGATAGAACGTGTGCGGCGCAAGCTCGCCAGTGCCGACGATGGCAATCGGCAGATGGTCGACATCCTCAACGCGGTGCTGACCGACGGACTGTCGGCCGTCGAGGCGGCTTGCGCCGAGGCAATCGCCCACGGCGTCCATTCTGCCGATGTCGTTCTCAACATTCTGGCCCGCCAGCGTGAGCCGGCGCCACCAGCCAACATCCTCACCCCGGCGGCGCTGACCTTGCGTTATGCGCCGATCGCTGACTGTGCCCGTTACGACAACCTCAGGAGAACGGTCTGATGGAACGCACGCAACTCTTCGACCTCATGAGCGAACTCAAGCTCTATGGCATGAAGGCCGCCTTCGACGAGATCATGGCGACCGCCGTCAAGCGCCAGCACGAACCGCAACGCATCGTCGGCGATCTGCTCAATGCCGAGATCAACGAGAAGCAGGCCCGCTCGATCAAGTACCAGCTCACTATCACCAAGCTGCCGCTCGCCAAGGATCTCGATGGCTTCCAGTTCGAGGGCACCCCCATCAACCAGACGCTGGTCAATGATCTCGCTGGCGGCGGGTTCATCGCCCAACAACGCAACGTCGTGCTGGTCGGCGGCACCGGCACCGGCAAGACCCATCTGGCCATCGCCATTGCCCGAAGCTGCATCCGATCCGGTGCCCGCGGGCGCTTCTACAACGTCGTCGACCTCGTCAATCGCCTCGAGATCGAGACCCGCAACGGACGACAAGGGCCGGATCGCCGAGCATCTAACCCGAATGGACTTCATCGTCCTCGACGAACTCGGCTATCTCCCATTCGCTCAATCCGGTGGTCAACTTCTGTTCCACCTCGTCAGCCGGCTCTACGAGCGCACCTCTATCGTTGTCACCACCAATCTCGCCTTCGGCGAATGGCCCAGCGTGTTCGGCGACGCCAAGATGACCACCGCGCTGCTCGATCGTCTGACCCACCACTGCGACATCGTCGAAACCGGCAATGACAGTTGGCGATTCAAAAGCCGCGACGACGATCACACAATCCGCGCTCGCCACGTCTCCGCAATCCCGGCCAGCTCCGACGAGGCGAGCGCTACCGCCAAAACCCGTCGATCAAAGGGGTCAAAATTGGACGCCGATACGGGGTCAAATTTGCAAGCCGATTGACAGGCTCGGTGCCGTTCGCCCGTCAATGCGCCACTGCCGGACCCATTTGATTGCGCTGCTGGCGCTCACCGAAAAGACCTTGGCCACCGAGGTTGCCGAAAGTCCGCCCGCTACCGCACCAATCACCCGCTCCCGCAAATCTGACGAATAGGCCCGTGTCATCGCCACCTCCGAATCAGAACCTACAAATCCTGAACCGGAAAAGACACGCCGTGAATCCTCATACGAGTCAGATCAATCCAAAAATGCTCTAGTTGATTTTATTGGTGTACCCGACACGATTCGAACGTGTGACCTTTGCCTTCGGAAGGTTACGCACCCTCCAACCGAGCGCTTTAAGCAAAACCGGTCATGCCGGCCGTTGCCGACGTCACGCCAATCGGCTAAATGGAACGTCTCGCACCCGTAGCTCAGCTGGATAGAGCGTTGCCCTCCGAAGGCAAAGGTCAGAGGTTCGAATCCTCTCGGGTGCGCCAACAAAATCAAATACTTAGATCAAATCGCCAACCCTCCAGAAACGTCGGTGTCACCACAGTGTCACCAAAGAATCGGCAATTCCGGCCGAAGTACGCGCACTCCGTCAAACTGATAAATGCGACTCACCGGGCGAGCACATCATTCGGCAACATAATGCGATGCAGATCGACAACGTCCCGAATCTTTGGGTCGAAGCGTTGCGATCGACGCAAAGGCACAAGATGAATGGTTTGGAAGCCACTCGTACTCGTGATCAGTCTTATCTATCATGAAGACTTTGCTGCCAGTTCGGGCTAGCGAAATGATTCCTGATACATCAGTTCGCGACCTTTAGCCGTCGTTTGATAATACTTGGCTCTGCACAGGTCAGACTCCAAGCTTAGAAGCGCGTAGCCGTGATTGTAAACGCCTCCTTGGGTCGCCAACCTCGACTGTTCAATCAAAATTGGCGTCGCTGGGAGGCCGGAAAGTGGCCTATAGATTTCGTCAATCACCGAGACGGGTACAGCTCCATGGCCGAGACAGCGGCCCCGCTCCAATCCAGCGAAAGGCTCATAAATGCTGAGCGTATGTTCATGTCCCCAAAACCAAGCCGCGACCGGCTTTATTGCCATCATCTGCTGGAAGGCCTTCAACAGTAAGCGATTGATTGCTGACTGCTTGCCTTCGTTGTCCGCCGCCCCAATGGGCGAGAAGGCGGAAAACAGCTGATGATGAGAAAGTAGAATGGTCCGTCCGTTGAATTCACTGATGCGGTCGCAATGCCAAGCGAGTTCGTCCTCTTCCACGTAAGTAAGCGCACCGGCGACAGTCGCGGGATTGTCGTCATGTAAGCCGGTATCCATGGCTAGCAATTGCCATCTTTCGTCCGCGGAGCGCAGACAAAAGAAGCTGGCGGGCTGTGTCATCGGCGCAGGGTTGAGTTTCGTGATTAGATCGTAGAAGCCTACTCCACCACAGTACATATCGTGATTGCCGGACAGCGAAAACACCGGAAGTGCCTTGTCCTTGCGGAGGATGGCATTGATCGGATCGAGGAAGTTAATTTGGCATTCCTCAGGTGTTCCAGAGTAATAAATATCGCCGAGGTGTACAATAACGTCGGCGTGCTCGTCGGCTATACACCGCAGAACCTCGATTGCAGGCGGAGCACCCGTGCCCCAATCCCCCATCAGGGCGATGCGGGCGTTAGCCTTGATCTCAATTGTTTTGGGGCCGACGGTGGCTGCGCGGACGTAAGGGGTGGCTTTTCGCTTTCCGTCCTCGAAATAGCGGCCGTAAGCTTCAAAGGTGCTCAGCCATGCTGGGTCGCAGGTGCCGGCCGTGAACTCGCTTTTCAATTGCTCAAGGGCCTGCTCATCCCGGCGGGCCTGAGCTTTTAGATAGCGTAATGCCCATTCAGCGCAGACCTTGGCGATACCTGCCTTTGATAGCTCTCGCGCGGTCAGCGCGGCGCCAGGAGCGGACGTTTCACCGCCGGTCAAGAGGTCGTATTCGCGCTCCGCGATGTCAGCCGCGACATTCGGAAGAGCGCTGGCCATGGATCGTTGAACACCAAGCCGGCTCCTGGACGCGCTCTTCTTCTGGTTATCGATCTTTTTCGCAACCTCACTGACGGCCGATTGATAAATAGAGAGGAGAGGATCACGGAATGTTTTGAACGAGTCAGGCATCATCTCCACTTTTGCTGAGAGTGCGGTTCAACCAACGTTCGAGAAGCGGCAAGTATTTCCGCACTTGCTCGCGGTCACTGTCCTTCTCTTCGTCGGAGAGATCAACATAAGGCGTATTGATCTGCTTTTCCCAGCGAGACACGATCTCGGCCGGCAACAGAATTGAGCCATCAGGCTGGCGTTGGCCGCTGTCGTGAACATACTTTTGCCAGTGGGCCCATCGTTGATGCTCAAGCGCAGCCAGTTCTTCCAGTAGGGAAGCGAAGGATTCATCGAGTTGCGTCTTGGACACCTTTATGTCTCCTCAGATCAGATTCTCCGCAACTAACCGACGGTAATGTTCGCCCAGGACGGTGAGTTCACATGATTTACTTTCCATCGCCGCATGCCACATGTGTGGGGCATCAAACGGCCGGACTAAGTTCACTTTTACATAATTCTGGAGCACCTTGAAAATGGCGTTCTTAGCTGGATCAGGCAACGGAATTTCAGGATCTTCGCGCTGCTCCTGTGACCTCTCCGGTTCATAAGATGGATCGAGCGGAAACCTATATCCTGGCTGAGGGAAATATGTCGCCAGCTTTAAAAGTTCATCGAGAGCAATTGGCGGTGCAGCTTTGCGTAGCGACACGAAGGACTTCACGTTGGTCTTGAACATGGGACGCTGTCCACCCCATGGCCCCAATGACTGATCGATGTGCGCGTATACGCTGCCTGGCGTGACGTCACCCACTAGATTAGCTGCCGCCCCATTCAGAGCGTCGACGAGCAGGTTGGTAAATACGCCCGGCGCTCCATTACCACCTTCATAAGAATATTGATGTTCGGTAGAGGCGGTAAGGAGTGTCATCCCCTCGCCGATCTCGGCAAGACTTCCTTTCCCTGGCTTACTGCCCACAATTCCCCCGTGGCAACTGTCGAGAATGATGATCTTATTTGCGGCCTTGGACTCCCCTGCAAAAGTCATCACGTCGCTGAGCGCCAAGCCATCATCGCCATCTCGACAATCACTTGCGCAAAGAAATCCGCCAGTCGCGTCGATGTAACCATGACCAGCAAAATAGAAGAGTGCGATTTCTGGGTCATCTTTGAACAGGGCCTCAATAGAGTCGCGAAGCACGCGCCGGCTGACCGAATTAGCTGCGCCGGTGGCCGTCAGTACCCTTGGTGTCATGAAATTTGTTGTTCCGTCCGCATTGCGGGCAAGGACAGCCGCCACTGCGTCTGCATCATTGACGCAGCCGCTCAACGGAGTGAGATCATGGTAATGATCAATGCCGACGATCAGGGCCTTGCGCATATATGTCGTTATAAAGCATCAATGAAATTGCTGATATTGGCGTCGCTCCAAGGATAGGTCGTCACGCCTTGGATCTCCGTGCGGTCATTGCTGTAGGCCCAAATTCCGCGCAACTTCTTGCCCTCTTCCTTTGCGCAGGCGATTTCCCATTTCTGGCCGGAAGACGTAGTGGAATTCTTGCTCACCAAAATAATGACGCCATCCGAGCGACGGATTCGCGTCCGTACTTTCTCTTTCCAGCCGCTGTCGTATGCCTCCTTCACCGACATATCGATGAATTCATAGGGCGCGCGAGAATGCAGCGACTGCCCTTTCAGGAAATCACGCTGCGTCTCATCCTCGATCGCAAAGGCAACGAAAATCACTTTTTTGTCCGCCACGGGTGTATCCTCGCTCGTGTTGTTGACTACGGCTGCCCGAGGGAAGCCTTCAGCGACGTATGGAACGACCGGAAACCTTGTGCTCGCGCCGCAGTTCGGTAGCCCTTTTGGATTCGATCCTCGACGAGCAGCTCAGCTCGTTTCGACTCCCGGACATAGATGTCTAGGTCTGCCCGCGTCCGCAGATAAGGCCATTTCACCAGATATTCAGGTACGGCGGCACCGCCGGAAACAAACGAGGCCAGGAAGCGCTCCTTCTCGGTAGCGACGCCGATTTCCCAAGGCACCCACCAGGATGCCTGCGTCTGCGGGCTGATGACCGCAAGGAGCTGGGTGCATTTATCCATCTGGCTGCGAATATAGTCGGCCAGATCTGGTCCGCTTTTGCCGAGTTGCGCATCAATGACGTCCAAATAGACAGTAAGGCCGTTTGCAATGAGGTGCGCCGAGATGGCCGATGCCTGCTCGGCATCTTCCTTCTTATGTGAAATAAATACCTTGACTGGCATGTTGTGTCCCTCGCCCTTGAGGAACATTTACAGAACAAGATAAGACGCGCAACCTCTGCGTGCTCCGGTAGGTACTATTTTCCACATCAATGGCTGTACCTGGAGAATCCACCGTCGAGGTCCAGGTTGATTTATGCTGCGAGAAGCGGCAATAAAAGCGGCAAAACAGGCAACAAAAATTCCTTTTATAGATTGTTTTTGCTAGACTATTTGGCGGAAAGGAAAGCGGCAAAAATGGATATTTCGGCGATGGAACCGCTCCTGCCCGACGATCGGCAGGAACTCGAAGATCTAGCCACAGACTTGGTGGCTAAGGCCAATACCCTGGCGGGGCGCCTTCATCCGATCGTGCGGTCGTCAGTGGGAGACCTCGTGCGCTCCATGAACTGCTATTACTCGAACCTCATCGAAGGTCACAACACACTGCCTATCGACATCGATCGAGCGCTTAACGACGACCTCTCCAAAGAGCCCGAGCGTCGCAATCTTCAACTCGAAGCCCGCGCCCACATCGAAGTGCAGCGCATGATTGACCGAGGTGGAGCGCCATCACCTGTCGTATCGGCGGACTTCATCATCTGGATCCATAAGAACTTCTGCCAGCGCCTGCCGGAAGAGTTGCTGGTCGTCGAACACCCCACGACCAAAGAGCCGATCAAAATCGTGCCCGGCGAACTTAGGACAGAGCATGTGCGAGTAGGAAGACACATTCCGCCCGACCCAGCGGACCTTCCGGCGTTTCTGAAGCGCTTTGCTGAGGGGTACTCTTCTCCTCACCTCTCAAGACTGCGAAAAATCATCGGTGTCGCCGCCTCACATCATCGGCTGGCCTGGATTCATCCCTTTCTCGATGGCAACGGCCGCGTAACGCGGCTGTACTCGCACGCGCTGCTGCGAGAACTGGATGTAGGGTCCGAGCTTTGGGCCGTTTCACGCGGACTTGCACGGCGCGTCGCCGACTACAAAGCCCGCCTACAGGCCGCTGACGAACCGCGTCGCGGCGATCTGGATGGCCGAGGCAACCTTACGATGGGCGGGCTTATTGATTTCTGCAAATTCTTCCTGACGACCTGCGTCGACCAGGTCGACTTCATGGCCGCACTTTTGGAACCGGAAGAGCTCCTGAGGCGTATGGAGATCTGGACCGAGGAGGAGACGCGCGCAAAGCGGCTTCCAAAGGGCTCATGGCCCCTGCTTCGCGAAGCGGTCATGGCCGGTGAATATGCCCGAGGCGCTGCGCCCGGTCTCACCGGCTATGAAGAGCGCCAAGCGCGGACGGTGCTCAATTCCCTTATTGAAAAGGGTTACCTTACTTCGCCGACGACGCGTTCGCCGGTGAGGCTCGGCTTCCCAACTGCGGTGGTCGACCGCTGGTTTCCAAGACTGTATCAGCCAGCTGCCTAAGCGTCAGGATGCCAGCTTCCACAAGTTTCCGGGGAACGAGGCGCCGGTTGTCTCATGGTCGTATATGACGCTTTATTTTCCTGCGGATCTTCTTGCAATTTGACGTTACAACTGGCTTTCTCCGCAATCATTGCGAGCGGAGATCATCCTAATTATGGCGACGAAGAACAGGATATTTATTGCATTTGCGGTCGAGGACAAATGGGCGCGCGACTATCTGGTGGGCCAAGCCAAAAACGAGAAAAGCCCATTTGAATTCGTCGACATGTCGGTCAAAGAGCCCTGGGACGAACAGTGGAAGGCGAAGTGTCGCTCGCGCATCAAAGGCTGCGACGGCACCATCGCGTTGGTCAGCAAGAACACCAAAAATGCGGCGGGACAGCTGTGGGAGATCAAGACTTCGAAGGAAGAGGGAGTGCCCCTACGTGGCATCTATACGACCACCGATGATCGCCCCACGTCCGTGCCCGCGGAGCTTACTGGAGTTTCGATCCTCGGTTGGACCTGGGCAAACATCAAGGCTTTTCTGGACGCCCTATGAGCAGACGCGCACTACTTGTCGGGATCAATCAGTATGACCATGTCTCATCGCTCGGCGCCTGCGTAGCAGACGTCCAGGCGATAGATGAACTCATCAGCTTTCATGCCAACCAGTCCAGGAACTTCGACACACGCCTGCTGACAAGCCCAGGCATAAAGCCCGTAACCCGTGCAACTCTGAGGGCAGCATGGGATGATCTCTTTACTGGCTTCAACGGCGATGTCCTGTTCTATTTTTCAGGGCATGGCGCGACAACGTCGACGGGCGCCTACCTGGTTACGCAGGAGGGCACCTCCGGCGACCCCGGGCTTGCGATGGATGACCTTGTCAATCTCGCGAACAAGTCTAACGCCAGGACCGTCCTTCTTATCATCGATTGCTGCTTCAGCGGCTCGACCGGCAACCTCAACCCGTTCCAGAACGGTGGGATGGAAAAAACCCTGCTGCGCGAGGGAGTGACGATCCTTGCTGCTTCCCGCTCGAACGAGCTATCGATGGAGGTCAACGGGCACGGCGTTTTCACAAACTTGATTTTGGGAGCACTGCGTGGCGGCGCTGCAGATGTCCGCGGCCGAGTCTCCGCCGCATCCATATATGCATACGCGGAGGCCGCGCTTGGCGCTTGGGACCAGCGCCCTATGTACAAGTCCCACGCCGCGCATCTTGAGCCCGTGAGACTCTGCGATCCCAAAGTAGATGACAACACGCTGCGCGAGCTTGTCATCTACTTTCCGACAGCCGATCACGAATTCCAGCTCGACCCAACATTCGAGGAGACGAACTTAAAAGCAGCGAAGCCCGAAAACGTGGCGATATTCAAGAAGCTGAAACAGTACCAAATAGCGGGCCTCGTAAGGCCCAAGGTTGGCACCGATCTCTATTGGAGTGCTGAGCGGTCCGGCTTTGTCCTACTCACCGATCTCGGAAAATTCTATCTGCAGCTCGTGCAATTGGGCCGACTGTAGAAATGCTCGCATGGAGCGGATGCCGACGCAGATTGCGTGGAACGCCCGCCTCCGGGATGCTGAAATCCGCTATTGCGGATTTCAGCTAACCCTGACGATTCCAACCACAATGCCCGCCACCTGGCCGTCAGCGCCGGCAAACGGGAGATAGAGCCTTGCGATGCGAGCCGGACCGTCCGGAAGCTGCACTTGGTCTTCCATCATCAGCGTGCGGCCCGAAGCGAAAACGATGGCCGCCTCGTTCTCTGCGTCCTCGCGCGACGGCGTGAGCCGTCCGACCGCCTCGCCGACCAATGCGGCTCCATAAAGTCGATCGACAGCCTTGCCGCTGCGTTCGATCCTCAATGCTCCATCCGAATTCGGCCGAGCGCCGGATCACCACGATCACATCATCCAAGTCGGCCAGACGCCCGGTGATGTTCTCGGCCTGTGGCATAGCCGCACCGTCACCGCGCGCGAGCCAGACCCGATAAAGCCGGCCCAGCACCGGGTGTCGGTCCGCCATCAGTCGAGAATCCATCGCTGGGCTTCACCGCGCCAGAAACAACCAGATTTTCTGGTTATCTGTATTTCGGTTTAATTGATCTGTCGGCTTCGTCAACGGCCGGCAGCGCATATGCAGAAAACACTTCGGTCTCCCAGGCATGTGCGCCTCATTCAACTCATCGTCGACAAGCGTCGGGAAGCCGGCATGAGCCAGGCCGACCTTGCCGAAGCGCTCGACCGATACCAATCCGTCGTCGCTGCGATTGAATCCGGGGGCCGCCGTGTCGATGTTGTCGAGTTCCTTGAACTGGCGGAAGTGATCGGCTTCGATCCCCATGAAGTCCTTCGTGACGTGGCAAAGATTACGCACAAGCACAAGGCAACACGCAAGCCGTCATAGTTCAGAATCATTTTTAACAACGTAGTGCGCATTGAATGTGTTTTGGGCGTCGCCCTTCGGGCCGGGCTCTACGCGCCGCCTGCGGCGGCTTCCGAAGCCCCTCGCGGGTCTTCGCCTTCGGTGACGATCCCATGACGCGAAGGGCGGCAGCGCGGACATTTCGGCGATCGCCCCGACTTGTGGAGAGCCTCATGGTGGCTGATGCCGGTCGATAAGCGCTCGACAGATCGAGTCTCGTTCCTGACCCTCGTGCTCAACCATACTCGCAGGTCGATCGAGTCCGGGAGCGGATCGTCACAGCAGCTTGTGCGAGGATTGTCGGCGTCCCGGACGGGCCGCTGTCTTTCCATGCCGGACCGGAGTGGTGATCCGAGCGAAGTATGGATGACCTGCAGCCTTCCACTGCGTCATGAAACATCCGGCGTTGAGGGTTCGGTTCCTGCTTGATGGAGCGCGAATAGCCGTTCGGTGCGACGCGAGAAAGCGTGCTTCCGATCGTTGTCGCCAGATCGTGTTTCCTGTGGCTGTCTTTGACATCGCGCCCCAAGGGTGTCCTCGATTGGTTTGGTCTAACCGAAGACCGGCGACGAAGCACGTCGCCTCGATCTTGAACCTGCAACACGCCGCCTGCGGCTTTTTCCGCCGCCGGCCAAGGCCGGCTTTGCACCACGAAAGTCAAAAAAGTCCTCGCCGGATGTTGCTGGCCGATCGTCCCCGGCGCGTCGACCGCCATCGAGGCCGCGATGGGCGCGGCCCGATCAGCAAAAGGAAAATCGCATCATGGCTACGATCGGCACTTTCTCCCGCATCGGCAGCGGATTCGCTGGCTCGATCAAGACCGTCACCCTCAACGTCAAGTCGGTGACCTTCGCGCCGGCCGAAAGCGACACCGAAAACAGTCCGGCCTTCCGCGTCCTCGCCGGAACCACCGCGTTCGGTGCGGCATGGAAGAAGACCTCGCGCGATACGCAGCGCGAGTATCACTCGGTCAAGCTCGACGACCCCTCGTTCCCGGCTCCGATCTACGCGAGTCTGGTCGAGACGGAGACCGAGGGCGAGTTCGCCCTGATCTGGTCGCGGCGACGCGCCGCCAACTGAGCCAGTCCGCCGGCTGAGCCCCGCTTACAAAAGCGGGGCTTTGCCATGCTCATGTCCGTCGCCTTTAAGGAAATACGGAGATCGGGATTGCAAGCCTTTCCGGTTTTCAGGTTTTCAGCACCTCGATCGGATCTTTTCCCGGCGTCCGCTTAAAGCTCCCGCCGGGATCGTTGCTCAGGGCGCTGCCCTCGCGCGGCACAAGAAAACTCTCCGGCCTTTCGCGGCATAAACGGCCGCCTCCCCGTAAACGGGTCCCCTCCATTTATTCCACGGTGCCAAAGACTTTTCTGGCGCCTTGCTTCCCCGGTCTCGCCGACGGGCAAGGGTTCAGGAGCGGCGCTTCGCTTCTCTGAACCCCAAACCCGAAGGAACAGGAAACATGACCAGCAACACGAACACCGCCCGCAACATGATTTTCAATGCCGATTGCATCGAGATGATGCGCTCTTTCGAGAGGGGATCGGTGGACTTCATTCTGACCGACCCGCCCTATGTGACCCGTTTCCGAGATCGAGCAGGCCGCACCGTCGCCAACGATGATAACGGCCGCTGGCTTCGCCCCGCCTTCAACCACATGCACCACGTTTTGAAAGACGGCGGCTTTGCCGTGTCATTCTATGGTTGGAACAAGGTGGATTTGTTCATGGACGCATGGAAGGCCGCGGGCTTTCGCGTTGTCGGCCACCTTGTTTTCCGCAAGCGTTATGCGTCGGCGGCGCGCTTCCTTCGCTACGAACACGAGCAGGCTTATTTGCTGGCGAAGGGTAATCCGACACGTCCCGCACATCCGATTCCCGACGTGCTGGATTTTCCCTACACCGGAAACCGCCTGCATCCGACGCAGAAGCCGGTCGAGGCGCTGGCCCCGTTGATCGAGGCTTTTACGAAGCCGGGCGAGCTTGTGCTGGACCCGTTTTGCGGCAGCGGTTCGACCCTGGCCGCCGCGCAGCAGTTCCGGCGCGACTGGATCGGCATCGAACTGGATAACGGCCACTATCGCACGGCCAGCAAACGGCTCGCATCCCCGCAACATCACCGGGCGGCAGCGTAAGCCGCCCCTTTCTCACGATACATGCGCGCCCGTCCGCAGGCGAGCGCTGCAATCTCATAATTGAACATCGGAAAGGACGACATTATGCGATGGATTATTACGATCGACCATATGGGGTGGATGCCTGGGATTGGGCGAGAACGAGAATGGAGCCCCCATGCGCGGCAAGCAGGAGGAAGGCGATACGCTGCTGCCGATGGAGTTTCAGCTTTTCGATGCACGCGGCAATGTCTGCTTTGAAGGCCGATGCGGCGACATTGACGAGGATTGGTGGCACGGTTTTGAACCGCTGATATTCGGCTGGAACACGCACGCCCGCTGTCGGCGCCTGACATATTGCCGCGCAGGATCGGCCAAGCCGTGGCGACCGCTCCGGCCATAGCCGCATTTGGCGCCTGCACTCCCGCCGATCCGTAAATCCGGATCGGCGGCGCGGCCGTACCTGAATGGCACGGCCGCCGCTCGCCGGGCTGCGCCCGGCTCGCATGATCACGGCCCGACAGCTAAAATTGTCCCGAGCGTCTTCAGGCCTTCTTAGCTCTTGGACGACGAAGCTTAACCCTCGGTTGCCCCTATTTATGGCCACACTTGCTCTTCGAAAGAACCAGCAGCGGGAAACGCGCGCGGAGGAATCATGCCCGATATACAAGGCTGGATGGCGAATGCCGCCTATCTCTACATCCTTTTTCTTGATCGCCCAGCTATCGCCTGGGAACACCTGCGACGCAATCCAGACTATTGCAACGACTGGCTACGCTTCAGAGCGCGACGGCGATCATCGTCGTCTGCCCACGCTCAGACATGGGGGTTGCGATTTCTTCGAGAACCCCGACTACGATGCCCGCGAGGCGCTGCCGTTCTGGCAGCCTGATCCCGACATCGCACTGTCGATTGTGCCGGACGGAGACCCCGAAACTATCGCGCCGGTCTTCGATCCCTGGACTTTTCCCGGCCGCAAGGCGATCGGGCATGACGGTAGCCGCCTTGCGCTGAAGCTCTGTCGGCGCGGCCGCTCCTGGCATCTCCAGATTGCCGGCGCGCTCGACGCCGGCATGCCCTTCACCTTCGCCATCGCGCCGGACGACAGGGCTGGCGCTCGCCTGCGCGAAGCGCACGAGATGTTCACCGCAATGGCCGGGCACCCCGCCGACATTGCCGGGCGGCGCGGCGCGACCGAGGCAATCATCACCATGCAATCCCTGCAGGCGCTCGACGGACACTTGGCCGGAGCCAGCGAACGCGACATCGCCATCGCCATTTTCGGCACGCACATGGTGACGGAGAAATGGCACGGTGACAGCGAACTGCGCGCCAGGGTCCGCTACCTCATTCGGCGCAGTCGCACCATGATGAACGGCGGCTATCGCAGCCTCCTTTGGGGCGCGGCGGCGCGCAGGACCGGCGCGTTTTCCACGCTGGCGACGGCAGGGAGAAAATCTGCACGCGGCGTTTCTCCATACCGGGCGGGATAGGCTTTTCCGAAGCTGCCTCCGAACCGCTGGACCGGGCCTCGCTCGGCCAGCCTGAGACGGAGGCAGTTTCGTGGATCGTTCCGAATCCAAATCGGCCAGCCGCTACCTCACCAACGAGGAAGCGGCCGCCTATCTCAAGCTCTCGCCGCACACGCTTAACAAGAAGCGCGTCATTGGCGGCGGACCGAAGTTCCGCAAGCTCGGCTCCCGCGTCGTCTATGCCATCGACGACCTCGAAAGCTGGATCGAGGCGCGGGCCTGCGACACCACCTCCGACCCTCGCTACGCCCAAGCCCGTTGAACGCGCCGGAACAAGGCATGGCGGCGCGCAGACCCACATCCGAGCGGGACCAGCTCGAACTGTTCCGATCGCGTCCCGGCGACATGGCAACCCGCGATTCGCAGGATCTCATGGCTTATCCCTTCTTCTCCCTCGCCAAATCGAAGCGCATCGAGCCGATCCGGTTCGAGGCCGGCAATATCCGCATCCATGTCGAGGCGCCGGCCGAGTTCGGACTGGCCACCATCTGGGACGCCGACATTTTGATCTGGGCCGCCTCGCAGATCGTCGACGCCCGCGACCGTGGCCTGCGCACATCGCGGCTGATGGCGACCACGCCTTACGAGATTCTAACCTTCATCGGCCGCGGCACCTCGGTTCGCGACTATCAGCGCCTCAAAGCTGCGCTCGACCGCCTGCAAGCCACCACCGTCGCCACGTCGATCCGCCAGCCCTCCGAGCGGCGCCGACACCGCTTCTCATGGATCAACGAATGGAAGGAAAGGCTCGACGCGAACGGAAGGCCGCTCGGCATCGAACTGATCGTGCCGGACTGGTTCTACGAAGGCGTGCTCGACAACGCTCTGATCCTGACCATCGACCGGGATTACTTCGATCTGCTCGGCGGCATCGAACGCTGGCTCTATCGGATCGTGCGCAAGCATGGTGGCCGCCAGCCAGGCGGCTGGAGCTTCGACTTCCGCCATCTCCATGCCAAGTCCGGAAGCCTCTCGCGCTTCTCGAACTTCGCCTGTGACCTCCGCGACATCGTGCGCCGTCAACCATTGCCTGGCTATTGGCTGCGCCTCGACCGGCTCGACGATGGCCGCGAACGACTCGTCTTCGCCGCGGCCTCATCACCGCTATCCATTCATTCACAGGGGGCTGTGCAAAAGCTGTGAAACGTCTCGTGCTATCAAAGGCAATCGGGCTCGTGCTATCGGAGGCGCGACCATCGTGCTATCAAAGGCACGATCATGCGTTAAGCAATTGCGGCGCATCGAAAATCCGCGCCCCTAACTTCTCTAACCGAGAATCTAACTTTGTTTTTGGAGTCGGCGTTGCTTGTGGATACGCCGCAGCGGGACATCCATCCCGAAACAAATCAATATCAAACCTTACGACGAAATCCACCTGCCGCCAATCTCCGACAATCGAATACGTCGCGGCAATAAGACGACAACGATCGCAAGCATCGACATGCGGCGCTGACACACGCATCCGCCGGGAGCGCGCGTCATGATTGTCGCGCTTCTCAATCAGAAGGGCGGCGTCGGCAAGACCACGCTCGCCACTCATCTCGCCGGCGAACTGGCCGCTGCCGGGGCGCGCGTCACTGTCATCGACGCCGACCCGCAAGGCTCCGCCCTCGACTGGTCGCAGCGACGGACCGAGAACGGCTTGCCGCGCCTGTTCGGCGTCATCGGCTTGCCGCGCGAGACCCTGCATGTCGAAGTGCCCGACATCGCGCGCGGCGCCGATCATGTCGTCATCGACGGACCGCCGCGCGTCACCGCACTCGCCCGATCCGCAATCCTTGCCGCCGACCTGGTGCTGATTCCGGTCCAGCCGTCACCCTATGACGTCTGGGCCAGCGCGGAGATCGTGGCGCTGTTCGGCGAGGCGAAGCTGTTCAAGCCCTATCTTCGCGCTGCCTTCGTCGTCAACCGGCGCATCGTGGGCACCATCATCGGCCGCGACGTGCGCGGCGCCTTGCCGGAGGGGCTGCCCGCGCTCGGCGCCGACATTCACCAGCGCGTCGTCTTCGCCGAGAGCGTCGCCACCGGCCGGCTGGCGCGCGAACTGGAGCCCGGCGGAACGGCGGCGCAGGAGATCGCCGCCTGCACCGCCGAGATCATGCGAGGCGTCCCATGAACGGCAAGCGCATCGCCTTCGGCGCGAAGCCAGCGGCATCCACGGCCGACGCCTGGGTGCAGCAGGGCAACGGCGCAGAAATGACCGTCGAAGCGACCCCGCAAGTCGCCGCGCCGAAGGCCGATATCTACACCGCGCGTCTCACCATCGACGTGACGCCGGAGCTGCGCGGACGCATCAAGGTCGCCGCCTTCAAGCAGGGCGTCACGGTCGCCGAGATGGTCCGCGAACTGCTTGAAGCGCGCTTTCCCGAAGACGGAGCGGACGCATGACCATGCGCCGCTACACCAGCGTCCTCGCCGTCTTCGAGCGTGACCGCATCAATGTCCGGCTGCGCTTTGGAAGGCCGATGCGCGAGCGGCGGCTTGACCGCCGTCGGCGGCTCGCATTGCTCGCGCCCAACAGCATCTTCGCGCTGCTGCGGTGGGAGCGCGGAGGATACGGCACGGTGATCTCCCACATCACCATCATGCGCACCGTCGCGCCGGGCGGGACGTGCTGCATGTGGCCCTATGTGCATCCCGGCGCGGAGACGCTGCTGTTCGTCTCCGGTTGGCCCAAAGTCCAACGTGTCTTGCAGGTCATCGACGCCGTAGAAGCGCTCGGCCTCGATCCGACGGATGCTGCGCCGGAATACTGGCAGCACGTCCACAACAGGCTCTGCGTTCGCCAGTTGCCACATCCCTATTCAACCGAACAGCATCGCGCCTGGCTGCGCCGCCGAGAGTTGCTGTCATGAACGCGCGCACCTTCACCTTGGCGATGATGGCCGGCGGCGCATTGCTGGTCGCTGCACCTATCTGGTCAGGGTACGCGCCGCGCTTCATCTGGAATGCCTCGGCGAGTGTTCCGATCGGTCTCTACAGCGTCGAGCCTGCGACCGGAATCGCGGTCACGGACTTCGCCATCGTCATGCCGCCGGATGAATTGGCGGCCTTCCTCGCGGAGCGCGGCTATCTGCCGAAAGGCGTGCCGCTCATCAAGCGCGTGTTCGCGCTTGGCGGCGAGACCGTTTGCCGAGAGGGCCGCATCATCATCGCCTATGGCGGACGCTACGCCGTCGCTCGCGAGCATGACAGCCGCGGCCGGCCGCTGCCCATCTGGCAGGGCTGCCGGAAGCTCCATCACGGCGAAGTCTTCCTCATGAACTGGGACGCGCCGGACAGCTTCGATGGCCGCTACTTCGGTCCGCTTCCCGTCACCACTATCGTCGGCCGCGCGGTCCCGGTCTGGACTGCCGACGACACCGATCCGGCCGCGGATGATGTCTCCGCCCAGCCGGCCACCAGCGGACCGTGACGGTCCGATTCCAACCCGCACCCAGGAGGACACGATGCCCCAGATCGGAACTTTCACGAAGACCAAGACCGGCTTCAGCGGTCGCGTCCGCACGCTCACGCTCGACGTCGAGCTGACCATCCGCCCGGCGGAAAAATCCGACGCCGAGAACGCGCCGGACCATCGCGTCTTCGCCGTCGATGACCGCGAAGTCGGCGCCGCCTGGAGCCGCAGCGGCGAGAAGGCCGGCGACTATCTCTCCATTACCATCGACGATCCGACCTTCACGCAACCGCTGCGCGGCGCGCTGTTCCAGTCCGAGGCCGATGACAAGGTCTGGAACCTGATGTGGAGCCGGCCATCGAAGCGTGACGACAAGGGTTGACGCCATACCTGTCAAACGGAGGCTGACATGATGGACCAGCAGCTCGTGGCGCGCATCAAACGACGGAGCAAATACTGGGGCCAGACCGCACCTCATCAGTGGTTCGATGTGCGTGTCGTCGAGGACGCAGGCTATCGCCTCAGAGGCAACAACAATAACTATCGTTTGGACGATGTGACGTTCGGCGTGCGTCTCGCCAATGGCTTCATTGTCGATCTCGTCAACGGCAAGACGAACCGTCGGCGGACGTCGGACAGGCACGGTTGAGACGATGCGCGCGATGCTCCGATCCTTATCTGCCGTTATCCCTCTGATCGATTGGATCCCGGATCATCCCTCCGACCCGATCGCCTGTCAGGCGCCCGTCGCGCGCAGCGCAGGTCAAGGGCGACCGCATCGCGGCCGGCGCAGCCTTGTCCTTGACCAAAGCGAGCACGGTGGCAGGCTGACGGCAGTCGGGCGGATTAGCCTGCGAGCGTCGCACCATCTTCGATCTCGGCGCTTCATGCAGGCGGGTTTCCTCTGCATCATGCTCGCGCTGTCGAGCGTCCCAGCTTGCGCCGAATCCGCTGCTCAGCCGCGTCCCAACGACACGTTCGCTGAGCGTTTCGACGCGACGGACCCGTGGGCGGCGTCGATCACCGAAGCATCGCACCGCTTCGACATTCCCGAGACCTGGATACGCGCCGTCATGCGCGTCGAAAGCTACGGCGATGTGCGTGCGGTCTCCCCCAAAGGGGCGATGGGGCTGATGCAGATCATGCCGCCCACATGGGACGAGTTGCGCGCGCGTCACGGTTTCGGAAACGATCCGTTCGATCCGCACGACAACATCATCGCCGGCGCCGCTTATCTCTCACAGATGCGCGAGCGCTACGGCATGCCGGGAGCGCTCGCGGCCTATAATGCGGGACCGGCGCGCTACGAGGAACACAAGCTCCTCGGCGTGCCGCTTCCGGGCGAGACGACGGCCTATCTCGACAAGCTCGCGCCCGTCCTCGGCGATGCCGCGCCTAGCCTGTTCGCGGGCTCCAGCAGACGCACAGCCAGAGCGCAGCGTGCGCCTCTTTTCGCGATCGACGAGGCGACGCGATCGGGCGCAGCGGCGTCACTAGCGCAGAGCCTGTTTGCCACCGACAAGCGCCGTGACAGGCCAGCAGAAGCACCTGAGAACGATAGCGCCGACGTGCAGAAAGATTGACCGCATGGCAACGCTAAAGCATGAGCACAGAGCGCCGATGGCGCACGGCAAGATAAAAGCGGACGGCACGCGACCGTCCGAAAGCTGTTGTCTGCACGTCGGTTGGGGCGGCACGCGGCGGACGGGGCCGCGTGCCTATGGGATGGTCAAGCCGTTGCGCCAACAGCAGCAATCGCGTGCTTCGTCGCATCGGCTTGTATTGGCTTGTCCGGAGCGTCGTCATGCCGGAGCATAGCGACGACCGCTTCCGGCCGAAGGTCGCGCCACCGAAATCGCGCGGCAGTGCGCGGGCGCCGAAATTCACCAGCCGCGTGCTGAAGGCCGCATCGAAGGTCGGGCCGGCCAGCGGCGGAACATTGCGGCGACAGCCCTCGCGCGGCGGTGCCCGGTTCGGCCGCGGCCATGTGGCGGCGAAGTTCGCCGGCCAGTCCCTGCGCGGCAACGCCCGGCGCGTCGTCATCAAGACCCGGCTGGTGAATCTGGCGAAAGTCGGACCGCACGCAACCATCCGCCATCTGCGCTACATCGAGCGCGACGGCGTGACCAAGGACGGCAGCAAGGCCCACGCCTATGGTCCCGCCACCGACGCGGCGGACATCGACGCCTTCGAGCAGCGCGGCCGCGGCGACCGGCATCAGTTCCGCTTCATCGTGTCGGCCGAGGACGCCGGCGACATCAGCGACCTCAAGACCTATACACGCGATCTCATGAGCCGCATGGAAGCCGATCTCGGCACGAAGCTCGATTGGGTTGCGGTCGATCACTGGAACACCGACAACCCGCACACCCATATAGTGCTGCGCGGGCGCCAGCCGGACGGATCGGATCTCATCATCGCCCGCGACTACATCGCCAGCGGCATGCGCAATCGCGCTCGCGAACTGGCGACCGAATGGCTTGGCCCCCGTACCGAGATGGAAATCCGCAACGGCATGCTGCGCCAGGTCGATCAAGAACGCTGGACTGGCCTCGACCGGATGATCAACCGCGAGGCGGAAGCCGGTGTCGTCAACCTTCTGTCCGAGCCGGCTGACGCCCAGGCGCGCGTCCGCCGCACGGCAATGATCGGCCGGCTTCAGAAGCTCACCGATATGGGGCTTGCCGACCACACCGGCAATTGCATCTGGACCCTTCATGCCGACGCCAAGGCAACCTTGCGCAAGATGGGCGAGCGCGGCGATATCATCCGCACCATGCAGCGCGCCATGACGGGCCTGAAACGCGACTTCGTCGTGCTGGACGGCGCGTCCGCGCAGAGCCCCGTCGTTGGCCGTATCGTTGACAAAGGTCTGGCCGACGAACTGTATGATCGCGGGTATCTGATCGTCGACGGCATCGACTGCCGCGCTCATTACGTTCCGCTCGCCGCCAACGCCGACCTGGAAGCGCTGCCGATCGGCGGCATTGTCGAGACCCGCGCCGCAACCGAGCGGACGGCGGACCGGACCATCGCCGGCCTCGCCGCGAACGGCATCTATCGTACCGATCACCACCTTGCGATCGAACGCGCGGAAGCGACGCCCGAACACGATCCGGACAGCTTCATCGCCGCCCACGTTCGCCGCCTCGAAGCACTGCGCCGCGCCGGCATCGTCGAGCGCGTCGAGGACGGTGTGTGGCGCGTCCCCGCCGATCTGGCGGAGCGCGGCAAAGCCTATGATGCAAGGCGACTCGGCGGCGTCGATGTGGAACTGCGCTCGCACCTGCCGATCGACCGGCAGACCCGTGCCATCGGCGCCACCTGGCTCGACCGCCAACGCTTCGGCGACCTGTCCGGACTCGGCCAATCCGGCTTCGGCGCCGAGGTCCGCGACGCCATGCGCAACCGGGAGGATTATCTTATCGAGCAGGGCCTCGCCGAGCGGCGGGGCCAGCGTGTCATCTTCGCCCGCAACCTGCTTACAACACTACGCAACCGCGAGATCGAGGCGGCCGCGAAGAAGATCGCCGGCGAGACCGGATTGCAGCATCGTGCCGTGCAGGAGGGGGAGCGCGTCAGCGGCGTCTACCGCCGCTCCGCCATGCTCGCCAGCGGCCGCTTCGTCATGCTCGACGACGGCATGGGCTTTAGCCTTGTCCCCTGGCGGCCGGTGCTGGAAAAACACCTCGGCCAATCCGTCGCCGGCATCGCCCGCGGCAACAGTGTTTCGTGGATGTTCAGGCGACAGAGGGGGATGGGTGCCTAGG
>NZ_BJNF01000102.1 GCF_006539545.1 Nitrobacter winogradskyi
TAGACTCCGGAGGTTCCTATGAACAAATCTCCTCGTTTGCAGGCACGGCGCCCAAACGTTCAGCAAGCGCGCGAAATCGTTCGAGCTGATCCTGCCGCAACGCTCTTGTCTCGTCCCGTCCCACGAAGACCTTGAACATCACGCCGCCGTCGACATTCAGGAACGCGACGAATGCCGAAGACTTACCCATGAAGGGGCGTTCGACAAAGGCGATAGCGGCGCATCTTTCATGCCGCAGATGGCCGTGCAGGCCCTTCGGCTGCATCAGGTTAAAATAACCGCGGCCAATTTCACCGTTCGGAATCGGTCCGGTGATTTCAAAGATGGCGTCAGCGGTATGAACGATAAGAGTAACTTCTCCCCATTGCGTGATATCCTGCATTGCGTCTGCAAATCCACCGCCCTGACAGAGTTTGACCATATCGGACGGCAATGCCTCGATCACCGTCCGCGGCGACACATGGCGGTCGCGCGCCACATCCTCGATCACCGCACCGGGATTCTCCGCAAGATAGGCTCTCAGATCCGAAGCAATCGCGCCGGTCACGTTAATCCTCCAGTGATACGATGGGTCGATTACGACTTCAGGCGGCGGCGTCGGACTTCCGCTCGCTCTGGATGATCTCGAAACCTTCGAACTTCGGATGGCCGAGATACAGGCTCTCACCTGTTTTATTGTCGGCGCGCGCGTGCGCTTTGCGAAATGCTTCAGACTTCGTCCATCCTTCAAACGCCGCGCGATCAACCCAGGTCGTGTGGCTCGAATAAAGCGTGTGATCCTCGGCCTTTGGTCCCTTCAGGAGATGAAACTCGATGAACCCCGGCATGGCTCCGAGGTAGGATTCACGCGTCGCCCAAAGGTTTTCGAAAGCCGCTTCCGAGCCCAATCTAACCTGGAAACGGTTCATCGCGATAAACATGCTGGTATCCTCCAGTTTTACGGTTGATGTCGTGTATTCTGCATTTCCCTGCATCTGCAAGTCAGAATAACAGAACGAGAGCAGCGCCGGAGCATTATCGCGTCTGTTTGAATCAGAAGCGAAGCTCTGGATTGTTGTTTTGACGCGTTTTCTTCACGCGAACAGGTCATCCATTCTTAGGGCTCAAGCCCGGGGACATGCTTCGCTCGAAAACGCTATAGAGCATGATCCCGAAAAGTGGAAACCGGTTTTCGGATAAGATCATGCTCGCTCAAGAGGTCAAGGTTAGAGTCTGGTTCAACGTAGTTGAACCAGACTCTAGTGGAGTGAATTTGACATTCGCGACCCATTCGGCCGCGCGTCCCGGATGCGAATGTTGGAATCGGACCACTAGGTTATCAGCGCGGTCCGTCGGCACAACTACAATAACGATATCAGACCCCGCCAAAATGCACCCTCAAGCCTGCCCTGAAAACGATCCCGGGGCCAGGGCTGGCGAACAGGACGTCGTTCTGGCTCGTGCCGTCAGTTGACGAACCGGGTATCGCGTAAGGCCGATAATATTCATTCAGCAGGTTCTGAACCGACGCGGTCAATACAACATCCTGGGCCGCCTGATAGGTCAGGAACAGGTGCACCAGGTTGTAGGCTGTCGAAGGCAGATAGCCTGCGGGAAGGTCGGTCAGCGCTGCATAGGATGACCACTGTGCTGACGCGATCAGCTTTCGATCCAGCAATCGCACACCGGCGGTCGTCGTGACTTTGCGCGGTTGCATGGTGGCCAGGCCGACATTGGTGGCCGTGTTCCTGCCGCTTTGGATATTACCGGCCACGCCGACGAACCAGTCGCCGGCGTCATAATTGGTTTCGAACTCGAAGCCCTGGATCCTCGCCGCCGCGATGTTCTGATACTGGTAGTATTGGCTGAAAGGACCAAACATCGTCATCGTCGGAGCCGAGGGGACCAAGTCGATATAGTTGCTGACATCGTTGCGGAAGACATTGAACTTCGCACGGAATGCATCGCCCTCCGCGAACACGCCATTATATTTGAGATTGACGCCAACTTCCTTGGTCTTGCCGACCTCGGGTCGCAGATTTGGATTCGGCAGCAAGCAGAACAGCCCGCTGGTGCCATCCGGGCAGTTGAAGAGTGCCGGACCGCCACCCGTGGCATGGCCGCCTGCGATCAAGGTTTCGGTTATCGAGGGCGCGCGATAGCCTTCGGCGTAACTGGCGTAGGGTGTAAATCCTGCAACCGGCGTTATGCCGACTGTTATCTTGGGAGAGAGCCGATCGCCGCTGGACGCTGTCTGGCCCAGCGCCGTCCCTACGGAATGAAGTTCGTAATGATCGTAGCGAAGCGCGCTGATTACTTCCAGCCAGCTGCCATACCTGTTCTGGAGCTGTACGAAACCTCCGGAAACGGTCCGACTTCCGCTGGGAGTCGTAATATTGGAGTTGCCGCGCGAGTCTGTGGTCTCGACGTTGTCGTTGAAGGCGTCGAAGCCGTAAGTGACGGCATTCTGCCAGTTCCCGACATCGAAGCGAGAAGTGTTATGAACATCGAGACCGATCGTATCGAGCAGATAACTTCTCCGATCGCCAACGCAGCCGGAGATGTTGTTGCCGGCGACGCCGGGACCGCAATAAGCCGCGCCGCTGGTCGAGTAGTGATGGGTCTTGGTCTGATCGTTATCGACGCGATTGCCGTACAGGGATATATTCCAATCGAACAATGCGTCGTCCGGCTTCGCATAGCGCCAGCTCAGTGTACCCGTGTAGTTCTTGGCATCCGAGGCATAGACGGATGAGCCCTGATTGAGCGCCCGTTGAGCTGCCGTGATCGTGGGGCCTCTGTTGAACTGGCCAATATTGTACTGGTAATCCTGGAATAGCCCGCCCAACTTGATTTCGTGCCCGTCGGCGGGGCGGACGGTGACTTTCATCAACCCGGCCGCAATGTCGTTGCCGGTATTGCCGATCTCGGTGCCCGCGCCGTCCTTGTAGTTTCCTTGAGCGCGATAAACGGCGCCTCCGAACACATCCACGGTCGGATCGAGACGAACGCCGCCGAAGATCGACCCCAGCACCCGATTGTTGTTGGTGCCGTACCAGCCGGTCATATCGACGCCCCAGTTCTCGCCGGGACGAAGAATGTCGTTGATATCCTTGGTCCGGAAAGATGCGACGCCGCCAATCGCGCCGGATCCATAGATGTTGGCGGTGGGTCCGCGCGTGACATCCACTGAGCCAATCAACTCCGGGTCCAGGAAGAAGGCGCCGTTGGCGTTATGGCCGCTCCGTTGATAATTCTGACGTGCGCCGTCGACAACAACGGCGACCCGGCCAAAATCCTGCAAGCCGCGAATATTGATGGAGCTGGACGGGCTATCGCCGCGATCCTCGAATGAAACGCCCGGCATGACACGGAAGATATCCGATATCCTTCCCGCCTGAAGTCCCTGGATCTGCTCAAGCGTAAGTCCGCTGACCGGCGCAAGGGCATCGATCGCGCGCTCACCTGTCTTTGTCGACGTCACGGTGATCATATCGAGCGGAACAACGGTCTGAGAGCCGGCCTGCGTTCGAGCATTGAGTACCGTCGTTTCGTTGGCGGCTGGTTGACGTGAGGCTCCTCGTTTGCGGGTTGCTGGATCTGGAGGCTCGGTTGACTGCGCCGAGGACGTGGCGTCCGGAGCTTGTTGTGCAGTGGTAACGTCGGCGGCGGTCAACGACATCGCAACAACGAGAAATCCCATATTCAAGGCGCGCAAACGCCTAGCTCCGCCGACCATCATTGTCCCGCGCCCCACGCTGTAATGTTATTTTGAAGTCGGGTGGCTAGCGGGCGTTGCAAAAAATGCAGTGGCTTGCTGGCTGCCTACGGTGACATGTGTTCTTCACGGGAACGCATGCGCTATGTTGGGAGTAAGAAGCCGTTTCAACGAGGTCAACCGTTCGCTCACATGTTTATAGAGATTGTAAACTTCAGCGGTTGGTTTGAGACGAAAAGTACCTGTAAAGAAGTTCCAGCGTTTCAAAACAGGCTGAGCGGCTGAATGCCGGAAATATCGCGGAAGAAACACCAGGCTCTGAAGAATGATGAAGTCACGGTCCTCGTTGTAGAGCGCAGCATCACGATGCGAGAAGGCATAATCGACAGCAGAGAACTATTCTCAGATGGTCGTGAAGTCATTATTGCGCACGGAGCAGAGAATTATCGCTTGCGGCTGACGTCGCAGAATAAGCTGATTTTGACCAAATGAACCTGCATTCCAGATCGTTCTCGCGATGGCCAGCCGTGGCTTGTGTTCTTGCAACGGCGGCGGTGGCGACAATCCTGCCTTCCGTGCCGTCACGATCCGATGGAATCACGGTGCGCGACGCGAGCGGCCACGACATTGCGGTCGACGATCCCTCGCGCATCGTCGCCATCGGCGGCGCGGTCACCGAGATTCTCTACGCACTTGGACTTGAGAGTCATATCGTCGGTGTCGATTCAACCAGCCTTTATCCCGCGGCGGCTCTGAAGATGCCGAATGTCGGCTATATGCGTCAGTTGTCGTCGGAGGGCGTCCTCGGATTGAACCCGTCGGTGATCTTTGCGATGCAGGGGTCGGGGCCGAAGGAAACGCTTGACGTTCTGCAGGCGGCGAAGGTGCCGCTTGTTCTTGTGCCCGAGACCTATTCGGAGCAGGGTATTCTCGACAAGATTTCCCTGGTGGGACACGCGCTGAGAGCCGACGCCCGCGCCGCCTGTCTCACGGCGGCCGTTGCTCAGGACCTCACCCAGCTGAAGGGTCTGCGAGCCAGGATTGATAAGCCGGTTCGCGTCATGTTCGTGATGTCGCTCGTGAACGGCCGCGCCATGGCGGCGGGGTTTCATACCGCAGCCGACGAGATCATCAAGCTCTCCGGAGGCATCAACGCCATCACTGAGTATGAAGGCTATAAGCCGATCAGCGACGAGGCGATTGTCGCCGCCAAGCCGGATGTTGTCCTGTCCATCGACAGGGGCAAGGATTCGCTAACGCCGGATACGATCTACCAGCATCCTGCCTTTGCATTGACGCCGGCTACGGCGAACAAGTCGTTCATCTCAATGGAGGGGCTTTATCTTCTCGGGTTCGGTCCACGAACCGCGGCCGCCGCACGCGATTTGTCGATCCGACTTTACCCGACGCTCGCGTCCGAGATCGATAAGTTCACTCCCGCAGCGCCGGCCGTCGATTGCCTGAAATGACCGCGATCGACGGTATCGGAAGCGCAAAGCTGTCTCGCGGAAGCGCGAGCGTGCGCCCTGTGCCCACACTTCTGTTCGGTTGCCTGCTGCTGGCATTGTCGGGCGTCGCGATCGCCGCGGTGACTATGGGCGCCGCAGGCATCCCGCTTGGCCGCGTTCCGGTGGCGCTGGGACTTTGGACGAGTGAACAGGCCGGCGCGCTGCTCGCTCGCGATCAACTCGTGCTCTGGTCGATCCGGATCCCGCGCATTCTGGCCGCCGCCGTGGTTGGTGGTTTGCTTGCAACGTCCGGCGCGATCATGCAGGGCCTGTTTCGGAATCCGCTGGCCGATCCGGCGCTGGTCGGCGTTTCCAGCGGCGGTGCGTTTGCCGCCGCGAGCGCCATTGTTCTGATCGACAGCAGTTACGGCGACGCCTTCCGATTCATGCAGAATGCGGTCCTGCCGCTGGCGGCGTTCCTGGGTTCGCTTGTCACTACATTTGTCCTCTACGGCATTGCCAGCCGCACGGGACGAACGTCCATCGCGATCTTTCTTCTGGCGGGCCTGGCGATCGCCGCGATCGCCAATGCCGGGCTTGGGCTTCTGGTGTTCATCGCGGATGACCGGCAGTTGCGCGACATCACGTTCTGGATGCTGGGTTCGCTGAGCGGTGCGACCTGGAGCAAGGCGGTGACAATTGCGCCGGTCCTCGTCATCGGCGTGTTCGCGTGCTTCCGGATCGGCCGAGGGCTGGACCTGCTCGTGCTGGGCGAGTCCGAAGCGTTCCATAGTGGTGTCAATGTCGAACGGCTGAAGCAAGCGTCGATCGTTCTGATCTCGGCCATGACCGGAGTCGCGGTCTCGATCTGCGGTGTTGTCGGTTTCATCGGCATTGTTGTGCCGCACCTCCTTCGATTGGTGATCGGCCCCGGTCACAGGATCCTGCTTCCGGCATCGGCGCTTCTCGGTGCGATTCTGGTTGTCGGCGCCGACACGCTGGCCCGGACCATTGTCGCGCCTGCCGAGATGCCGATCGGCATTTTGACGGCGGCGATCGGCGCGCCGTTTTTCCTCGCGATCCTGCTCCGGCAGCGGGGGCTGGCCGGGCTATGAGGCCGATCGTCGAAACGCATTCAGCGACGATGCGGATCAACGGCGCGACGCTGGTCGATGGCGTCGACCTCAGCGTCGGAAGCGGAGAGATGGTTGCGATCGTTGGTCCCAATGGTGCTGGAAAGTCTACCCTTCTTCGCCTGCTTTCCGGCGATCTCCAGCCGACGCAAGGACGTATCGAACTCAAGCAGGCCGATCTGAGATCCTACTCCGCGTCACAACTCGCGACCCATCGCGCGACCCTGTCGCAACACATCAACGTCACGTTTCCATTCACGGTCGAGGAGATCGTCCGCATGGGCGCGGGCGACATGGGAATCGTTGCCGCGCATCCGCTTGTCGAGTCGGCCATGGACGAGGTCGCAATCCGTCCGCTCCGCAGCCGTCAACTGCCGACTCTCTCGGGCGGCGAGCAGCAGCGCACCCATTTTGCGCGCGTCCTCGTTCAATTGGCGTGCGGCGAAGCTCGTCATGGGCCGGGATTACTCCTGCTCGATGAGCCGACATCGAGTCTGGACTTACGCCATCAGATCGAACTGGTCGAAATCGCCGGCCGGCGCGCCCGCAACGGGACAGCCGTGATCGCGATTCTGCACGACCTTAATCTCGCCGTCCGCTTCGCCAGCCGCATTATTGTGATTCACCGCGGCGCCGTGGTCGCCGATGGTCCTCCCGCGCAAACGATCACCGACGGACTGATCCGAAAGGTGTTCGAAGTTTGCGCGGATATTCAGTATCACGGCGACGGCAGCCCGGTTTTGCTGCCTCAAGCAATGAAATCGATTGGATCGGGCAACGTCTTATGATCTGCCCGTAGTGTTTTCCGAGCGAAGCATGTCCTCGGGCTTGGGCCCTAAGGATGGATGACCTGCTCGCATGAAGAAAGCGCGTCAAACCAAAATCAAAGAGACTTGCTTCCGATTCCATCAGAAGCGGAAGGATCTAGAAATAGCTTTCCAGACTACCCCGTCGTCGAATGTCGAGCGTTGCACAATGAAACGCGCCGCCAAACGCGCCATAGTGCAGGAAATCGCAGGGCACCGGCTCAAAGCCCCATTTCTCCAGTGCCTTGATCATCGACGTGTGATGTCGCTCGACGACAACACGCTTCTCGTCGATTGTCAGCACATTCATGCTCAACCACTTGCCGCACATGGAGGTGATCTTGAGCAGCCGGTCTTCGATCGGGTTCGGCTCCGGTGCGACCAGTATCGCCCAATCTTTCAGGATGGGAGGCAGGCGGCTGATATCCAGGTACTCCGGATTGACGAGAACTTTACCAGGAGCCAGCGGCACGAAAGTCGTGTCGATGTGCATCGGCATGCGACAGCGGCTTTCGATCTCGTGGATGCGATAGCCGCGATCCGACAAGTGCCGTCGCAACCACTCAATGCCCATTGCGTTGGTCACATTACTCTTCTGAACAAAGAGATCCCGGCCGCAACGCATGAAGTCGGCCGCATCAAACACCGGCTCCCATTCGGTCAGGACATAACCGATGGGATCGCCTTCTTTTGGAATACGATAGGCGTCGTCGAATAGCTCTTTCCTCAGCTCGGGTTTCGGCGCCGACGTCCAGCGCGCCCCGGCCCGGAAATACTCCTTCAGGAGCGCCCGATAAGAATGGGTCTCGAAATAGCGGGTGGGCCATGCCATCGGCGTCTCGATGATTTCATCGCCGATGACCAGCATGGAATCGCGTGGGCAGGCATTGATGAAACCTCTCGCACGCCAGTTCGGCGTTCCGAAACGGCGTTTCCAGTCTATGGCATCCGGCCTGCGGACCTTGATCCCGAACGACTCAAGAATCTTGATAAACCCATCCAGCTCGCGTTGAGCGGGTTCTGACATGATTTTGGGGAACCGCATTCCGGCGACAAGCGCGTGAACTTTCTTGGCGGCGAGACCCGGTATATTGGAAGTTACCGTCGGATGGTTCGAAGGGATTGTCGCACCTTCGAGCCGGCCGACGATCACCTCTTCCAGCGGGTCCCATTCGTTATGGGAGTTGACGGGGCACGCCTGCTTAGATGGCGAATCGTTCCTCGCGCGATTTTCATCCTGCTCACGGTTGGAAGGGTGACCAGAGGTGTCCAGCATCATTTAGCCTCCCGGAAATTCGTTAAGCTCAAGCAGGTGAAACGACTTTGAGGCCGACCATGCCGATGATGATCAGCCCCAGGCATGCGAACCGCGCTGTTGTTGCGGGCTCGGCAAAAAGCCACATGCCCAACAGAGCTGTTCCGGTAGCTCCGATTCCAGTCCAGATTGCGTAGGCTGTGCCGACCGGCAAGGTTCGTATCGCAATCGACAACAGCACGAAGCTGAGCGCCATCCCCAAACCAGTGAACACGCTCGGCCACAGACGCGTGAACCCGTCCGTGTACTTCAAGCCGATAGCCCATCCTGTTTCAGCAAGGCCCGCAAGGAAGAGGTAAAGCCAAGACATCTGGCACCGCTGGCTGTCCTGCCGCTCAAGGCGACCGCGCCCGATATAGGCCAGGGAAGGCGCACAAGGCAAGCCGCCGGCAAATCGCGACGCGTTTGTTGCGCGTCGCGAATGTTCACTGATCCCTCACTGTCCGGGCCGAATCCGGTACACAGGTGATTGTTCCCACACCCAGTCGGCAATCATCGCCAGAGCCAGTGACGCCCCCGCCAGCGGGAATATCACGCAGAGCCCGATGACGATCATCGCCGACGTGCGCAGCCGCGGCGACGATAGCGGCTGCGGTGCTGCAAATTCTCCTTTCGGACGTCGCCGCCACCACATGAGGGGGCCTGTGATCGTCAGGACGATGATGCCGACACAGGGGATCAGCATCACGATCTGATTGAGGCGTCCGAAGTAGTTGCCCATGTGGATCTGGACGCCGAGTTCCACGGCCTTCGCGGCCCATCCGTAGTCCGTGAAATGGATATCACCGACCACGCGGCCAGAATACTGATCGACATGGAGCGTGCGTTGCGTCTCCGGCTGATCGGGATAGCTGAAGGCGGTGAATACGCCGCTGGCGTTCTTCGGCAGGATCAGGCGATACGGAGCCATCAAACCCTCGCGCGTCAGAATCGCGGCAACGTCGTCGACGTCGAGCGAGCGTTTCGCGGCGGGCTCGGAGGTGATGTGCCCGTGATGCCCGGCATGCGGATCGGAATCCGGGATCGGCGCCTGCTCCAGCGTCCACGGCGCGGCCTTGCCCACGGCGTCCTTGACCGTCGTCGTGGACGGCGCCGCTCCGTGAAGCCTGTGACTCGCCGGATAGCCGATGCCGGCGAGGTCGGTGCCGCGGCGCAGCAGGTCGCCCCAGAAGGATGCCCATGGCAGGCCCGTGAGGATCAGGAACATGATGAGAAGGGCGGACCACATTCCGACCACCGCGTGCCATTCCTTCCAGAACGGCCGTCCGCGCCGGCTAGAGACTTTCACCGCTTCACGGAAGCGGTGAAAGTCTCTGTCTTTATGTTTTGACGCGTTTTCTTTACGCGAACCGGATTCCACTTCGCTCGAAAACGCTATAATTCGTGGATAGAGAAGACCGCCGAGACGGAAGCGGCCACGCGGCCACCACAGGTAAAGGCCCGTCGCCACAAGGATGAAGCCCCAGCAGGCAGCCAACTCGACGATATTGTCGCCGATGCTTCCCAGCATCAGCGAACCGTGAGCCACGTCGGCAAAGCCGACCAGCGTGCGGGCATAGACATAGGAGCCGAGAACCCGCCCGGTGCCGGGATCGACGAACACGCGGATCGGATCACCTGCGGCCGGTGTCACGAATACTTCCACGCTGCGGTTCGTCGCCCGAGCCGTATCGATGCGGGTGACCTTTCCGCCGGGATAGGCGGTGATCGCAGCCTCGGCCATCTCGCTGAGCGGCACCGGTTCGGACACCGGCGCGACGATGCGTAGATCACGATGGAGCACATCGTTGATCTCGTCATTGAAGAGATAGATCGCGCCCGTCACCGCGAGAACGAACATGAAGGGTGCGACCACGAGACCGGCATAGAAATGCCAGCGCCAGACCGTGCGGTGCAGAGCCAGGGCTGAGAAGGAGTTGGACATCGGCGTTTGCTTTCAGACATCGAAAGGGGGACGGCTCCGCCGGAGCACCGACGAGACGCCGTGTTTCACGCATCAGAACCTGATGTTGTAGGAGAGGTCGAAGTTGCGCGGCGCGCCGAGATACACCTGGGTGGGACTGTATCCTGACCAGTTCGCATAGAATGCGTTGGTGAGATTGCGGCCGCGCAGCCGCAACGTTCCGCCGCCGATGTCGTAGGCCACCCAGGCGTCAAGCAGGGTTCGTCCGCTCACCTCGATGGTGTTGGCGGTGTCGGTGTAGAACGATCCTACATGCTGCACCGATGCGCCGATTGTCAGCGGCACCGGATCGAACCGATAGCTGGTCGAGACCATGAACGCCTGCGCCGGCACATTGATGGGGCGGTTCCCGCGCAGATCGAGCGTGGCGCTGCGCAACTCGGTAAACTCCGCCTTGATGAAGGATGCGTTCGCGTTCACTCTCCACTGCGGCGTCAGGGATACCGCGACGTCCAGTTCCACGCCGCGGGAGCGTTGGCTGCCGCCCTGCACCGTCAACGCTGGAGTTGTCGGATCGCGGGTCAGGATATTGTTCTGCTCGATCTGATAGACCGAAGCGGTCGTCACCACACGGTTGTCCCAGAGCGACGATTTGATTCCGCCCTCGATCGAACTTCCGGTGGACAGGTCGAACCGTCCGTTGGCGAGATTGCTGAGCAGCAGCCCCGAGACCGGAATGGCGGCCCGGTTATACTGGCCAAATAACGCCGTTCCGGACGTTACGTTGTAAACCGTTCCGACCCGCCAAGAGAGATTGTCGAACCTCTTGTCGAAGTGGGTGACCGCACCTGTGTTCAGATCGTCGATCCGTCGATCGAGCTTCATGCTCTCGTGCCGTACGCTGGCGAGCATCAGCCAGTCCGGCGTCAGGTTGACGGCGTTCTCCGCGAAGGCTGCGAACGTTTTTAGCCCACTGGTGAAATCCTGCCGGGTCGGGAAGTTCGCAGCCGCATCGGCAGGGAAGTAGCCGCGATCCGGATTGAAGGGATCGACCGGCGTGGTGGATCCGAACCGTCTGCTCGAGTCGAAATTCGTGTCGGTGTATTCGAGCCCGGCCGCGAAGCGGTTGCGAAACCCTCCGATGATGCCGTCGTAGGACGCCGCCGCGCGCTCCGACCAGATCTGGTGCCCGTGCGTGATTTTCGTTGTCGAACGGTCGAGCAGGCCGCTCACGGAATTGAACGTGAAGTCTTCGGAACTGGCCCAGTACCGGTCGGCCTTGAAGAAACTGAGATCGTTCCGCAGTGTCCAGTTGTCGGTCAGCTTGTATTCGGCGCCGCCGCGCAGCCAGACAGTGTCCGACGTCATCAGCCCGTTCTCGACATTATAGTTCTGATTGCGAATGGAACGGTCGATCACAAGCCCGCCGGGGGCCGAGACCAGGTTCGTGGGATCGCGCGCCAGCGAGCGGGCGATCAGCGGAGTGCCCTGATAGGGCGTCCGGAACTCGTCGTGAAAGAAGCTGGCGGAGCCTGTGAAGATGAGCCGGTCTGTCGGCGCGAGCGTCCCGCCGGTCGTTGCGCCAACCTTGCGTGATCGGGTGTCGTTGATAAAGCCGTCGGATTGTCCGTAGCTCAGCGTCGAGCGGACGGCCGCGTTTGATCCGATCGGAGCGTTGATATCGATGCCCGTCCGCAGCGAGTTGAAGCTGCCATAGCTCAACAGGCCCTGAGCGCCTGCCTGGCCGAGCTTGGGCTGCTTCGTGACAAGATTCACGGCTCCGGCCAAGGCGCCGACACCCTGAATGACGGACGCAGGCCCTTTCAGAATCTCGACACGCTCGAAACTGAAGGTGTCGAAATCCCGGGAGACGATCAGCGGGTCTGGCGCGCGAACGCCATCGACCGCATATCCGGTCGCTGCGCGGGAGAACCCGCGCATGGAGATGACGCCGGGTTCGCCGGGGAGGTTTCCCGACATGACGCCCGGAACCGAGTTGAAGGTCTCCACCATCGTGCGGAGGCCTTTTTCCTGCATATCCCGCTGTGTGATGATGTTGACGGTGGCCGGTGTCTCGCGCGGCGTCAGCCCGACGAGGCTGCCGGCCGCATTCGGGACACCGAGATTCAGCGGGCCCGGCGCTCCTTCCGCATTCATCGTGCGGGTCGCGGTGGCGGAGAGGGTGGCTGACGGCGTGACAGCGGGTGTTCGCGAAGTCGATTGATGCATTGCGCGTCGTGCGGCGGAGGCGCGCGAGGCGCGGTTCGGCTGGGAGCGAAGGGATTGCCGGGTCGGTTCGGTGATCGTCACCGCCGGCAGCACGGTATCGGAATTCGGCTGCGCGGAAGCAGTCGAGCAGGATTCGATCGCGGCCACGGTTGCGAGCACGCAGCAAAGCGCGCCGCCCCGGCCGAGGGCGGTGTCGTTCGACATGATGTATTTTGTTTCCTGATGCGAGCTTTCGCCCGGAGCGTTCAAACAGATAGGATCACCGCGAACGCGAAGGTGTCGCGGCGGTCGAGTGGATGTGTTGAATCAGGAAATGAACGGAGGCGCGCGCGCTTGCGCGTTGGAGTGGGCCGCGAGCGGCCGCAGGTCAAAGATCAGGTCCTGCCAGGCGACGCGGGTTGCGTCACGCTCGATCCTGACTTCGAAGGCTTGCGGATCCGGTGGCGGCGCCGCGGCGTGGTGGACGACGCAACACAGGGCGCAGCAGGCGCCGTGCATCTGCTGCGGATCGTCCTCACGATCTTGCGGAAAACCTGTGTCGGGCGCGTGCGAGCATATTGCGCCCGCCAGCGGATCGGTCGTGGTCGGGCTGAACGCCAGGCACGCGGCGACGGGTGCGAATATCTGCACCAGCATCGCAAGCATGAGGATCGGAAGAAATCTTCCCAGCCGCCGACGCATGATTTCCCAGCCTTTCGCGACGACACATGACGCGAGCGCGCATTCATAGCGCGGCGCATCTGTCGGATCATGCGGTATCATGCCGCACCAGCCGCCAGACCGAGCAGTCTCCACCAAAGCCGCGTGGAGAGCGCTTGCAAACGACGGTGGAACATTGGCGTCCAGGTCGAGTTCGTTCAGGTCGGGTGGGCTGGGTTCGAAGTGCTCGTGGCGTCTGCCTTCGTATCCAAAGAAGACGTGGATGACAGCTCTCCACAGTAGTGCGGAGCAGGGCGCGGTTGAAGCGGTAGCGATATGACCAAAAGCTCAATGGAACAGCCCGTCACGGCGGAGGAGGAGGAAATCCCTTCCGCGGTCGCGGTGGCTGGTCACCCCCTGCATGCCATGAGCGTCCATTTCCCGATCGCGTTTGCCATCGGCACGCTCGGCGCGGATATTCTCCTCCTGTGGACAGCCGATCCGTTCTGGGCGCGGGTGGCTCTGTGGGCCTCGGGCCTCGCCTTCGCGAGCGGGGTCGCCGCCGGACTCGTTGGAACCGTGGAGCTGCTGCTGGTTCCGCAGATCCGCCACCGCGTCCAGAGCTGGAGCCACGGTATCAGCGCCATGATGCTGATCGCCATCCTCGGCACGAACTGGGGGCTGAGGCTTCATGTGGACGATGCGGTTCTGCCGCACGGCCTGCTGTTGTCGGTCTTCGGCGCGATCTTCACCGGCCTTGCCGGATGGCACGGAGGCAAGCTGATTTTCCATCACGGCGTGGGCGTCGCGATCTCTAACGACGAGGAGTGATCAACCGCCGCTCAGTAGCATGCCGTGGTGAAAAGGACCGGCCCGAGGGAAACGAGCGTCGCGGCCAGCGCCGCCCATGCGCTGAGCTTCGCGACGTTTCCCAGAAAGCGCGCGGTATCATCCGCCCTGATGCGATGAGGAAGACGTGCGCACAGGCGCGCCAGAACGGCCGATGCGAACAGGGCCAGGAGAAAAAGCCCAATCAGCAGCAGCCTGTGCGCGTCGATGCTTCCGAAGATCGTGATCTCGTCCCAGTCAAAACCGCAGCCGAGAGCCTGCGCCGAATACAAGGCCGCGAACGCAGCGCCCCACGCGAGAAAGCCGGAGCATATCCAGACAAGCAGGCTTGCCGAGGCGCGATGATCACTGGTCATCGGAACGCCTCGCCGGCGGTGATGAGGGTCGGCAGCAGCAGGACCAGCCCGATACCGGCAAACCCCGTGATCGCCGTATAGTCGTGCAACGGCGTCGCGATCCGCAGGTCGAGACTGCGCCTGGCCGAGACGTATCCTGCCCAGACGCGCCAGAGACCGAACAGGGAGAACACGGCGGCGAGGAAGGTATGCAACACGCTGTAGGCGAGCAGCGCGAAGGACGTGGCGTTGTAAGCGTGTACTGTCGGCGCAGGCAGGCCCGTCCGCATCAGGATCACGAGCAGAATGAGCGACGCGAATTGAAGGATGGCCGTCGCCGCCAGCCAGAGAACAGGTGATCGGCTTTTGGCGTTGAGCGCCACCGCGCGCCGGGCGCATAACGGCGCGGCGGCGAGGGTGGCCACTAGCAGGGCAGGCACAACCATGCCGCTCTTCAGCGTCTGTGAAGGCGGCCAGGCAGGCGCGGTCAGCCAAAGGAAGAGCGGGCTGAACACCAGCGAGCCGTAGAAGGCCGCGTCGGCGATGAGCGCGATGATCATGCCCCACCAGGACGGTGGCCGATGCGTTTCATAATGGAGCGGTGCAATTTCTTCCCGGCCGATGACCACGGGACCGTTATCCCGGTCGAGACCGGTCACGCGCGTCCAGCAAAGAAGGAGGATGAAGGCGATGCCGAGAGGCAGCAGCGAGAACCAGTAGTAGCTGAACAGGAAGCTGAGCACGAAGGCCGCCACCGCAAGCGCCGTCCAGAACGGCAGGTAGGTCTGGCGCGGCAGGACGATGACGTGCTCCATCCGTCCGCTCGTGATGTCGACCCCCAGCGTTTCCATCCATCCGTTGCGCGCGAAACCAAGATAGCCGTGACCGGCGGCAAGCTCAGGACCGATCGACGCGGGTTCGAGCGTATCGGCGCGTCTTGTGATCCACGGGAGGGACGCGAAGTTGTAGGCGGGCGGAGGAATAGGTTGCGCCCACTCAAGCGTCCGCGCTTTCCACGGGTTTCGCCGGAAGCGCCGCCCGTAGCGAACCTGCAGGAACACGTCCACGACGATGAGCGCGAAACCCATCGTCAGGATGAAGCCGCCGATCGACGATATGAGGTTGAGCCAGTCCCAGCCTGCCTCCACGGGATAGGTACCGACACGCCTTGGCATGCCGCGCAGGCCCGTCAGGTGCATCATGAAGAAGGTCACATTGAACCCGATGAAGACCAGCCAGAATGCGGGCATGGAAAGCCTGAACGCGGGGACGCGGCCGCGGATGTGGGGCAGCCAGTAGTAGAGCGCCGCGACCAGCGGAAAAATGAAGCCACCGACCAGTACGTAATGCAGGTGCGCGGTCACGAACTGGGTGTCGTGGGCCTGCCAGTTGAACGGCACCATGGCGAGCATGACGCCGGTCAGACCACCGAGAATGAAGACGAACAGGAAGCCGAAGATCCACAGCATCGGAATATCGAAACGCGGCCGTCCGTGCGCGAGCGTCGCGATCCATGCGAAAATCTGCACCGCCGTGGGTATGGTGACGGCGGCGCTGGCCGCTGAAAAGAAGGCGAGCGCCATATGCGGGATGCCCACGGCGAACATGTGATGGACCCACAGCCCGAAGGATAGGAAGGCCAGCGCGACGAGGGCGACGACCACCGCCCGGTATCCCGTCAGTTCGCGTTGCGCGAAAACCGGCAGGATGGTCGAGACCGCGCCGGCCGCCGGAAGGAAGATGATGTAGACCTCCGGGTGGCCGAACAGCCAGAACAGATGCTGCCACAGCAGTGCGTCGCCGCCGCGCGCGGTGTCGAAGAAGGGAAGATCGAATGCGCGCTCCAGTTCCAGCAGGATGGAGCCGAGGATCAGCGGCGGGAAGCCGAGCACCATCATTCCGGCGGTGACCAGCACATACCAGCCGAAGATGGGCATGCGGTTGAGCGACATGCCCGGCGCGCGAATTTTCAGGATGGATACCACCAGTTCGACGGCGGCGGTCACGGCGGAGATTTCGACGAAGGTGATGCCGAGCAGCCAGACGTCGGCATTGACGCCGGGGGTGAAGGCGCTGGACGAAAGCGGCGTGTACATGAACCAGCCGGAGTCGGGTGCCGCGCCCGCGAGCATGGCCGCGATCAGGATCGCGCCGCCGAACAGGTAGCACCAGTAGCCGAACGCCCCAAGGCGCGGAAAGGCGAGATCGCGCGTGCCGAGAAGCTTCGGCAGCAGGTAGATCGCCATGCCCTCGAACATCGGGATCGCGAACAGGAACATCATGATGGTGCCGTGCATCGTGAAGACCTGATTGTAGAGATCGGGTCCGATGAAGGCGGAGCGGGATGTGGCGAGCTGGGCGCGGATCAGCATCGCCAGCAGGCCGCCGATGCCGAAGAAGATAAGGGCGGTGATCATGAAGCGCGTGCCGATGACGCTGTGGTTGACCGCCGCGAGTCGTTTCACACCGCGTCCGCTGGCCCAGATTTCGTTGAGCTGCCTGTGGAGCCGCAGCGGCGTCGCCACCCGCCCGCTCATCGCCTGGCCTCTTCAATCGCGCCCGCCATGATCGCGGCGAACTCCTCGGGCTCATGGGCCAGAACCGTGAACGGCATGGCAGAATGGCCTGCGCCGCAGAACTCCGCGCAGACGCCGCCATAAACGCCCGGGCGATCCGCCTGAAGCCGGACAACGTTCCGATGGCCGGGGATGGCGTCTATCTTGCCGCCGAGCCGGGGCACCCAGAACGAGTGGATTACGTCCGTCGTGGTGACCGTCACGTCGACCGGCTCGCCTGCGGGGATATGCAGGACGTTCACGGATAGCGTGGCTCGCCGGCTGTCCGGGTAGGCGAAGCTCCAGGTCCATTGGCGCGCCTGCGCCGCGACCTTCAGTGGAGGTTGCTCCAGCGGGCGCGCGATCATGCGCTCGCCCAGTACGAGGGCCGCGATCAGCAGGGCCGACAGCACTGCGCCAGGCATCACAAGGCCGCCATAGATGATCCAGCTTCTCGCCGACCACAGCGAGGCGATGCCCGGTTTGAGGAACGCCAGCGCGACCAGCACAGCCATCAGAAGCGACAGGACGGCGGCCCCCGAGAACATGATCCACCATAGCGTCGCCGTCGAAGCGGCTGCCGGTCCGGCAGGGTCGAGCGCTGAAAGCGGCCCCGTGCAACCGGACAGGATCGTCAGGCTGGCGAGGTACGCAAGCGGCCGTCGACGCAGGCGTGCCGCGACCGTCACAGGCCTGTCTCCAGGCCAGTCCACCGGAGGAGGGGAACGAAAAGCTCTCTCAGCGCGCCCGGCCGCGAGATGGCGTCAGGCAGCGCGTCCAGCGGAAGCGATGGCTTCGCAAGCACCAGAAAGAGGATTGCCAGCGTCGCGAGAAGCGATACGCCGGCGACCGCGCCGAAGCGCCAGACGGGATAGTCTTCACCGTCATCGAAGAGGCGGACGATGATGAGCCCCGTCAACAGATGGAGTCCGACCAGCATGCCGACGACGGCGAGCTTCAGCGAGAACCAAGGCACGAAGGTTTCGGCGACAAAGACGAGCGCGATACCGCTTCCCACGGCGATGAAGGCGGCAGGCGAGATGAGTGCCAGATAGCTGAACCGGACCGAACCCTGCAGAGTGAACAGCGCCGCTTTATCCCTCAGGCGCACGCGCTGTCCGTAAAGTGCCGGGAGGCCGATCAAGCCCGCGCACCATAGGCCGATCGCGCCGACATGGATGAATTTCAACCAGATGATCGTCATGCCGGGCGTCCGCCTTGAGCCGGAAGCGGGTGCGTTTCCAGCATGCGCGCAGCCAGCAGCGCTGCGGCGGCGAGATAGGTCATCGAGGCCGGAACCCACATCAGGAGACCGGCGAGCTGCTGATCGTCGAGAGGCGTCAATCCATAGGGCAGGGTGGTCGCCATGTGATGATCGAACAGGGGCCGGGCTGCGAAGGTCAGCAGCGCGCCGAGCATCCCCATCTGGATGACGGTGGCCAGAAGCGCGGCCAGCGTGGCGCCTGCATGATTTCGCCTGTCAAGCACAGCCTGCCAGAGCAGAAAGGCCGACAGAAAGAGGCTTGCCTCCATCATCCAGTACGCCGCGGTGGAATCGAGCGCGAACGCGTAAGGTCCGGGCGTGTGCCACACCCACATGCAGATCGCGTGGATGAGAACCAGTCCGGAGACAGGCACCCGCCGCAAGGTGGCTCGTGGCGGAAAGGCCAGGGCGAACAACGGGGCGGCCAGGGCGACCAGAAGCACGTGATGAAAAACCCGCGCGGAAAAAAGCGCGGAGGCAAGCGCGCAGAGCGGTGAAATGAACGCCGTCAGGAGCACTGCCCAGCCAGCCAACGCGACCGGCGATTTCAACGCCGCGATCCGGCGCTCGCGCGACATCATCAGGCAGGCAGCGGCGACTCCTGCAAACACAGCAATGAGCAGCGGGTCGAAGTTCCAACTCGACGCCAAATCTTCGGGCAGCGGGGCAGGACCACAATAAGGATCAGCGCCTTGCCGCATGTGATGTCCCCAACATCTGTTGAACAGACCTGCTCAACTTCTCAGAAACAGTTTTGTTCTTGCGAAGCCTACCTGTCGTGCGCTGACGCGCGCGTTCATTTCATCTGTCGAGGTGGCGTCCGCGAGGGAAACACAGCTCGCCGGTTCATATGGTTGATGCCGGGATGGAACCATCGTTGATCCTCATGGTTGGAACACCTGCAATCCAAGGCGGTGCGATGTTCGCGATCGAGCAGGTCTTCCGAAAGCCCATTCCTGAAAGCCTTCAAGGCAAGGTGGTGATGATCACGGGCGGTTCGGCCGGGGTGGGCCGGGCAGCCGCGCGGGCCTTCGCACGCGAGGGCGCGAATGTCGCCTTGCTTGCGCGCGACGTCGCGGGACTCGAGGATGCGAAAGCAGAGATCGAGTCCTTCGGTGGTGAAGCAAGGATTTTTCCGGCTGATGTCGCCGATGCGGAAGCCGTGTTCGCAGCGGCGGCCCAATGCGAAGTCGAGCTTGGGCCGATCGACATCTGGGTCAACAATGCGATGGCGACCGTCTTTTCGCCGGTCGAGCAGTTGACGCCGGAGGAGATCAGGCGCGTGACGGAAGTGACCTATCTCGGTTATGTGCACGGGACGCTTGCAGCGCTTCGCCATATGCGGCCGCGAGATCGGGGCGTGATCGTGCAGGTCGGGTCGGCGCTCGCCTATCGCGGCATTCCTCTGCAAGCCGCTTACTGCGGCGCCAAGCACGCGGTGCGTGGCTTCACGGACTCGCTGAGAACGGAACTGCTTCATCATCGCAGCAACGTCGCCGTCACCGCGGTCCATCTTCCGGCCGTCAACACGCCGCAGTTCGAATGGGCGCGCACAAGGATGCGCAAGGCGTTCCGTCCGGTGGCGCCGGTCTATACATCGCGGGCGGCGGCCTTAGCCATCGTCCATGCCGCGACACATCCGAAACGGGAATACTGGCTGGGCGGAACGACATCGCTCACGATCATCGGCGATATGCTGTTTCCCGGCCTGCTCGATCGTTTCCTCGCGCGTGAGGCGGTGGATGGACAACAGAAGGAAACGGAGATCGGAGCCAACCGATCCGACAACCTCTTCTCGCCTGTCTCCGGGCGACACCGCACCAACGGCGCCTTCAGCGCGGAGGCACGGCCGGATCCCGCAATGCTCCCCGCACAGACGATCCGTTTCGCGACGATTGCGGGAGCCTGTGTTCTGATCGGCTTCGCCGGCGCGGTGCTCGGCGCGAGGCGCGCATCGGCGGCACGAGCCGAAAAGCGATGCCGCCCGCGATAAACCTCGGCCGCGACCAAACGGAGCCAGCAATGCACACCAGACTTCCCGATTTACGCCGTCCCGGTATTACACGGCTGTCCATGACCGCAGTTCCCGCCGCATGAGCATCGGCATGTTCAGCAGCGTTACGACCCGCGCCATCGGCGACTACGCTCTCATCGGCGATTGCGAGACAGCCGCGCTGGTAGCGAAGGACGGCTCGATCGACTGGCTGTGCTGGCCGCGCTTCGATTCAGGAGCCTGCTTTTCGGCGCTTCTGGGAACGGAAAAGCACGGGCGCTGGCGGATCTCGCCGGCGCGGGAGCTCACCCGCAGATCGCGGCGCTATCGCGGCGATACGCTGATCCTGGAAACGGAATTCGAGACGCAGGAGGGAGCGGTTTCGCTCATCGACTTCATGCCGATCCGCAAGGATCGGCAGGTCTCCGAGATCGTGCGGATGGTGGTGGGCAAGCGTGGTCGTGTCGACATGCGCATGGAGGTCGCCTTCCGCTTCGACTATGGGCGCATCGTGCCGTGGGTCTCCAGGATCGAGGGCGGATTGTTGCGCGCGGTCGCGGGACCGCATTCGGCCATTCTCAAATCCCCGGTCCCAACCCACGGCGAAAATTTCACGACGGTGGCGGAGTTCTCCGTTGGTGAAGGCGAGCGCGTCCCTTTTGTCCTCGCTCATGAGGCTTCTCATCTTCCGCCGCCGCGCATTTGCAATCCCGAGCAGGCGCTGGCCGAGACCGAGGCCTATTGGTCGGAGTGGTCCGGGCGCTGTCATTATGACGGTCCATGGAAGGAGGCGGTGACGCGCTCGCTGATCACGGTCAAGGCGCTGACCTACCGTCCCACCGGCGGCATCGTCGCCGCGCCGACCACATCGCTGCCCGAGCAGTTCGGCAGCACGCGCAACTGGGATTACCGCTTCTGCTGGCTGCGTGACGCGACCTTCACGCTGTTGTCGCTCATCAATGCGGGCTACCGCACCGAGGCCGAATCCTGGTGCGATTGGTTGCTGCGCGCTGTCGCGGGCGCGGCCTCGCAGATTCAGCCGCTCTACGGCATTGGCGGCGAGCATCGTAATGACGAGGTGGAGCTCGACTGGCTGCCAGGATTCGGCGGGTCCCGTCCGGTGCGGATAGGCAACGGCGCCTATTCCCAGCTTCAGGTCGATGTCTTCGGCAGCGTCATGGATGCGCTCCACGCGGCGACGGCATTCGGCCTTGATCTTCATGAAGCGTCGGCGGGACTCCAACGCGAACTGCTCAAGCATCTTGAAAGCGTGTGGCGGGAACCCGACGAGGGGATCTGGGAGGTGCGCAGCGGCCGCAAGCATTTTGTGCATTCGAAACTGATGTCCTGGGTTGCCTTCGACCGCGCCGTGATCTCCTGCGAGAGATTCGGGCTGGCGGGACCGGTCGACCGCTGGCGGGCGTTGCGTGATGAAATTCATGCGGAGATTATCGAGAAGGGATTTGACGCCGGGCAGGGGGCTTTCGTGCAGTCCTATGGCTCCAAGGTTCTCGACGCCTCGGTGCTGTTGATGCCGATCCTCGGTTTCCTGCCGCCGGACGATCCGCGTATTGTATCGACAACGCGTACGATCGAACGCGAGTTGTCGAAGGACGGCTTGCTGCGGCGCTACGATACCGGGAAGGCCGAGGACGGCCTGCCGGCGAGTGAAGGCGCTTTTCTCGCCTGTAGCTTCTGGCTGGCCGACAATATGATCCTCCAGGGCCGGGAGCACGAAGCGCGTCGCCTGTTCGAGCACCTCCTGTCGCTGCGAAACGATGTTGGTCTGCTGGCAGAACAGTACGATGTGAAGCGGCAGGCGCAGGCGGGAAACTTTCCTCAGGCATTCTCGCATTTCGCGCTTATCGACACCGCGTTCAATTTCGCCGGGATCAGGGGTGCTGCGCGAGAAGCCCATATGAAAAGTCAGAAGGCCGCTCGAACCGGAACATGATGTATGCCGCGGAGCGTTTCGTGACCTGGGCCCGGCCCAAAGCGCCGGCCAGCTTGAAAAGCCGGCCTTTTCGCGGATGCGCCGCTACATCTGGCGCATGCCGGCTGAAATCAATAGATAGAATGAGTTGTTCAAGATTTCCGTTATCTTTGGCCGGCAGAACGGGCTGCTGCGAACGAACGGCGGTGATGAATGTGGGACACAATACCAAAGTGGGTGCGCTACGGCGCCAGCGTGAGCGTCGTCATTCTGGTCGCGATCGCCATCTGGTACATGATCCAATAGGTGATACGCCGGGTACGAGATAGTATCGCCCACGTTTGAAGTGGTCTCCGGCCCATCGATGGGCGCGCCTCCATCACCGAATAATTTGCACATTGCGGCCACATCAGATCCATTGAATGAACGCATAAACCTCCGGCGTTCGACACCTTTCGACGCTACGTTGTGTCGTGCATCTCTATCTCAACCGGAGCTGATACATGCGCACGTCTACATTCACATTATCAACCGTCGTTGCTTTGCTTTTGGCTGGATCGCCGATGGCGCTGGCGCAAACATCGCCCCCGCAGTCTCAGACAGAACCTCAAAAAGGCGTCGCAATTCGAAGTATCCAGGTAGTCGACATGGACGAGTTGAAAGCGGACGTGCGCTCAAAGGTTGATGCCATCGTTGCAAATACGAAGCAGGAGGACATGAAGTCCTTGCGCAAGACCATTGACGCAACGCCGGAGGCGGTGTCCGCGCTCACTGCGAAAGGCCGCAACTCGGCACAGGTCGTGGCCATCAACATTGATCAGAACGGTGTTCTGACGATGTTCACGAAGGTTACTTAACTGCTCGATCTCGGTATCTGGCGGCGGGGTCGACTATAGCGTCTTCGAGCGAAG
>NZ_BJNF01000103.1 GCF_006539545.1 Nitrobacter winogradskyi
TCCGCACCAGCACCTGACGGCCTTTGATACGGCCCAACAAGCGCGTTACATACCGGCCGATTTCTTAAAGGAGTATATTTTAAGATGCAAGCGCCGTTCATGCTGCTCTGCGGCAACCACGCACGCGATTCACTCGCGCGACCTGATTGCATCTTTGCGCTGTATCAAACATCTCGTCGCGCTTTTTAATGTCGACACGTCATTTCGATCGCACGATCAGCGGCCACAATCTTCTTACTCTTTCTTGACCATGTGCCAAGTTCTGGTCATCGGCGACAACTTGAATGCCGTGAAGATCCGCCGCAACATTTTTCAGCGAGGCTTCGATCACGCCTGTTATCAACGCCGTTTCGTCGCGAGGGCAAGATCAAGATAGGGATATCGATAAAGGCATCTCTTGATTTTGACCTCTCTTGCCGTGACGCTCGATCCTGGCGCAATGTTAAGGTCGGCGGCGACAGCAGGTCATGAACTACCAATACCTCTCGCCGGATAATAGATCCGTTTCAACCATCCGCACCGGTAACCACACATGACGATTTCCATGCGATCCATAGCGACCGTGCGCAGCCATTTCACGAACGAGGTGCGCGTATCGCGCCGGGATATCGTCGCGGAAATCGTCGTGCGCGAGGACCTTGCGGCGGCTCTGACCGGCCTTGAGGAATGGTCGCATCTGATCATCCTGTTCTGGATGGATCAGATCGCCGGTAAGCCCATCCCCCTGACCACGCATCCCCGGTATCGCACCGACCTGCCGGAAGTGGGCGTGTTCTCCGCCCGCGGGCCGGAACGACCCAATCCGATCGGGCTGGCCGTCGTGGAGTTGCTGAAGCGGGAGAAGAACATTCTGACGGTCAAGGCTCTGGACGCCTATGACGGCACGCCCGTGCTTGACATCAAACCCTATGACGCATTTGACGCCGTCACCGAGCTTCGGGCGCCGCAATGGTGGATGACTGCGACGGGCCGATTGACGCCATAACCGACACCTGCGCGATCAACGCGACCGCCCACGCGTTGGGCCCGATTGGCGCCATTGTCGCGACAGGCTGATCAGCCGGTCCCGGGAAATCGTCCCGCCGTGATAGACGGCGCGCGACACGGCGTTCGCCCCGAGCACGGCATCTCCGAATTCGTGCCTTCGCAGGAAGGGGTGATGCGGCAGATAGGTTTGGACCATCGCCCTGTATTTTCCCATGTCGGAGGCCGAGAGCCTGACACGGCCGGCGCCCTCGAGCGGCTTCGATTGGATGTATTGCGCAAGGAGCGTCAGTTGCTCCTCTATATCGTAAACGGAGTTCGGCACCGCGGATTCGCATTGATCGCTTAACCGGTCCCGCAACTTGTCCTGTTCGCGGCACAATATCTCGTACAGGACCGCCTCGACGACTCCCCACGCCTCACGACCCCGGTTCGCCCTGAGGTTTTTGGCGACGTTGTCGAAATCATCGATCACAGCCAGGATGGACCCTACCGCCGCAAGCAGTGGCGCATAGCCCGCGAAGACCTTGCCTCGTCCGTCGTCCCACAACTCGCCCGCCGATAAGCCGAGCGCGGCTTCGATGGCATCGAAGAATGTCGTGATGAAATCCTCGGCGAGATCCGGGTGGTTCAGATAGTGCGACCCGGGCCGGGCCGCCGCCCTGGCGTAAGCGTGAATCAGTTGTCGGGCGCCCTCTTTGTCGTAGAACTCGACGTTGGCGGTGACGTGCTTCACTTCAGGCGCGGCGCGTTCAAATTGCTGTCGCGCCAGTTCGATCGACTCGAACCTACCCAGCATGACCAGCTTGGGCCTTGAGGTCACCCGCCGGTCGCTTTGCAACAGTTCGGCGCTTGATCCGAGAAACTGCTCGATCCCGGCCTCGTTCGACAGCAATCTCCCTTCGTCAAGCGCGTCGACAATGATGGGAAGCCGGCCCTCGTGAAATGCCGCCATCGGGTCGCTCTTATCGGCGGCCTCCAGGCCGGCCAGCAGGGCATGGAGCGATCCGGCGGCAACGGACACCCTGGCCAGGTCGAGAACCGGGATCTTGAGCGTTGCTGACAATTGGCTTGCCAATGTGCTCTTGCCGGCCGCCGCAGACGCCTCGATGAGAATGATCTCCTTCTCCAGGCTCCCCCCCTCTCCGTCTTCCGTTTCGAATCTCGGCGCCACGAACGGGGTCGGCGGCTCCGCGATGACGAGAGATGCGGCCTGGTCAGGCTTCGGGACATGGACGGGCCGGCTCAAGACATCAACGAGTGCGCTCAACGCGGTTTCCGGCATCAGATGACCTTTCAGGTGAAGGCTGCACGTTTACAATCGCAACACGGCGGGTTCAATGGCTACAGCGCTTTCAAGCCATGTCCTCTTCAAGCGAGGCATGCGCCGCTTCCAACGAAGCATCCGGGGAGACCGGTTTGCGTGAAAAACGTGTCAAAGCAAGATCTCAAAACACGCTTCTGATTGAATCAGAAGCGTGGCTTGCAGAAGCGCGGCTTGAGCGCGCAGACGAAGGCCGGCCGCGCCACGAGGGGCATCAGGGAGTTGTGGAACGAACCCGACGGGATATGTACGCGGGTGCAAATCCATGCCATACTTGAGCTATGATCAAAGGTTGGAAAATCAGCACCGTGAGGCCCGGCAGAGGCGCCAGCGGAGCGCCACGCCGGGAATTCATCCTTGTCGCCATCGCCGACCAGGACGCGGCTGTCCGCGCGGTCAAGGAAACCCTCCCTGACGCGGAGGTCAAGGTCGATTCGGAAGCTACTCCGGAGCTTATTGCCGAATATCAGGTCATCGACGGCGAAATGGTTGTACTCGCCGACTGAGTTGATCCAGCAAAGCGCACACCAGTCCAGGTCTCCGATCGACTGCGGTGGAATTGCAGGAGCCTGAAAACGCGGCGCGACGGTAGCTTCCGGCGATCATCGTTTACCCCCTGCCCTTTCCGGCGCTTTCGGATGGATCAGCCGTCCGCGGGTAAGGTTTGCATCCGGCGTTTACGATACTTAGAGCGGCCGCCGGTCAAATGGAATCAGCGCCGCCGCTCCAGTTAATTGATTGCATCGGATTTATCCCGAAACCGGTTTCCACTTTCCGGTCCGATGCTCTAGTTTACCGCTTTGATCGCGAAACCGGTCGGAATCAGGTTCCCTGAGCCTAAAATGCTTCATTGGGCAACGACTGGCGACAGCGGAATTTCAGGATACACACATCACTAGTTGCCCGGGTGCTGATCGATCGCCCTCATGGACAAGCCGTGCCCGCCTGTGATTAAGGCTGATATCGGAGCCGCAGAAACACTCGTCTCAAGGAGAGAACCGATGCGATACCGCACCAGCCAGGGGCTGCTGATCGAGGCCGAAACGTCGTTTGATGCCATCCGCCGCCTGCGCGAGTCGAGCTGGAATGAACAAAACCTCAGCGATCGCGAATACATGGAAGCGGTTGCTGATCGCATGTTCCAGGAGGGTGTTCACGTTTCAACGGTGAGCCCGGACATCTTTATTGCCGGGCTGTTGGGCGCCGGACTTCTCACGCGCGAGCCTGATGACGCGCAGCCGAATACCGAGAACCCGGCGAAGCAGGAGGCGGATCGCAAATAGGTCTAAAAGAGCCGGAATTCGATAGCTTCAGCTTCGCCCTTTGCTCGGCAGCGCGCAAAACCCGATCCCGGCGGAGCGCACGATCCGGCAGGCGCGGCAAGATCGGCGTCAGCGCGCGACGCAGGCGACGGCCCACCAGAACAGCGCCGAGGCACGATCCCTCGCAATGATTGATGCAAAGAGGCTGGGTGCCTATATAGGCGAACCAGCGGAGGAACAAAATGACTGACAAAATCCCGGTCACCGTGCTGACCGGCTATCTTGGCGCCGGCAAGACCACACTGCTCAATCGGATTCTTTCGGAGGAGCACGGACGAAAATACGCCGTCATCGTCAACGAGTTCGGAGAAATCGGCATCGACAACGACCTCGTCGTCGGCGCTGACGAGGAAGTGTTCGAAATGAACAACGGTTGCATCTGCTGCACCGTGCGCGGAGATCTCATGCGCATCCTGGCCGACCTGATGAAGCGGAATGGCAAGTTCGACGCTATTATCGTCGAGACTACCGGCCTCGCCGATCCGGCGCCGGTAGCGCAGACCTTTTTCGTCGATGAGAATGTCGGGAAGAAGACCAAGCTCGACGCCGTCGTCACCGTCACCGATGCCAAGTGGCTCAATGACCGACTCAAGGACGCCCCGGAAGCCAAGAACCAGATCGCCTTCGCCGACGTGATCCTGATCAACAAGACCGATCTGGTCTCACCCGACGAGCTCAGCGAAATCGAGGCGCGCATCCGCGGCATCAATCCTTACGCGAAGTTGCACAGAACCCAACGGGCGCAGATCGCGCTCAGCGAGATTCTGGAACGCAACGCGTTCGACCTCGACCGCATTCTCGATATCGAACCGGCTTTCCTCGAAAGCAAGGACCACGATCACGACCATCATCACGATCATGGCCACGATCACCATCACGACCATGACCATGACCACCATGATCATGACCACAAGCACGATGACCATCATGGCGGGATCAAGCACTACCACGACGAGGAAATGCAGTCGATTTCACTCAAAACCGACAAGCCGCTCGACGCGGACAAATTTTTCCCGTGGGTCGAGGATCTCGTGCAGAAGGAAGGCCCGAACATCCTGCGCAGCAAGGGCATTCTTTCATTCAAGGATGAAGATCGGCGCTTCGTATTCCAAGGCGTGCATATGATTCTCGACGGCGACCATCAACGACCCTGGAAGGAAGACGAAAAGCGCCAAAGCCGCATCGTTTTCATCGGCCGCAATCTACCGGAACAGTTGATCACCGAAGGGTTCGAGGGCTGCATCGCCTAGATCACAATGGTTTT
>NZ_BJNF01000104.1 GCF_006539545.1 Nitrobacter winogradskyi
GCCGCTTTAGGCGAGCCCGACCGCTCGGCGCCGCATGGAAGCATGGTCCGACCAAGTTGAAACGGACCATGCTAGCGCGTATTCCGCAAAAGTGGATACCGGTTTTGCGATCAGAATACGCGCAAATTTTTGATTGAACGTGTTTTCTTACGGCTAACCGGATTCCACTCAGCCGGAAAACGCTATAGGAAGCTACTGTCCGGTCGCCTTTCCTGCGGCGAAGCGCATACCGGTTCGCGTGAAGACTACCCGTCCAGACAACAATCCAGCGAGTTCCACTCCTGATTCAATCAGAAGCGAAATGCTCTCTGGCATTCAGCGCGTCGGAACCGGTTTTTCACCGCGGTAGTCGTAAAAACCGCGCTGACTCTTGCGTCCCAGCCAACCGGCCTCGACATATTTCACCAGTAGCGGACAGGGCCGGTATTTGGAGTCCGCGAGCCCTTCGTGCAGCACCTGCATGATCGACAGGCAGGTGTCGAGCCCGATGAAATCGGCGAGTTCAAGCGGCCCCATCGGGTGATGCGCGCCGAGCCGCATGGCGGCATCGATGGCCTCGACGTTCCCCACACCTTCGTACAGGGTGTAGATGGCCTCGTTGATCATCGGCAGCAGAATGCGGTTGACGATGAAAGCAGGAAAATCCTCGGAAACGGCAATCTGCTTGCCGAGCTTGGCGACAAATTCCTTGGCCGCATCGAAGGTCGCATCACCGGTCGCGATGCCCCGGATGAGTTCGACCAACTCCATCAGCGGCACCGGATTCATGAAATGAATGCCGATGAACTTTTCCGGCCGATCGGTCGACGCGGCCAGCCGCGTGATCGAGATCGATGACGTGTTGGACGCGACGATGGCCTCGGGCTTGAGCACCGCGCACAGATTATGAAAAATCTTGCGCTTCACGTCCTCTTTCTCGACGGCGGTTTCGATCACCAGATCGCAATCAGCCAACCCTTCGAGATTCTCGGTTTGCGAAATCCGTGCAAGCGCTTTTTCGCGATCATCATCGGTAATGATCTTCTTCGTGACCTGGCGGGACAGGTTCGCGTTGATCGTCGCCAGCGCCGCGTTGAGTTGATCGGCGGAAATATCGTTGAGCACGACGTCGAACCCCGCGAGGGCGGCCACATGCGCAATGCCGTTGCCCATCTGGCCAGAGCCGATCACGCCGACTTTCCTGATCATTGCCGCCATCTCGTCATCTCACCGGTCCCGAGCCGCGCAGATCGCGGCGTACCCCATTCTTGCACAACCACCGGCAGGAGTCCGTTGCGCCGACAGCACTCCCCCGGATCATCGTCAGCGGTCCAGCTTTCCAAGCTCTTCCGTGAGTTCAGGAACCGCCTCATACAGGTCCGCCACCAGACCGTAATCCGCGACCTGGAAAATAGGCGCATCCGCGTCCTTGTTGATCGCCACGATCACCCTGGAATCCTTCATTCCGGCGAGATGCTGGATCGCGCCGGAAATGCCGACGGCGATGTAAAGGTCCGGCGCCACTACCTTGCCCGTCTGCCCGACCTGCCAGTCATTCGGCGCGAAACCCGCGTCCACCGCGGCTCGCGACGCACCGACGCCGGCGCCGAGCTTATCCGCCAGCGGCTCGATATATTTGGTGAAGTTCGCGCTGCTTCGCATGCCGCGGCCCCCGGAGACGATGATCCTCGCCGAAGCCAATTCCGGACGGTTATTCCTGGCGACCCGCTCACCGACGAAACGCGACAGCCCCGGATCGGCCACCGCGGCGACGGTCTCCACCGGGGCACCGCCACTCTCACCGGTCGCGGCAAAGGCCGAAGTCCGCACCGTGATGACCTTCCTGGCATCCCTGGACCTGACCGTCTGGATCGCATTGCCCGCGTAAATCGGCCGTTCAAAGGTATCGGGCGCGACCACCTTGATGATTTCCGAGATCTGCATCACGTCGAGCAGCGCGGCAACGCGCGGCATCACATTCTTGAAACGCGAGGTTGCCGGCGCAACCAACGCCTCGTAACCCGACGCGAGCGAGCGGATCAGCGCGGCGAGCGGCTCGGCGAGATCGTGGGCATAGGCCGGGTCATCCGCGAGCAGCACTTTGGCGACGCCTTCCAGTTTCGCCGCGCTCTCGGCCGCGCCCCTGGCATTCTCACCCGCGACCAGCACCTCGACCGGCGAGCCGAGCTGAATGGCGGCGGTCAGCGCCTTGCTCGTCACATCCTTGAGAGAGGCGTTGTCATGTTCGGCAATCAGCAGCGTGGTCATCAGATTACCCCGGCCTCGTTCCTGAGCCTGGACACCAGCTCGGCGACATCCTTGACCTTGACGCCCGCCTTGCGGCCCGGAGGTTCAGTGGTTCTGAGGATTTCGAGCCGAGGCGCGATATCAACGCCATACTGGTGGGCGGCCCTCACCACGATCGGCTTCTTTTTCGCCTTCATGATGTTCGGAAGACTGGCATAGCGCGGCTCATTGAGCCGCAGGTCCGTCGTCACGATCGCCGGCTTTTTCAACCTGACCGTCTGCAATCCGCCATCCACTTCGCGCGTCACATTGAAATGGGCGTCATCGACCTCGATCTTTGACGCAAAGGTTGCCTGCGACCATCCGAGCAGCCCCGCCAGCATCTGGCCGGTCTGGTTTGAATCGTCATCAATGGCCTGCTTGCCGAGAATGATGAGCCCGGGGCCCTCCTCTTCGACGACCGCCTTGAGGAGCTTGGCGACCGCCAACGGCTCGACCGGGGTTTCGGACTTGATGAGGATCCCTCGGTCGGCGCCCATGGAAAGACCGGTGCGGATCGTTTCCGCGGCTTCAGCGGGACCGATCGACACCAGCACGACTTCGGTGGCCTTGCCGGCCTCCTGAAGGCGCAGGGCTTCCTCGACCGCGATCTCGTCGAACGGATTCATCGACATCTTGACGTTGGCAAGCTCGACGCCCGATCCGTCGCCCTTGAGGCGAATCTTCACATTGAAATCGACAACCCGCTTGACCGGCACCAGAATCTTCATCGACCCCTCTCGAACCGAGCGTTGGTTGGATCAACCGCGAGTGTGAACTTCGGCGCGGAACCTAAAGGTCCCGTTTCCGGTGGTCAACGCGGGAAGGCCAAAAAACGCGGTCCACAACCGTCCCTCGCGCATCCAGGAAGCCACCGCCTCGCGATCATCTGTTTTGACCGGGCACCCAGAGCACATCGCCCCCGCCCCCGGCGTTCATAAAGCGGCTGGCGACGAACAGAAAATCGGACAGCCGGTTCATGTATCTCACGGCGGCTTCGCTGACCGGCTCGCCGGGCCGCGCGGCAAGTTCCACCATCATGCGTTCTGCGCGACGGCAGATCGTTCGGGCCAGATGGAGATGCGCCGCGGCGGGCGTCCCTCCCGGCAGCACGAATGATGTCAGATCAGGGAGCCCCGCATTGAGGCTGTCGATCTCATTCTCCAGGCGCGCGACCTGGCTGGTCAGCACGCGAAGCCGTTCGGCCTTGCCCTCGCGCTGGGGTACCGCAAGGTCAGCGCCGAGATCGAACAGATCATTCTGAATGCGCCCCAACATTCCATCAAGATCGGGCGCGGCGGAAAGATGCAGCCGGACCACGCCGAGCGCGGCATTGGTCTCATCAACGGTCCCGTAGGCGCCGACGCGGAGGTCGTATTTCGGACGCCGCTCACCGGTGCCGAGCGCGGTCGTGCCGTCGTCACCGGTGCGCGTGTAGATTCGGTTGAGAACGACCATCGATCCTCCGACGCCAGGCCATCAATCCGTCACTGCCCCAGCATCCAGATCGTAACCATCGCGATGATGATCGCAACGAACTGCAGGAAAACCCGCCATCGCATGAGCTTCTGCGATAGGTTGGGACTACCGCCGCGCATCATGTTGACCAGACCCATCATCAGGACGGTAGCGACCGAGGCTACCGCGACGGGAACCAAAATCATGCTCAGAAATACTGTCATGGTGGATACATATCACCGCAACCACGGCGGCGCCATTGCCGGCAACGAGATTCAGCCCCGCGCGTTGATCTGGGCTTTTGTGTATTGATATCAGATAGTAACGGCGCCGATAAGGCACCACTTGACGTTGCCGGAGTGGAAACGTGAGACAGATCCGATACCTCTATACGATCGGAACGGACGCCCTCTACACGTTTCTTGCCGATGACGGCTGGGCGATCGCCAGCCATATCGCGCTATCGGCGCTGATGGCGCTATTCCCGTTTCTGATCGTCCTGACGGCTTTGGCCGGCTTCTTCGGATCCAAGGAACTCGCCGATCAGGCGGCGGACCTGATGCTGCAAATTTGGCCGGATCAGGTCGCCAGTACGTTGTCGCGAGAAATCCATGACGTGCTGACGACATCGCGCGGCGATGCGCTCACAGTCGGTCTCGTGCTCGCGGTCTACTTCGCGTCGAACGGTGTCGAAAGCCTGCGTGTCGCCCTGAACCGCGCCTATGCGGTGATCGAACCGCGTCGCTGGTACTGGCTGCGACTGGAATCGATCGGATATACGCTGGTTGCCGCGGTGACGACGCTGGCGATGGCGTTCCTGATCGTGCTCGGCCCGTTGATCATCGCCGCCGCGAGACGCCACGTCCCGCTGATCGTCGAATCGAATGAAAGCCTGCTCAACATCGCCCGCTACGGCATCACCATCCTCGCGATGTTCACCGCGCTCGTGATCCTGCACGCGTGGCTACCGGCGGGCCGGCGATCCTTCGTGCAGATCATTCCCGGCATCATCTTCACCATGCTGGCCTCGCTGATATCGGGCGTCGGCTTCGGCCTTTATCTTGCACGCTTCGCCAACAATTACGTCACGATGTATGCCGGCCTCGCATCGGTCATCATCGCGCTGGTGTTCCTCTATTTCATCGCCGCGATCTTCGTTTTCGGCGGCGAACTCAACGCGGCGATCATCAAGTCGCGATTGCCGCGCGGTGTTTCGCTTCAAGCAGCGCAGTCGCTAGAGCCCGGGGAGAAACAGGCTTGACCAGAAACGCATCGCCGCCGGCTGCGCGCGATGCCGCCTCATCCTCGCTCCTGCCGGACACGCCGATAATCGCAACGCGCCCCACCGGCGCCCCGAGCGCACGGATCCGCCCGATCGCCTCGATGCCGGTAATTCCAGGCAGCACCATATCCATCAGCACCGCATCGAATCCTCCCTGCGCGATACGCTGGACGGCATCCTCGCCCCGTCCGACGAACTCCGCCTGATGGCCGAGTTCGGTAAGGATCGTGTTGAGCACGACGCGCCCGAACGGATTATCTTCAACGCTGAGAATCCGGAGCGCACCCGAAACATCCGACGGTCTGTGGAGATCGTCGCCGGATTCGATCGCTGCCGGTCCCTCGGCTGGCGTCAGCAGAACGGTGAACGTGAACGTGGTGCCGCCGTCCCGCCGCTGCGTCGCCGTGACATCTCCCCCCATCGCGCGCGCCAGTTGCTTCACCGAGGAGAGCCCGAGACCGGCGCCGCCGAAGCGCGATGCGATCGAGACATTGGCCTGCGAATACGGCCGGAACAGCCGCCTGATCTCGGCGAGCGACAGGCCGATCCCGCTATCGGAGACCACGAAGGTCACGCCTGTTTTTCCTCCTGACGGTCGCGACGCCGTAACCTTGAGGACGACGTCACCCTGCTCGGTGAACTTGACCGCATTGTCGATGAGATTCTCCAGCGCCGCACGCAGGCGGACGGGATCGCCGGTCACGAACGCGGGCAACCCGTCTGAAATTTCAACAGTGGAGCGCAGGCCCTTGGCGGTTGCGCGGCCGGCCAATGAATCGCCGGCGTTGCGAGCCAGCGCTCGCAGATCGAAGAAATCCTGCCGTCCGCCCGGCGCCGAACGGCGGCTTCGCGCCGCATCGACGAACAGCGTCGCCAGGCTGGCGAGATGATCGGCGCCGGCCTTGATGGTCTCGACCCAGCGCCGCTCGCGCTCGCCGAGATCGGAGGTGGCGAGCAGATCACTGACGGCGAGAATTCCGGTGAGCGGCGTCCGCACCTCGTGCGCAAACGCGGCGAGTGCGTCCTCGACGACGCCGGATGTTGATTGCGAACGCGGCCGCCCCGCCTTCGCAGGCTTCGCCGACGTCTTCGGAACATGCTTCTTCGCCGGTCGCCCTTTAGGCTTCCGCGGCTTGCGCAACCCGCGCGATGTCGGCGCCATGATCTTGCTTTCCCCACCCCACGCCAGCATGCCACGGCTCGAACGCGCGAGTCACGTCGTGGATGGGTTTGCATGCGAAGATGCTTTACGGCGCACCAACGCAGCGCGCGTTGCGACAGTTTCAAGGCAGGCCGACGAGACTGCGAAGCTCCGCGGTTGTCATTCCTCCGCTCCGCAACTTCCGCAACCCGATCGCTCCTGATGATTTGGACAGCTTCTTGCCATCGCCATCGCATATCAGATCGTGGTGGTGGTAAACTGGCTGAGGCAGGTGCAGGATTTCTTGCAGCAGCCGGTGCACGGCGGTCGACCTGAACAGGTCCTGCCCGCGCGTCACTTCGGTCACCTCCTGGAGCGCATCGTCGATCACCACCGACAAATGGTAGCTGGTCGGGATATCCTTGCGGGCGAGAATGACGTCACCCCAGACTTCCGGACGGGCGAGAATTTCGCCGGTCTCCCCGTCCGGGCCGGAGCCTCGCTCGATCCAGGTAAGATCGCCTGCGAGCCGGCGCGCCGCCTCCATATCCAGACGCAGCGCGAAGGGCGCGCCGGACCGCAGCCGCCGTTCGCGTTCGGTGGCCGCAAGCGATTTCGCCGCGCCCGGATAAAGCGGAGCGCCGTCGGGGTCACGGGGCCAGGCTCCATCCCTCTCCCGCGCCTTCACCAGGGCCGCGATCTCGGCGCGGCTCTCGAAACTCGGATAAAGCAATCCCAACGCGGCCAGCCGGTCGAGCGCCGCGCGATAGTCGGCAAGGTGCTCCGACTGGCGCCGCACCGGCGTCTCCCATGAAACGCCAAGCCAGGCGAGGTCTTCATAGATCGCCGCTTCGAATTCGGGACGGCACCGGGTTGCATCAATATCCTCGATCCGCAGCAGGCACCGGCCCTCGCTCCGCCGGGCGGAATCAAAGTTCATGAGCGCCGAAAAGGCGTGGCCGAGATGCAGAAAGCCGTTCGGTGACGGCGCGAAACGGAAAACGGGTGGCGGCATTGATCCTTGCTTGCATAATCGGCCGTGACGGCTGAAGTCCTAACGAATGACGCACCGCCTGGAAACCCAATCCGATCTCGACGACGCGGTCGGCGCGCTGGTGAAGCGGGATGCACGCCTGAAACCCATCCTCGCGCGCACCGGCCTTCCCGCCCTGCGCCGGCGCGAGCCGGGTTTCGAAGGTCTCGCCGCCATCGTCTGCGGCCAGCAATTGTCCACCGCAAGCGCCGGCGCGATCTGGGGACGGCTCAGCGCCGCCTTCACGCCGTTCCATCACGATGCGATCCGCAAGGCGCGCGACGACCGGCTCGCCCGGCTGGGATTATCGGCGGCGAAGATCACCACGCTGAAGCTTCTCGCGCGCGAGATCTCGGCGAGCCGGCTCAACCTGGATGTGCTTGCCGAGGAGGATGCCGACGCCGCCCATGCAACGCTGGTCCGGCATCGGGGCATCGGACCGTGGACCGCCGACGTTTATCTGCTGTTCTGCCTTGGCCATGGCGACGCCTGGCCCGCAGGCGACGTGGCGCTTCAGGAGGCGATCAGGGCCGGATTCGGGCTGACGACCCGGCCCACGCCGAAACAGATGATGCCGCTGGCGGAGCCGTGGCGACCGCTGCGGGGCGCAGCGGCGCATCTTTGGTGGGCATACTACCGGGTCATCAAACGCAGAGAAGGTATCGTGCCTCAAGCGAAATAGACGGATACACACGCGGCCTCGGGCAAAGCGTGAGGCCGTGCCGGGTCCACGATTGGAACTTATCGATTGTATGACGATTATAACGCTGGGCTGTGGGACCAAGCACCGCGAAATGTCGAAAAATCACAAGAACGACAAGAGCCTTTTCGATAGCGAGCATCGCGTTCTTGTTCAGGGGGTTATCGACTACGCGATCTTCATGCTTGATCCCACGGGCACCATCATCAACTGGAACGCAGGTGCTGAACGGATCAAGGGATATCGACCCGACGAAATCATCGGCGAGCATTTCTCGCGTTTTTACACCGATCCGGACCGCGCAGCCGGGCGACCCGCCCGGGCCCTGAAAATCGCGAGCACGACCGGCCGATACGACGAAGAGGGCTGGCGGGTTCGCAAGGACGGCTCCTTTTTCTGGGCCAGCGTCGTGATCGACGCCATTCGCGACGACTTCGGAAACCTCATCGGCTTTGCCAAGGTCACGCGGGACATCACGGAGCGCCGTGAGGCCCAGCAGAAGCTCGAGCGCGTGCAACGGCAGCTTGCGGAATCGCAAAAGATGGACGCGCTCGGCCAGCTTACAGGCGGAGTCGCACACGACTTCAACAATCTGCTGATGATCGTCAGCGGCAATATCCAGACCTTGAAAAAAATTGTCGAGGACGATCCGAAAGCACTGCGGGCGGTTCACGCCATCGAGACGGCGACGAAACGCGGAGCCACGCTCACCAAGCAACTGCTGACGTTCTCCCGCCGGCAAAGCCTCAATCCCTTGCCAACCGATATCTCCCAACGCATCCGTTCGATCGCAGAGGTTCTTCAGAGCGGCCTCGGCAATGCGATCACTCTGCATATCGACACCGCCGACGACTTGTGGCCGGTCACGATCGATGCAACCGAATTCGAGACGGCGCTGCTTAACCTGGTCATCAATGCGCGCGACGCCATGAGCGATGGCGGGCAGGTTATCGTGAAGGCGCAGAACACGACCAATAAGGACGAAGCCGAAGAATGCCATGTCGCCATTTCAGTCGAGGATACCGGTGACGGTATTCCAAAGGATGTTCTTGCAAAGGTGTTCGACCCATTCTTCACGACGAAACCCGCCGGAAAAGGAACGGGGCTCGGATTATCACAGGTGCATGGCTTCGCGCATCAAGCCGGCGGGCATGTCGCAATCGAGAGCGAGCTCGGACGGGGCACCACGGTCACGCTCTACCTTCCGCGCACTGAAATGCTTTGCGTGGAGAACAACGGATCGAGCCGCCGCGGCGCCAAGGGTGGCACCGTCCTGCTCGTCGAAGATAATCCGGATGTCGCCGAGGCGAGTGCGGGATTGCTTGAACAGCTGGGCTATCGCGTACGGATTTCCAGCAATGCAGAGGCTGCTTTGTTGGAAATCGAGCGCAACGCAATCGACCTGGTCTTCACCGACATCGTCATGCCGGGAAAAATGGATGGTCTCGGTCTGGCGAAAATGCTCCGCGCGACGCATCCGCAACTGCCGGTGTTGCTGGCCACCGGCTATAGCGAAACGCTTGCCGGGCACCCGCTGGACTTTCACGTTCTGCGCAAACCCTACGCGATTCATGAATTGAGCCAGGCGCTCGCCAAGCTGTCTCCACAGCTGGCGACTCCGTAACCGCAGTCAATCGAGTTTGGCCGCGAGCAAGACCCTCAATCTAATCTCGGGCGCAGTCCCCCATGCCTCACTTGCGAGCGTGGCCCACCCGAAAAGCAGGGCTTGCGCTCTTCACAATCCCGTCACGCTGCCTGTAGTATGTCGTCGTAGGCCGCCTCGGCGGCGATGCGGCCGAATATGGAACCGGGGGGTGCTCCGCAAAGTGCTGGTTTTGCGGTCAGAGTTCATTCAGGCATAATATTAGATGCATTTTCCGAGGCGAACCGGCGTATGACTTTGCCAGGAAAGTGCTCTGGAGGCGCTATTTGAACGCGCATGTCTCACAGGGCGGCTGGCCGGTGCTGGTCCTGAACGCAGACTTCCGGCCGCTGAGTTACTATCCGCTGTCTCTTTGGTCGTGGCAGGACGCGATCAAGGCAGTGTTCCTTGATCGCGTCAATATTGTCGAACGCTACGATCGCGCGGTGCGTAGCCCATCGTTCGAAATCCAGCTTCCGAGCGTGGTGTCGTTAAAATCCTTCGTGAAGCCGTCGACCCACCCCGCCTTCACCCGCTTTAACGTATTCCTGCGCGACAGGTTCATGTGCCAGTATTGCACGGCCGTCGAGGACCTCACCTTCGACCACATCATTCCACGCAGCAAGGGCGGTCAAACCACCTGGGAGAACGTCGTCGCGGCCTGCTCGCCCTGCAATCTGCGCAAGGGCAGCCTGACGCCGCAACAGGCCGGGATGTTTCCACGCCAGGCACCGTTCGCGCCGACCGTGCATCAGTTGCACCGGAACGGCAGGTTGTTCCCGCCGAACTATCTGCACGAGAGCTGGTTGGACTATCTCTATTGGGACACCGAACTCGATCCCTAAAGCGAGAAGGGAAAAAGCATGGCGTGGTTTTCCGCCAGCATCCCGCTTCTCAGAGCCGCTCTGTTTCAACCTCGGATCTATTTCGGTTCCAGATCATCGCGATCCGGCCGCACCTACGCCCTGCCCTTTCACGGACGACGCCAGGCGCATAAGCTCGTTGCTCGTATCGGCTGATTGCTACAATCTCCTGATACGGCCGTTAGAGCGTTTTCGAGCGAAGCATGTCCTCGAGCTTGAGCCCTAAGGATGGATAACCTGTTCGCGTGAAGAAAACGCGTCAAAACAAAAATCTAGAGCTTCGCTTCTGATTCAATCAGAAGCGATAATACTCCAGAGCATGATCCCGACCCGAAGGGCCGCGCCAGCGCAAAGTGGAAACCGGTTTTCGGAGAAGGTCATGCTCAAATAAAAAGATAAGCAACTGGTCTGATTCAACGCGGTTCAATCGGATTCAACGCGGTTGAAAACTGACTCTAGCATACGCACCGCTACGGAGTACCCCCATGGCCTCATTGACACAATGGAAGGTGCCAAGCTCCGCCCAGCCGCGCCCGGAGGACTACCATTTCGATCTGGACCGCGCGCTGTCCGCCGTCGTCGGACTGCATTCCTTTGTTCCGCCCGATGCCCTTACGGCGGACACCCTCGGCACCGAGCGCGCCGGGAACGGCGTCGTAATCGACGACGGCCTTGTTCTCACGATTGGCTACGTCGTCACCGAAGCGGAAACCGTATGGCTGCATCTCGCGGACGGCCGCGTGGTTCAGGCGGACACAGTTGGCATCGATCGGGAAAGCGGCTTCGGCCTGGTGCAGGCGCTCGGTGATCTCGATCTCGAGCCGCTGCCGCTGGGTTCGTCGGCCGCGGCGAGAGTCAACGACCCGGTCGTGGTCGCCGGAGTCGGCGGACGCTCCCGTTCGCTCGCCGGCCAGATCATATCAAGGGAGGAATTCGCAGGCTACTGGGAGTACCTCATCGATCAAGCCATCTTCACCCGCCCCGCGCACCCCAACTGGGGCGGCACCGGCCTGATCTCGGCTTCCGGCGATCTGATCGGGATCGGCTCGCTGCAACTCGAACGGGAGGAAGCCGGCCGCAGCGAACATCTCAACATGAACGTGCCGATCGATCTGCTGAAGCCCGTCCTCGACGACCTGCGGAAGTTCGGACAGGTCAACAGGCCCGCCCGTCCCTGGCTCGGGATCTACGTCGCCGAGATCGAAAACAGGGTGACCGCCGTCGGCATCGTACCGAAAGGACCGGCAGATCGCGCCGAACTGCGCGCCGGCGACGCGATCCTCGCGCTGAAGGGAGAAAAAGTAACGGACGCGGCCCAGCTCTATCGGAAATTGTGGGCGCTGGGCCCCGCGGGCGTCGACGTGCCGCTGACGCTTCATCGCGAGGGCGACACGTTCGACGTGGTGGTGACATCCACCGACCGCCACCGGATGCTGAAGAAGCCGAGACTCCACTGAGCACAACGTGGCTTTTAGAGCGTTTTCAAGCGAAGT
>NZ_BJNF01000105.1 GCF_006539545.1 Nitrobacter winogradskyi
TAGAGCCTCGCTTCTGATTACATCAGAAGCGAAAAGGCTCTATTGCGTTGATGCGGTTGGAGCGATGCCGAGCAGATTCGAAAGGCGCCCGCTGGGGACCACGAGATCGGCCAGCGTATATCCTTCCAGAACGTCCATGAAAGCCTGCTGCGCCCGCTCCATTGCGCGTTTGAGCACGCAACAGGGATTGATCTTGCAGGGCGCGTTCAGCGGCTTCAGGCACGACACGACCGCCATATCCGGCTCGGTCATGCGAATGACTTCCGCCAGCCCGATCGCCTCGGCGGACCTGGCGAGACGCAGTCCGCCGCCGCGACCGCGCACGGTTTCGATATATCCCGCCACCCCCAGCTGATGAACCACCTTCATCAGGTGAGCCTCGGAAACGTCATAGCTTCCGGCGATCTCGGCGATGGTCGACAGCCCATCGGACTTCAGCGCGAGATACATCAGCACCCGCAACGCGTAGTCCGAATAGGTGGTGAGGCGCATGCATACTTCCCCGCGAGATGGTCACGTAAAAGCTATATTAAAGATATTGCTTTTGTGCAACCGCCGATGTATAGAAACACTGGCTTTGTAGAGGAGCTTTTCATGAGCAAGAGCGCCACGATCAGCGACACCGTCGCAAAGCCTTTGCTGCTGCCGGGAACGGCCGTCTGCAATGCTCTCGGAATTCGCAATAACTCCGGGGACTATTCCCATCTGATCCGTATGCTGGCTAACTCGTTGATCTGGACAGTAGCCGGCGTCATCGCAATGGCGTTTCTCGTATGACACTCGTGTCCGACAAAATGGATCATGTAACCGAGGACGGCATCCGCCGGCTCGTCGACGCCTTTTATGCGAAGGTGCGCGCCGACGCCGAACTGGGCCCGGTCTTCGAGAACAAGATCAAGGATAACTGGCCGCACCATCTTGAGAAGATGTACGCGTTCTGGTCATCGGTGATGCTGACCACCGGCCGCTACAAGGGCAATCCCATGATGAAGCACATGGCGATACCGGGCATGAGGCCGGATCTGTTCACCCAATGGCTCGCGCTCTTCGACGAAACCTGCCGCGAATTGTGCGGCGAGCCGATCCGCGCGGCCTTCATGGAAAAGGCCGAACGCATCGCTGAAAGCCTGAAGATCGCGGTGTTCTACCGGCCTGACCGGCCGTGGCCGCCGCAGGCTTCCACGAACGCGACGTGAGCCCGCTGAACCTGACGCTCGCGCCGATCCGTATGCTTTCACCTGGTCTTCGCGGCGACAGCCTTGCGCGCGTCCGCGATGGCCTGGACGAATTGCGCCGTAGTCAGTACGCCGGGCACGCGAAACTTCCCGATAATGAATGAAGGCGTCCCGTTGAATCCGAATGCGGCCGCCTGATCGTTGTTGCGCTTCAGAATGGCGTCAATCGCGCCGGCGTTGGCGATCATGTCCTTGAGCGCGCGATCGACATCGATCTTCGCATCCGCCATCAATGCGCGAACGCGCGGTTCGGTCAGGCGTGAACTCGTATTGATCAGAGCTTCGTGCGCGACGACGAATTTGTCCTGATACCTGGACGCCAACGCCAGACGCGACGCATAGACCGATACGGGGCCGAGGATCGGCCAATCCTTGAAGATCAGCCGGACCTTGCCGTCGTCGCGCACCACCTGAGCGAGCCCCGGCGCGAGCTTGCGGCAGTAGGAGCAGTTGTAATCGAGATATTCGACGATCGTGATGTCGCCCTGCGCATTGCCCGCCGCCGGAATTTCCGGGTCGCGCAACACGCGGGCTTCTGTCAGAACGTCGTCAGACGTCTCGGCCAGTGTCGGCGCGTGCGTCAGACCCGCCGTCACCATTCCCAGGCCCAAGGCTCGCAGCAGCCCGCGCCTTGTCGGGTTGCCGGACGGATCCCGCGATTCCGGCATGATCGATCAGGCGCCCTTCAGCCGCTTGGTACATTCGCTGTAGTAGCCGCCGCCCTTCATGATCCATTTCATCCCGCCATTGGCGTTGCTGGACTTGTTGGCCTTGTATTGATCAAGGCACGTATGCCTGCGCGCCTTGCCAGCGGTTTCGCCGGCATATTTGGACGACACCGCCGATGGGAAAACCGCGTTGCCGGCTGAAGTGGCTGAAGGAGCTGCTGCGGTTTTCGGCGCGGACGCTTCGGCCGCCGCCGAGGTCGTCGCCGCCGCTCCGCAATGAGCCTTGCGGAAATCGTTCCATTTCTGGCCGTCGAGGGTGCCCGCTGATTTCGCGGCCTGATACTTCGCGCTGCACTCCTGCGCCGTCAGCGCGTCCGCCGGCAACGCCGAAAGCCCAAGCAGACCTGACGCCGTCACCGCGCCAAGCAGTTTCAGATAACCTGTCATGACTCTGTCTTTCCGGGACCTGGAGGATGGTGGGGTCGATCCTATAGCGTTTTCCAGTGAAGTGGAAACCGGTTCGCGTGAAGGAAACGCTTCAAAACAACAATCGGCCCGCCGCCGTTCACCCACCGTTCAGCCCGGCTCCGCGATGGTGCGGCCGTTATCAACCTGAGGGATTTCCCATGACCATGTTTCCCCGCGCCATAGCGGTCGTCGCGGCATCGCTGCTGCTTGGCGCAACGGCATTCGCACAAGCCCCCGCAACCGAAGCGCCTGCGGCGGCTTCAAAGGCGGCGTCCACCGCCAAGAAGGCTCACAAAACCCAGAAGGCCCAGAAGGCGAATTCCGCAGCTTCGCTCGAATGCACGAAGGAGGCCGACGCCAAGGGCCTGCGCGGCAAGGAACGCAAGAAATTCCGCGCCGAGTGCAAGGCCAAGGCGGCCCAGCCGAACTGATCCCGCTCGTTCGATCAATCGCGATGATTGTGGATCAAATCGGTCCACAATCATCGCGTGATCGATTCCAGCATTTTTTAGGAGCAGGATGCGGGCCGAGAACCGCACCCTCCTATTCCTTGATCGCGCTTTCAAAGCCTCGCTTCTGCTGGATCGCGATGAGCGCCTGCCGATGGCAGACCGCACCGCTTTTTCTTCCCGCAAGTGTCTGTCAATCAAGGCCATCAGCCAGGATCGTCTACCCAGAGTCCCTGACTCTTGTTTACCGAACCCTGCCCGCCAAAGCCGCGATCCCCCATCCCGCGATTGCCGCCATCAGCAGCGAGATCAGCGCGTTGTAGCCGGCGAGCGACAGGCCGAGGAAACGCCACTGCACCTCGTCGCAACGCACGACCTTCACTCTGTCGAGATTTTCCAGCAGACTTCCCTTGCCCAGATCGAGCACCGCTCCGCTGCATTCGATAGGCCCCGGCCAGAAACCCCACTCCACCCCGGCATGATAGGCGCCGAACCCGGCGTTACCCAGCGCGGCCAGCGCGAGAACGGCGAGAGGCGGTATGATGAGGCAGCGTGGCGTGCCCTTCGCGATGGCAAACGCCAAAAGCAGGGCGAAAGGGAACGCAAAATAGTAAGCATAGCGCTGCTGCAGGCAGAGCGGACATGGCAGGATCTCCAGCACGAGCTGAAAGAACCATGCGCCTGCGAGGGTCGCCGCAGCGATGAAGGCGACGGCCAGCGCCGCAGCGAAAGCGGCTTTTCTGTTGCCAGCTCCGGAGAAAGGTTTCACGACGGTGTCGAGGGTCACGGTTTCCTCCGGCTGAGCGTCCAGCCTGCGGCATGCATCCCGACGCCTTCCCGCTTCTGACGGAATCGGAAGCGGCGCTCTATCATTCGATCTGACGTGTCGTTTTCACCGAACCGGATTCCACTTAGCCGGAAATGCTCTGGCCGGAAGATGCTCTATAGCCTGCGAGCCTTGCCGCTGTCGAGCCGACGGCTTTCACTCCGGCGTCATTCGGACCAAGCTCCCCCTTGGCGCACATGACACTTGGCACGGCCGGGTTGACCGGCAAGGATCGGCCGCTATAGTCCGCCCCGCTTCGCAAGATCATGACCGTATTCGGGTGTGACTCGCGAATGCCCCTGTGGCGGAACTGGTAGACGCGCTCGACTCAAAATCGAGTTCCGCAAGGAGTGCTGGTTCGATTCCGGCCAGGGGCACCATTGCTTTTCATTCATTTCAGCACGTCCTATGAGCTTGAACGGCATGGAGATTTGGGCGGTTCGATAACCCTCCCCGCGCACATAGATCAGACGCTCGGCGAAGGCCAGCTTGAGCACAGCGCGGCGATCCTCGATCTTCTCCGAGTGCCAGAGGTTGCAAGGGTTTGCGAGAAAATCTAAGGCGGTTCAATAAGCTTCGGAAAAGCTGGTGAGCGGTCTACCGCAATTCGCGATAAGATCCTGCATCAGAGCCTTCTGCGTTTCGAGATCACGGATACGCTTCTCATAAGCTTTGACGATGGAATCACTGCCCGCGTCCACGATCCGGTCTAGCAGCGCATGGACCTTGCGCTCGATCAGGGCGATGTCCTTCTTAAGCGTACTGCCCTGAGAATGCTGGCTCGCGAGCTTCGCTTCCCAGAGATCGCGGAACATCGCGAAGGGTATCGAGGCAGGTAGACGAAGCAAAGGGCAGCAGCCGAAAGCAAAATTCTGAAAAGTACCCCTGATCCACTGAACCCCCGAAAACAAAAAAAATCACCAGAGGTAGTCTCTGGTGACCTGACT
>NZ_BJNF01000106.1 GCF_006539545.1 Nitrobacter winogradskyi
TGACCTAAGTCTACGCGCTGACAAATTCGTCGCGCCTGTACCCCTGCGCATACAGCAGGGCGGTGAGATCGCTATGGTCGATGCGCGCGGCTGCCGCCGCGGCAACCGCTGGCTTGGCGTGATAGGCGACGCCCAGGCCCGCCTGCTGGATCATGCCGAGATCGTTGGCGCCGTCGCCCACTGCCAGCGTATCCAGCCCGTCGAGACCGGAGGCCTCACGCAATTCGATCAGCGTCGCGAGTTTGGCCTCGCGGCCGACGATCGGCTCAGCGGCCGTGCCTGACAGTTTTCCGTTTTCGACCAGCAGCGTATTGCCGCGATTCTCGTGAAAGCCGATCAGGGCGGCTACCGCCTGGGTGAAGAGCGTGAAGCCGCCGGAGATCAGGCAGGTGTAGGCTCCGTTGGCGCGCATGGTCATGACCAGTTCGCGCCCGCCCGGCGTCGGCGTGATGCGCTTTGCCAGCACCTCGTCGACCACGGATACGGGAAGCCCTTTGAGCAACGCCACGCGTTCGCGCAGCGCGGCTTCAAATTGCATTTCGCCGCGCATGGCGCGCTCGGTGATCGCGGCGACATGCGCCTTGAGGCCGGCGAAATCGGCGAGCTCGTCGATGCATTCCTGGCCGATCATGGTGGAATCCATGTCGGCCAGAAACAGCTTCTTGCGCCGTCCGATCTGCGGCTGGACCACCACGTCGATCGGCAGATCACCGCGCGCCTCACGCAGGCGCTGTGTGATGGCCGGGATGGAGTCGGAGCTTTCGAAGGGAATGTCGGCCGCGACCTCGTCCCACAGCCATTTCGCAGGGCCGGCATTGCCAAGAACCGCGCGCGCGCCGTCCAGCACCGTGCTATCGAGCGCGGGGTTGGCCGGATTGCAGATCAGCGTGGCGACGAGCGACATGGGCGGGTTGAACCGTGATGAGGGGGCGGAGGCGGATGCCGTGCTTATCGCAGGGCCGACCGCGAGCGGCAAGTCCGCGCTGGCGCTGTCGCTTGCCGAACAGACCGGCGGCGTCGTCATCAACACCGACTCCATGCAGGTCTATCGCGATCTTCGCGTCCTGACCGCGCGCCCGACGCTTGATGAGGAGGCGCGCGCGCCGCACCGGCTTTACGGCCACGTCGATGCGAGCGTGAACTACTCCGCCGGAAGGTGGGTGGCCGATGCGGCCGCGGTTCTCAACGAAACACTCGCAAAAAAGCGGCTGCCGATCTTCGTGGGCGGCTCCGGTCTCTACTTCAAGGCGCTGACGCGCGGCCTGTCGGCGGTGCCGTCGATTCCGCCAGAGGTTCGCGACGACGTCCGCGCGCGTCTCGAACGGGACGGTGCCGAGGCGCTTCATGCGGTTCTTGCCCGGCATGATCCTGAGGCGGCGCAACGTCTGAGACCGCGCGATCGCTCCCGCGTCGCCCGCGCGCTTGAAGTCGTCGAGGCGACCGGACGCTCGCTGACCGACTGGCATCGCGATGGCTCGCCGCCTTTGCTGCCGCCCGGGCGCGTGAAGGCGGTGTTCCTTGCGCCGGAGCGTGACGCGCTTTACGCGCGGATCGACGCGCGTTTCGGCGCGATGCTGGCGGCCGGGGCGCTGGAAGAGGTCGCTGCGCTGGCGGAACGGCAACTTGATCCGCTTCTGCCGGCGATGAAGGCGCATGGCGTACCGGCGCTGATCCGGCATCTGCGCGGCGAGATATCCCAGGAGCGGGCGGCCGAGATCGGCCGCGCCGACACGCGCCATTACGCCAAACGGCAATTCACCTGGTTTCGTCATCAGTTGCCGGAGTTCATCTGGGCCGCTCCGGCGGAGGCAAGACAGGCGCTGGAGAAGGTCGAAGCGCGATAGCGCCGGGCCGACCGGGCGACGCCGCAGGCCGGCTCTTCCCACTCCCAAACACTGAAATCAGCATTATTTTGCATTGAAACACCGTTGACGGGTGTAAATCCGCCCCGTATAACCCGCGCAACCTTTGCGAAAGTTGGCGACGAAATGCGTAATTTTGTTACCAGAGATCTTGTTCCGGTGATCGTCGTTGCCGGGAGCGCTGCCCGGGGCGGCTGAGCCGTTCCAATCCAGGGCGCTGCGCCGGGCCCTTCAGAGGGCCTTTTTTCTTATCCGTGACGGTGGCAACCCTACGCCAGAATTGCGAAGCCGGAGTCGACCATGAGCCAAAACAAACATCAGGATTCCAATCAGATGACCGGTGCGGCCATGATCGTTCGTGCCCTCGTCGATCATGGCGTCAAGCACATCTTCGGTTATCCGGGTGGCGCGGTGCTCCCGATCTATGACGAGATTTTCCAGCAGCGCGACATCGAGCACGTTCTGGTGCGGCACGAACAGGGCGCCGGCCACGCAGCGGAAGGCTATGCCCGCTCCACCGGCAAGCCCGGCGTTGCGCTCGTGACCTCGGGGCCGGGTGCGACCAATATGGTGACGCCGCTGGCCGACGCGTTGATGGATTCGATCCCGCTGGTCTGCATCACCGGCCAGGTGCCGACGCACCTGATCGGCAACGATGCGTTCCAGGAGTGCGACACCGTCGGCATCACCAGGCCCTGCACAAAGCACAACTGGCTGGTGCGCGATATCAAGGACCTGCCGAAGGTGCTGCACGAGGCGTTCTATGTCGCGACCTCCGGCCGTCCCGGGCCGGTCGTGGTCGACGTGCCGAAGGACCTGCAGTTCGCGACCGGCACCTACACGCCGCCGCGTAAATCGGACGTTCACGCGTCATACAAGCCGCAGATCAAAGGCGATGCGGGGCAGATACGCAAGGCTGTCGCGCTGTTGCTGAATGCCAAGCGGCCGGTGATCTATACCGGCGGCGGCATCATCAACTCGGGCCGCGAGGCGTCGAAGACGCTGCGCGCGCTGGTCGAAGCCACCGGCTTTCCGATTACCTCGACTTTGATGGGATTGGGAGCCTATCCGGCTTCCGGCAAGAACTGGCTCGGAATGCTCGGCATGCACGGCACTTATGAGGCCAACATGGCGATGCATGATTGCGACGTCATGCTGTGCATCGGGGCGCGCTTCGACGATCGTATCACGGGTCGCACCGATGCGTTCTCGCCGGGGTCAAAGAAGATTCACATCGATATCGACCCTTCCTCGATCAACAAGAACATCCGCGTCGACGTGCCGATCATCGGCGACGCCGGCAGCGTGATGGCCGACCTGCTGCAGGCGTTCAAGGCGGAAGGCAAGACGCCCAGGATCGATCCGTGGTGGTTCGAGATAGGGCGCTGGCGCGCGCGCAATTCGCTCGCCTACAAGAAGAACGACGATGTGATCCTGCCGCAGTTCGCGATCCAGCGCCTGTTCGAGGCGACGCGAGGCCGGGACACCTACATCACAACCGAGGTCGGCCAGCATCAGATGTGGGCCGCGCAGTTCTTCGGCTTCGATGAGCCGCACCGCCTGATGACTTCGGGTGGCCTCGGCACCATGGGCTACGGTTTGCCGGCCGCGCTCGGCGTGCAGGTCGCCCATCGTGACAGCCTCGTCATCGATATTGCCGGTGATGCCTCGGTGCAGATGACGATGCAGGAGATGTCGACGGCGGTTCAGCACGATCTTCCGATCAAGATATTCATTCTCAACAATCAGTACATGGGCATGGTGAGGCAATGGCAGCAGTTGCTGCACGGCAATCGGCTGTCGCATTCGTATTCCGAGGCGCTACCCGATTTCGTCAAGCTCGCCGATGCCTTCGGCTGCGTCGGCCTGCAAGCGACCAGTCCCTCCGACCTCGACGCCGCGATTGCCGAAATGATTGCGGTGAAGAAGCCCGTGCTGTTCGATTGCCGCGTCGCCGCGCTGGAGAACTGTTTTCCGATGATCCCGTCCGGCAAGGCGCATAACGAGATGCTTTTGCCTGCGGAAGCCAACGACGATGTGACCGCGGCCGCCTTTGCCGGCGGCAAGGCACTGGTGTGAGAACCGGAAGCCGCCATGGCTCGGGGCATAGCCGTTCGAGGAACGCCGTTCTAAAGAAAGCCTATGTCCCGGCCATCCACGGCTTCCTTTGAGACGAAACAAAGTTCAAGACGTGGATGCCGGCGCAAGGCCGGGTATGACGAGATGGATTCGCAGGACCGCCAATGAACCAGCCCGCTTCCGCCTATTTCCTCGAAGAGCGCCGCGATCCGAAGGAGACGCACACGCTGTCGGTGCTGGTCGCCAACGAGCCGGGTGTGCTGGCGCGGGTGATCGGCCTGTTCTCGGGTCGCGGCTACAATATCGAAAGCCTTACGGTGTCGGAGACCGAGAGCAAGAAGCACGTCTCGCGCATCACCATCGTCACAACCGGCACCCCGATGGTGATCCAGCAGATCAAGCATCAGCTCGACCGCATGATTCCGGTCTATCAGGTCGTCGATATGACGCTGACCGGGCGCTCCATCGAGCGTGAGCTTGCCATGGTCAAGGTCAAGGGGGCGGGGGATCAGCGTATCGAGGCGATGCGGCTCGCGGAGGTGTTTCGGGCCCGCGTGGTGGATGCCACCAATGAGAGTTTCGTGTTCGAGATCACGGGCGGCACCTCGAAGATCAATCAGTTCGTCGACCTGATGCGGCCGATCGGTCTGGTGGAGGTGTCGCGAACCGGCGTCGCGGCGATCGGGCGCGGACCGGAAGGGATGTAAGCCATGCTGGCGTATGCCTCCTGCGTTTGCGGCCTTGTCCTGTTCACCTAACTCCCGGACGACCCATGACGTCTTGCCATCCCCCAGGCGTTGCAGCGGACTTGTCTCCCGGCATCCGTAGCCCTAAAAACCGGGCGCAACTCTTTCGGGCTGCGTGCTCGCGCCATCCGCGAATGTGATCTGGCCGATTGTGGCCGCAAAAGAGGAACAGCCATGCGTGTTTATTACGATCGTGACGCCGACCTGAACCTGATCAAGGGAAAGAAGGTGGTCATCGTCGGTTATGGCAGCCAGGGCCATGCCCATGCGCTGAACCTGAAGGATTCCGGCGTCAAGGAGATCGCGATCGCGCTGCGCAAGGGCTCCGCTTCCGCCAAAAAGGCCGAAGGCGCGGGCTTCAAGGTGATGGAAGTCGCCGAAGCCGCGAAGTGGGGCGACCTTGTAATGATGCTGACGCCTGACGAACTGCAGGGCGACATCTACCGCGAGCATCTGCACGACAACATGAAGAAGGGCGCGGCGCTCATCTTCGCGCATGGGCTCAACGTGCATTTCAACCTGCTGGAACCGCGCCCCGATCTCGACGTCCTGATGATCGCGCCGAAGGGCCCCGGCCACACCGTGCGCGCGGAGTATCAGCGCGGCGGCGGCGTGCCTTGCCTGATCGCGGTTGCCAAGGATTCCTCGGGCAACGCGCATGACCTTGGTCTCAGCTACGCCTCGGCGGTCGGCGGCGGCCGCGCCGGCATCATCGAGACCACCTTCAGGGAAGAGTGCGAGACCGACCTGTTCGGCGAACAGGCGGTGCTTTGCGGCGGTCTGGTCGAGCTGATCAAGAACGGCTTCGAGACGCTGGTGGAAGCCGGCTATGCGCCGGAGATGGCCTACTTCGAGTGCCTGCACGAGGTGAAGCTGATCGTGGACCTGATCTACGAAGGCGGTATCGCCAATATGAACTACTCGATCTCCAATACCGCTGAATACGGCGAATACGTCACCGGCCCCCGCATCGTGACCGCGGAGACGAAGAAGGAAATGAAGCGCGTACTCGACGATATTCAGTCCGGCAAATTCGCTCGCGACTGGATGCTGGAGAACAAGGTCAACCAGACCTCGTTCAAGGCGACCCGCGCGCGGCTCGCCGCCCATCCGATCGAGGAGGTGGGCGCAAGACTTCGCGACATGATGCCGTGGATCAAGAAGGCCGCCATGGTCGACAAAGCGAAGAACTGATTCGCCGGCTTGAGGGTGGTGCTTTTCCCTCTCCCCTCGAGGGGAGAGGGAAGGAAGAAGTGCCGCGCCCACCTGTGCTATTAAATCACCATCCTATTTCTCATTGATCTTCGTCCACAACCACCGCGCTACGGTTGCCGGTGAGCCGTCCGTATCACTGTCGCTGGCGCGGAAGTTGGCCTCGCGCATGGCGGCGATATCGATCTTGCCAAGCAGGGGCTGAAGCGCGGCGCGCAGCTTTGCGTCGTTGGCGCGCCGCGGCGCTAACAGAACAATCGCGTCATAGGGTGGAATCGCGTGTCTGATATCGTCAAGCACGGTCAGGCCGTATTTGGCGATCAGGCCATCGCTGGTGTAGCCCGCGATCACGTCGACTTCGCCGGACGCCACGGCGGCATACATGAAATCCGACTGCATCTGCCGCCGCTCGCGAAACGATAATCCGTAAGCCTTCTTCAGAGCCGCCCATTCAGGCCGGGCGAAGAATTCGTAGTCGCCGGCGATCGACATCGTGCCGGCGCGGGCGACGAGATCGGAGATCGTATGAATGCCCAGCGCGTCGGCCCGTGCTTTTGGCATGAGCAGCGCGTAGGCATTCTCGAATCCGAGCTCGCCAAGCAGCGTGATGTTCCGCCGCGCCAATATCGTCTCAAGCTCGGTGAGTAATTCCTGGCGTGGCTTGAGGTCGGTCATATGGAACTGATTGGCCCACAGCGTGCCGGAATAATCGACGTAGACATCGATGTCGCCGTTCGCCAGCGCGTCGAAAATGACGTTGGAGCCGAGCCCCGCGCGTGTCGTCGCCGGAAGACCCGCGGCTTGCAGCCGGTGCGAGATCAGCGCCGCGAGCACATATTGTTCGGTGAAGGTTTTGGCGCCGACGAGGGTGGTGGATTTCGCGCGGGTCAGAGAGGGCGCCAATGTGGCCGCGGCGAGGACCACGATGCCGGCAAGGCCGAGTGACACGCGGATGCGACGCCGCATCCGCAAGCCGGATTCGATCAGCGCCAGCAACTGATCCACGACCAGCGCGAGGGCTGCCGCGGCGATGCAGCCGAACAGCACGAACACCCAGTTCTGGGTCTGCAGCCCGGCGAAGATGTAGTTGCCGAGACTGGTCTGGCCGATCGGCGTGGAGAGCGTCGCGGTGCCGATCACCCAGACCGCGGCGGTGCGGATGCCCGCCATGATCATCGGCAGCGCCAGCGGAAGCTCGACCATGGCGAGGGATTGCCGCGCCGTCATGCCGACCCCTCTAGCCGCTTCCGTCAATGCGGGATCGATCCCCTGAAGGCCGGTGATAGTGTTGCGCAGCACCGGAAGCATCGAATAGAGCGCCAGCGCCAGCACCGAAGGCAGGAATCCGAACGCGGAGAAGCCAAAGCCGAACCATTGCGATGTCAATGTCGCCAGCGCCAGGAGGAGCGGATAGAATAACGCCAGCAGCGCCAGCCCCGGCATGGTCTGTACGATGCTTGCAAAACCGAGAAGCGCGCTGCGCAGCATCGGCCGGTTGCGGGCGGCCAGCGCCAGCGGAAAGCTGATCACGAGGCCCAGCGCCAGCGCAGTGATGCTGACGCGGACGTGGTTGCCGAGATAGTCCGGCAGGCGAGCGAGCGCTTCGCTCCAGCGCGGATCGAACAGCAGGCTCATGACGCGATGTTCTGTGATAGCGCGGCCTGAAGCCGCTCGGCCTGGCGGCGCGGCGTGCCGAGCAATTCGCCGACATAGGGGCTGTCGATACGGGACAGTTCTTTCGCCGTCCCCAGCGCAATCAGGCGGCCTTCGTGCATGACCGCAACGCGATCCGCGAGCAACAGCGCTTCGGCCATGTCATGGGTGATCATGATGGTCGTGAGGCCGAGCCTGACGTGCATTGCGCGGTAGTCGTTGCCGAGCGCGTCACGCGTCACCGGATCAAGAGCGCCGAAGGGTTCGTCCATTAGGACGATGCGCGGCTTCGCGGCGAGTGCGCGCGCGACGCCGACGCGCTGGCGCTGGCCGCCGGATAGTTCGTGCGGAAAGCGATCGCGGTGCTGCGTGCGGTCGAGCTGCACCAGATCGAGCAGTTCGTCGACCCGCGCGGCGATTTCGGATTTCGGCGTCCCGAGCAGGCGGGGCGTGATGCCGATATTGGCCGCGATGCTCATATGAGGAAACAGGCCGCCGCTCTGGAACACATAGCCGATCCGGCGGCGCAGCCCGATCGCGTCTATTCCCGTGATATCCTCTCCAGCAACGGTGATCGTACCGCCGTCGGGATCGATCAGGCGATTGGCGAGCCGCAGCAGCGTCGTCTTGCCGGAGCCGGAACCGCCGACAACGGCAAGGAATTCGCCCGCCGCGATGTCGAACGAGACGTCATTCACGGCTCTCACATGGTTGCCGCCAAAGCTTTTGACGACATGTGAAAACGCGATCAGCGGTGAGGTTTCGCTCATGCCTTGCGGGAGGTATCACACGGTCGCCATTGCACCAAGCCTGCCCCGAATCGCTTTTCGATTGCGGGGGCGCCGTACCGCGAAGCAGGTCCGGCAGGATCGCTGACCAAATTTTGGGCATTGCGATATCGGGTCCTTCTCGGCTAAAATCATGCAGGAGGGTCGGCAACGAAACGAACCGTCAACGGGTCTCGTTGAAAAATGGTTCTCGTTGAAAAACGGCTCTCAAAGGGTCAGGTAATGCTGGTGCGCGGCGAAACGGCGGGAATTCACGGGCAGGCGGCGTCGGCCGCTGGTTCCCGAGCGATTCCGGCTGCGTCCATGCCCGGCCTGCTGGCCGGCGGGCTTCTGCTTCTTATCGGCCCCTGAGCGCCGGCTGGGCAGTTGCTGCCTGGGCACTCAGGGGGAACGCAGAGACGCCAGCCCTTAGAGCGCCCCGCATGGCGCACTGACCAGAGGATCATTCCCATGACACTCATTCCCATGACACCTGCGAACAAGTCCGACAAGGACCGCGTCGTTATTTTCGACACCACCCTGCGCGACGGCGAGCAATGCCCCGGCGCGACCATGACCTTCGAGGAGAAGATCGAAGTTGCCGAGATGCTCGACGACATGGGAGTCGATATCATCGAAGCCGGCTTCCCGATCGCTTCGGTCGGCGATTTCGAAGCGGTCGCGGAGATCGCCAGGAACGCCAGGAACGCGGTCATCGCAGGTCTGGCGCGCGCCATTCCCGGCGATATCGCCCGTGCCGGCGAAGCGGTGCGACACGCGCGCCGAGGCCGCATCCATACCTTCGTTTCCACGTCGCCGATCCATCTGGCGCATCAGATGCGCAAGAGCGAGGCTGAGGTGCTGGAGATCATCACCGCCACGGTGAAGCAGGCCCGCAATCTGGTCGAGGATGTCGAGTGGTCGGCGATGGATGCGACCCGCACTTCGATCGATTACCTGTGCAAATGCGTGGAGGCCGCGATCGCGGCGGGCGCCACTACGATCAACCTGCCGGACACTGTCGGCTATGCGGTTCCTGACGAGTACCGGCGGATGTTCAAGACCATTCGCGAGCGGGTGCCGAACGCCGATAAAGCGATCTTCTCGGTGCACTGTCATGACGATCTGGGGCTCGCCGTCGCCAACTCGCTGGCAGGCGTCGAGGGTGGCGCGCGTCAGGTTGAGTCCACCATCAACGGTATCGGCGAGCGGGCAGGGAACGCCGCGCTGGAAGAAGTCGTGATGGCCATCAAGACCCGCGGCGATGTCATGCCGTACTGGTGCAATGTCGAAAGCACGATGTTGACCCGCGCCTCCAAGATGGTGTCGGCGGCGACCTCCTTTCCGGTGCAGTACAACAAGGCGATCGTCGGCCGGAACGCGTTCGCGCACGAGAGCGGCATTCATCAGGACGGCATGCTGAAGAACGCGCAGACCTACGAGATCATGACGCCGGAAAGCGTCGGCGTGAAGCAGACGTCGCTGGTGATGGGCAAGCATTCCGGCCGTCATGCCTTCCAGCACAAGCTGGAGGAACTGGGCTACAAGCTGGCCGAGAACCAGTTGCAGGATGCGTTCGTGCGGTTCAAAGCGCTGGCCGACCGCAAGAAGGACATCTACGACGAGGACATCATCGCGCTGGTGGACGAGGAAATGGCGGCGTCACACGATCGCATCAAGCTGTCGTCGCTCACGGTGATCGCGGGTACCCATGGTCCGCAGCGTGCAACGATGAAGCTCACGGTCAACGGCCAGACCCGGATCGAGGAGGCCGAGGGCAACGGCCCGGTCGACGCGGTGTTCAACTGCATCAAGAGACTGGTGCCGCACGAGGCCAAGCTGGAACTCTATCAGGTTCATGCGGTGACCCAGGGCACCGACGCCCAGGCCGAAGTATCGGTGCGTCTCAGCCAGGACGGACGTGCGATGACGTCAAAGGCCGCCGATCCTGATACGCTGGTTGCATCCGCCAAGGCCTATCTCGGCGCGCTCAACAAGATCGTGATGAAGCATCAGCGCGACTTGCCTGCCGCCGCCGCGAGCTGAACCTCTCATTGCTTATGCGGAACGGACGGCGCCGTGAGGCGTCGCCGGTATTTGTGGCTGCACTGGCGGCGCCTCACGGCGCCGTCCGTTCCGCATAAGGGACGTGCCTGCGCGCCGAACGCGGCATATCATCTCATCGTGACGCATCGTGTGATGAATGGAAAACAGCCACGCCGGTTTGACGAGGCGACATTACATCTTCGTGAGAGAAGGCACCTTGCGAAGATGTAATTTGCCTGGCGCGCCGCGCGCCTCCATCTTGACTGGACCTTGCAAAGGAGAGTTCCAATGAAGAAGAAGGCCATTCTCGCAGGTGTCGCAGCACTGGCTATCGCCGGTTCGACGGCAGTATACGCCCATCAGCATCACCCGTGGTCCCATCAACGCGTGCAACTCAGCGCGCAGGATCGGTCGGCTATCGCGGATGCGCGGATCGCGGCGGTTCATGCCGGTCTTGCGCTGACGCCGGATCAGGAGAAACTGTGGCCTCCGGTGGAACAGGCCATCCGCGATTTCGCCAAGCTTCGGATCGACCGCGCCAATGCCCGGATGCAGGCCAAGAAGGAGAAGAAGGAAAGCAAGAAGGATGATGCACAAAAGCAGCAGGCGGCCGTTGATCAGGTGGCTCGCCTTCGCGAGCAAGCCGATCGCATGGCCGAGACAGCTGCGGCTTTGAAGAAAATCGCTGATGCTGCAGACCCGCTTTACAAGACCCTTGACGATGGCCAGAAGCGCCGCCTGATGGTCCTCACCCGCATGAATCACGGTTTCGGAATGGGGGGCTGGCGTCATCATCAGCGCTTTGACCGGGGCGGTGATCGGTTTGATCACAGCAAGGACAGCGACGACGATTCCGGTCGTCTCTGATCAGCCGGCATAAGGTAGCCATGAAGAAGCCGCCGGGAATCGGCGGCTTCTTGTTTTCTCGAAGAGGCAGAAGAAAGCGCGGCTGCCTTGCTGGACATCGCGGGTCCACTTTGCTAAACGACCCGCTCCCGCGAGGGAATCTGGACAGTTCCGGGCGATTAGCTCAGTTGGTAGAGCAGCTGACTCTTAATCAGCGGGTCGTAGGTTCGAGCCCTACATCGCCCACCACCCAGTTCGCAGGGATCGAACGCGATGTCCCATCCGTCGATTTGTCGCGCAAATTACGGGGTTTTCGCGATCCGTCTGGTCTCTGCGCGCGTCTCTGGTCCCAGAAATATCGCAAAAGAGCGCTCTGTCTCTGCATCGAAAATTCCCGTTCCTGGCCGAGCGGCAGAGACCGGTTCGCTGACTGGGTGGGGCAGCCAGTTCGAACGCTATTTCGACCGCCACCCGGTCTCCACAAGCTTAGCCGTCGTGCAAATGCTCTGCTTTTCGCGGGATTTGTCAGGGGTGTTTTTGCGGGACCTGTCACTGGCACTTCTAGAGGAATCCAACAGAGGTCGCGCCTGTTGAATAGAAACACCGATCGCGGGCGAGTACCGTTTCTCACATCGGACTGAGACCTAACGATTCGAACTGACGATCCCATTCGAGCGGGAGCTCGCGCAGTTGTTCGAGACCGATGCCACGTGGCAACCGACCTTCAACGGCAGCCTTGGTGAGGGCCGGAGAGAGGAAGGTCAACGACAGCGTCATGTTGACGTGGCGCAGGCTGCATCGCTCGCGCTTTGCGATTGCTTGGGCATCTGTTGTTGAATCGGCGATGAGTTCGTCGAGCCAGCGCCGGCCGCGGGCGATTGCTGCGACCAGCGTGGCCCGTCGCTCCAGCTTCATCGGGCGGAGCGGAAGTTTTGCGGAGGTCGGGCGCAGGATTGACCGCGCTCGTTTGGAGGGTGGCTTGATCCAGGGGATGACGATGGTGGAGTCGTTTTCTTCGATTGTGATGTCTGGATCCTGCTTCAGCTGCACGACGAGGCGGTTTTGCTGGACCTCGATCCGCTCAATCAGCGAGCGCGCGAATGCGTTGTCGATAAGGCCGGTGGCTTTGAGCTGTCGATGCTTCGGGTTCAGGACGACCTCGCGGACCTGATCGTCGATGTCAGGGGCGGGGACCCGAGAGACCGAACCAACGTCGGCTTTAGCTGCATTCCCGAACAGAAGCGGCCGCGAGACATAGTAGCTGTAGTGCCGGCCCTTCTTCTGGGCTTGGGTCGGCGCCATGCGATGGCCGGCGTCGTCAAACATCAGACCGGTCAGGAGATGGCTGAAGGAGGTCCGGGTCCTGGTCTGATGACTCCGCTGCACGGAGAGCATAGTCTGGACGCGCTCGAACAGGTCGCGATCGAGGATCGGGGGCTGCTCGCCCGGATAGATCTGGCCCTTATAGTTGACCTCGCCAATGTAGAAGCGGTTGCGCAGTAGATGGAATAAGGCGCCACAGCCGAACGGAACTCCACCTCGAATTGCTCCGGTCTTGAGATGACGCTGCCTGCTGACGATGTTTCGGTCCTTGAGGTCTCGCATCAGGGCACGGGCACTGCCGAGTTCGAGGTAGCGGCCAAAGATGTGACGAACCCGTTCGGCTTCTTCGGGGACGACGGCCACCTTGCCATTCTCCATGACGTAGCCGAGGGGGAGGGGACCTCCGACCCAGATGCCCTTCTTCTTGGAGGCTGCCACCTTGTCCCGGATGCGCTCCGAGGTGACCTCCCTCTCGAACTGGGCAAAGGACAAGAGAACGTTGAGGGTCAGGCGCCCCATGGACGTTGTGGTATTGAACTGTTGGGTCACCGAGACAAACGACACTCGATGGGCATCGAACAGCTCGACCAGCTTGGCGAAGTCGGCGAGCGAACGGGTCAGACGATCGACCTTGTAGACCACAATGACATCGATCTTGCGGGCCCGGATATCCTCGAGCAGACTCTGCAGCGCCGGCCGGTCGGTTGATCCTCCCGAGAAGCCGCCATCGTCATAGCGGGTCTTGACCTGCACCCAACCGGCATGGGCCTGGCTTTTGATATAGGCACTGGAAGCCTCATACTGGGCATCCAGCGAGTTGAACTCCTGGTCCAGGCCATTGTCGGTCGAGACCCGGGTATAGATACCGCACCGGACGAGCTCTCGGGCCACCGCTTTTCCCGCCCTCACGGCTCATCCTCGCCAGCGACCGTGCTATCCCGCAGGCCAAAGAAGCGGGGGCCATTCCAGCGGGTACCGGTGATGGCGAAGGCGATCGCCGAGAGGCTGTCGTACCGTGTCCCGTCCCACAGGAGGCCATCGTCAACGACGATCGCCCGATAGGTGATGCCGTTCCATTCTCGGGACAGGATAGTGCCAGCTTTCAGCTCGACCTGTCCCCGGTCGAAGGCCACGAGCTTGGCCATGATGGAGTCGGACGTCTCTTTCTCGCCGATCCGATCAAGGAACTGGCGTATCGCCGGATCGAGGTCGCCCGACTGATCCGCCTGTCGCCGATAGTTTACGATGGCTGTCTGCAGATGCTTCGGAAGATGCGCCAGCGTGGACCAGCTAGAGCGACGACAACGCGACTGCGGTCGCTGACCAACGAGATCGCGACGACCCGCGAGCTCGCCCTTCAAGGCTTCAGCCATCGTCAGGCCTGCTTCGCTGCAATGATACGGTAGATGCGCTGATCGGCTTCAAAGCTTGAGACCAACTCGAGCCCGAGCTTCTTGCGGACGACACCGGCCAAAAATCCACGCACGGAATGCTGCTGCCAACCGGAGGCTTTCGAGAGTGCGGCAATGGTCGCACCAGCCGGGCGCCTCAGAAGATCGAGCAGTTTGGCTTGTTTATTCGCGCGTTTGTTGGCTTCAGCAGTTACGCTGACCACGCCGCCCGATTGAGCCGAGCTTAAGGGAAGCGTTGGACGTCGCTTCGTCGGTCTCCCCACCGGACGAGACTTTTTTCTTGCTGGTTTCGCCGCAGTGCCGGCCTTGGCACGCCCGTTGCGCTTCGATGGCTTCCGATTGCGGGATGACTTCTGCATAGGCCCTCCGAATGATGCGACATCAGCGTCGCACCATCCACGGCCCCGTCAGCGATGTTGCGCTGCGGGGCCGATCCAAAGGCCATCTCACGCCACAGCAATGCTCGCTTCGCCCGACAATGCCAGTCCTTTCTGCAGGAACCTCGAAAATACGGTCGAAGGCCGAAACGCCTCCGGCGCGGCATAAATGTTTTAACCCGCGCATCGCGACGGCCGAGTAGATTTTCAAACTCGCCGGCTCGACCGGCGGGTGGCGGCTGCAGTCTGAGCTCGGCCTCTACTACGATAATCTACTCGCTCTCGTCGTTCACTTTGGTCGGGCCGCATCGAGCTCTCAGGCCGCTGGCGACAAAATGTGAAAGGTCCTGAACCAGATCGATCGCAACCGTGGGATCGAGCGTCGATGATGAGGCGACCTCAGATCTGGAACGATGAGAGCAGCGCCTTCTGAGCCTGACTCGCATAACCTGCTCCGCCAACCGTCATCGCCGACGACCAGATGAATCACCATTATTTCATCTTCCTTAGGGATCTTCGTATCGGGACGATCAGGCGTGTCGATGAGCGGTCCTGGCAAGGTGAAAGGTGGTAGTGGAACGTATCCCGTCATGGCGCAATGGCGACGCCGATAGTTTGGATGAAGCCAAGAGCGAGTTTAAGGAGGCGTGGGAGCGGTTCTAAGCACGCGGAGATGTTCTGTACGCAAGTTCGGCGGCGAATGGATGCATCCATTGGAAGGCGGCACGGGCGCGCGCTGGGCGCAGTGGAAGAAGAAAAAGGGGCCCGTAGCATTCAAGCGCTTGTGAACTCTCCGTCCACTAGTGCGCATAACTTCCGCTGCCGGATGTGCAATGATGGCTAATCACCGCACGGATCGTGGCTTATATCGGTGATGAGAACGCCGCTCGCGCTCACGCCCTCCTCTCGCGGACAGGAGCAGCGCCATGCAGATCGGGCGTCGTTTCAAGCAGACCACATCGTTCCAGGACCGTCTTTCAGCCTTCATCTCGGGCGCGCGCTACGAGGCTAACGCTGCGCCGGGCGGCGCGGACGAGTACGAGCTGCGGAAGAAAATCCGGCAGGCCGAGACAGCCGCGAACATCGAGGCGTGGGCGAGCTCGCCCGAACTGCAGCCGCCGAAGTAGGCGCGGCAGCATTCCTAGCGCCGCATCCTCAGGATCCCTCCCATCAAAGAACCAGCAGCATGAAGAACCCCACCAAGGCGCAGGTCCGGCGCCGCTCGTTTGAGCTGTGGCAGCAGGCGGGCTTCCCCGAAGGCAGGGACAACGAGTTCGAACAGCGGGCCTCGCAGGAACTGCGGGCCGAAGAGAAGCAGAGGAGCGATCCGGCATGATTGGCAACTGCCGCGTATGCTGCGGCGTCGGCTGGGTGTGCGAGATCCATTCCAGCAAGGCTTTTGACTACGAGCTCGGCTGCGCGTGTAGCGAAGGGATGCCGTGCGAGTGCAACGACAGCACCCCTCCTGACACGAGCCAAGTCATCATTATTATCGAAGAAGTGACGCTGCACTGAGAGCCGTCGAGCGATGCATTGTCTCGGAAAATAGCGCGATGCGATGCGACATCACATCTCGGGCATTGTCGCGGCAAAACCCGTTCAAGGGGCTTACAAGGATTGATCAGGCGTACATATTAGCGCGACGGGCCCATTCCCCCCGGAGGGCTCTAGCACGGTCCCGCAGCTTTTCGCCCCCAAAAGCCCCCGCGGGACCGTGCTCCCCGGGAGGCCACTGGAACAATCAAATTAAGTCAGAACGATGCATGAAACCTGTCCGATCCGCGGCTGACGATTTTGTGCCGGAAGCCGTGCATAAATGGTAGGCTCAGCCATCATCGCCCCTTTCGAGGCATCCGCCGATGACTGAGAGCAGCGCGAGCTCCCGCCTCTTACGGAGCGCACCATGTGCAGCGAATGCGACGAACTGCGCCGAAAGATTGCTGTCAACCGCGGGCTTTCGATCGGACTTGACGACCCGGCTAGCATCAGCCTCAACAAAGCCGAACTTACAGCGCTCGAAGAACAACTGGATGTGCTGCTCGGAGAGCACCTCGAAGCGGCGCGCCCTTCCAGCCAGAAAGCCCTCGATAAAAAACCGATGGTGCAATAACTTTTGGCGAATTGAGCACTAGCCCACTTTTACCTCTGATACCCTCAACCTCTGAAGATCACTGACGCCTGAATTCCAGCCGCCGTTAGAGCGTTTATTTCCAGGTGATTTCACGATCGTGCGGAGCGGGATGAAGAATGTGTCTTGCCGTGATCGAGAAGCATCCGGCGGAGCGTCTGAACGGACTTGGCTTGCAATGGACCGGAGGGCCCGTGACATTGGGCAATCGCTTTGCCGAGATTGGCGTATATGCTCTCTACGGTACTCATGCAGCTTAGCCTCTCGCCGCCGTGCTGAACCTGAGGTGTAAGCGCACGATCGACAAATTGCGATGCAATACGCCTAATGCACGCCGGGACGGGCTTACTGCTGCGCTCGTCCAACCGTCAAAAAAATCTTCCGTTACAGCGCGTTGAATGCGATGAAGATCGTTGCCCTTATCAGATGGGTCAGGCACGATCTTCCCACGCTAACTGCAGTCTGCTGGGAAAGGCGCAGGATTTTCTCAATGCGAAATAAGCAGGCGGATATGCAGTTAAGATCGAAGAAGTGCAGGATGAGCTAGCTGGTGGCGATTCGGGGCATATCGTCACCCAAAAGTTTGATGAGCTTATCTGATACTGGTTTAACGACAGATCGCGGCTGATATTTTGATGATGAATCGGACAAAATTATTATTCGAGCCGCTCCAGCTTTTTCTGAAGATGATTTTCAAAACATGACACCGGATGAGGTCGAAGGTCATCGCGCATTGATTGATTCATTGAAAGAACCCCGAAAACGCCATGGGTTCGGACTAGGAGGGAGATGATACCTGTGATTGGCTCTGAATGGATCGCGCGCGATGGTCGTAAGATGCGTGTGGACGAGGTGATAATGCCCGTCGATCCGGACGCGATGCCATGGTGCAAAATGTCAGTATTGAACCCTGGGAAGAGGATGCGTCGCCACACCGAGATGGCGGTGTCAAACTTCGGCAGAGGATCCTACATCGGGTTTCTGAGGCCGCTTCCATGACATCATCCGTCTCCAAAATCCTCAACGAACCCCGCCTCGGCTTCGTGAAGGAGCGTGGATAGGTGGGCTAAGAGGGACTAGGATCCCGACCGGCTGCTTTTCGAGCGATGAACCTCACCGTCATTGCCGTCGACAACGTGAAAGCGACTACTGCGTCACCCATTGAAGGCCTCGGCGTCCCGTCAGCGAAAGTCGGTGGTGCGCAGGATGAGACCGGGTGGCTTGCCCTCGAATTCCGACAATTGAAACTTGCGGATCGCGCAAGCCTCGATCCGGACGCGCAATCGCTCGAACTGAGCAGCGCGCTGGGCAGGCGCAATGCGTCCAGAATTTTCCATGCTGTCGAGCGCGTCGGTGCTGATGGCGCAGGGGATTTCTACCTCGTCGTTCATCATCGAGAACAGCACGACCATCCGATCGTATTCAAACCTATCAAAGGCTCCGCGTGTCAGTGTCATGAGATTGTTTCCTTCACTGTAGCGAGCGCACCTGTTACTTGGCGCCCCGATGTCACGTTCGCCCCGCTGCCGTGATGGGATCCGGTTGACCTTCAGGAGGGATCACAAGCCGCACGCGCATCCCTAAGCTGCGCATTGGACAGATCGACCGAACTAATGGACACCATCTCTATCGCCGCCGTGCACGAGGCAGCGGCCGGCACCATGATCATGGTAGAGACGCGACGATAGCAGGGAAACGACAGTCCTTCGATCAACTCCTCGTCTGTTAAGATTTCATAAGGGCCTGCGGGCAACAGGCGATCGATTCCTTGCATCTTGAATGGATTCTTGAAGTAATTTGTCTCTCGGCGCGTTCGTGTGGCCATGATCCGCTCCGCCTGTTCGATGCAACGATCGCGTGGTGTCATCATAGAGGGCTGCGAATCTTAGTCCGCAGTAAACGCTTCCTCGTCAAGCAGCGCGTTCTAAAGAGTCTCCGCCGTCAGTTCACGTCGCTGCTGAATAGGGGTGCCTGATAAATCGGCATGCAGATCGTTCAGGCTCGCGTCCCATCATTCGTCACTTCAGGGCTGCGGCCAAATATCGCTATCGCCCGTTACAAGTGGCAACAAAGTCTGCCGATACAAGGTCTTCATAGCACGATAGCGTGAGTCGAGGCGGAAAGGGTGTTGATAATGTTCAATTGTGGTGCTCGCTCGTGTGCCGCCAGCGGACGAGAGCCCGATCTGCAACCCGGATAGGGGCAACGGAAGCCGCTAGGGGATTGGTGGGCTGGACAATCCACCGCACCCGGATTGGTCGCGCCGGAAAGTAATAGCTCGGGCGGGAGAATTCTTCGGCGCTAGTAGCGGCCAGTTCGCCAAAGCGGCGCAAGCTTGACGGTCCAATGCAATAGATCGCGCCTCCCAAGAACGCTTCCCCGGTCAGTTCCTTCTCTCAGTAACCTAGGAGAAGTACATCGGAACCGAAGAAACCATAAATGATCTGATCGCTAGCGACGTCGACAGAACTTCAGGCACCGAGATAATGGGCAAATGTCACGCGTAAGTCATGGCAACGAGACGATTTAGGTCATTTTTCAGCTGAATATTAGGTCTGATTGGGCGGTCATGACAGCATTGACTTATTGGGGAAACGATCAAACCATCGAAGCGCTCTCGCCACCGAGGGCATAATGACAAGCGCGACGATTAACCAAGTGATGCCGCGTCAGTAGGCGGCTATTCTTATAGTCGTCGACGTGACGAGCGATCGGCGCAGCGCAGCATCTCCATCACAGACTTCGCGACCCCTTTTCGCCAAGCCGTATGTTCGGAAGTGCCCTGCAGGTTCGGCGCAGAGATCATTTCTCAAACTCCTTCATGGTGTGTTCGACGAGACGATTTATGTGTGGGATGTCGGTGTGGTCGCCGATTACTTCGATCCCGGGTTTTTCGGTGTCGTACATTAGAGTGACGATGCCAACGCGCCGTTCTTCGACGTTAAGCGTGAGCGTGTCCATATCGGTATGAAACATCGCTTTGATGATCTCGGCGCTATTTCGTGATCGGCTAACGACCGTTTTATCTCCACTGCTGATGGAGATTTGAAAACCGTCGTTGACGGCGTTGTCAACGAGCGCGTTGGCGCTTCTTTCGTGCAGTGATGTCTCATTCATAGAAGCTCTCTTTTCGTTGCCGGTGGCCGGATCAATCTCAGCGCTCGGGCGGCGCGACTTGTTCCGCTATTATCGCGTTGGCGTGAACGCGGCACCTTGAGGTAGTCATGAGTTATGATTGCGTTACTATCTGCTAAGGATAAGTGAAGTTTGTGTCGCCTTCATAATGCGAGATTTCGTAATCCGAAGCGTGCCCGTGAGCAGGCTTACCGATGCCCATAATTCACAGTGAGCGGACAAGAATCATCAGTCATCAATGCCAAAATGACGGAGCCAGGAAATCTTGAAGCCAAGGCAATACGGGCCAGTCTCGAAAGCGAAATGATGTCTAAATTGACATGATAACTTCCCCCGAAAAAGAAAACCCGGCACGCGCCGGGCTCCCTCGCGCCATTCAAGGACAGCTATTTCTGCTTCGGAGCTTCCGGCAAGGGTCTGGTATTGCGCGTGTTGTCCTGAGCGGTAGGTTTGGCCTCGCCCGGAGGTGCAGTGTTCGGGGATTCAGTGGGAGCGATCGGTGTATCGGACATGGTGTTTCCTTCCGGAAATGAACCTAAAACTAATTTTCTAGGTGCTCGCTGGAAGTGGGGCCTGTGACTCTGATCGCAATGGGTGCATGCGAAATAAGAAATATTTGTTCCACTCGTACGCTGCCGTTGGCCCGCGATTACAACGCATTGATACGAGGTTTTACAGCTGACCGGCAGCCCCCAAGCACCGGCATCCAGGTAGGCTTTACGCCGGTAAGGCAATGATCCTGCCTGAGGCGGTGTCTGCGGATGACCCAAGATTCAAAACACTTCGCGAAAACGAAGATAACTGTCTGCAGCTTGCTGAAAGGGCAGGAAACAAAGCCGATAGCGAATTGACGAAGACTAGGCATCAGTCCGGCACATAATGATATCATCCAAGCGACGGTCATTACAACTTATTCATCAGTTCGGTTACCTGGATATCGCCCGGCGGAACGCAACCGAATTTTGCAGCCTCGAGCAACGTCTTCCCTGCCGAGGACGTTGCAACGGTTCGGGCAGCCAGCTTGCCTCCGGTTCAAGAGTTTAAAGTGGAACAACGGCAGGGCTGCCTCAAAAACGCAGTTACCGATGCAAGGCCTCATCGCGCGGCTGATAGTGTTCAATAATGTTGCCAGCACAGACTTACACGAGGGCGCTCCGGCACGGATTTCCATGCTGCGCTGATCAGCGTAAGCAACTGACGCGCAGAACGTGGCGTGGGATCTCAGATCATAAGGCGGAGTGGAGCGTACTTACGCCCGGAGGCCATTTGGAAAGACGTTGGCAGTCGCACCTGAGATCCGTCCGTCGGTGAATTCTCCGACGCGGTGGTGTTGAAAGCGTTCGCCGAGGCTAGCGATCTATCAGCCCTTTCAACTCGGAGCTCGTTCACCAAGCGAAGGCCATTTCTCACGGCTGTTGCAGACTTGTTACCAAGTCACCCATTCGTCGCCCCTCCAATAACCTCGCCCCTCATGTTCGCGGAAGACGACATGCGGGTCGGCGCGCCAACTATCGTCGTGAAT
>NZ_BJNF01000107.1 GCF_006539545.1 Nitrobacter winogradskyi
GCTTGGTGAAGAACGCATCTCGTCTTGGAGATTCGTTCGATTTTCCAAGCCGTCTAATATCCTGGACGAATCGCCGTTATCACAGCGCACCCGGCTACTGTATTGGACGGTCCGGCACCTTATTGGAGGAAAGCGAACAGCACGAACAATCCCTAATTGAAGCTCGAATTAGGAGTATATACCATCTGGATCGATAGTTAGAGATCATTCACCTCTTGAAGGGACAAGCACATGACTCCAGCGATGCAGATGATGATGCCCATGATGGGCGGCGCCTCACCTATGATGTCGCCCATGATGATGAATGGCATGATGCCGATGGGCGGCATGATGCCGATGGGAGGCATGATGTCGATGCCGACCATGATGTGCCAGATGACCTGCACGATGACGGCCAACGGCATGACCTGCGAGATGAAGCCCATGGATGCGTCCATGAAGGACATGTTCATGCAGTGCGGCCAGAACATGATGAACATGGCGAACAACGGCATGCCGATGATGATGTGTTGCGGCGGGATGGCGATGATGTGCGTCATGCCGGCCAAGGCCGCCTGACGATATCGAACGAGCCGGTGAAGTTCGAACAAGGGCAGACTGGTTCTGCCCTTGTTTTGTTTCAGGCTGGGCGAGTAGTGGCCGCGAATACGCCGGGTTGCGCGCCGGCCTCAGCCAATCATCTGCGCGTAGGTCATCACCAGATACAGAACTGCCTCGTCTGTGCCGAGATTGCGGTATGCATGCGGAACGTCCGCCTCGAACAGCATGGCGTCTCCCTCTCTCAGAGTCGTTGGCCGCGCCGATCCGACGGCGATTTCGACCGATCCCTTGGCAACCACCAGATTCTCGCGGGTTCCTGCCGCATGAGCTTCGGCGTTTTCGCAATAGAGCGGAGCGAGCCGGAGTTCATAAAACTCAGTTCGTCGTTCGCTATCGAACGGAAACAGAGCCCGGGAGGTGAACTGGCCCTGATTGGATGACAACAGCTTCGAGCCATCGCGGCGCAGTACGATGATTCCTTCCGGATTGCCGACGGCTATCAGGCTGGCGAACGGAACAGTGAGCGAGGTGCAGATCTTCCAAAGCAGACCGATGGTCGGCGTGCTCTTTCCTGTTTCGATCTGGCCAAGCATGGCGCGGCTCACGCCCGATTGCTTGGCCAGGCGCTCGAGCGACAAGCCTTGCCGCAACCGGATTCGGCGCAGGTTCTTTCCAACAATCACCGGCAGTTCAATGCAATCCAGACCGCTTCCATCGCCTTGATGGTAAATCTGGCTCGTGCCGAGCTTGCTCATGCGATGATCGGGCCGGACTCCGTGGATCCGGGCCTTGATACCCATGTCGGGAACACAATGACGACAGGCACCGTCAGCCACATGAACGGAAAAGCGTATGGGAATTGGCTGGCCGATGACGGACCACAGGCTCCTCCGGATTTCGCTGCGCACCTGCGCCGCTCCAGATAAGGCTGAAAGTCAATAATCGCGGCGCTGCTTTTTCCCACGGCTTCACCATTTCAATTGCATCGATCGAGAGTCGTTTCGCCCTATATTGGCGAAGCGGAGTGATCCTCACAATCAGCAGCAAAAGAAAACGATAAACTTCGCAGAATGTACCGCTCCGCGATAAAGCCATTCTGAGCGACGGGACCGCGGCAGCTAATATCATCCGCGCCGGCCCGCACGGATGGATTGCAAGAATGAGAGTCCCCACACCTTCGCGTTTCACACGTGAACACGGTGCATATGGCGCTACGAAGCTGTTATCCCGCCTGGGTCGTCATGGAGCGGAGGATCTTCAACGAGGCGACCTCCCGTCGTGCTGTGCCACCGATATTGAGACCGCTCCGCCCGCACAACGGGAAACGGCATCGAAGGCCGTGCCCCGCCTGCTGACGATCAGCTGCCTGACATCGAACTCGTTCTCAGCCGCGCTGAAGCCGCCGCGTGTGATGCTTAAAACCTCGCCCGCGCGCTCAGCAGGAAATTACGGGGCGCGCCGTACCAGTTGGAGGTGTCCGCGTATCCCACAGTCTGGTAATATCGCTTGTCGAAGACATTGTTGACGTTGAGCGTCGCGGTCCAGTGCTGATTAATCTTGTACTCCACGTACAGATCAACCACCGCGCGGCCCGGCTCGGTAAACTCAAACGGGGCCATAGGTCCGTCATACTCTCCGGTATTCGGGTTTAATGTTCTCGCCTCTCCCTTCCGGTAGAAGGAGCTTTGCGCGGTCACGCCGCCGCCGACTTTCCACCCATCGAGCGGCCCCTGAAGCGCATAAGTCGTCCACAGCTTGAACAGGTGCTTGGGAGTCACCGTGCTGTAACGGCCGCCTGCCGCAATATTCTCATTGTCGTTGAAGGTATAACCTGCCTGAACCCGCCACCCCTCGGCGATCTCGCCACTGACCTCGGCATCCACGCCCCGGCTGACAATGCGGCCCTGACCGAGGAAACAGCAATTGCGGCCCAGGTCGCCGGTAACCGGCGGATAGGCCGGGTCGGGCACCGCCTCGCCGTTACGGTTGACATGATAAAGCGCGATGCTCGTATTCAGGCGCCCGTCGAGCAGGCTGCCTTTGACGCCGGTCTCATAAGTGCGCCCCGTGACGGGACCGAGCGGTGTTCCGGGTAATGGCCCGCTGAGAGAACTGGCCTGAGGCTGATAGGTCTCGGCAAAGCTCGCATAAGCGGACCAGTGTGTTGAGAAATCATACACCAGGCCCAAGGAAGGCGTAAAAACCTTGTTATCGTCGAACCTTGTAAGTTCCGTGCCCGTGATGTTCCCCGTATTCCTGTCAAAGGAAGTGAAGACATCGTCGTAATTGTACCAGCTCAACCGCCCACCGACGATAAGCGTGAGCGGATCAGCGATTTTCGCCGCCAGCGACCCGTAGAGCCCTTTTTGCGTGATTTTTGTCGTCGACTGACTGGTTCGGAAGTATGGGTCATCGAACCGATAGTTCGCTGGATCGAACTCGAATATGTTCGGAACGAATATGGTGCCGCCGTTGCGGCGATGGCTTTCTACGCCACTGTCATATCGGATTACATTCGCACCCAATGTCAGCTTGTGGTCCCTGCCAAGCAGATGGAATGATCCCTTCAACACGGCATCCAACGTGCTCTGGGTTTCGTTACGATAAAATTGACTGCCGTGGCCAGTAGCGCTGCGAAGGCCGGACAAAGTGATCGGATCAATCGCGCCCCAGAAGATCTGAGTTTTTTCATCCACCTTGCTGTGCGCTCGCGACGCCTCGATTCCCAGGGTCCATTTGTCTCCGAGTTCCTGATCAAGGCGAACGAACTGCTTGGTGGTGGTCCTCAGCCAGCGATTTTCGTCAGGAGCGAGAAACGTGCTGCGCGGCAAGCCGATGTCTGCCCCATTCGAGAAGCGCGGCAGGCCATAACGCCAGTTAGAACCATCCTGACGCATGACGTCGCTGCCGAAGGTCAGCATCGTGCTGTCGGTGACGTCGGCTTCGACAATTCCATAGAGCAGGTACTTGTTGCTTTTTGCGACATTGTAGAAAAATTCCCGATCCTCATAGACGCCGACGAAGCGTCCGCGAACGGCGCCGTTCGCGTTGAGAGACCCACTGACGTCCAACTCGCCTCGATAGTTATTCCAGCTTCCGCCTCTGGCGAGCGCATTCATCTGAAACTGGCTGGTCGGCTTCTTGCGCACGAGATTGATAACGCCGCCGGGCGCGCCTGAAACACCATAGAGCGCATCGGAGCCACGCAGCACCTCGACGCTGTCGTACATGGCGAGGTCCGCTTGCGATGTGGTCAGACCGCCAGCATAGACTTGGCTGTATGACCGTGCCGACAGGGGACTGTTGCCATCGACCTGGAAGTTCGTGATCTCGAAACCCCGCGAATAGAAACCCGAGCTTGAACTGCTTTGTTGCTCCACTGTGATGCCGGGCGTGTACTCCATGACATCGTCCAGCGTCCTCAGCCCCTGATCCCGCATGCGCTGGTGCGTCATCACCGTGACGGTCTGCGGCAACTCCCTCAGCGTCTGTCCTTTACCGAAGGAAGACTGACTCGTCGTGTAGGACTCGGTGCCCTCGGTTCTGCCGGGCCGAGTTGCGCCCTGCACGTCGATGGTGTCGAGCGAGATCGCGCCGGCGACCGGGGCAACCGCCGCATCGGCCGCGCCGACCAATGCGGCGGAACCCGGACCCCCGATCCGTACGCTGAGGCCGGTGCCCACGACAAGGCGTTGCAGCGCCGACGACGGCGGCATGGCGCCGATCACGGCGACCGATGTCTTGCCATGTACAAGCTGCGACGAGTAGCTGATCTGCCAGCCCGTTGCGCGGATGAACGCGTTGATCGCCGACGACAGCGGCTGCGCGGGAATCGAGAAATTCACCGGCTGAGAAGTCACCGCCTGGCGCGTTTGTTGCGCGCACGCAGGCGCGACGCCGAGCATGCCGGTAAAACCGATCATTGCCGTGGAGAGCAGGAACGATAGATAACGTCGTCCTCTTATCACGCGTTCGCCGCGTCCGCTGCCGCCGTTCAGGTCGCCCTGCCTCATCTTCAAGCCCGCCCTCTGATTCAATCGAGGGTCGGTCCCGCGCTGCGTGCGCGCCTCGCCCTCGAACAGATGACGTTCGACATGGGACGATCCGGCAAAAAAAACCGGTGCTATCGCAGGAGGATGATTCCGCCGGGCAGACGGTTCATGGTCGCGCCCGCCGCATCGGCAAGCGTACGAATGGCGCCGGGCACGTCATCAAGACGATAGTTGCCGGTGACGACGAGATCACCCACCCGCGCGTCGGCGACGATGACGATCCCGTCGTAATAGCGACGCAACTCATCGAGCACGCGCGCCAGGCGTTGATTCTCGAATATGATGCGACCTTCGCGCCAGGCGAGAATCTCCGACGGGTCACGCCTGGCAACAGCGGAGAGAGCCTTCGCGGTGGCCGTCACCATCTCACCGGGATCGAGTTCGACATGGTCGCCGGAATCCGACAACCGGCTGACCTCGACGCGGCCGCGCTCAAGAACGATGGTGTCCTGATCACTTTCCGTCCTGACGGCAAAGGCCGTACCCTTCACCTCCGTTTCCCCATAGTGACCCGCAACACGGAACGGATGCGCCGGATCGTGCCGCACATCGAAGAAGGCTTCGCCTTCCAGAAGGGTCACGTGTCGCTGCCCATTGGTGAAGTCAATCGACACGGCCGAAGCGGTGTTTAGAAGCATCGTCGAGCCGTCCGGCAACGAGACTTGCGCCCGGCCGCCTGTTGCCGTGATGAAATCGGCTTGCCACCGCAACATCAGAGCCGGATATTGCCACGCGCCGATGGCGATCATGAGGATGGCGGCGGCAGCGACGCCACGCAGTGACCACGAGTGAGCGTAGCGCGCGGCCGAGAGCAGCCGGCGGCGGTTCATTGAACCGCGCGCGGCGGCTGGCATCCCTTCAGCCGCTTTCCTGAGTTCAGGGGATCCCCACATCGCCTCGAGATAACGATACTCTTCGCCGTGGCGCGGGCTGCGCAGCAGCCATTCGTGAAATTGCCGTTGTTCCGCCAGCTCCAGCGGCGCGTTCTGACGGCGGGCGAGCCATTCGAGCGCTTCATCGACAATCGGATCCGGATGAGTAAAGACTCCTCCGGATTTGTCGTCCTCTGCGCCGTCGTGTGCCACTCAGACCATCCTGTCTTCGCTATGCCGCAGCCTTATACCAAAGACGTTCGGCCGACTGGAATCCGGCAAAATCAGTGGGACCGGCGACCAGCCCATGTGGTTCGGGAGGAGAAATCCCGCTATAGCGTTTTCGAGCGAAG
>NZ_BJNF01000108.1 GCF_006539545.1 Nitrobacter winogradskyi
CGCTTCTGATTCCATCAGAAGCGAAAAGGCTCTGGCGATCAAAAAGAGGCTCTCTCAGCCCTCATCAAGACGCCGGATCGCGTCGCGGCAATGCGCCATCGCCAGCTTGAGGTCGTTGAAGACCGTGCGCTCGGAAACGCCGAGATGACTGGCGATCTGTCCGTTCTGCCATCCTTCGACACGGCTGAGCACGACGACGGTTTGCGCCCGTTCCGGAAGCGCGCTCAAGGCCTGCCAGAACCGGTTCAACCGCTCGCGCTCGATGATCACTCCTTCCGGTGTCGGGGAATTCGCCGGGACTTTCTCGATTTCCTCGGTGTTGAGGCCATCGACCTGCACGCCGCCGCGCGTCCGCTGTCGCCGCAGATGGTCAAGCGCCAGATTGCGCGCCGTCTGGTACAGAAAGGCTTCGAGATGTTCGATCGGGCCGCTCTCGGCAGCCCGCGCGGCACGGAGATACGTCTCCTGGGCAAGATCCTCGGCCGTCTGAGGATCGCGCACGATCCGCATCACGCTCCACATCAGGGACCGCCGATGCAGCAGGAAGGCAGCACTCAAGGACTCAGCCATCCGTGCTCCCTTCTGGAATCATCGCAACACGGAAGCGGGCTCACCCCTATCCCTACGCAATCAGCTTTTTGCTGGCCGTCCGAACGGTGGTGGCGTGCCGGGAGCGACCTCAGGTTTGCGCTACGAAGGGACAATACATTCGCCCCCTCAATCGAGATAAGCCAACGCGCTTTCGCATGACCAGTCGCGGGTTGTCGCATTTCGTTTAGTCTGGCCGACCCGCCGCGAGCAGTCCAAGGAACGCTTCCTGAGTCAGGTCGGCTGCGTTCTCCGGACTTACTGCTGGTGCCCAGGACATTGGTAATCGCCGCTCCCCTCGCACTCACACTGATGCGCAACCGCCCCGTTCACAGGTCTCCAACCACGGAGATAACGACTGGCGCGTAGTTCCCATCTTTTGTCGATGGCCCTAGCGGCAGAATACTTCGCGCGCAAACTCAATGATTTAGAATTGGTTTAAGAACCGTGGGTCTGACACTTCGCGGCCGACCGAATTTCTCTCATGCTTTTCAGCGCCTCATGAACTGGCCGAGCCCATTGTCGTTGAGAAACTCGATAGTCAGTTCGCGGGCCGGCTCGTCACCAGCTCGCTTGAAAGTAACCGACGACACCGAACCATCGGTTTGGTTCTCGCTGGAAGGGTTGATCGAGAACACGTCGCCATCCCAGTGGGTCAACGTGTACGGTCGGCTCAAACGACCAATCTTCAGCTCCAGATGACCATTTGCATCGACGATCTCGGCATCTCCGAAATAGGGATTGCCGTAGCGGCCAACATAGGATGTAGAACTCGCAGCCGGCGCTGGTTTAGCGGGCGGCGACTTGCCGACGAGATCGCCTGCCGGCGCCGTGAGCTGCGCCATGGCCGCGCCATAGGCAGCCAACCAATCCCGCGTGATCTTCCCGAACTGAACAAGATCCATGAACGAGGCCCCGACCGCCTCCGCCGCACCGACCGGTTCTGCGTTGGTCAGCACGACGATTCCGATCCCGGCCGAAGGGATGATCGCGTAATGGGTTCCAGCACCCAGCGCGAAGGCCCCGGAATGACTGATCATTGTCCGCCCCGCAGGCGTGACTCCGACGCCAAATCCATATCCGTACAGGCTGGCCCTTGCATCGGCTGAGGCGGAATGAATCGAAACGACCTCGGCCGTCATGGCGGGAAGCAGCGCATCCGTTGGAATGACCCGCCGACCTTCGAATTCGCCGTTCTGCAAGACCAACGCAAGCCATCGAGCAAGATCGTTTGCCGACGAACTGACGCCGCCTGCGGGTGACTGCGCATCGGGCCGGCGTTGATACTTCGGCCGGAAGCCGTCGCCGACCTTTACATGCCCAATGGCGCGATTGGCCTGCCTTTCGAAATCTGCAAAGCGCGAACTGGTCGCGCTCATCCCGAGCGGTCTATAAAGAACCTCTTCAGAAAGGCTTTCCCAATCCTTGCCTGACGCAACAGCGACGGCTTCCGCCGCCGCGGTCAGCCCGAAGTTGGTGTAGGCATAGACGTCCCGGAAGCCGTGAAGCGGCAGCAGACGCAGGCGCTCCAGCACGGCTCGGCGATCAAAGCCGAGATCCTCGAGATCGTCGCCGGCATGATCCGGCAAACCCGAACGATGACTGAACAAATCGGCGATCGTGACATGCTGCGTCACCCACGGGTCCATCAGCTTGAACCAAGGCAAATGCGCCTGGACAGGCGTGTCCCACTTGATGACGCCCGCGCCGACCTGGCGAGCCACGACGCTGGCCGCGAGGGATTTCGAAAGCGATGCGATCTGAAAAACGGTGTTCGCGTCAATCGGCTGGTTCTCGCCGACTTTCCGGACGCCGAAACCCTTCACGTAGGCGATCTTGCCATCACGCACAACCGCCACCGCCATGCCCGGAATGCCGGTCTTCTTCATGACGTCGGCAGCGATCGCGTCGAGGCTCGCGACAGCCTTGTCGATCTGACCCTCGGCAATAGGTACGCCGGAGGCCTGGGGCGGCGAGGTCTCCGCGAAACCCGGTATCGTCGCACAAGCCCAGACAAGGGACGAGGCGACCAGCTTTGCAAGGATTGCCCTCGGGCGAAATGCGACAGATTTCTGCAAGAACATATGCGGCCTTCAGCTACCCGCTTTTAGATGCGTGGTGAGGATTGCGATTACCATCGTTCCAATGCCATCACAAACGCGAGGGCTTTGATGACCAAAGGAACTCCGGACCAGGTCGGCGAAAAGTTGTGTCACCCCCCAGGCATTATTCCGAAGCTCGGCTTGGTTGCTTCTGCGAAGTGGCAACAAGGTGTTCCACATCCGTTTCAACGGAGTCTATCAACCGATAGTCGTGCAGGCAACGCTGCGCAACGTCCTGGACCAGGGTTATGGGTCGACGACTGGCTATCAATTGGGTCTGACCAAGCCGCGCACGTTCCTGCTGTCGACGACGTTTCAGTTTTAGGGATAGCTGCGTTGCCGCCAGTCGCGCTCGACCCTCCCCGCCCAATGAGATGAAGGATGGACCTGCGCCACCTTCGTTGTCGCAGGGGCCTGCGAATGCAATACCGATCATCATCGCCTTCACAATGATGTCGGCCCGCATAAACATCCCCACGGCGACGGGGGTGGTCCCGGCTGGCGCAGGCGATGCCGCGAAACGTCTCGCTGGTGATGAGACCCAGCGGACGCCGGGGGCGCGGCGTTTGCAGCGCGCACGAACCGCCGGAGATCGAACGCGCCCTGCTCACCCTTGATCAATCCTCCGGCAATTCAGCCCGCTTCTGCTCGAAAACAGCCCGGTTGATCGCCATGAAACCCTGCTCAATGCAGGATCGTCCAATATCCAGCCAACGCTTGTCCGTCTCTGGCGAGGCCTCGTATCGATCAAGCAGTCTGAGAATACGTTCCTCGATTCTTCGGTGATCCTTGACCCGCAAAATTCCCAATTTCTCCCGGTCTCTGCAAGATTTTGTCTTGGTTACGCGCTTTGACATCGAGCCACCCTTTGAACGGAATAAATACTCTATCCCGCCAAAGCTTGACCAAAGATCGGCAGACACGGCCGTAATGATGGAGATGCTGTCTGGCCTGTCCGACGACTGCCCGACAATAACCTGCGTGTTTCCCCCGATCGCCCTCCGAATGGTAGGTGTGAATTCATCTACTGTCGCGCGGTGAGGTATCGCAGGCCATGGCCCGATTTGACGTGCTCGAACTCCGCATCGGCGGAGTCTCTCCTCTTGGCTCATCAGGAGCGCTCAGCGCCATCGATAAGCACCAGATTCACCATCCACTGCCGGTAAGCTACCTGGGACTTGAGGGAGACGAACAGGCTGATCGCAAACACCATGGCGGGCCGCACAAGGCCATCCACGCCTACTCGACCTCACACTTCGCAACATGGTCCAAAGAATTACCGGATCGCATCAATCGCTTCCGGCCCGGCGCCTTTGGTGAAAACCTTGTTATTGATGGCGCAAGCGAGGCCGATCTTTGCCTCGGCGATCGCTGGCGCATCGGATCAGCCGTGGTCGAGGTCAGCCAGGGTCGCCAGCCCTGCTGGAAGCTGAATCTGCGCTTTGACGTACCCGACATGGCTCGGAGGGTACAGGACACCGGACGAACCGGGTGGTACTTCAGAGTAATCGAGCCAGGTGCTCTCGCAGCCGGTGACTGCGGCAGCCTGATCGCAAGACCAAATCCTGCCTGGTCGCTCGCCAGAACCTCACATCTCCTCTACCACGACCGAATGAACCGGCCGGCATTGGCTGAACTGGCTGATCTTCCAGGTCTGCCAGATAGCTGGCGACGCCTGGCCTTGGCTCGATTGGCATCAGACACGATTGAGAACTGGTCGCGCCGGGTTGAAACGCCAAAACCCTATGAGGAATAAACTGGAGCCCAAAGCCGGAATCGGACCCGCAACCAACTGCCTGCAAAGCAGCCGCTCACGAACCTGCCGAAGACCAGCGTGCCTTCCATTGAATCCGGACGTGCAGTCGCGCTATTAACCCCGGAATGTCAGGCCTGCCGCTGAAGAGGCAGATGGAAAGGAATTATGGATCCCGAACAGGTCAGGGCTCATTGGCGCGACTGGGCATCGAAATTCGGCCCCGCGCTCAACGCCACCACCAGAACCGGAACCGCGAAGATGCTCGAGATCGACGCATTGGCGCGCCGGATGTCTGTGATCGGGCTCGGCGATGCGCCGGCACACGTTCTCGAAGTCGGTTGCGGCAATGGCTTGAACTGCTTTGGCCTTGCCGCGCAATTCCCGCGCATGCAACTCGACGGCATCGACTATACTGCGGAAATGATCGACGCCGCGCGTGAAGCAGCCGTTGCCAACGGCTTCCAGGACAGGTCCAGCTTCCGAATCGGCAATGCGCTCGAACTTTCGGCGGCGTCGGGATTGCTGACGCAATACGATGTCGTTTTTACCAATCGCTGCCTGATCAACATCGAAACGGTCGAACTGCAGATGCGCGCCATCACCGACCTTGCCGCGAGAGTGCGGAGAGGCGGATATCTGATCATGATCGAGAATTCGACGGCGACCTATGATCGACAAAATCATTGCCGCGCCCTGCTGAACCTTCCCGCGCGCACGCCCGCCGCATTCAACCTGTTCTTCGACGAAACACGCATCCTGCCGCATCTCGAAATGCTCGGCCTTGAGGTCGAGATCGAGGACTTCATTTCGCTTCACGACCTGATGCTCTATGTGCTGGTCCCGGCGATCAATGGGGGAACCGTGGATTACGACCATCCGCTGGTCCATTCGGCAACCCAGCTCAGCCTGACGGTTTCGGCGGAAATATCGAGCGCCTTCGGCGCCTTCGGGCAAGGCCGGATGTTTGTCTGTCGGAAACCTTGATGCCGGAAGCTGACGCCAGCCCACTCTACCGCGGCCTGTTTCTGGATCTTGACGGCACGCTCGCTGACAGCGTGACGGCACTGAGAAACGTCTACCATTCCTTCCTCGTCTCCTTCGGCGCGAGCGGCGACGAGGCCGAGTTTCAGCGGCTCAACGGACCGCCACTCGGTGAGATCGTCGAACGGTTGAGGATGACTCACAAATTGCCGGGAACACCGGCCGACCTCCTGCAGAAATACTCGGCCATGGTGTCGCAAGCGCATCAGAGCGCGCGCCCCGCTTCCGGCGCATTTGAATTGTTGGCTCACGCTCGCGAGAGCGGGTTGAAGATCGCCGTCGTTACGTCGTCGCCCAGATTGTTCGCGCAGAGATGGCTCGCATTCGCAGGACTCGCCGACAAGATCGACGATGTCGTCGGCGGCGATGAGGTGACCGCAGGCAAGCCCGCCGCCGAACCCTACATCAGGGCCCTCAAGCGGTTGAATTGCTCGGCAGCCCCGTCGCACGCCGTCGAGGATTCCCGCATCGGCGCGATGTCGGCAGTTGCCGCGGGGCTCAGAACATGGGCATTGACGTCACCCAAAGATCGCTCCGGGTGGCCCGATCAGGTCGTATTCATCGAAAGCCTCAACGATCTCCTTGGTAGAATACCGGCATGCTGAATGTTCGCCTGCTTGAATCGGAGCCGAGAGTGATGGTGGGAGCGACAGCGCCAACCGTCAGCCCGGACATCGAGGCGCGCGTGAACGAAATCTGGCAGCGCGAAAAACAGCTACGTTCCCACGAGCTCTACAACGGGCAATTGTTCAGCATCGACCATTGTGATGCCAGGACGATCGTCGGCTGGATTTCGGAATACCGCTACTTCCTCGCACAACGGCGCGAGCCCAGCCTTCATGCGGCGCTGAAGATCAAGCCGCTCGCCGTCACAGGTATCCTGTCTTGTCCGGATGGCGTTTTATTCGGCCGGCGCAGCGATCGCTCTGAGATGGACGCCGGGTGCTGGGAGCTGGTCCCCTCTGGCGGCGTTGACGACACGGCGGTCGGGTCGGCGGGACGGGTGAGCATCGAACGGTCCGTTCTGACCGAGCTCGAGGAAGAAACCGGCATCGGAGCATCCGAGCTGTCGGCGCATTCCAGAGCCGTTGCGCTCGTCGAGGATCCGCAGAGCCACGTCACCGACGTCGGAATCATGCTCGCGACCACCTCCTCGGCTGCGCAAATCCGACGCCGCTTCGCGGCGCTTGAGAAGCGTGAATATTCTGAACTTGAAATCGTTGCACCCGCCGACGTTGGGGCGTTTCGGCGCGCCCGGGTTGATTCATTGGGCGCTGTTTCCGCCGCCCTTCTGGACACTCTGATGCAGCCCGGCTTGCGCTCCGGCTTCCTGAACAACGTCTTTGAAGGCGCAATTTTACTATGAGTACTTGAAATACCATGAAAATGGCAAAAGCCGGTGATGGCGTCGATGCTGACGATCTTCGCCGCGCGAACCTCCTAACCTACCTGCCGAGTCTCCAGCTCGCACCAGGAGCGTAAATTGTGATGCATAGCCCGGAACTCATCATCGAGGGACGCAAGATCGGCCCGGACTATCCTCCTTACATCATCGCGGAATTGTCGGCGAACCATAACGGCAAGCTATTGAAGGCGCTGGAACTGATCGAAGCCGCCGCCGCCGCCGGCGCCGACGCGATCAAGATCCAGACATATACGGCCGACACGATGACCATCCCTCACGATGGCGAGGAGTTCTTGATCAAGGGCGGCCTGTGGGACGGCTACCAGCTCTACAAGCTCTACCAGCAAGCTCACACGCCGTATGAATGGCATTGGAAAATGTTCGCGAAGGCGCGTGAGCTTGGGATCACGATCTTCTCCAGTCCCTTTGACGAAACCGCCGTGGATCTGCTCGCGGCTCTCGATGCGCCCGCCTACAAGATCGCATCGTTCGAGGTGATTGACCTGCCGCTGATCAAGTATGTCGCCAAACAGGGCAAACCGATGATCATCTCGACCGGGATGGCCAATCTCGGCGAGATTCAGGAAGCGGTCGAAACAGCGCGCGACAACGGCGCCGGCGGCATCGCGCTGCTGCACTGTACCAGCGCCTACCCGGCTCCAATCGAGGAAGCAAATGTGCGCACCGTGGCGCATCTCGGCCAGGCCTTCAACGTCGTGTCCGGTCTTTCCGATCATGCGCCGGGCTCCGCCGCCTGCGTCGCTTCGATCGCGCTGGGCGGCTCCATAATCGAAAAGCACTTTACGACCTCGCGCGCCGACGGAGGCCCAGACGCAGCGTTCTCACTCGAACCGCACGAGTTCAGGCGACTGGTCGACGACTGCAAGTCCGCATGGTCCGCGCTCGGTTCTGCCGACTATGGGATCGTCCAAAGCGAGAAGGCCAACACACGGTTTCGCCGTTCGATCTACGCAGTCAAGCCGATCAAGGCGGGGGAGATTCTGACGAGCGAGAATATTCGCGTCATCCGGCCTGGCTTTGGCCTGCCGCCAAAGTATCTAGCCCGCGTCATCGGCCACACCGCCGCGCGCGACATCGCATATGGCGAGCCGATAAAGTGGTCCGTGATCGCATGACGATCCCATTATTGTGCCCCGCCAATCAACCCCATGACCTCCCCTCCCCCGGAGATCCCGCTACAACCCGCTGTTATTACTCGTTATGACTAAGGATCAGAGGGAAATCCAAGAGGAAGCAACACCTATGACCCAGATTACAGCACAAGAGGAATTCTGGGCCGGAGAGTTCGGCGACAACTACATCGGTCGAAATCAAAGTCGCGAAGTGCTGACCGCCAAGATCGCGATGTTTGCTCGCATTGTCCAGCGATGCAGCAAAATCCGGTCAGTTCGAGAGCTTGGCGCCAACATCGGCCTTAATATTCTCGCTCTCAAGAGCCTGCTTCCACACGCGACGTTTCAAGCCATCGAAATAAACAGCCGAGCTTTCGAAAAACTGGCGGCGATCCCCGGAATAGCTGCTTCCAATACGACGCTGTTTGAACCAGTCGGGTGGTCAAGCGTCGATCTGGCGTTCACCGTCGGTGTCTTGATCCACCTGAATCCTGACATGCTGCCGGTGGCTTATCAAAGGCTCTATGAAGCCAGCAATCGTTATGTCCTCACGGCGGAGTATTACAATCCCTCCGTGGTCGAGATCAGCTATCGTGGTCACAGCGGGCGTTTGTGGAAGCGGGATTTCGCCGGCGAGATGATGGACAGATACCCCGACCTGAAACTTGTCGATTACGGGTTTATCTATCATCGAGACCCGGTATTCCCTGCTGATGACCTCACGTGGTTCCTGATGGAAAAGCCGGCCTGATTAATCAACAAGAATAGCGTCAGCGGGCCTTTGCTGGCCTGCACCACGCACGACGCCAAGATGTTGGCTCTTGGTTGGCACCTTTCGATCAAGCGAAATCCACCAAGATCTGGTATGGAATGAAACAGCCGCTAGAATCCGTTTTAACTGCGTTGAACCAGACCCGTCTCTTATTTTTGTTGGAGCATGATCTTTTCCGAAAACCGGTTTCCACTTTTCCGGATCAGGCTCCAGCAAGAACCACCGCCGAAACCAGCGAACGCATCGCACTATTTACAATCCAGGCTGAATCCGCCGATGTTCCGCAGCTATCTAGCGAAGACTTCGGCTATAGCGTTTTCGAGCGAAACATGTCCTCGGGCTCGACCCGAGGATGGATACCGGTTCGCGTGAAGAAAACGCGTCAAATCAGAAAAATTGAGTCTTTCACCGGTTCCGTGAAATGGTGAAAGACTCTCCTGATGAACGCCGTTCTCGGTTTATCCGATGTCGAATGAAGTTGTAATCATCACTCAGGCGCGCATGACAAGCACCCGCCTTCCGGGCAAAATCTTGATGCGTGCTGGAGAACGCACCCTTCTTGAAACGCATCTCGATCGCCTCGCCGATGTCGGCGTTCCCGTGATCGTCGCGACAACAACGAATCTGTCCGACGATCCCGTTGTCGAACTCTGCGCCGCACTTGACGTTCCGGTATTTCGCGGTAGCGAGAATGACGTACTGGCACGTTATCAAGGAGCGGCGCGCGCGCACGAGGCTCGCCATGTGATCCGTGTGACGTCGGACTGCCCACTCATCTGCCCGGATGTGATTCGCGCCGGACTTGATACCTATCTGAGCTTGAAGAGTGGGTCAGTTTATCTCTCGAACGCCGAAAAACGGACCTACCCTCGCGGTCTGGATTTCGAAATCTTTTCCCGATATTCATTAGACTTTGCCGCGGAGAACGCCAGGCTGTCGTCCGAGCGTGAGCACGTGACAGGTTATATTCGGACATCGATGCCGGATATTCACCATGAGTACTACCTGGATGAAGAAAATCTAAGCCACTGGCGCATCACCGTCGACACCGACGACGACTTCAAGCTCGTCAAACTGTTAATTGAAGATCATCATGCGGCAGAGATGGATTACCCGAGCTTAAAGGGGTTGCTGAAAGCACATCCGGATCTTGAAAAAATCAACTTCCACATTCAACAGAAAACAATCTAAGGGGGCCCAAGACACGCAAATGACGTAGGATCCTGCACGGAGAGCATCTGAGTATAATCGAATGAACGATCCGCACCGACATTCTCGGCACCGATAACATCGTGGCCACCGCGCTTGCCGACAACGTCGAGCAGGTGATCGCGCCCGCAAGCGATAAAGCGGCTAATCCGATCGACCTGTATGGCGCTACCCAGCGTGCATCGGATAAACTGTTCAAACGACGCACCGCCGTTTCGGTCTCGCGCTACGGTAACGTTACCGGCTCGCGCGGCCCGGTCGTCCCATTTTTCGAGAAGCTGATAGCGCGAGGCACCAATTGCCGATTACCGACGCCGCCATGTTCCGTTTCTGGATCTCGCCGCAGGACAGAGTCGACTTCGTGCCGAAGTACTTCCAGCGTATGCCTGGCGGCGAGATATTTAGACCGAATCTGCGGTCGATCCGGATAGTCGACCTTTTCCTGTACTCTGTGGAACAGATCGTGGAATTTGATGAACGGACCAAGACATGATCCCCTACGGTCGTCAGGACATCTCCAGCGCCGATGTCGAGGCGGTCGTCGAAGTCCTTAGGTCAGACTTCCTAACCCAAGGGCCGATGGTCCCCAAGTTCGAGGAGACGTTGGCGCGGAAAGTCGACGCGCCTGAAGCGGTGGCCTTTTCCTCAGCAACTGCGGCACTGCACGTCGCCTGTCTCGCACTCGGGCTTGGCCCTGCGGATCGACTGTGGACGGTGCCGAACACCTTTGTCGCCTCCGCCAATTGCGGACTCTACTGCGGAGCGACCGTCGATTTCGTCGATATCAATCCCAAGACCCGAAACATGGACGTCGAGGCACTCGCCACCAAGCTCGAAGCGGCCGAGCGTGACGGCACCCTGCCGAAGGTGGTCGTTCCCGTGGACTTCGCCGGCACTTCCGCAGACCTTGCGTCTATCCGCCGGCTGGCGGATCGATACGGCTTCCGCATTCTTGAAGACGCGAGCCATGCCGTTGGCGGATACTACCAGAAAAGGCCGATCGGTTCGAGCGAACTGGCTGACGTTACCGTTTTTTCCTTCCATCCCGTCAAGATTGTGACGACGGGAGAAGGCGGTGCGGCGACCACGCGTTCTGCCGAGATCGCCCATCGCATGCGCCTGCTCCGCAACCATGGCATTTCGCGCGATCCTGCCGATATGACCGCCACTTCCGAAGGCCCTTGGTACTATGAGCAGGTGATGCTCGGCTACAACTACCGTATGACCGACATTCAGGCGGCGCTCGGCGTGAGACAATTTGATCGCCTCGCTGAATTCATCGCCCGGCGACAGACCATCGCGGCGCGTTATCATGAAGAGCTTGCTGGTCTTCCCGTGATTCGTCAGTTCGTGCCGGAGGACACGCTCTCGGCATTTCATCTATATGTCATTGAACTGGATGAAACCGTACGACGCACTCGCGCCGAGGTTCTCGCGGCGATGCGTTCGTCCGGTATCGGCGTCAACGTCCATTACATCCCGGTCCATCTGCAACCATGGTATCGGGCGTTGGGATTCTCCCGTGGCGACTTTCCGGCTTCCGAAAAATATTACGACTTCGCGCTGACGTTGCCTATTCATCCAAACCTGAGCGCCGAACAGCAGGATTACGTTGTGGAACGGCTATCCCATGCGCTCGAAGCTTGAGGATCTGAATTGCCGTGTTTTAAGATACCGACCAGCGATCCAGGCTCGGTCTCAAAGCAAAACAGGATGGCCGGCTTGTGGCGCACGGCGAGGCGGCCAAAGCGCAACATCGAACGCGCCCTTTCACTTTTTCGGACATCAAGCGCGAGAGCCGCTTATAGAACGTGATCTTTTCCGGGTTGGTTTGCGCGATCGAAAGCTTGAAAACAGGTCGCAGGGATCTTCATGCGCCATGAACATTAGCGAATTTCTGGAAGAGAATCGGCGATTCTGGACATCCTCTCTCCCGCCAAAATCTGATCGCATAATCATTCTTGACCTTTATCACAATGCCAATGCGCACTTCCACCTGTTCGCAAATTGCGTCGTTGCGAAGTGCATACAGCACATATGGGGAGGTGAGATCGTCGGGGTTTTCGCCGATGACTTTGGTGATGATCGAAAGACAGACGTTGAAGCAAACCGGGCGCTTGCTCGTTCGTTTGGCGTTAGCCGCTTCTACAATATCTCCGAATTCCGCAATCGTTTCCTGTCTGATCCGGTTTGGTCGGCCAATGCAGAGAGAGACCTTCGCACGCGGCTGCAAGGCAAATCGGGATCCGCGCTCAGGCAAGCAGTTCGGTTACTATCAGAATCAAAGTTCCCGCGACGCGGACGTTTGATCTACAACGAGTTTCTGAGACGATCCGGCTTCGGCACCATCGACAGTCTGAGCGACGAACTCATCGCAGTCGCAAAGCTCGTGTCGGCGGACTACGAAGCCATTCCCATGATGTTTGGACAGTCATCGATTCGAGCGTGTGTCCTGGGACACATTTGCTATTCAGCATCGGGACAGCTGGCTGATTTTTCGGCCCAGAACGGCGCACCAACATATCTGGTCGAACAATATATCCCAATTTCTGTTACGCGATATCGGGATCAAACCGACCTGTCGTCCGGCCTTCCCAGCGATTGTAAGGAGATGCTGGAAAAATACGCTTTCGATCAAGCTCTACTGGATGATCCCAGACTCGACCTGTTCGATGGCGCTGTCGAGGGTACGCTGGCGCGGACCATCGACCCGCTATTGAACCGTGATGTTGTCGATCAGCTACCCGTTTCTCGTGAGGCCTTCCTTGAGAGCTGCGGTGTTGACCCAAAGTATCCCACGGTCTGCGTATTCGCGCATGTGTTTCAGGACGCTCCGCTGACGCGACAAAGGCAACTCTCGGACGATTACTGGCAAGCTATTGTCGACGTCGTCGATATTGCGCGGCAACTGACACATCTCAACCTGATTATAAAGTCGCACCCGCTGAACGACAGCTACGATCGGAAGCATTCATGGGACAGGCTGCATGAATACTGCGCGGGCATCAGGAATGTCGGATTTGCAGATAGCGCCCTCAGCGCCGGTGACGTCATGAAGCATTGCGATGCCGGTCTCACGGTTCGTGGAACGGTTCTCTACGAAATGGCCGCGGCTGGACACAGAATGATCGCGGCGGGCGAGGACAAGTATTCCGGCCTTGGTATTGTCGAGGAGGCGTCCAGCATGGAAGCTCTGAGGAGCATTCTGTTAGATGTGTCGCGAAAGGCCTGGTCGATGCCGGAGGATCAGCGTCGGCGAGCAGTGGCTTATTCCTACTGCCTGCTCCAGGGATTCCGTAGTAAATCGATCCTGGTTCCCGATAAGCGCTGGCCTCCTGAAGAATATTTCCGCAGCGCGACACTGGCGCTATCGAATTTTAGACTGGAAGAAGATCCCCTCTTTATAAATCTGAAGTCGTTTCTCCGAAATGACCTGCCGATGCTAATTTCTAAAGAGGCATTTCCGGGATGAGTTCGAAACGATTTACGCTCAGGATTGGTTCTTTGCAGGACTCCGCTCAACAGTTTGGGGCATGACCGCCTCGGAGACGGCGCGGTTACGGGCCCTTGAAGGCGAGAACCGCAGCCGTGGTGAGAAGAAGCGTTCCCGAGCCGTCCCGCCCTGGTTCTCGAGCGGGTTCTCGACCTGACGCGAAACCGGTCATGGCCGTGATTCGTCGACCGCCGGGGAGTCGGGCGTGTTCGGGTCAAGCAGCGACGCGATCGGCGTCGTGCGGGGAAGAATCTGGAAGTCCTGCTGCCTGGGCGCTGGAACGGGCGGCGCCGATCGAATACAGCAGCACCAGGCGTCCGCTCGCGGCGATCCGCTGCGTTGCGAGCAGGCGGTCGTTGCAGTGAGCGACGCATAGCGGATAGAGCGCGAAGCTGAGGCCGCCGAACATCGCACCGAACACCGCCAGCCACGGGCCAGGCGACTCTAGCAGCGAAATCGCGAGGCTCACGCATAGCGTGGCCGCGAAGCTGACCACGATGACATGGCGGCGGTCGTACCGATCGGAGAGCCGTCCGAGCGGCCATTGCAGGGCAACGCCGCCGAGGATCACGACCATCATAAAATGGGCCGTCTGCGGCAGGTCGAGACCGAGGCGACGGACCTGCACCGCCGCGAGACCGTAGAACGCGCCCAGCATCAGGCCGATGGTCATCGTGCCGACGGTGCCGAGCGGCGCACCGGAGAACAGCGTCCCGATTCCGAATGCGGCCGCCTCTGTCGGCGGCGGCGCCGAGGTGCGCGTCAGGCACAGCGGAATGATCGAGAGCGAAATCAGCATCGAGGCCAGTTGAAACGGGACAGCCGGCTGATCGCCGGTGGCGCCCAGCAACAATTGTCCCACCGCCTGTCCGCAATAAAGCGCGACCATATAGGCCGCCAGAATGCTACCGCGTGAAACCGTATCGGCGCGCTCGTTGAGCCAGCTTTCGAGGCAGACGAAGACGCCGGCGAGGCAAAAGCCGTCGATCAGCCGCAGACTTGACCACAGCAGCGGGTCGGTGAATTGCGCATAGCCGAGGGTACTCGCCGATAGCAGCGCGACGAAGGCTGCGAAGGCGCGGATGTGTCCGACGCGGCGGACGATGCGTCCCGAACGAAGCGCGCCGATCACCAGCCCGGCGAAATAGACGGTTGCCACCAGGCCGATGATGATGGTGCTCTGCCCCGCGCGCTCGAGCCGCAGGCTCAGCAGCGTTGACATGAATCCACTGCCCGCCATCAGAACGAAGATGGCAAGCAGCAGGCTGCGGACCGATGCGATGGCGGAAAACATGACCAGCGTAGCGCGCGGCGTCAGGCCGCACGCCGACCCTCCGCTTCGTCTTCAGCGATCCCGATCGATGTCCGATGCAGTGACCAGGCAGCGGCATCGAAACAGACGATGTCGACGACTGGAGCCTTTCCGCATCTAATAGAATCAGAAGCGGGCTC
>NZ_BJNF01000109.1 GCF_006539545.1 Nitrobacter winogradskyi
ACAACGGTTTCCGGTTATCTGGCAGAAAAGTACCATGATCCCCGATTATATTCTCATCGTGTATGGCGTGATCGCCATCTGGGGAATTCCTTACGCGATCGTCAAACAGCGCAATCATCCCCACACGGATGCGATCGGTGCCGCAACCTGGGTCAGTCTGTTTACGCTCTGAGCATTATGGCCATTCCTATGGATCTTCGGAGGTTAGTCAGCAGCAATTGTGTCATCAGGGGATGACGCCATAAGTCCTCATCTCGCCGAGGTTTACGTTAGGCGCGGCAGTGCAGTACGCACTCGGACCGTGGTTGCCCCTCGTGGCAGCGTCTATCGTGGCAGAACCGCTGTTCGCGGCCGGCCAGTTGTACGCCCTGGCTGGCATGGAGGCGGCACTCGCTGGGTTCGCCCCTCGCATTATTGGTGGCGTCCGGGCGGTGTCATCGCCGCTGGGGCGGCCATTGGTGTCGTGACGGCTGCTACTGCTGCTACATGGGCCGGCGCTCCTCCTGCGTCCGGCTATTGCTGGTACTACACCGATCCGAGCCGCCGACAGGGTTTCTGGGACGTATGCCAATAAACTAGCGATGTGAATGATTGGTGCGCGGTTGTCGGATTTGTTGATTCCGGACCACCGAGTTCTGCCGGCCGATCTTGCAGTGAAAAAGCCCGCCTTCCACGGAGGCGGGCTTTCTAAATATACGGCGGACGAAAGTTTGCTTACAGCTCTTCTCAGAGGAGTGGACAAGCGGCGGCGGGCGAGGACCTGGGATGCGCAGGCAATTTTCAGGAAGAGCGTAGCGAAAGGAGCGTCACCACGTGACATTAATCCGGAACTGACTTTTAAAGTTGTAGACGGGGTAGTCCTTGACGATGGGAACGCCGACCTCGATGGAGGCGGCGACTTGGTCGGAAACTTCTTTCCGACCCTCACGTCGAACGGCAGGAACAGGCGTCCGGTCTGACAGGCGACAGGATCGCCGAAATTGTATCGGATGTCTTGGCTCGGGAAGAAGGCGACAAACCAGCGGTCCGGAAGCCCTATATTAAAGGTGGGACCGAATTGTAGGTTGTTGATGTTCCCTCTGGTCGGATCGCCGGTCACGCTAACATCGTACCGAAAGATCGGCTCGAAATAGCTCGATTTGCTGACCTCAGGGAGCGCCATGCGAAAACCCACAATTGGCATCGTCCGCCACTTCCCCGACCCGAGAGGATCCGTTCCCGTCGGCGTAATTAGTCGCATCCCGAAACCGAGCGCCCAGCGCGTGTCGAGGTCGTGGATCACCGCCGCCTGGATGTCGGCATCACCGATGCCGTACAGGTAGTCGCCATTGGGATTGGCTGAATTGATTGTGTTCCTAGCGAGCAGCGGCAGGTCATTGCGCGTCACCACCGTCCACGTCGGCGACAGGTAGAACGTGTGGTCGGAGCGGAGATTGAGCGTGTCGGTCGTGACATCGCGCGTGCTTCCGGGTGCGGACCGGAATCCATACTGCAATTGGAACAGGTTAGGAGATGGGCGGAAGAAATCGAGACCGATATTGTCGGCTGTCGATGGCGACGACGACTGACCATAGGCAATTAACGACACAGTACCGTGGCGAGCATTCCGAGAGCTAACGCGTAACCCGTCTTTGCCTGGGATGCAGCCATTTCAATACGACACGACCGCCAATCCAGAATACGACTTCATGGTTCTCTCCGTCGGAAAACCATCCTGTGTCTCTAGTTATCTCTCTTTCGTTAGATTGATGATGGTATGTTGTGGCGTGCAGCGGCTTAGATTGCGGGCTTTTGCCGGCGCGCGATTGTTTTCGACGGTAGTTCGCCAAAGAGGTCGTTATACCAACCGGAAGAACGCCCTAGCTCAGTAATGCCCCAGCGGTGCACTGCGATCTTAATCGTGCATGCCTTTTCGTCGTCTGAGATCAATTCAGACCGAATGCGATGAAGCCGCATCTTCTGAACATACGAATACGGCGTTTCATTCAGCACCTCTAAAAATGCTCGATGCAGCGTGCGATGAGATGCCGACGCTGCGGTCGCGATGGTATTGATGGAAAGTGGCCGGTCCAGATTGGCGAGAATGAACGAGCGGGCCTTTGCTATCGTGGAAGCATGCCTGCGAGGCATTCTTTTTTGGACATAGGGACGGGGTTCTCGTCCCAAGTGGAGGATGAACGCCTGAAGGAGTTTCTTGCCCGTCCCAGAAAAGCGATCATGATCTGAACTTAAATGATGAAGATTTTCGAAATCAATTTTGAGTTCATTTAAGAGGCTGCTCGACAGGGGTCTGTTAACAATGCCGCTTCCGTCAAGCTCCGTTCTGGTCAAGACGAGATCGAATCTAGCGGCGCATGTCTCAAGATGTTCGAGCGAAAGTGTCGCTGTCGCGTAGAGCTACCCTGGCATATATAGAGCATCATGAGCGGTGCCGGGCAGGAAGATTCCCATGTTGCCGGTTGCTACGTCGGTCAGCCATTGCTTCGATCCCATTGGAAGCGCGAGTCCCAGGCCGAGCGTGACAAGACTTTCCGAAAGGCATCCGCTCAGAGCAACTTGACCGCCTATCTGGCCTGTATTGTATGCAATGCCGTCTTCTGCCGCAAAAGCGAGGCTTCCTTTTAATGGTGGTCGGGATATTTGTATCGTCGAGAGGCCGGCGCCTCGTACGGCGTCGCCGAGGTCTTCGATTTTTGCGATAGGAAGACGGTCCCAGTGTATGGGTGCTTATCTTCGACATGCAATTCAAAGTACTAGCCACTATCGCCAAGTTTTGCCGATAGCGCGGCCGCTGTGAAGCCTCCAACTTGTGCGCCGAACAATTTGGCAGCATCTGCATACTCGTCGCAACTTTTAAAATCCAGCCGAATTGTAGAAATCTCATATTGTCCGATAAACGGTGCCGAACACTCCGACGGAAAATATCGCAAGGCTGAAGTTTAAGACTCGCCAAGTATGATTATGGTGATAATCTTTCTTGCCCCTCCAGCTTAGGAATACGCCAACGACCATAGACCAAGAAGATAGGCAGGAGCCTTGTGCGATGCAGTGTCGATTTGGTTTGTTGTTTGCCGCGCTCTTCGTCTTCCCCTTTTCCCTTACAAGCACGTCTGTGTCTGTAAATGCGCAGATATCGACCTCACCGCCACCGTCAGCATCTACGACACCGCCGTCAACGACGCCGGCACAACCTGCATCCGATCTGCTGAAGCCGGAGCAAATTGACGCGCTCGTCGCGCCGATCGCTCTTTATCCTGACGCGCTGTTATCGCAGGTTCTCATTGCGTCAACCTATCCGCTCGAGGTGGTGGAGGGTGCGCGCTGGCTGAAATCAAATTCAAATCTCAAGGCCGATGCGATCAAGGATGCTGTCGGCAAGCAGTCCTGGGATCAGAGCATCAAGTCGCTCGCAGCAACGCCGAGCGTTCTCCAGATGATGAGTGACAAGCTCGACTGGACCATGAAACTCGGTGACGCGGTGCTCGCGCAGCAGGCTAACGTGATGGATGGAATCCAGCGGCTGCGGGGGCGTGCGGACGCCAATAACAAGCTGACTACCACGAAGCAGCAAAAGGTCATCAAGACTACGGACAATAACAAAAGCGTTATCGTTATCGAAGCCGCGACCCCCGGTACGATCTACGTGCCTTACTACAATCCAGCCGTGGTCTATGGCACCTGGCCGTATCCTGCTTACCCGCCCTATTACTGGGGAGCACCTGGCTATGTCGCTGGAGCTGTGATCGCAACCGGGATCGCCTTCGGCACGGGTTATGCCGTCGGACGTTGGGCCGCCGGCGGATGGGGGTGGGGTGGTGGTTTTGTCTGGGGTAACAACAACATCAACTTCAATCGCCAGATCAATATCAACAACAACGTCATCAATAGCCGCAGCGGCTTTATCAGCGGACAGACCTGGCACCATGACGCCGCGCATCGTCATGGCGTGCAATACCGTAACCCGGCCGTTCGCCAGCAGTTCGCGGGTAATCGCAATCTCTCAGGACGAACCAACCGGATGGATTTCCGTGGTCATAACGGCCAGCAGGTGTTGCGTCCTGATGCCGGTAACCGCTCCGGCGCGGGCAACCGTCCAGGTGGCAACAAAGCCGGCGATCGCCCGGCGAGCGGCAATCGGGCAGGACGCAATATCGCCAAGGGCGGCAACGCGCGGGCGAACAGACCTGCAGGCGCCAACCGGCCGAATATCGCCCGCGGTGGCCGGGACGGTGCCTTTGCACACATGGGTCGTGGCGACTTCGCAAGAGCGTCAGCAATGCGTGGCCACGCAAGTTTTGGAGGCCGGTCATTCGGAGGCGGCGGCTTTCATGGAGGCGGCCGTTTTCATGGAGGTGGAGGATTCCGGGGTGGTGGTGGCTTTCACCGTCGCTAATCGTATCACGATCTGAGTGAGAGGGTTACGTAATGCAAATTCCGGGTCGAGATAATCCGAATGGCACGAACTTTCGGCACCTTCTTTTGATCACCCTCATGGCGATGTCGGTGCAGAGCGCGCTGGCGCAGGAAAAGTTCAACTCGCCGGAGAAGGCGGCCGACAAGCTGGTCGTGGCGGTGCGCGCAGGGGATGAGAAGGGTATTCTGAACATATTGGGATCTGACGGGAAAGATATTCTTCTCTCTGGCGATAAGGTCGCCGACGCCGATATCAAGGCGTTGTTTTTGACTGGATATGATCTTCGTCATCAGGTCGTAAAGAAGGACGGCAACACTGCCGAGCTCGTTGTGGGTCAACAAGATTGGCCGATGCCGATTCCGATCGTTCGAAAAGACAATGGGTGGTCGTTTGATACGGCAGCCGGGCGTCGCGAAATTCTGTATCGTCGGATTGGCCGTGATGAGCTGCGAGCGATTCAGGCGAGCCTCGCATATGTCGATGCGCAACACGACTATATCGATATGAATCCGGAAAACAGTGATCCGCCGGTTTACGCGCGGAAAATCATCAGCACCGAAGGAAAGAAGGACGGGCTGTATTGGCCGGCCGTCGCTAACGAAAAACAGAGCCCGTTAGGACCGGCTTTTGCATTGGCGACCGCTGCCGGTTATCGCCTTACCGGCGAGCAAACTCCGTTTCATGGCTATTACTACAAGATACTAACCGCGCAGGGGCCGAAAGCGCCGGGCGGTGCGGCGAATTATATAGTCAACGACAAGATGATCGGTGGCTTCGCGCTCGTCGCCTATCCGGCAATTTACGGCAACTCGGGTGTGATGACATTCGTCGTCAACAATGACGGCATTCTTTATCAAAAGGACCTGGGCAAAAGCACCGGCAGTATCGCTTCTGATATGACAGCGTTCAATCCGGACGAGGCATGGAAAAAGGTGCCTGACAGCGATCTTGCTGTTCTGCCTTAGAGAGGACCAGGCAGCCAATTGACTTTAAGCGGTATCGAAGAGGTCAATGATGAAAATGAAATTCTCTATCCTGCTATCGGCGTCTGTCCTGATGTGTATTGCGTCAATTGCTAAAACAGAGCCGATGCCATTGTCGACTTACACCGACGCCAAAGGATATCTTGATGTGCAAGCGTTCACCTGTGGTCAGCTTGCCAACACTTATCAGGAAGACGCGGACATGCTCGCGGCCTGGTATAGCGGTTGGTACAATGGCCTCGCCAAGAAGCATTTTGCACACGTCGGGCGCGTGAAGTCCGGCGAGCACAGGGTGATTGTCTATTGCAAGGCTCATCCTGACGTCAAAGTCATTCAAGCGATCGACTTGTTGTTTAAATCCGAAAAAAACTGAAAAAGCAGATTATGCAACGTCGTTATCGTATCAACAGAGGAGCGCGTAAGGGCCACATCGAGGTTTCCACTAATCGGCGATGAGCATCAGGAAGCACTGTTGTTGCAACTGAGGAGGGCGAGATGAGTGACGACGCTAAACGCAAAAAAATATTGGATATAAGCCAGCCAGAAAGACGGACGGGCAGGCTGGCAGGCACGCTTTTCGCCGCCGCACTCTTGACGACAAGTATTGTACCGTTCGTCAAGACCCCGGCAATGGCGCAGCAGAATACGGCAAAGCCCAACATTCTTGTCATTTTCGGTGACGATGTGGGCCAGGCAAACATCAGCGCATATACGCGAGGGTTGGTCGGCTACAAGACGCCGAACATCGATCGGATCGCCAATGAAGGCATGATCTTCACGGATTATTATGCCGAAAACAGCTGCACCGCCGGCCGATCGACTTTCATTACAGGGCAGGCGTGCCTTCGCACGGGCCTGTGTAAAGTCGGTATCCCGGGAGCGCCAGTTGGTTTGCAGAAGGGCGACATCACGATCGCCCAAGCGCTGAAGCCGCTCGGCTATGCGACCGGCCAATTCGGCAAAAACCATCTTGGCGACCGGGATGAATACCTTCCGACCGCTCATGGTTTCGATGAGTTTTTTGGAAACCTTTATCACCTTAATGCGGAAGAGGAGCCTGAGCGGCCTTACTGGCCGAAAAATGACCCGGCATTTGTGAAAGCATACTCTCCGCGAGGTGTTATCAAGGCATCAGCTGACGGCAAGATCGAGGATACCGGGCCGCTAACTGTTAAGCGTATGGAAACGGTGGATGACGAAACCACGGGCGCAGCCATTGATTTCGTGACGCGGCAAGCGAAGGCGAACAGGCCGTTCTTTACTTGGATGAACTTCACGCGCATGCATATCTTCACGCATGTGCGTCCGTCGATGCGCGGACAGAGCGGTATGCCTGGGAATGAATACGCCGACGGCATGGTTGAGATGGACATGAACGTCGGAAAATTACTGAAGGCGCTCGACGATCTCAAGATCGCAGACAACACCATTGTCATCTTCACGACGGACAACGGTCCAAACGCCTTCACCTGGCCGGATGCTGCCACGACACCGTTCCGGTCGGAAAAGGACACGAACTGGGAGGGTGCCTTCCGTGTTCCGGCGATGGTTCGGTGGCCGGGCCATGTCAAGGCGGGCTCGGTCAGCAACGGAATCGTGTCAGGTCTCGATTGGTTCCCGACATTGGTTGCTGCGGCGGGTGACCCGGACGTAAAGGACCGTTTATTGAAGGGATGGCAACCCAAGGGCTCGACAACGAGCTTCCGTGATCATCTCGATGGCTATAATCAGCTCAGTTACATCACGGGGAAAACCGACAAGAGCGCGAGAAGCGAATTCTATTACTTCAATGACGATGGTGATCTTGTCGCCACGCGAACGGGAGATTGGAAGTTCATTTTCGAGAAGCAGGAGCAGCCGGGACAGTTTGACGTCTGGGCTCATCCTTTCACGCGGCTTCGGGTTCCGAAGATGTTCAATCTACGTATGGATCCTTACGAACATGCGGAGATATCGGGCAGTGGCTATGATCAGTGGCGGGTGGACAATGTCTATCTTGCCTTCCAGGGCGTCATGAAGGCGTCGGACTTCCTGAAGACGTTCGCCGACTATCCTCCAAGCCAGCGTCCGGCGAGCTTCAGCATCGACCAGGTTCGTCGGCAGGTTGATAAGAAGATCGACGAATCCTTCAAGAAGCGTGGTCTCGAATAGACGACATACGGAGGGCAGGTCGGTCACTCGACCAGCCCTCCGCTCTTTGTCTTTACATCAAGGTAAACCTGATGGACGCAAGGTCGGATGTGGCGTCTCGCGCGATGGCCGTTCAGCATCCCGCTGCGAGCAGCGAGTGGATAAAGCGATGCTGTGGCGCGCTTTTGTTCGGCTCCGGTATCGCCGCACTGGTCTATCAGGTCCTCTGGATCAAGCAGCTTTCGATCGTCGTCGGAGCCGAGGTCTATGCCATTTCGATAGCGATCAGCGGATTCTTCGGTGGTCTGGCCCTTGGGGGCTGGCTCTTTGGGCGCCTGGCCGGCCGAAATATCCGTTATTTACGACTTTACGCTTTGATCGAAGTGGCAGTGGCTATCGCTAGCATCGCGACGACATGGATGCTCGCGCATGCTGCGCCGTGGTTCGTCGGTCTTCATGCAACGAGCAACGTTCTTGCATGGTCGGTCGTGTTCTTGCTGGTTGGGTTGCCTGCCCTTGCGATGGGTGGAACGTTACCCATTCTGGTTCACGCTGCGGTTAAAAACCAAGTGGAGGTGGGACGTGCAGGCGGCGGACTCTACGCTGCCAATACCGCCGGCGCGATTGTCGGTGCGCTCCTTCCAGCGTTTGTACTTATCCCAGCATTCGGGGTAAAAGGAACCTCTCTTGTGGCCGCAACGATCAATATCGCTGCGGCAGCGGCCGCAATGGCGCTCGATCGGTTTACATCGTTCTCGACCGATGTGCTACGCGCTGCACCAACGGCGCCACGAAACAAGCATGCGCAATGGGCTATTGTTTTGTATGGCGCGGCCGGTAGCGTTGCGCTCGGCTATGAAGTGGTATGGTCGCAGGCGATTATCCAGTTCATGAGCACGCGAAGTTTTGCGCTCTCGGTCGTTCTGGCAACGTACCTTGCTGGAATTGCAATCGGTGCCGCGATGTTCGCCCGATGGGGCGATCGCTTTAAGAATCCCGGCCTCGTCTTTGGGTTTCTCATTGCCGCGGCCGGTTGGGTATCCCTGATAGAAATTGCGGTGCTTGGCCATTGGCTGGTGATCGTACAGACACTGTCGGAAACAGGAGTATACAGCCTTACCGCGAGTAACCTTGCGGGCATGAGTGCGAGATTTGCCTCGGCTGCGATCTGCATCGTGTTCGTGCCGACCCTTTTGCTTGGGGCTGCCTTCCCCGCGGTGTTGAAGCTTGCCGTCGGAGAGACAAGGGTTGGCCGTGATGTTGGGATGGTCGTCGCCGTTAATACACTTGGCGGCATCGTCGGCACACTCGTGACGGGCTTTGTGCTCGTGCCTCGGCTCGGACTTGTTCGTACACTTGGGGTTTTGGCGATCACCGCCGCATTGATCGGCATAGTCGCTGTCATGCGTTTTGCGGGAAGCAAAAGCAGGCGCTGGCCGATATTCGCAATTGCTGCCGCAAGTACTATAATCGCAATTGCCACTCCGGTCGATCAACTCGCGCGGCTGCTACCGGCTGCGCAAACCGGGCGTCTGGCTTTTTATGAGGAAAGCGCAGGCGGTACGGTAGCGGTCGTGGAAACGTCTCACGCCGACCATCATTTTCATCGACTTTACATTCAGGGTGTTTCCAATTCTGGCGATGCTGTGCCATCTCTGCGGTATATGCGTCTTCAGGCGCTGTTGCCGCTCATTATTCATAATGGCGATCCGACATCCGCGTTGGTGATCGGTTACGGCACTGGCATCACCGCCGGTGCGCTGTCGCAATTTCCGACCCTTCAACAGCGAGTTGTAAGCGAATTATTGCCCGCCGTGATCCGGGCTGCGCCAAACTTTGAAGGCACATTCGACGCAGCAAGCGACCCTGGATTGGAAAAGCGAGTCCGCGACGGCCGTCAGGAATTTCAGCTCAGCAAAGAGCGCTACGATCTGATTACGCTCGAACCGCCGCCGCCTTCTGCAGCAGGTGTTGTCAATCTTTATTCGAGTGATTTTTATCGGCTCGCCGCATCGCAATTGAACGAGAAGGGAATTGTTGCCCAATGGCTGCCTCTGCCAACCCAGAATGAGGAGGATACACAGGCCCTGGTTCGCAGCTTTGTCGATATATTTCCCTATGCCTCGCTCTGGAGCACCGAGCTTCACGAAACGATGCTTGTCGGATCGTTCCAGCCAATCGAGCTGGATATCCCGCGAATTACGGCGCGCTTCGAGCGGCCGCAGACACGTGCCGCGCTATCCGCGGTCGGTGTCAATTCTCCCGCGGCTTTACTGGCCACCTGGATAACCGATCGCAATGGATTGGAGCGATTTGCTGGCAATGTGACCGCCGTGACCGACGATTGGCCCGCCATCGAGTATGCCACATGGGTAAGGTCTGGTGAGTTTGCTCGTACGTTCACGCACCTGAAGCAATTTCGTAGCGATCCACAGTTACGAAACTCCGATCTGGCTTTTACTTCAGATGTCTCTGCGCAGCGCGAGGAACTCGACGCGTTCTATCAGCTCGGCCTCAGCGTCTACTCCGGAGACCGTGCGCGATACGCGCGAGATGTTAGTCGTGTCATGGAGGCAGCAAAGGGAAATACTTATTATCGCTGGTTCATTAGCCCAAAGCAGTAATTGCGGCAGACGGAAATAGTAACAGCTTGCCGGTTGACCGTGGCCGGATCATTCCTTCGTTGAGGTACCAATGTCGGATGTTCGTGACGCCAATGCAGTGTTAGCATCTCAGGAATCCAGAAATGGTGGCTCCACGCGTAATGCCATCCTCGACCTCAGATCACGCATCGGCCGCTCAGTGCTGGGGCAGGACCATCTCGTCGAAAGCATGCTGATCGGCCTTTTGGCCGACGGCAATCTTCTGATTGAAAGTTTGCCCGGTCTAGCAAAGACCCGGGCGGTGAAAACGCTGGCTAAGAATCTGGCAGCCGATCTGTCTCGCATTCAGTTCACGCCCGATCTCCTTCCGTCCGACGTGACGGGCGCGGAGATTTACGTCCAGGCGGAAAAGGGTAGCGAATTCCAGTTTCAGCGCGGTCCGATCTTCGCAAACCTCGTGCTGGCCGACGAGATCAATCGCGCGCCAGCCAAGGTGCAGTCGGCGTTGCTAGAGGCGATGGAGGAGCGCCAAGTTACAGTCGCGGGCAAGACTTATAAAATGCCGGATCTGTTTCTGGTGATGGCGACTGAAAATCCCATCGAACAAGAGGGAACATATCCGCTTCCTGAAGCTCAACTCGACCGCTTCTTGATGCAGATTGTCATTACATATCCGGACGAATCCGTCGAAGGCAAAATTATCAAGATCAACCGCGCAGAAAGTGCCGGCGCCAGGAAAACCGCAGAAGATGCGCCCGTGCCGCAGCAGGCAATTTTTGATGCGCGCAAGGAAATCGATCGCATCTTCGTATCGGATTTGGCACAGAAATATATTGTCGATCTGATCTACGCGACGCGTTTTCCAGATCGATATGGGGATCCACTCAATAAATGGATTCAGATCGGCGCGAGCCCGCGTGGAAGCATTGCGATCGACCGATCGGCGCGGGCGAGAGCCTGGCTCGACGGCGATGCTTTCGTGACGCCGGAGCACATCCGCGCGGTGGTGCATGATTGTCTACGTCACCGTCTCATTTTGAGTTACGAAGCACTCTCTCAAGGTGTGACCGCCGATCAGGCGATTGACAAGATCGTCAGTCTTGTAGCTTCCGCATGAGAACAGCAAATGACGAAACCTGCTTCAGATGATGGCGGTGTTTACGTCGATCTCGTACGGCTGATTTCGCTTGAGCGGAAAGGACGTCGTGTCTCGCTGCTGCCACGACAGCCGGTCAGCAGTCTGCTGTCCGGGCGCAATTCCTCACGTCTGCGCGGCCGTGGATTGAATTTTGAGGAGATACGCGATTATCGCAGCGGCGACGATGTCCGTTCGATCGACTGGAAAGTAACCGCTCGTCTGCGGAGGCCTCACGTTCGTGTTTTCAAAGAGGAGCGTGATCGGCAGGCCATCCTCGTTATCGATCAGCGGCTGTCGATGTTTTTTGGCAGCAAGCGCGCCATGAAGTCGGTGACCGCGGCCGAAATGGCTGCGGTTATCGCGTGGCGGATCCTGAATGTGGGGGACCGGGTCGGCGCCATTGTGTTCAACGACAGCGGTATCGTCGAGGTGCGACCCCGGCGCAGCCGACAAACTGTCCTGCAAATTCTGAGCGCGATTGTTTCCCAGAATCGGCAGCTCGGTGTCGGGCGGGGCATTAGCAGCAATGTCGAAAACCTCAACACAGCGTTGTCGCGGGTGAGGCAGCTTGCACCGCACGATGCGACCATTGTCGTCATCAGTGACTTCTTCGGCGTCAACGATGCGACACGCGGGTTAGCAGCCGCGATAACGCAGCATAATGATGTGATAGCGGTTCTGGTTCATGACCCGCTGCAAAGTGAATTGCCCGATAGTGGCCGTATCACGGTAACGGATGGCGAGTTACAGATCGCGCTGGATGCCAGGCATGGCGCGACCCGCCGCAGCATTTTGGGTATGAGCAAGGCGCGTCTGCACGACGTGCTGACGTGGTCTCGGCAACTCGGCATTCCGGTTTTGCCGCTGAATACGGCGGAGGAGCCGCTCGACCAATTGCAGAAACTGCTCGGGTTGTTGCCGCAGAATACTGCGCGGGGAGGGCACCAATCTGCAGTGGGAGGCGGGCATGGATAAGGCCGGTGCTATTCCCCCGGATCCTCTTGCAGGGCTCATCGATATACCTTTGCCTCCGTCGGTTGGCTTCTGGCCGCAAACAATCTCTGCCCGCGTGGCCTGTATCGCAATGCTGATCGCTTTCGTCGCCATAGCCGGGCGGTGGATATATGTGCGGTACGTCAATCGCTACCGGCGTGTGGCATTGGCGGACCTTGATCGCATCCTGCAAGGATCACCGGCCGCCGTTGTTGGCCGGCTCGCGCTGCTTGTTCGGCGTACCGCGCTTGCGGTCTTCCCGCGGCAGAAGGTCGCCGAGTTGAGCGGCGACGCGTGGCTCGCGTTCCTCGATCAAAGTTACGGTGGGCATGAATTCTCGACGGGAGCAGGGCGCGCCTTGTCGTGCGGACCATACGAACCGCCGCATGAAAGCTCCGCAGCTGATCTTTCCGATCTCGTTCGCCGCTGGATTCACATGCATCATGTTTGAATTTGAATGGCCATGGGCATTTCTGCTTCTGCCGCTGCCATTGTTGATCTGGTGGCTGACACCACCCTTTCGTATCCAGCAGATTTCTGTTCAGGTACCGTTTTTTGAAAGCCTTGCCGAAGCAACCGGCCAGACGCCACAACATGGCGCGGTCGTGCAGAAAAAGCATCCCCTTCAGATACTGGTTGCGATCCTGATCTGGATTTTGCTTATGGTTTCTCTCGCGCGGCCGCTGCGGGTTGGCGATGCCATCATGCACAACATTTCGACGCGCGATCTGATACTCGCCATCGATATTTCCGGCTCGATGAACGAGCCGGACTTCCGCGCGAGCGACAGCACTACCATGACCCGTCTCGACGGAGCGAAGAAAGTGATCGATGGTTTCATCTCGCGTCGTCAGGGCGATCGCGTTGCGCTGATTCTGTTTGGCAGCAAGGCGTATATTCAGGTCCCATTCACGCAGGATCTAAAGGTGGCGCGCCTGTTGCTGGATCAGGCGGCGGTCGGAATGGCGGGCCAGCAAACCGTGATCGGAGACACCATCGGGCTTGCGACCAAGACTTTCGAGGCCAGCCAAGCGCAACAGAGGCTCGTGATTTTGCTGACTGACGGTAACGATACGGCAAGTCGCGTTCCGCCACTGCACGCGGCTGACATCGCCCAGCAGCGCAGCATCGTGGTTTATACGATCGGGGTCGGCGATCCAAAGACCACGGGTGAAGACCGGGTCGATCTCGGTGTGCTGCAGCAGGTCGCCGATACGACCGGCGGGCGTTTCTTTCGCGCCGAGGATGGTGCACAGCTCGAAACGATTTACGCAGACATCGACCGCCTCGCGCCAGTGAAGCTGAACAGCGAATCCTGGCGTCCGAAGATACCTTTGTATCAATGGCCGCTGGGGGCCGCCGTTCTTCTGGGACTGGGGCTTTGGAGTATGCTGTTTGCACGAAGTCTCCGGCTAAGCCGGAGGGTGGTGCGACATGGCTGAGGCGGCACCCTTCGCATTCCATTTTTTGAGGCCGCTATGGTTCTTGGCGGCGCTGCCAGTTATCGGAATGACGCTCTACCTGCTCACCCGTCAAAATATGGAAAGGCAGTGGGGACGCGTCATCGCGCCGGAATTGCTGAAACACCTTCTGGTTCGACCGGAGAAAGGCTGGCGTCTCAATCCTGTCTATCTTGTCGCGACCGGCCATATCATCAGCATTGTTGCACTGGCCGGCCCGACGTGGAGGCGAGAATTGCCGCCCTTCGTCGAGGACAAAGCGCCTCTGATGATTGTACTCTCGGTGTCGCCGTCAATGAACACATCCGATATTGCGCCGACGCGGCTGGAACGAGCGAAACAGAAGGTTCACGACCTTCTGGCAGCGCGAGTCGGCGCACGGACGGGCCTCGTTGCCTATTCAGGTTCAGCGCATCTTGTGATGCCATTGACAGATGATCGAACCGTAATCGAACCGTTTCTGGCTTCCCTGACCACCAATATCATGCCGAAACAGGGCAACGACGCTGTCGCAGCCGTGTCGTTGGCTGCAGACTATCTTTTGGCTGAACCGGCGGCTGGCACAATTCTCCTGATCGCCGACGATTTGGCTCAGGGCACGGAGGCTGCGGTGATCCACGCGGCGAGCCGTAACGGATTGACGATTCTTGGCATGGCGGCACCGTCCGCCGCGCTGCCTGAGTCATTGTCGGATGCGGTGAAGGTGACGGTCGATGATGGCGACATCCGCGCGCTCCAACGCCGCGTTGAGACACGCTATCAGTCAGCACAGGCCGCTGCTTTCGGAACGCGGTGGCAGGATGAAGGCTTTTGGCTTGTGATACCCGCCGCGCTGTTTGCGCTTTTGTGGTTCAGGCGTGGCGTCGTGGTCCCGTGGATACTTCTTTTGGCACTATGTCGCCCGCAGGCTGCCTCGGCTGCGGAATCGGACTGGTTCCGCAATCTCTGGCTGACGCCGGACCAGCAGGGGCGCATTGCATTCGATCGTGGTGACTACGCCTCGGCCAAAATGTCGTTCGATGATCCGATGTGGCGTGGAATAGCGGCCTATCGTGCCTATGACTATCTGGCGGCTGCGGAGAGCTTTCGCAGAATAAATTCGCCCGAGGGGCGTTTTGCACTTGGCGATGCCGAAGCGCACAATCACGCCTATGAGAAGGCTATTCAGGCGTATGATGATGTTCTGGCAGTTCAACCGAATAACGTCGCTGCCATCCACAACAAGGCGATCGTGCAGGTCGCTTTGGAGGCGCGTGAAAAGAAGCGCCGCGAACAGGAGCAGGCGAATCCAGAGGCTCCCGACTTAAAGGCGGACGAAACCAAAGTCGACCCGAACCAGAAGGAGGGAAAAAAGGTTGTTGTTCCGAAGCTGGACGTCACGTCACCTGGCGCGGTCGACGCATGGATGCGGCAAGTTGAGACCTCGCCGGCGGATTTCTTGAGGCAGAAATTTGCGATTCAAGCCGCCGCCGCGCCGAGGCTGGAGCCAAAGCCATGAGAATAGCGGCTGTCGGAGTGATGGTTCTTGGCCTGCTTTGCAATGCTGCGATGGCATCTGCTCAAGAGGCTGATGGCCCCCATGTGCGGGTTGAAATCAAGCCTTCGCGCGTTGTTGTCGGGCAGGGTGTGATTCTTTCTCTCGAGGTGCTTGCTCCGAACTATATGCCAGCGCCGCCTGTGCTTCCTGATTTTCAGGTTCGCAGTCTCGTCACCCGGCAGACAAGCGCGAGGAATTTTGTCGAACAGCATGACGGCGTGACTTATGCTGGCGTAAGATATGAGTTCACCATTTCTCCGATGGAAGCAGGCACCTTTGCGATCCTTGGCCAAAGCGTGACGGTCACTTATGCGGCCGAGCCGCCAGCGACGCGAACGGTTTCCATGCCAATCCCGAAGTTAGACCTTCAGGCATTCATTCCCCCCGAAGCGCGTGATCTCAATCCTTTCGTATCCGCTAACAACATTACCGTCGAACAGTCGGTCGATCGTTCTTCGCAGAATTTGGAAGTTGGAGATTCGGTCACGCGAACGGTAACGGTTACCGCCAATGGCCTTCCTGCCATGTTAATCCCGCCAATTGTTTTCGTGCCGGTTGATGGCTTTGCGATCTATCCGTCGCAGCCAGATCTTCAGGATGTGACCGATGGCAGGTCTGGTTTACAGAAGGGGATTCGGACCGAACAGGTCGTCTATCTGCTGCAGAAGACTGGCGATTACAACCTGCCGCCAATATCGCTCAGCTGGTGGAATGTGCGCGATCAGAAAATCGAGCGGACGCATATCGATGAAGTAGGGCTCCATGTCGCTGACAATCTGGCCGCCAGGCCGTCGGCAAATTGGCCGGATCCCTGGAGTATTTCGGATTTCCTTCAGAGGCACTGGCAGGCGCTGAGCATTCTTCTTGTTGGTGTCGTGGTCCTGATCTGGAGGCTACCGCCGCTGATGCACGCTTTCACGGCGTGGCGCGATCGGCGACAAAAGGCGCATCGTGAATCCGAGGCATGTTATTTTGCGATATTGCGGTGTGCCGTCAGTTCCGGAGATGCACGTAAGACATATTTCTCTTTGCTCGATTGGTTGGAGCGTTTCGTGCCGCTTGGGAGGATAGGTTCAACCCAGATCTTGAAGCGGTTGGCAAATGATCCAGCCCTCAGTGCAGCGGTCGATGCACTCGAGCAAAACCTGTTCGGCAACGGAGCTGCGGAGCCAGATTTGCAAGCATTCAAGTCACGACTTTCCCCGGCCAGGCGGCGTTTGTTGCGCCGACGACATTCAACCCGTGTCGAACATCTGCTTCCCGTGGATATCAACCCCATGCCGATTAAAGACGGAATCCCGACAGCATGAGTATTTACGACGATCTGGTCGCAACTGACAACATGGTGGAGATTCCCGGTGGCATGTTTCGCATGGGATCGGACAAGCACTACGCGGAAGAAGCACCGGTTCACCGCGTGCATGTCGATACGTTTCTCATCGACAAAACGCCGGTGACCAACCGTCAGTTCAAGATCTTCGTCAGGGACACGGGTTATGTCACGGTTGCCGAGAAAATACCTGACGCAAAGGACTATCCCGGCGCATTGCCGCATATGCTCTATGCAGGCTCGCTGGTGTTCACGCCTCCGCCGCGTGTCGCCAATCTGCGGGATTGGGGACAGTGGTGGAGTTTTATGAAGAGCGCCAATTGGCGGCGACCTTATGGTCCGAAAAGCAACGTCAACACGCTCGACAGTCATCCCGTGGTTCATGTGGCTTACGAGGACGCCCTCGCCTATGCAAAGTGGGCAGGAAAGGATCTGCCTACCGAGGCCGAATGGGAATATGCAGCACGCGGCGGTCTTGATGGCGCGGAATACGCATGGGGTGACCAGTTTACGCCCGGCGGAAAACACGTGGCCAATACCTGGCAAGGCAATTTCCCGATCGAGAATCTCAATCAGGACGGCTATTCGCGTACGTCGCCTGTAATGGCGTTTCCACCGAACGGCTACGGCTTGCACGACATGATCGGCAATGTTTGGGAGTGGACCAGCGACTGGTTTGTGCCACGCCACGAAGCGGATGCGCCAAAGGCCTGTTGTGTCCCACAGAATCCACGAGGTCCCCGCGAGGAGGACAGCTTCGATCCGGCGATGCCGGAGATCAGGATTCCGCGCAAGGTGCTGAAGGGTGGATCGCATCTGTGTGCGCCGAACTACTGCCGCCGTTACCGGCCCGCTGCACGCCACGCCGAACCGATCGATACATCGACAAGCCATGTCGGATTTCGATGTGTCGTCAGACCAAGGAGATCTCCATGAGATGTTCACGACGGGCAGTTCTGGCCGCGATCATCGTTTTTGGCCTGAGTGCAAATACATTTGCGCAGAGTGGTCCGCTTCCGTCATGGAACGACAGTCCAGTCAAGACCTCAATCATCGATTTTGTTCATCGTACAACAACACAGGGATCGCTGGATTTTGTCGTCCCCGAGCAGCGTATCGCCGTTTTCGATAATGACGGGACACTTTGGACCGAGCAGCCTTACTACTTCCAGCTCGCTTTTGCCTTTGACCAGATCAAGACGATGGCGCCGAAACATCCTGAATGGAAGAACAAGCAGCCTTTCAAGGGGTTGATCGAAGACGACCTGAAGTCTGCGCTGGCGACAGGACAGAGAGAGCTTGAGCAAGTCCTTGCCGTCACCCACGCCGGTATGACGACGGACGAATTTGCTAGATCGGTCATCACATGGACGCAAACCGCAAAGCACCCACGCTTTCAGCGACCCTACACTGCACTAGTCTATCAACCCATGCTGGAGTTGCTGTCTTATCTTCGCGCGAACGGGTTCAAGACGTTTGTGGTGTCCGGTGGCGGCGTGGAGTTCATGCGTCCGTGGATGGAGAAGGCTTACAGCATTCCACCCGAGCAGATTGTCGGCTCATCCGGCGTGGTAAAATTTGAGGTCGGCAAGGAAGGTCGGCCGCAACTCATCAAGACAGCCAAGATCGAATTCATCGACGACGGTTCGGGAAAGCCGGTTGGCATCAATCGCTTTATCGGCCGCAAGCCAATCTTCGCATTCGGAAATTCGGACGGCGATTTGCAGATGCTGCAATGGACCATGGCGGGTGAGGGTCCACATTTCGCAGGTCTTGTTCACCACACCGATGCCGAGCGCGAATATGCCTACGATCGGCAATCCCGCATCGGCAAACTTGACAAGGCGCTAGATGAAGCGGCCTCAAAGAACTGGGCCGTGATCGACATGAAAAAAGATTGGACGACGATATTTCCTCAGACGCGCTAACGATCGGGGCCAATCGATGCCGATCATCCACGCGGCGCTCTGACGCTGTACTAAAGGAAAGAAGGCCGTGAGCGCTGGGAACTTGGGCCATGATGACGATGGAGGGGCGTGAGAAGGCGAAAGCTGTTCTTAGCCTTGGCGATGATCGCGGGGACTGTCAGGATCTCCGTGTGAGAGTGGCCATAATGGATGATAAGGAGTCCCATGATGTCCGACGCATGGAGCCGGTGATACGGGCTGGGTTACTCGACCAACTTCTGGGGGAAGCGACGCTTCGACGGCACGGGATCATGGCGGATTGCGAGATTCGCTGAATAAGGCGCTGGCCGAACGCGCGATCAACGCCGAGATAGACCTTCACCTTGGTGAAGAAGCTCAGGCCGGGAACAGCCGTAACGTCATCGGGAGTGAGGCAGTGAGGTGATTCCATGACCGGCCTTGAAATCTTCGCATGGATCGTTCTCGTCATTCTCGTCGTGACGGTTGTCGTCGTATTCTGCCTGTTCGGCTGGCTGCTGGGGCACATCGCCAAGACTCGCGGCCATCCCTGGGCAGACGCGGTCAGAGCGGCGGGTTGGATCACGCTAATCTTTGGCTTCGCGCTTTGGCCGCTCGCGTTGATCTGGGCCTACGTTGACATTCCTGCGTCGCGCCGCAGGGAGCATACGCCATGATGATCGCGATTATGGCGGTTTACCTCTCCCTGCTGTTCGCCTTGTTCTGGCTCGGCATCATCCGATTCAATGCTTTCTGGAAGGTGTCGCCTCTGATCGTGCTCCTGATCCTCAACCTCGGCCTGTTCATTCCGATATAGTACGGTTGACGCTACGTAAGCGTGGTCTGAAGGTCTATCTGGCGCTGAAGCCTGTCGACATCCGGCACGGCTTTTGACGGGCTCGCCGCCGATGTCGTGCAAGTATCAGTACTGCCCCGTTCGGTGCTTCCCTGGTTGCGCGCCATCGGAAAATCGAGCGCGTTGCCGCCCTTGCCGTCCAACAAGACCTTCTGGAACTGCAATCCGACGTCGGACCTGTAAGGAAACCGCGAGCCAGTAAAAGAACGTCGTTCTAGGCCAAGCACATACAACTCGGAAAATCACGCCGTAGCGCATTTCGGTTTAGCCGCGTGGTGTCTTTGGATGAGGCCATTAAAATTCGTTAAGGCATGCCGAATTGACAGGACGGGTCGCCACGGACGTGGCGTTCGGCACTAGGTCA
>NZ_BJNF01000110.1 GCF_006539545.1 Nitrobacter winogradskyi
TGACCTAGCTGGACGACATTGTCGAGCAGCGTGCCGGTCGCGGCCATAGGCGCACTGCCGGCCTTGCCAACACTGTGACCACCTCTCATGCGAGAGCTTCCACCATCAGCGGGCCACTCTGCGGTATCAGCGGCCGCGGCTCGCCGCGCTCGGCGACGAAGCCCGGCCGCGGCTTGCTGACGCCGAACGGAGCCTGTAGCCGGTTGCTGACGGCGTTATAGACAAAGAATGCGTTGGCGCGCGGATACGGCGTGATATTGCCGTTCGAGCCGTGCATCGTGTTGCAGTCGAAGATCACCACCGTGCCGGCTTTGCCGGTCGGGGCCACGATGCCGTGGCGATGCGCCAATTCGGTCAGGCTCTGCCGATCCGGTACGCCGTATTCCTGCTTCTTCAGCGAGGTGAGATAATGATCGTCCGGCGTCGCGCCGAGGCAGGTGAGGAAGACGCGATGCGATCCCGGCATCAGCATCAACGGCCCGTTGTCGGGCGTATTCTCGGCCAACAGCACCGACATGGACAACGCGCGCATGCGCGGCATGCCGTCCTCCACGTGCCAGGTCTCGAAATCGGAGTGCCAGTAGAACTCCTTGCCCTCGAAGCCGGGTTTGTAATTGAGGCGCGATTGATGGATGTAGACTTTATCGTTGAGCAGGAATTGAGCGATGCCGGCCAGCCGCGCATCGGCGGCAAGTCGTTCGACGATGCCGCTCTGGGCGTGGATCTCGAAGATCGAGCGGATCTCGTCGCTGCCTCGTTCGGTGATGATCGTCTCAGGGTTCAGGCCTTCCGGTCCCGACAGCAGCTGCTCCGACTGCTTCTGAAGGTAGGAGACCTCCTCCGGAGAGAATACGTTTTCGAGCACCAGGAAGCCATTGCGATCGAATTCCTCGGACTGCCGCCGGGTCAGCGGCGCGTGCCCGGTCCACTCGCCATGGACGACCGGGTCGAGGCGCGGCAGCATCTGTGCTTCCGCGGTGATGCGGGACGGGTAGATGTCGGTGGTCATTTCGATTCTCTCTTTCAAGAGTTCAGGAATTGACGGCGACCTTCAGCGCCGGAGCGTCGACTGCGGCCGGATAGGCGCCATTCTCGTCATGAACTTCCCGGCCGGTTACCGGCGGATTGAACACACAGGCCGTCAGGATGTCGCTCTCCGGACGAACAATGTGCCGGTCATTGTTGTTCAGCGCATACATGACTCCCGGCGAGAGCTCGTGCACTTCTCCAGTACCGAGATCCTCGATGGTCCCGATCCCATCCAGAACGAACACCGCCTCGAGATGATTCTGATAATGCATCCGAAGCTCTTCTCCGGCGTACATCGTCGTGATGTGGAACGAGAAGCCCATGCCGTCACCCTTGAGGAGAAGCCTGGCGCTGTCCCAGCCCTTCGATTTGACCAAGCGGTCAGTCCTGCGGATGTCGCTGAGCTGACGAACGATCATTTGTTTTTCCTTTCCTTACTCGGCTGCGACGCTGTAACTCCCGGTCATCACGGTACGGATGGATTCCTCGAGAATGTCGAGTCCGGCCGAGAAAACGGCCTCGTCGATGGTGAGCGGCGCCAGCACCTTGACGATCTCGTCGTGCGCGCCGCTGGTTTCGATGACGAGTCCGGCGGCGAAACAGGCGAGCGTGATGGTGTCGGCGACTTTTCCGGAGCCGACGTTGATGCCGCGCATCATGCCGCGCCCGCGCGTGGAGAGACCGAATTCCGCGGCCATCGCGCTCAGACGCCTGGACAGCAAATCACCCTTGCGTCGAATATCCTTTTCGAACGTGTCGTTCCGCCAGAAGTGCCGCAGCGCCGCGGTCGCGGTCACGAAAGCGTGGTTGTTGCCGCGGAACGTGCCGTTATGCTCGCCGGGCGACCACTGGTCGAGTTCGGGCGAAAACAGTGTCAGCGCGAACGGCAACCCCATGCCGGAAAGCGATTTCGCCATGGTGACGATATCAGGTGTGAAGCCCATGCCTTCAAAACTGAAGAACTTGCCGGTGCGACCGCAGCCGGCCTGAATGTCGTCGACGATCAGCAAAGCGCCATGACGCCTGGCGATGCCGGCGATCGCCCGCAGCCATTCCGGCGACGCGGCGTTGAGGCCGCCTTCGCCCTGAACCGTCTCGACGAGAATCGCCGCCGGTTCATCGAGCCCGCTGGAGGAGTCGGACAGCCGTTGCTCCAGTAACGCGGCGGTGTTGACATCGCCGCCGTAATAGCCGTCATACGGCTCGTGGCTGACATGGCTGAGCGGCACGCCTGCGCCGGAGCGCTTGGCGGCATTGCCCGTGCAGGCAAGCGCCCCCAGTGTCATGCCATGAAAAGCGTTGGTGAAGGCGATCACCAATTCGCGTCCCGTCACCTTGCGGGCAAGTTTGATGGCCGCTTCGACCGCGTTGGTGCCGGTCGGTCCGGTGAACATCGCGCGATAGTCCAGCCCCCGGGGTTTCAGGATCAGCGACTCGAAGGTTTCGAGAAACTCCGCCTTGGCGTCGGTGTGCAGATCGAGTCCGTGAGTGATGCCATCGGCCGAAATGTAATCGACCAGCGCTTTCTTCAGCACAGGATGATTGTGCCCGTAATTAAGCGTCGAGCATCCCGCCAGGAAGTCGAGATAGCGCCCACCCTGATTGTCGTACATCCAGACGTCCTCGGCCCGGCTGAACTGACGCGGCATGGCGCGCGCATAGCTGCGCACTTCGGACTCGCGGCGTTCATAGATAGACCGGTCGGGAACGCGGCCTGTTGGTCTGGGCCGCGTCTGGCGAACAAGTGTGGCTGTGGTCATGTCGTCAGGCCTCCTGATCTTGGTTCCGGGAGTTTCGGCTTGGCAGCGGCCCAATACGGGCCAGCCATTCGGTATCGTGCACGCCGGCGAAGTGCGCATCGCGTTCGAACATCGCGCTTCTGGTCAGCGGCGCGCCCCATGCGCGCGACAGGCTGTTGAACAATGCCCAGGACGGCGCATTGTCGTCGGTGACCGTGGTGATGAGATGCGTGACGCCTTCGGCGGCCGGGCGCGCCAGCAGCGCGTTGATCATGCGTCGGGCAAGGTACTGGCCGCGTGCGGCGCGCGCGGTCGCAACCTGCCAGACGAAAAAATCGTTCGGCTCCGTTGGCGGACGATAGCCCGAGGTCCATCCCAGGATCTCACCATTCCGCTCGACAACGATGCAGGTCTCCGCGAAGTGCGTGCACTGAAGCAGGTTGCAGTAAGCAGAATTGACGTCGAGCGGCGCGCAGGCTGCGATCAGCCGCGTAATCGCAGGGCCATCCGCGGCCACGGGCTTTCTCAACCGGAACCCTTCGCGTTCGCGAAAGTCCCGGGCCGTGCTGAAAGCCGGGGACGAAGATCCGCCGGACGTTCGGATCTGGCGATCCGCAATTTCTTTAGCTTCCGAATTAATTGCTTCGATCTCCGTACTATTATCATCATACCTCATAGACTTTTCGATAGCAAGTTTAATGAATATGGCTTATTCTGGCCGGTGACATTAATTCGATAGACGAAATATATTTGAATGATTGCCATGGAATGCGTGACAGTCGCCTGAACCCGACGAGAGCGTTAAGAACGTGCATGACATCAGAGATCGCCTCACTGACGCTGCGCGCCCTGCGACGGGTGCTGCGAGCGACCGAAATCGGCAGTCGCCAACTCGCCGTCGCCACTGGCCTCACCACATCGCAATGGCTGGTGCTGCGGGAGATCGAAGCGCGCGCAAAAACGACGCCCGGCGTCGTTGCCCAGGCGCTTCAGTTCAGTCAGGCAACGATCACGACAATCGTTGACCGGCTTGTTGCGCTAGACCTGGTGCAGCGCCAACGTAATGCAAACGACAAGCGCCAGTTTCTTCTGACGGCGACACAGGCAGGCCGGAACGTTGTGATCAATGCACCGGACCTGCTCCACCTGACGTTCACGGGTCGCTTCGTCAAGTTGCCGTCATGGGAGCAAGCCATGATTCTAGCCGCAGTGGAGCGTCTGGCCTTTTTGATGGACGCGCAGGATATCGACGCCGCGCCATTGCTGGACAGCGGGGCGATCGATCAATCCCAGCCGAAATAGACCGACATGCCTTGCCAAGCACCCTCATAGAGAGGAGTCGTCTCTACCGTTCGTCATTGAGTCAGATGCGCGACTTTTTTAACGGATGTGCCGTAGCATCAGCATCGGCTCCATATTTTCGTCCAACAAAATCCATCATGATGTCTATAAATTACACGCGCGGGTGCCTGTTGAGCTACAGTGGCAGGGGGAATCGCCGAGCCTGAGCTACTTAAGATTCGGGCTGAGCCGATAACAGCTCGGGGAGCGGAATAATTCAGGAACAGTTGCTGCCGCAAAGCCCGGCTCCCTCGGAGAGCCCGGCAAGGCGAAGAAATTTTATCGCTGCGGCACGACTGTTTCTATGCACCGGTTGTGCCGCCGTCGGAACCGTTGGCTGGTCACTGTGTGAGCCTGCACGCGCGTTCGACCTTTTCGGTCTGTTCGATTCCGACAATCCGCCACCGATCAGCACGACGGCATTGTCGTATCGCCTCGAGATCGAGGCCAGAAGCACCGACGGCAAGAAGGACAGTGACGCCGAGCAGGCGCTGCGGGACGCGTCCGCGACCTATCGCCTCAGGCAGGCTCCGCCGACGGACGGCGAAGGCCTCGTGCGCCGCCTGCAGGCCGACATCAATCCACTGCTGGATGCCCTCTGGGGACTTGGACGCTACAACGCCGAGATCGACGTCACGGTCGACGGGATTCCCGTCACGCTTGACGAGACTGATCTCGCCGCCGCGGTGCATCGGGCGGAGAGCTTTCGCAATCGGGAGATCATTCCCGTCAAGGTCGTCGCGCGGCTCGGCCCGGTATTCAAGCTGCGCACCGTTGATGTCGATTATCCGCGCGAGATGGCACCGCAGCGGCTGCCGCGTCGCGCCTTCCCGCTGAAGTCCGGCGATCCGGCGATCTCCGCCGACCTGCGGGCGGCGCAGTTGAAACTCATCGACTGGTTTCGCAGCAACGGTCATCCGCTCGCGAAGGTCGCGGACGTGAAAGCCAGCGTGGATCATGCGGCCACCGCGATGGATTTTCGGTTGCGGGTCGAAGCTGGTCCCAAAGCCGGCATCGGCCATGTCGCGATTTCAGGCAGCGGGGATATCGATCCGCGCGTGGTCGCGACCCATGTCCATCTGCGCGAAGGCGAGCCTTACTCGCCCGAGCGCCTGGTGCTGATGAAAACCTCGATCGCCAGGATTCCGGCGATCGGCGGCATCCGCATCCGCGAGGGCGACGAGCTCGACGCCAACGGCAACGTGCCGATCTTCATCGACGTGACCGAAAGGCCGAAACACGCGGCAGGTCTGTCGGCGCGATATTCAACCATCGATGGTCCCGGCGTCTCCAGCTATTACGAGCATCGCAACCTGTTCGGCAACGCCGAGCGCCTGCGGCTCGACGCATCCGCCTCGCTGCTGCGGCGGCTCGATGGCTCCTCCTCCTTGAACTTCGGCGATATCCGCGCCTCCGATTTCGGCGGACGGTTCACCGCGACTTTCCTCAAGCCGGGGCTTTACGGTACGCCCAACGACCTCCTGATCGAGGCCACCGCCTTTCGCGAGCGCGTCGGCAACAACGACCTCGGCGGCTACACCAACGATGCGGTGCGCGGCACCGTCGGCGTGATCCATCGCTTTTCGGAAATGGCCTGGGTCCAGGCCGGTCTCCAGATCGAGCGAGCGCAATCGCAGGACGTGCTCGGACGGGTCGATGCGACGCTGATCGGCGTCGCCACCAGCGGACGCTATGATACAACCGACAACCTGCTCGATCCGACGCGCGGGGTGCGTCTCGCCGCGACGATCAATGCCTATTCGAAGCTGATGGGCTCAACGATCGATCTCTATGAAGCGCGGATCGCGGGTTCAACTTATTACGCACTCGACGAAGACGCCAACTATGTGCTGGCGGGCCGGTTGGCGGCAGGCTCGCTCGGTGGCGCGCCGCTGGCCCGCATTCCGGATGCGCACCGCTTCTTCTCCGGCGGCGGCGGCTCCGTCCGCGGGTTCATTTTCAATACGATCTCGCCGATGATGTTCGGCAAGATCATTGGCGGCCGCAGCCTGGTCGAAGGCTCCGCCGAGATGCGGGTGAAGGTCACGCCGACCATCGGCGTCGTGCCGTTCGTCGATTTCGGTACCGCCTCCAGTTCATCTCTGCCGAACTTCGACGAGTATGTCGGCTACGGCGCGGGCATCGGCCTGCGTTATCTCACACCGGTCGGGCCGATCCGCCTCGATGTCGCTACACCGTTGAACCCCCGCCCCGGCGACAGCCGCTGGGCAGTCTATGTCAGCATCGGGCAGGCGTTCTGATGCGCGCGCGGCGAACCATCATGCTCGCCGCTGCCGCAGTGCTCGGGCTCGCCGGCGTCACGGCGGCCGGCGTCGTTGTCTACAAGATGATCGGTGGGGCCGGCGACAATCAGCAGGATCTTCTCGCCGGCCTCGTGTCGCGGACACTCTCCACGCCGGCAACCCAGGTGCATATCGGGGCCGTGGATGGCGCATTATCGTCCGACGCCACGATCCGCGACGTGACCATCACCGACAAGGAAGGCACCTGGCTGAAGCTCGATCGCGCCCGCCTCGTCTGGCGGCGCACCGCGCTGCTGCTGGGACGACTGGAGATCGACCGCCTCGAGATCGGCACGCTCGAGATTCGTCGAAAGCCGCTCGCCGCCGACCGGCCCGTCACAGTGTCAGAGCAGCCTGCCGTGGAGACCGGCCAGTCCGAAACCGAGCAGAGCGCCTCCACCGTACAGGCGACGTCCAGTCAGCCTATCCTGCCGAACCTTCCGGTGAAGGTGCAGGTAAAGGCGTTCGACCTGTATGCGCTGGTGCTCGGCGAGCCGGTTCTAGGCGAGGCCGTAAGCGTTGCTGCGACCGGAAACACCGAACTGGGCTCGCCCTCGGAAGGGCTCATCTTCAATCTCGACGCAACCCGCAAGGATTCCCCGGGCCGCTTCAAGGTGGAGCTTGCCTTCATACCAAAGGGCAACGCCCTCACCCTCGACGTTTCTCTCGACGAGCCATCCCACGGACTATTATCCAAGCTCGGCCGGTTTCCCGACGAGCCACCGATCGCCTTCGCGCTTCGCGGCAAGGGTACGCTCGACAGCTTTCGCGGCGCGTTGAAATTCCAGGCCGGCCCCACCATCGATGCGACCGGCGCCATCATGCTCGACCGGGACGGGACCGGCCGGGTGCTCGCGACCCGGATCAACGGTCATCTCGGACCGTGGCTGCCGCCGCTTGCGGCCTCCGTCTTCGCCGGCGAAACCAGACTCGATAGCGCGACGCGCATCGGTGACGACGGCAACGTCGTCATGGACGGGTTGACACTCACCAGCCGTCTCGCCCGGCTCGAGGTGAAGGGCGCGCTCGGCGCCGACAAGATGATGGATTTCTCGGCGACCGTTCGCTCGCTGCCGAGCAACGGCGACGTCACCGAAACCGATCAGGGCTCGATCCGCAGCCTCACCTTCGACGGCCACGTCAACGGCCCGGCGAAGGCGCCCCGCGTTTCAGCGAAGCTTGCGGTGTCCGATGCCCGTTTGCCCGACGGCGACCTTGACGCGCTCGAAGCCTCGATCAACGCCGCCCCAGACGCTGAACTCAACGACCTCGCCGCGACCATCGCGATCGACGCCAGCCTTCGCGCTTCCGGCATCGCGCCGCGGGATCCTGCACTCGCGGCCGCGATCGGCGATCGCGCATCCTTCGTGCTGAGAGGCACAACGGATCTCAGCGGCGAGGCAAAGATCGAGCGGCTGGAAGTCGGCACCTCCACCGTTCAGGCCGCCTATACGGGCGAAGCCAGCCGGGACAGGCTGCGCGGTCATGCGACCGGCACCGTGCCCGATCTCGGCCGCTTCGGCGGGCTTGCCGGGTTACAGCTCGCGGGCACGGTGAAGCTGGGCCTCGATCTCGACGGCGACCTTCGACGCGGCCGCATCGACGCAAAGCTCTCCGGCACCGGTGACCGCTTCGCCACCGGCCTTCCGGCGCTTGATGGACTTGCGGGACCACGCGTCACCCTCGCCGCCGATTTTTCGTCCGGCGGCAACGATACCTACACGATCCGCGCGGCTTCGCTCGACGCCGCCCATGTCACGGTTCGCGCCAAGGGAAGTGTGACTCGCGACGCAAGCGACCTCGCGGCGCGTATCGAGCTTCCGAATCTCGCGGCGACCGATGCGCGCCTGGCCGGCGCGGCGTCGCTCGACGCGCGGCTGACCGGAGGACTCGCGCACCCCGGACTATCGCTCACGGCGGCGCTGGATCGCGCGACGGCGATGCAGCGCCCGATCCCGCATCTGGGACTGAAGGCCACGGTCGCCGACATCAATGGACCTTGCACTATCGATGTCAGACTCGACGGCACCGTCGACGGCAAGCCGGCGCGCGGCATCATCCAGGCGAGCCGCCGTCCGATGGAGCACGGCCCCGGCGCCAGGACCGATCAGGATGCGCGCGACGAGCCCGCGCCTGTCTTCGCGGGCTGGGACGCCAGAACCATCGACATCACTATCGGATCGGCGTCGCTGAAGGGCGCGGGCACGATCGACGCGCAAAACCTCGCGCGCGGACGGCTTCGCTTCGCGGCCGGCTCTCTGGCGGACATCGCACCGCTCACCCTCATCGATCTTGCAGGCGCGGCTTCACTCGACCTTGCGCTGTCCGACGACGGCGGGCGGCAGTCCGTCCGCCTTGTCAGCAAGGGCACGGGGCTGCGGGCCGCCACCACGGAGATCCGGAACTTCGATCTGCGTGCCGAGGGCGACGATCTCCACAGCCATCCGGTGCTCAACGCGGATGCCCGGATCAACGGCGCCGAGATCGGCGGCCAGACCATCGCGAACGCAACTCTAATCGCGAAGGGCAACGCCGACGCGAGCACAATTGGCTTGTCGGCCAAAGCCGCCGGCTTCAATCTCGATGCCGCGGGCGTGTTGATGCCGAAGGAGCGCATCCGGTTCGACCTCAACCGCTTCACCGCGAAACGCGGCGCCAGGACGATCGCCCTGCAGAGGCCCGCGAGCTTCACGCTCGACGACGGCACGGTGATGATCCAGCATCTGGCGATCGGAATCGGCGGCGGCCGCTTCACGCTCGACGGCACGGCCGGCAAGGTACTCGACCTCAAGGCGGTGGCAAGCGCGGTCCCGCTCGCCGAAGCCGATGTCGCCGTGCCGGGCCTTGGCCTCGGCGGCACGCTCGATGCTTCGGCCGAAATCGGCGGTTCCGCAAGCGCGCCGACAGGACAGTACAGGATCGCCGTCAAACGGCTCACGGCGCCGCAAACAAGGAACGCCGGCGTACCGCCGATCGATATCACTCTGGACGGCCGTCTCGAAAAGACCCGCACGAAGCTCAACGCCACGGCCTCGGCGGGCAAGGCCGACACCTTAGCGGCGGCCGGCACCGTACCGTTCGACGCCTCCGGGACGATCGCACTGACGGCAAAAGGCCGGCTCGATGCCGCCGTCGCCAACGCCATGCTGTCGGCTTCCGGCCGCACCGTTTCCGGAATCGTTCAGATCGATGCCCGCGTGGGCGGCACACGCGCCAGGCCTCAGGTCGGCGGCTTTGCCGCCATGAGCGGCGGCAGCTTCCGCGACAACCAGGTGGGAATGCGGCTCGACGCCATCGAGGCAAAGGTCACCGCCGAAGGTGAGCGCATATCCATAGAGCGGCTGAGCGCGACGACCCCCAACGGCGGCGCGCTGTCCGGTTCCGGCCAGATCCGCATCGCGCCCGATGCGGGCTTTCCCGGCACGGTCTCGATCCGCGGACAACAGGCGACGCTCGCGGCGAGCGCGCTCGCGACCGCTCGGGCGAATCTTGACGTCAACGTCACCGGCGCGCTTGCGCGCGATCCGAAGATAAGCGGCCGCGTCGATCTCACTCATGTCAGCGTTGATATTCCAGAGCGCCTGCCCTCGACGCTGAAACCGATCGACGGCATCGACCACGTCAACGCCACGGGCCAGGCCGCCACCCGGCTCGCGGCGGCGCGCAAGGCGGAAGCCGCAGAGAAGAGCAATGGCAAGGGACGCCAGGCGCTTTTCAACGCCGCGCTCGACGTCACCGTCTCGGCGCCGAACCACATTTTCGTGCACGGCCGTGGCGTGAACGCGGAACTCGGCGGCTCTCTTCAGGTCGGCGGCACGACCAACAAACCCGTCACGAAGGGCGCATTCTCACTTTATCGCGGCAAGATGACGGCACTGGGAAAGACGCTGAATTTCACCAAAGGAGACCTCTCCTTCAACGGGGACCTCGCGCCTGAACTCGATTTCGCGGCCGAGATACAGGCCTCCGATATCACCGCCCAGATCGGGATCTCGGGCCCGGCGGCAGCGCCGGTTTTCGCCTTCACGTCGCGACCGGAACTGCCGCAGGATGAAATCCTGTCACGCATCCTGTTCCAGAAGGCCTCGGGTAACCTGACGACGGCGCAGGCCCTGCAACTCGCACAGGTAGCGGCGCAGTTCGCAGGCGGCGGCGATGGTGTGCTGGACCGCATGCGCCGTTCGCTCGGCGTCGACAGTCTGGATGTGGGCGTCGGATCGGGGGGCGGCCCAATGGTCGGCGCATCACGCGCGATCGGCGACAGGCTGAGCGTGGGCGTTCGAACCGGTGCAAACCCCAGCCAGTCCGGCCTCTCGGCCAATGTGGACGTGACGCGCCATATCCGGGTGGAATCCGATGTCGATGCGAGAGGCGCAACATCGATGGGAGTCGGCATGAAGTTCGAATGGTGACGAGGCTGATCCACCCGGTGCAGCCACTTCTATAAGATTTCCCTGCCGTGAAGCGCAATGCCATCCGGAACATCGCGCGCAGGAAGGACGCGATTTACATTCCTAGAGTAGGTTTGATGTTCTGCACATTCAAATTGATGCTTGATACTTAATTTTATATGGTTAGAATATATCTACTGTGAACCGCATCGGAGTTGCCAGAATTCATGATCTCCGCAAATCAACTCAGGGCTGCCCGTGCGCTCCTTAATATAGATCAACGGCAAATGGCTGAACTGGCAGAGCTTTCAGTTCCTACTATTCAACGCATGGAAGCTAGTGACGGCGTCATCCGTGGCAATGTCGATTCCCTGATGAAACTGGTTTCAGCTCTGGACAACGCGGGCATCGAGCTGATCAGTCCGGATGGTCAAAGCTTGGCTGGCGGTCGGGGCGTCCGGCTCAAGGAACAAGTCACGAGGCCAAGGATAAAGCAACCCAGGTCTTTCTCGCCGCGGCCCTTGGAGCGAACTCGATAATCTACCCTCTCTGAAATGGTCTCCCTGAAGTATGATTTTCGGGTGTCCTTTGCGGGCGTCAGATCTTCACCAAGCGCCTCGCTTAAGGAGTGCTAACGCCATCGGCGCGACGTGCAGCATGGCTCGCTTCTATCGTCCCCAACCCGCTGATCAGACGATTTTGATCGGCTACCGTTCCAAAAACTGGTCATTTTCGGACCGAAGAACGGATGCCGCCACAATGGCTGGTCTCGGCAGGGCTATCGCCTTCTCTTGTCCGTCAATTGCTCGACAACGGCAGGCTGCGACGTCTCGAACACGCGACTGGCAAGAACGTCGGACGCTACTACCGACTGGACATCGTCGACAGACAGGATGGCGTCCTCGTCCGCGACCAGGCGATTGGCCTGACGCAAGCGAATACGATCCAGCGCGTTGCGGATCGAGCGTGCGTTGGAGAACAAGGGCTGCGCCTTGCGCAACGCGATGTAGCGTACAAAGGCGTCGCGGGCGTCAGATGTGAATTTATAGTTCATGTGACGCAGCATTACCTCCGCGATCGCGAGCAGCTCCTCGTTGGTGTAGTCGGGGAAGTCGATGTGATGGGCGATGCGCGAGCGGAAACCGGGATTGCTCGAGAAGAATCTTTCCATACGGTCGGCGTAGCCGGCGAGAATGACCACTAGGTCTTCGCGTTGCGACTCCATGACCTGAAGCAGTATTTCGATGGCTTCCTGGCCGTAGTCACGTTCGTTGTCGGGCCGATGAAGGTAATAGGCCTCGTCGATGAACAGCACGCCGCCCATCGCCTTTTTCAGTATCTCCTTGGTCTTCGGCGCGGTGTGGCCGATATACTGTCCGACCAATTCATCGCGCGTGACCGACACGACATGGCCACGGCGTACATAACCCAGCCGATGGAGAATATCGGCCATCCGCAAGGCAACGGTGGTTTTGCCGGTGCCGGGATTTCCGGTGAACGACATGTGCAATGTCGGGATTTCCGACGTCAGTTCCATTTTCTTGCGTATCCTCTCGACGAGGAGCAGCGACGCAATCTCCTGGATTCGTGTCTTGACGGGCTTGAGACCGATCAGCTCTTGATCGAGCTGCTTGAGTATCTCGCCGATTCCAACGGCTTCGAGTTCCTCGCGAAGGTTGACTTGTTCTTGCATCGAAGATGGTCCTGATAGCCTCGGTCGGGAGCTTCTCTTTTACGACCGCTCGCGGGAAAACCGTTCGGGGAGAAAGGCTCCGTCGTCAGGAGACGACGGAGCAATACATCCGGGCTGGACGACCAAAAGGATAGATCGTCCAGCCTTAGCGGGATGGAATCATGATGAATAGCGCTGACCTTCGGAACGTTCGGCCACCGCATAGGAGGTCGTGGTGTACCGGACGTTGCGACTATCGGATTCCTGGCGCTCGAGCCGGAAGCCCGGCTCGTTCTTCGGCCTGTTGACGATGAACGAGATCTTCACCGACTCCCAGCCAGGACTGGAATCGAACCCTGAGATCCGGATGTAGCGGTCGCCATAGACCTTCCGGCACTCCTTCAGCTCCATCAGCACGCCTGCCGCATCCGGCAGGTCGAACATCGGCAGATTCCACATTTCCCAATAGGTATTGCGGGGATGCGGATCGTCGGTGAACTCAATGTTCACGGCCCAATTCTGGCTGAGACAATACTGGATCTGCCGGGAAATCTGATCATCGGTCAGATCGGGCAGGAACGAAAAACAACCTTGAGTAATACGCATGATGTCCTCCATTACGCCGCAGGAACGGCGGTCGGCACGTAGTCGGGAGCGTCGGTCGAGGCGTAGTCGAAGGTGACGTCCTTCCACACCTCAAGCGCCTGCTTCAGCGGCGTACAGCTCGCGGCTGCCTTGGCCAGGATCTCCGGCCCTTCGCTGACGTAATCGCGACCTTCGTTGCGAGCGAGGATCATCGCCTCCAGCGCCACACGATTCGCGGTCGCACCGGCCTGGATGCCCATCGGGTGACCGATGGTGCCGCCGCCGAACTGCAACACCACATCCTCACCGAGGTGCTGGATGAGCTGGTGCATCTGGCCGGCGTGGATGCCGCCGGAAGCGACCGGCATCACCTTGTTGAGGCTCGCCCAGTTCTGGTCGAAGAAGATGCCGTGTTCGAGCTGGGCCGGGTTATACTCCTCGCGGCAGATATCGTAGAAACCACGCGTGGTGAGCGGATCGCCTTCCAGCTTGCCGACCACGGTTCCTGCGTGGATATGATCGACGCCGGCGAGCCGCATCCATTTGGAGATGACGCGGAACGACACGCCGTGACTGCGCTGCCGCGTGTAGGTCGAATGACCGGCGCGATGCAGATGCAGGATCATGTCGTTCTTGCGCGCCCAATTCGACATCGACTGGATCGCGGTGTAGCCGATCACCAGGTCGATCATGACAACCACCGAGCCCAGCTCTTTCGCGAACTCGGCGCGCTCGTACATGTCCTCCATCGTCGCCGCGGTGACGTTGAGGTAGCTGCCCTTGATCTCGCCGGTCGCTGCCTGGGCGCGATTGACCGCCTCCATGCAGTAGAGGAAGCGCTCTCGCCAGTGCATGAACGGCTGCGAGTTGATGTTCTCGTCGTCCTTGGTGAAGTCGAGACCGCCTTTCAAGGCCTCATAGACCACGCGGCCGTAATTGCGGCCGGACAGGCCGAGTTTCGGCTTGACGGTGGCGCCGAGCAGCGGCCGACCGAACTTGTCGAGGCGCTCGCGCTCGACGACGATGCCGGTGGGCGGCCCCTTGAACGTCTTAACGTAAGCAACGGGCAACCGCATGTCCTCGAGGCGCAGGGCCTTGAGCGGCTTGAAGCCGAACACGTTGCCGATGACCGACGCGGTGAGGTTGGAAATCGAACCGGGCTCGAACAGGTCGAGATCGTAGGCGATATAGGCGAAGTACTGGCCTTCCGCCCCCGGCACCGGGTCGACGCGATAGCACTTGGCGCGGTATTTTTCGGCCGCCGTGAGGCGGTCCGTCCATACCACGGTCCAGGTCGCCGTCGAGGATTCACCAGCCACCGCCGCCGAGGCTTCGATCGGATCGACGCCATCCTGAGGCGTAACCCGGAACAGGCAAATGACGTCAGTGTCCTTGGGCGTGTAGTCCGGCTCCCAATAGCCCATCTTCTTGTAGGACATGACGCCGGATTTGTAGCGATCCTTGCCGCGGACAGTCATCGATTTCTCGTTTTGGACGTTCATATATCTCTCTCCTTCTTCTCTCTGTGATCCGCGAAAGTTCCGGATCGAATTTCACGCCGCGGCAACGGCCGTATCAGCGATGCCTGGATCAAGTTCGCCCGTACGATAGGGCCCGGCCATCTCAGCCCGTGGGTTCACCTTGATTTGAGGCATTTCCCGCTGTGCGGCGATCGGCTCCTTCTTGAAGCTCCATCCGGGGGATTGGCGTCAGTCTGACGATCGTCACTCGCCAGGAGATACGTCAGGCCTTGCGTGGCCATGCGCTTCGCGATCAGGGGGGCACCCTTTCCCGCCCGACATCGAACGAAACACCCTCTTGATCGCGACCATCGGGCTTCCGGACTGGCAGCGGTCGATCTGGCGCAGTCTCCCTCGAAAAGGTCGATGGGAGAGGCAGTTAAAGCTCTAAAGCTCATACTCTAGACTACTATTTACAACATCAGAACATAATAGATGATGTATTAAACTCCAATTGTTATTTCTTATCGCATATATTAGTGTGGCTTATGCATCAGTTTATGCACCTGACACTCAGACAGCTCCAGATCTTCGACGCGGTCGTGCGTCGGCGGAACTTTACGCGCGCAGCCGACGCGCTACATCTCACCCAGCCAGCGGTCTCGATGCAGATGCGGCACCTGGAAGAGCAGATCGGCGTGCCGCTGTTCGACTACGTCGGAAAACAGATCCAGCCGACCGACGCGGGTCGCGAGTTGCATCGCCACGCCACGCTCATCGGCGCCAAGATGCGTGACCTCACCTCGGCGATGGAGGAGTTTCGCGGCGTCCATCGCGGGGAACTCGACCTCACCGTGGCGAGCACAGCCAACTATTTCATGCCCAAGCTGATTGCAGCCTTCTGTGCCTGCCACGCCAAGGTGCAGGTGCGCCTCCAAGTGTCCAACCAGACGCATATCCTCAAGTCGCTCTCCGCTTCAAATCAGGATCTGGCCATCATGGGGCAACCGCCAGAGGACGCCGAGCTCGTCGCTCGCGGGTTCCTCGACAACCCGCTGATGGTCATCGCCTCACCCGCCCATCCCCTGGCCGGACGCCGGCAAATTCCGCTGGCGCAACTGGGTCGCCAGCCGTTCATTACCCGCGAGCCCGATTCAGGCACGCGCCGTACCACCGAGCGACATTTTTCCCGTCACGGCGTGGAATTCCATTCTGTGATGGAAATGAGCAGTAGCGAGGCCATCAAGCAGGCGGTCGAGGCTGGGCTGGGGTTGGGCGTTCTGTCGCTGCACGCGCTGGAGCTGGAGCTGGCGACACGCCGCCTGGTCACTCTCGACGTAGAGAGCTTTCCGATCGTGCGGCAATGGTTTGTCGTGCATCGCAAGGGCACGCGGCTATCGGCGGTGGCGCAGTCTTTCCTGGCGTTCCTCACCAAGCAGGCGCGCCCGTTGGCCTCGCCCAAGCAGTCATCGACCCACTCAGGGCTACAAGCCTTTCGTCTTCAACAATGAGCAGTGGGGAAAACGCGCGCCGCTCATAGCCTAGGTTCAGGAAGAACACGCCGCATGAACGCGATCAAACTGCATCCGCTGAAAAAGCTGGAAATCATTCTCGCCGGCGAACACAAGCAATTCGCCACCGACTTGCTCAACCACGCCGGAGTCAAGGGCTACACCATCATCGGCAGTCTGTCCGGCAAGGGCAACCACGGCATGTACGAAGGGCATCTGATGTTCAATGAGGACGACGCCCTCATCATGATCATCGCCGTGGTGCCGAAAGACTTGGCCGACGCGCTGCTCGATGGCTTTCAGCCGTTTTTCGACGCCTACTCAGGCGTGATTTTCGTCAGCGACATCCAGGTCTACCGCCCGACCAAGTTCGTGGCGGCCTATCCCTATGAGATGGCCCGCTCTCAATCTTAACGCATGACCGGCTTTTCGACCAAAAGTCGGTTGCCTGAATAAGCTCAGCCGGATGCCTCGGAACCGGGCTGCAGTACAGAGGATCGCGAAGATGAACACACGCAAACGCCTTCATGCCCTGCGACGAGAGGCCAGCCCGGCTGCCGTAACGTCACCCGAGGTGGCGGCCACGCCCGATCATCCGGCATACGTGATTGGCAGTGGAGAGATGTGCGAGCATGCGCTGGTCGATCGCGACCTCAATCGACTGCTGTTCGACTACGAGCGAACTGTTCGCTTGCGCTTTGCGCGCATCGTCGATGTGCTCAAGCGCATCTCGGCGCATCAGCATGATGAGAATTTTATCGAGCAGGCGCGGCAGCTGGCCCGCGAACAACTCGGCTTCGATCTTCCGACGCAGGTGCTCGAGGACGCCTGGGTATGCGGGCTGGATTTGTCCACGCTCCATTCACGCTGCATATTCAGCTCTCTGAAGTTGAGCGTCGACAACGCGCAGACAGAGCAGATCGGTTGGCGCCAACGCCTCCCGCTCGACGAGAATTTTCTGCGTTCGTGCGGCTACCACACCGTGGACATCAGTCCGTGCTCCGACGGCCGTCTGCAGGGTGTCGGCGCCTATGTGCTGCGTTTTTTGCCTGGGCCGAATGTGCGGGTGAAGGGGTATGCCGGCGCACTGTTCAATGTCGAAGCCAATATGTCGGACTGGGCAGAGCGCGAAGTCAAGCGGCTGTCGGGCGCCATGGTCGACGGGGACCGCCTGAACTTCCTCAAGATCGCCGTTTATCATTTCAGCAGTTCCTCGCCCGATAATCACGGTTGCGCTGCTCACAACAGCAACGACAATAAGGCCACACAGGCTGCGTTGCAGCGCTTGTACGAGTTGCGGACGGCGATTGAACGGACGTTCGGCGCCGGCGCCGGGCCGGATGTCCTGCTTATCGGTGTTGACACGGATCTGGATGCGTTGCGCATCCACTTGCCCAACGGCCTCGGCGAGCTTAGCGCTCACCGCTATTTCGAGACCGCGCAGATCTACCGCAACACCCTTGGTCTTTCGCCCGAAACGGCGCGGACCCATATTGCCGAGACCGTCGCCGTTGCCGAGGGCATGGGCGACGGGAGCCAGGGCACCGGCCGAATGCATGAGGGGATGCGTCGCCTGGTGCTGGCGCTGGCCGAGGCCAACCTGTCGCAAGTCGAATACGTCATCAAGCACCACACCGGGCGCTACGCGACAATCGGGCATGACGAGCAGTACATCATCGTCGGTGAGAAGCTGCGGCCGCTGCAGTTGCGCAATCTGTTTTATCTCGCTCACCTCAACACCATGGAGGAAGGCGCGCCGGACATGGATGTCGGGATTGATATCTTCACCAAGCTCAACGCAGCGCACGGTCTGCCGGTGCCGGTTCTGGTTCACTTCGAATATGATGCACGAGTTACCAAGTCGCGTGAGCGGGCGATCGCGCGGGGACGGCGGGTGCGTGACGCGATCGAGGCGCGCTACCCCGATCTGGCCGCCCGGGGCCTGCTCAATTGCGCGATTGCGGTAAGCGAACGTGGCGGCGACGAGCGTTGCACCTTCATCGCCGACGACGGTGTCGACGGTCATTGAGGGGGTATGCGCCATCAGAATCATGCGTGTAAGAACCCTCGTATCGGCCAATCGGATCGACGCCACGGGACATCATCTGCTGCTTGTCGTTCAGGAAACGCCGAACGGACCGCGCAGCGTCGCGGTCGACGCCTGGTCTTCCCCCTGAGAAGTGGTCCTCCCTGAATTAGGCTATCAGCCGTTTGCGAGGACGTTGGATGCCCCGGAAGAAGCACAAATCGGAAGAGATCTACGTCTTGTCGGATCTGTTCATCCTGCGCGGCGCGCCCGGGTCACGTTCGTTCGGACAACGGCCCGGAGTTCATCGCCAAGGCAGTGCGGGAGTGGATTGCGGCTGCCGGCGCCAAGACCGCGTTCATCGAGCCGGGAAGCCATTGAGAGAACGGCTACTGCGAGAGCTTCAACTCGAAGCTTCGTGACGAATTGCTCAACAGCGAGATCTTCTACAGCCTCGCCGAGGCCAAGGTCATCATCGAGGCATGATGGCGCTACGACAACACCGAGCGCCCCACACTCATCACTCGGATATAAACCGCCGGCGCCATAGGCCATCGCCTGGCCTTCAAAGCCAGCCGGATCGCTTTCGCCAGCCGCGCAAGCAATGGTCGAAAAGCCCGCCATGCATTAAGACTGAACCTGACTACCTCATAGCGGCAGGCCACCAGACGGAACGGCCTTCGACAAGGCGTTTTTCAACTTCTCTTCCTGCTCTGACGACAACGAGGAGCGGATCACATGACCTTTGAAGTCGGAGAGCTGCGCGAGAATTTTCTCCGGCTGAGCCTTACGGATCAGCAGAAAGAGCGCGGAGGTGCCCGGCTTGAGCGTCTCGCCGATCGACTTAATGAGATCGTCATTGATCCCGTAATCTATCATATTGCCGGCCAGCGCGCCCGAACCCGCGCCGACGGCTCCACCGAGTGCAAAACCCGCCAGCGGATTGAGAAACAGAAGGCCGATCAGGGTGCCCCACATCGCGCCGCGTAACCCGCCCGTGGCCGCGCCAAAACCCGTGAGACTGACGCTTTGCTTGATCCTGACCTTGCCATCCGGGTGGCGAATGGCGACAACAGCGTCTTCCAGATCAATCAGGTATTCGCTTTGCAACCGGTTGAGTTCAGTTAGAACATGATCGGCATCATCTTCTTTATCAAAACCGACGACCAGGAATTCAGCCATGCCAACTTCTCCAAGCAACAGATTCGAACGTTTCCAAAACTCTCAAAGTACTCAGGTAACGTACCTCACAGGATAAAAAAATAACAAGCAGGAAATTATGTTCTTCCGTTTGCGCATGGTGAAACAGATGAGCGGCATCCCGGTCGGCGCTTGCCGTCATGGATCGCGCTATAGCGTTTCACATCGAGTGAAGTAGATGCCGGCCACGTGAAGAAAGCGCGTTGAAACAACAACCAGAGCTTTGCTTCTGATTGAACCAGAAGCG
>NZ_BJNF01000111.1 GCF_006539545.1 Nitrobacter winogradskyi
GCCCTTGATCTTTGCGATGCGTTGACACACCTCCCGTCGCCGCCAACGATAACGGTAATACGGACGGCCCCGACCCCGAGGCGCTACGCAAGGTCAACGAGGTCGCCCTTCAGCTTGCCCGCATCATCGGCCGCTGCATGGCGCGTGAGGACTTTGCCGCGCGCATCGCTAAAGCCGCCAATGACAATAGGCCAAAACAGCCGGACAAATGAGCGCCATCTTGATTTTTTCATCGGTACGGTTATTATCCGTACATACCACCAGGAGGTAACAATGGCCCAGATGCAATCCAATCGTGACGACCGTATCGAGTTGCGCACCACGCGCGACGAGAAGCGGCTTCTCACCGCCGCCGCAGCTCACGAGCGGCTTGACGTGACCAGCTTCATCATGCGCGCCGTTCTGCCGGCGGCGCGCGATGTGGTCGAGCGGGCGGAACGCCTCTCACTTTCCAAGCGGGATTCGCTGCGAGTGCTCGACCTTCTGGAAAATCCGACACCCCCGACGCCGGCCCTGCTTGCCGCCGCGCGCCGCCGTGTCGCCCGAGGCCGGAAGCATGCTTGATTGGCGGGAAGAGCCCATTGGACGCGATCATGACCGCAAGGCGTTCGATTGTGGCTCACCGGAATTGAACGATTACCTGCGCCGACACGCTCGTCAGAACCATGAGGGCGGAGGTTCCAAGACCTTCGTGGCGGTGGCCGCAGCCGCGCCCAAAACCATTCTCGGCTTTTACTCCATCAGTCCCGCCTCGATTGCCTTCGCGAAAGTCCCTGCCGCCCTGACCAAGGGACTGGGACGCTACGAGGTCGCCGTGTTCCGGCTTGCTCGACTGGCCGTGGCGCTTCCGATGCAGGGCCAGGGGCTTGGAGGCGACCTTCTGCTGGCAGCGGGCGCGAGGGCGCTCGCTGTAGCAGCCCAGGTCGGTGGCGTGGCGCTGGCGATCGACGCCAAGGATAAAAAGGCGGCACGCTGGTACGAGCGCTTCAGTGCAATGCCGCTGCTCGACAGTAGCCCGCTCAGCCTCATTCTGCCATTCAAGGCCATCGTTGACGCCCTGGAAATAGCGCAGGACAAAAGCCCAGCGCGCTCCGCAACGCGCAAGAAGAAGGAGCAACAGGGATGAACCGATCCGGGGCGAACGTGAGATTGTCGAGGAACAGGCCGAGATCGTGCGCCGCATCTTCTGCGAATATGTCGCCGGCAAGGGACCGCAGAAAATCGCCGCCGACCTCAACCGCGACGGAATCCCAAGCCCCACCGGCAAGCGCTGGAACGACACCACCATCAGAGGCAACCGCACCGTCAGTTCCGGCATCCTCAACTGTGAGCTTTATGTCGGCGTCATCCGCTGGAACCGGCAAGGAAGCTCAAGAACCCCGACACGGGTCGTTTTACCTACCGCCTCAACCCCGAAAGCGAATGGATTCGCGCGGAGGCTCCCGAGCTTCGTATCGTGCCACAGGAGCTATGGGACGCGGCCAAGGCACGTCAGGATGAACTGACGGCCCTCTACAAGAGGCAGGCCGACGCATCGCGCGCCGCCATCCGGACGATGATGGCAAAGAATGGCGGCCTCAATGCCACCCACCGTCCGCGCACCTTGCTCTCCGGCCTTCTGTTCTGCGGCTGTTGCGGCGGCAGCTAGGGGTCGGGACAAGAGCAGTTCGAAATCGTACTCCTGAGAGTCAATCGGACTCGTCGGAATCGTCCTGCGGAAGGTCGTCCGGGAGAAGAAAGTGAGGGAGAGCGGCCTTCCACTAACCAAAGTTTGGATAGAATTTCTGGTCAGCTTGGGCTCAAGCTTGATACTGACCAAAGTTTATATATAATATTCGGACGCAAACGAGCGGCCCATGCCCGACCCGACGTCCGACACTCTCGACCGTATCCATGACCGGATCGCCCAGGCGGCGCCGGCCGGGGTGTGGTCGCGCGCCGATTTCCTCGACATCGGAACGCCGAACGCCGTCGAGAAGGCGCTGCAGCGGCTGACCCTGCGCGGCGACACCCGCCGTCCCTATCGCGGCCTCTACGACAAGCCGGGCATAAGTAAGCTGACCGGCAAGATGGTGTTTCCGCCGCGCGCCTCTTTCATCGACGCGATCGCACGGCGCGACAAGCTGCGGGTCCTCGTCGACGGCATGACCGCCGCGAACGATCTCGGCCTGACGACGGCCGTGCCGGCGCGCTCGACGATCTATGCCGACACCTATCCGCGGACGATCGAGATCGAGGCGAGCGCCGGCGATCCGAAGGCGACGAAGCCGGTCATCTACAAGCTCGACTTCAAGCGCATCGCGGCGAAGACGGCATTCTGGGCCGGGCGGCCTGCGATGCGCGTCGTCCAGGCGCTCGCATGGTTTCGGGATGAGAAGGCAAGCCTCGACGCCGCCGTGAACGGCATCGTCCGGCATCTGATGCGCGATCCGAACCGCGACAAGGTCGCGGAGGATCTGCGCGAGAATATTCACGCGGTCCTGGCCTGGATGTATCCGCTGATCGAAACGATCACGCGCCGGCTCGCGGAGGATCAAAGTCAAAACGCGCCGGACATCGAGCGCGCGAAGGGCGATCATGCAGAAGACGTTCATTGAAGTCCTGCGCTCGAGCGTCGACGATCGCCGCGCCCTCTTCGATACGGTCGCCGCGCATCTCGAGACGCAGGCCGCGAATATCGAGAAGGACCTCTATGTCTGCTGGGCGCTCGACTTCCTGTTCAATCGGCGCGGCGACGATCCGATCGGTCTGTACTTCAAGGGCGGCACGAGCCTCAGCAAGGCGTATGGACTGATCCGGCGCTTTTCCGAGGACATCGACATCTGCATTTACAAGGCCGATCTGCATGTCCCGCTTGAAGCCGACATCGCCGCCCTCCCCTCGGTGAACCAGCAGCAGCGCGCGCTGGCGGAGAAGGTTGACGAGGCGGCGCGTCAATACATCTCCGGTCCGCTGAAAGAGCTTCTGACGAAGGAGATCGCCACAGTCGAGGAAGCGATCGAGCAGCCGGGACATTTCACGCTCGGCTTCGGCTTCGACAATTACCGAAACAGGGGCGCGCTCGACATTCTGGTGATCGGCTACAAGAGCGTCTTCGATTCCGCGCAGAACTATGTGCAGGCCGCGGTCCGCATCGAAGGCGGCGCGCGCCCCGATCCGGAGCCGGCAGAGCCGCGCGAGATCGTCCCCTACATCGCCGACGAATTGCCGGAAGGCATGGACCTTACCGTTCGCAACGTGACGACGGTCAAGCCGGAGCGGACCTTCTGGGAGAAGGTGCTGATCCTGCATGCGATGACGGAGATGACGGAGAAGCGGCGCGAGGACGGCAATCCCGAACGGCCCGTGCCCGATCTCAATAAGTACTCACGTCATTACTACGACGTTCATCAGATCTGGACGCATCCCGACTATGGCGTCGCGACCGCGGCGCTGCGCGATCTCGCGGAGGCCTGCCGGCAGCACAGGGAGCTGATGTTTCGCGCGCCGGATCACCGCTACGACCGCGCCATGCCGGGCAGCTATCGTCTCGTCCCCACGGAGGACATGCAGGCGAAGCTGGCTGCCGATTATCGGCGCATGACGGCGATGATCTTCGGCGCGCCGCCGGCCTTCGTCGACGTGATCGCCAGCATCAAGGCGCTCGAAGACTATCTCAACGCGGCGACCGCCGAGGCCGGTGACTCATGACGAACGCGCCGGCAGCCGAGGATCGTCATCATGTCGTCGTAGTCGGCGCCGGCTTCGGCGGGCTTGAGACCGTGCATCGGCGCGCCGGCTCGTATCACGATGATCGACCGACGCAACCATCACCTGTTTCAGCCGCTGCTCTATCAGGTGGCGACCGCATCGCTCGCCACGTCGGAGATTGCCTGGCCGATCCGGCATCTTCTGCGCAAGCGCAGGGAGATCGCGACATTTCTGGCCTCAGTCGAAGGCATCGACACGGAAGGGCGGCATGTCCTGCTCGATGACGGCGCGACTGTTCCCTACGACACTCTGGTTCTCGCGACGGGCGCGCGCCACGCTTATTTCGGTCACGACGATTGGGAGCCGTTCGCTCCCGGCCTCAAGACGCTGGAAGATGCGACGACGGTTCGCCGGCGTATCCTGCTCGCCTTCGAGCGCGCCGAGCGCGAGACCGATCCGCAGCGGCGCGGCGCGCTTCTGACCTTCGTCATCATCGGCGCGGGACCGACCGGCGTTGAACTCGCCGGCACGATCGCCGAACTGGCGCGCACGACGCTCAAGGGCGATTTCCGCAGCATCGACACGCGGGAGTCGCGCGTCGTGCTGATCGAGGCGGGCCCGCGCGTGCTCGCCGCCTTCACCGAAGACCTGTCCGCTTACGCGCGGCGCTCGCTGGAGCGGCTCGGCGTAGAGGTCGCGCTTGGCCAGCCCGTGACAGCATGTTCGGCGGAAGGCGTCGTCTATGGCGGCAAGACCCTCCCGGCCGCGACGATCATCTGGGCGGCGGGCGTGTAGGCCTTGCCGGCGGCGCAATGGATCGGCGCGCCTGCCGACCGGGCCGGACGGGTGCTGATCGAACCGGATCTGACCGTTCCGGGCCACAAGGAGATTTTCGTGATCGGCGATACGGCGGCCGTCTTCGATCCCGACGGCAAGCCGGCACCCGGAATTGCGCCGGCGGCAAAGCAACAGGGCAAGCATGTCGCGGCGACGATACGGGCGCGCCTCGCTGGAGAACATGGCGACGCGGCGTTCCGCTACCGCCACGCGGACAGCCTCGCGACGATCGGCAAGCGACTCGCCGTCATCGACTTCGGCCGCATCAAGCTACGCGGCGCGCTCGCGTGGTGGATCTGGAGCCTGGCGCACATCTACTTCCTCATCGGCGTGCGCAACCGCCTGAGCGTCGCCCTGAGCTGGCTGTGGATTCACACCCGCGACCAGCGCAGCGCGCGGCTCATTACCCAGGGCGGCGCCGGGCGCGCGGCGGCGAAGCCGGGCAAGGAAGGACGTCCATAGCTTGAATAGCCGCCCAATTGGCATATGTCTTGAGCATATGCTTGGAGGTGCTGATGGCCGACCAAAGAAACGTTCGACTGTTTCGTAACGGCCGCAACCAGGCGGTCCGCATTCCCGTCGAATTCGAGCTTCCGGGTGACGAAGCCATCATGCATCGGGACGGCGATCGCCTGGTGATCGAACCGGTGCGCAAGCGCGGCCTGCTCGCCTTGCTCAAATCGATGACGCCGATCGAGGAGGATTTCCCGGAGGTCACCGATCCCGCGCCATCGCCGGAGACGGTGCTGTGACGCAATACATGCTGGACACCAACATCATCTCCGACCTCGTCCGAAACCCGCAGGGCAAGGCAGCGAAGCGGATCGCCAAGGTCGGCGAAGATAATATCTGCACCAGCATCATTGTGGCGGCCGAGCTGCGCTATGGCTGCGCAAAGAGCGGCTCGAAACGGCTGCTCAAGGCCGTGGAGGATATCCTCAGCGAGATCGCCGTTCTGCCGCTCGATATACCCGCCGACGCCGAATACGGCGGAATTCGCTCCGAGCTCGAAGCGGCCGGCAAGCCGATCGGCGGCAACGACCTACTGATCGCGGCGCTCGCTTATGCAACCGGCGCGACGATCGTGACCGCCAACGTCGATGAGTTCACCCGCATTCGCGGACTGAAGGTGGAGAATTGGCTTGCTTAGCGCGCCTGCCGCCTTACGAGCGGCGCGATAGGATTCGTGGCATGGAAAAGGTCTCGGACAATTCCGCGGTGCGATTGCCGGATGCGGCCTCGGTGGAGGCCGTGCTCGGCGCGCTTCCGGCCGGCGTTGACGAAGCCACCTTGGCGGCGGCGCTGAGGGATGCATTTCCCGGGTTCTCATTTTCGGCCGCCAACATCCACGATGAATATTGGCGAGACACGCGATCGGTGTTGGCCGCCGACCGAACGCGCATCGCCGAGTATCGCCCGTGGATGCAAGCCGAGCTCGCGAAGGACAATGGAGACATCGCGACGGTCTGGAGGCGGTTGCAGGACACTGATCTCCAGATTTCGGAATGGCACGGCACCAGCGTCTATGCCTTCGCGCCGACAGGATCCGGGGCGGCTGACTATGTGCAGATTTCGCTTGGTCGCGAGACCGAATGGTGTGCGGGTCCGATCGTCAACGCATCACGCCGGCCGTGGGGCGACGAGGAACTGCTCGATCCGTCATGGATCACGCACGACGATATGTCGGACGACAAGGTGCTGTCGGGACCGCTTTACCGATTGCTCGGCAAGGCGGGAACCAGCGTCGTGCATGTCCGCAGCTTCCTCGCGCGCTGCGGGCGTTGTGAGCGTGACAAGCGGGAAGCGCGACGGCCGGAGCTGGAGCGAAGCGCCTGGGTTAGCTCCGACGGTACGCGGACGCCGTTCCTCGATTTGCAGCCCGACTATTTCGATTTCGCGCGGCGCGAGGTCCGATTCTTTCAGGGCTGGGAGGAATCGAGCGCGCGCAACACACGGGTGTACGAGCATTGGGCGCTCGACATCCGCGATTTCGAACACAAGGGTGTACGCGAGCTCGCCTTTATCCCTCGTCCGCTGCATCTGCCGGAAGAGCGTCTGGAGGCTGGCGATGCGTCCGTGCATATCCTCATGGATCGTATCGAATCGACCGACCGGGAGATGGGACTTCCGTTCGCCTGGTTTTTCCTGATGACCCACGGCAACAAGGTCTCTCCCGAAGTCGGCGACGCAATTGCGCAAGGTCTGCGCGAGGCGCGCGTGCGCCTTCCCGATCATGACGTGAAGGTGCTGCTGCGCTGGGCCGATGAACGATATCTCTTCTAGCATCGAGATCATTCGGGCATGAATGAACTTCCAATGAACGTCGAGGCCTATAGCCGCTCGCCCGAGTTCAATCAGGACACATTGCCGGCGGCGCTGCGGAAGCAACACAGCACGAAGGCCGGAACCTGGGCGCTGATCCACGTTCTCGAAGGCAAGTTGACCTATCGGATCTACGAGCCGCCGAGCGAGACAGTACTGGAGCCGGAAAAGCCCGGCGTCGTTCGGCCCGAGCAGTTGCACGAGGTTGCGCCGGCAAGCACGCCGATGCGCATGTATGTCGAGTTCTATGCTGTGAGAAAGGGCTGAAACGCGGCTCCGCTTCGCCGTTCAGTACAGATTGCTGATGCGATCGCATCGATCCTGCCCGCCAGCCGAAAGAACAATTCCGAGGTGGGGGTGACCGCTGCTTTGATGTTCAACCCCGGATGCTTCGCCCAGTTGTTGGAAGGTCCACAGGATGCGGTAGAAGGCGTTTTCGAGCGGATCCAGCAGGATGAGCGTCACGGAGACGTGTCGCTTCTCGCCTTCGAACCTGTCGAAAAACGGGCCATAGAGAACTGGTCGATGGGCTTCGTCGGCGCCCCGGTCGCTGACGCCGCCCGTTATGGCACGATGGCGGAGGAAAGCGGCTTCGATTCGGCGCGCATGATTGCAGACGCGCTCTTCGCAACGCTGCATCGGCTGGCGGTCGAGGAAGAAGGTCGCTCCTTCTAGATCGTCCCTGATATGTTGTGAACTACTAAAGCAGATGCAGCTTAATGTGATTCATATCCTGCTGCTGAGCGGCCGCGCGCCGGCGTTCCTGGACCATCTGAAAGAGGCTTCTCCCATGGGTACGCCAGATGAGTTGGCGTCCTATATAAGCAGCTTCGTATTCGCTTAGTTTCGCGCTCTTCTCCCTCGCTGTCGCATGTCGTTATCAATGGCCGCCACGTGGGCTGCAAAAGTCTATCAGCGGAGTTATGTTGCCTGCATCGGCAGCTTTTAGCGCCACAATATAGGTCGCACGGCGATCATTCATCTTTTGAAGATCGTAGCCACCCGCCCAGTCGATAGGCTTGGCTCCGTAGACCCGCTCAAGCATCGTATCCGCCATGATCCGAGAATGCCGTCCATTTCCATTTGGAAATGGGTGAATCTGAACAAGCCGGTGATGGAATCGAGCTGCCGCTTCTAACTCAGGATAAGTCTTGTTCTTCGACCAATACTGCGCATCGTCCATCAGCGTGCGCAGCTGAACCGGGATGTGAATGGGATCGACGCCGATATTCTTGCCTGTCTTTCGGAACGTACCAGCCCAATCCCACACCTCACCGAATAGGCGCTTGTGAAGGGTAACTGCAAAATCGTCCGTCAGAACATCGCCGCGATGGCGACCAAGCCACTGCAGGCCAGACTCGATATTTGCCTGCTCAAGCTCGTCGAGCTCTTCGCGGGTCGTAATGTGTTTGAACTTCAATCCCCCGAGTTCATTGGGATCTAAAGGAGTCGCGCCCTCCGGATATTCTGCGAGCCCTGTCATTTGTCGCTCCAGAAATCAGACGGCATCTCCCGCACAAGGTTGGCTGCGATGCGCTCCACTTCCGCGACCATCTTTTCGTTTGAGAGCGCCTGATCTTCGAGCGCCATATGTGTGCTTGCCCGACGAACCAACGCTTGTGCCTTCTTTTGCGCTTGAGCAGCTATGACGTCCTGAATAGTTCCGACTGGAAGGACTGCGTAGACAAATCGGCATCCCATGGCTTCCGCCGCAGCCTGCATCGACTTCAGGGTGGCTGCCCCCGAAAGCTCGGCTTGCTCCAGTTGAGGAATGCGGGCACGTGTAACGCCCAACTTCTTCGCTAGCTGGGAGCCGGACATGCCGAGGGCGTTTCGGACCGTGCGCAGCCAACCCTCAGGGGGTGTTCGTAAGTCAGGATGGCTTGCCGCGTTGTCGACAAGCCGTTGATATTGCTTTCGGACTACGTCTTTGACACCCAATTGTACATCCACCGCTTTACGATCTGGTAATATTGCGTAGTTATATCTAGACAAAATAATCGATATTGTCAATCTATACATTTACGTATGTTCCGATATGTAAAGTCAAAAATGTCCATCAAACAGAGAGGTCATTCCGTGCTGAAGATAGCCCGGCTTCTGATTGGCCGATTTGAGTACCCTCCAGGATTCCTTGCTGGTCTTGTGAGACTGTTCCTGCCCGTGCCGCTTCGCGCTCGGCTTGCGCAGCGATCTTCGCAAGCGGGTGATGGAAATAATGCTCGCCCATCGCGCGGCGGATAGCCGGCGACGACGCCTTATCGACGTGGGGCTTCATCCCGGCCCCGTCCTTCCATGCGACGGCGTAGTCTTGCGATGGCGGATAGACTTCCAGATATTTCACGGCCTCGGGATCGATCGGACCGTTCGTCCACAGCTCGAAAGCAAATGGCTTCCCCGCGAGCCGCGACTCATGCCTGAGAATTTTATGCAGCAGCGGCACACGGTCGTCCCGCCATTTCGTCGCTTCCTCGAGGGTTACGCGGGCTCCCGAAATCTTTGCCTTGCACTCGATCACGAGGACGCCTCTGCCTTCGGGTTTGTCGAGCAGCACGTCGGTCTCAGCTGACCCGCCGGTCTCATAATCCCTCCATTTTTCACCCGCCCGCATGTATCCGCCCTCGACATCTTTGGCGAGCGATCCAACAATAATCTCGAACAGCGCACCGCGCAGGTTGTTCGCTGCACCTTCAATTCGCGTGAGGCCATTCAGCACCCGCTCGACATGATCCGGATTGACCGAGGCAGTCGCGCCGGTGTCGGTCAAGAGCGAGATCAAATCGCGCAAAGCCTTAGCGATTTCCTCTCCAAACAGGTGAGATGTCGTTGTCGCAAGAATTCCTCGCGACCGCGCGAGTCCCCATGCCTTGTTTGAGAACCCGTCCGCCACCAAGAACGGCATGATAGGCGCAACATTGGCTGGCGCAGATGCGAGGTCGTGTTTACGAACGAAGGCTGCGACGGCATCTTCACTCAACACATCGCGCAAATTGACGCCCGCTACATGAAGGACGGTAAGCAGAAGACCGGCATGAAGTGCATTTACGGCTGGTACTACGACGACAAATCAACGATCCGCACAGTCTATGATGCTTTCGACAAATATCCGACCTATCCACCCGGCGCGATCATCGACGTTCTGGTGAAACAGAAATGCGGTGAATGATGCAGATGGCACTCCCTCGCTCATGGAAGGAAGAATTTGCAGCAGCCGCTGCGAAGCGCGAGGACGTACTGTACGCCGAAAAGATGGCCCGGTTTTACGAACGGGAACGAGAACGCCGCGAGGAAGAAACTTGAAGACGAACGTCGGGATCCGCTCCGGTGCCGAAGGCGAATCCCGCCGAAATGGAAGCCGCCATGCCGTCCAACATGGATGCGCTCGTGCGCAATACCGGCTTCGGCCCGGCAGAACCAACCTAACCCAGCTTACCCCTTAAGCAATCATGTTCTCCCTCCCGGATGAAGTTCCTTGACATTCACAATAATATCATGTCAGGATATGATATGAGAGATTTGGGATCGGAATACACGCTTGAGTATCTTCTGGCCTTCAATGGCCGCGAACATCATTACCCCGAAGGGTATTTCGTGAAGATCAAGCGGATCGATCCGACGCCCGAACGCCCCCACGGCCTGCGCTATTCGTTTACCCTCCACGGGCCGGAGGGGATGCGCTTGATCGGTTTCGACAATGCTCATCCCGTCGTTCCGGTGGGAGGGCGGTTCAAGAAAAAGCCCGTCGCTGCGGATCACTGGCACCGCACGGAAAACGATCCTGGAAGACCCTACGCGTTTGTGAGCGCCGAACAGTTGGTCGATGACTTTCTTGACGAGGTTGAACGGGTGCTCAAGCAAAGGGGAATTGAACTGGTCGTCCAAACGACGACGGAAAGGAAAACATCATGAGCAAGTACAAGATTCAGAACCATCGCGATCTGCGGGCAGAAATGAAGGCTGTCGCGCGGGGCGAAAAGCCTGCCCCGGCTGATGCGGCCAGGACGAGTTTTGAGTCCGCAGACGTGCTTCTTCGGTTGCTGACACCAGAAAATAGGGACTTATTGCGCATCATTCGTGACGAGAATCCGCAATCGGTCGCCGAACTCGCGCGGCTGTCCAGAAGAGCGGAACCCAATCTGCTGCGAACACTTGGAAAGCTGGAGGCCTTTGGGTTGATCGAGATGCAATCCGAGGGACGCCGACGCGTACCCGTCTCACGGGTCAGAAAACTATCCGTGGAGATCGACCTGTTCTCGCAGAACGACCGGTTCGAGGTAGCTTAAGGGTCGTCCGGTTTGCAGGACGTCGGACAATACATTGGAAATGCTCGACCCAGCGTCAATCTCGCATGGTTTTACGCGCGGCAAGCTGAAGGAGAATTGAGGTAACTTATTACGTTACCCCCTTCGGGCCGGACGCCTCGGGCGGAACGAAACAGTTCGCGATCCTACACTTTGGACCGGATCTAAATCATTGTGTTTGCCGGAAGATCATTGGCCCGCTATGGAAACGGTACTCGATGGCGCGGGATGAACGTATTCTGCTACAGCGGTTTCGAGTGGATGTCGGTTCGCATGAAGAGAACGCGTCAAATCAAATCATAGAGTCCTGTTTCCGATCCCATCAGGAGCGGAAGGCTCCAAGAGCAGTTATCATTGGTTTGCGCTTGATGAGCGACCTGACGAGCAATCTGGCGGCGCTTTATGCCGACGAGCAAGGAAGGCTCCAGCGCTTTCTGATACGGCAGGGTATATCCCCGGCCACCGCTGCCGACATCGTTCAGGATGCATTCCTGCGGCTGCTCGGCGCCCCACGCGAAGACGTACGCGACCTCCGAAGCTATCTCTTTAGTACCACACGAAACCTGACGGTCGATCGTGCGCGACAGCGGCAGCGGAGCGCGCTCGGCAACGCCGTCGAACTTGACGAATCTATCGTCGATCCAGCGCCGCTGGCCGATGCGGCGCTGATCTCGCGGCAGGAGTTTCAGGCGCTTCACGCCGCGCTCGCGGATTTGCCGCCGCGTTGCCGCGAAGTGCTTATCCTCCATAAGTTCGAGAGCCTGAGCTACGCGCAGATTGCTGACCGTCTGGGCATCGCAAAGAACTCGGTCGCCGCCCACATGGTGAAGGCGATATCCCACCTCCGGTCCCGATTCCGCGAGGCTTCCGCATAGAAGCACCTAGAGCATCTTTCAGCAAAGTGGTGACATGTTCGCCGCAGGAAAACGCGACCCGACAATAATTTCCAGAGCATGGTTCGATTGAGCTTGATCGGATCATGCTCTAGTTGGTTTTTCGTACAATAGCGTCTTAATCTTATAAGCCGATCAACCTTCGGACTCCGATACGGGACCAAACGATCGGCCCGATCCAGATCACAGCCTGCTCCGGGATTGCATGGAACAGAATGGCACGCAGTCAGTAGACGACCAGGCTGTCCAATGGTTTGTTCTGTTGCGCGACGAAGACGCGACGGCGGAAGATCGGCGCGCGTTCGCGCACTGGCTTGCGTTCGACCCGACACATGAAACCGCGTGGCGATCGGTCGAACGGATGTGGGGCGGCCTCGACGCATTGGCGCCGGAGGTGGCCAGGCAACGGCGCAAGCCTCGAAGAAACAGCCGGTTAAAAAGAGGCGCCGCCGTGGCTCTTTTGCTCGCTGCGATCGGCATCGGCTGGCAGATGGCTCCAACGGGGCTATTCGCCGATTACCGGACGGCGATCGGCGAACGCCGGATGATCGTGCTGCAAGACGGTTCGCAGGTCGACCTCGGCGCGGCAAGCGCGCTCGATGTGTCATTCAGCACGGGCGAACGCAGGGTCAGGCTGCTCACCGGCGAGGCATTCTTCACCGTAACGAAGGACGCCGCCCGGCCGTTCGTCGTCGCGGCCGAGAACGGCGAGGTGAAGGTGCTGGGTACGGCATTCGACGTCAAGATCGCCGACGGGGTCGCGGTGGCGGTCGCGCATAACGCTGTCCAGGTTTCCGCTCAACCCCCGGACCGTCCCGGTGACGCTCCGGTTGTTGTCAAACAAGGCCAGATCGTTCGCTACGATTCCGCCGGCATTTCCGCCGTCGATACGGCGGACCTGGAGTCCATACAGGCGTGGCGGCACGGCCAGCTCGTTTTCCGCGACGTCCCGCTCGATACCGTGCTCACCGAACTTCAGCGCTACCGTTCAGGCCGCATTGCCCTGATCGGCGGAGCGTTGGGTCAGCGGCGAGTTACCGCAGTGTTCGATGCAACAAAGACGGAGCAGGCCCTCGATACGATCGCCGAATCCCTGTCCCTGCGCGTCTATCGAGCCGGCGGCCTGCTGACTGTCATCATTCCGAACGACAGCGCCGAAAAAACTCCCGTGGGCGACTAACTACTTTTCCCGACCCTGTCGTCTTCAGCATAGGGATGGGATCGCGCCGACGTGGCCGATCCTCTGCCCGCATGTTGAGGACAGGGGATATTGAGTATGAGGTACGGGAAAACAAGCCGGAACACGTGCTCCGGCTGGTTTCGGACGCTGCTGATGGCGGGAACCGCGATCGTGCCGGCTATCGCGTCCGACGTCGCGATGGCCCAGAGCGAGCGGCCGGTGCGGACCGGCACGGATGCCAACGTCCGCAACCTCGACATTCCACCGCAAGGCCTGTCCAGCGCTCTCGTCGCATTCTCGCGTCAGACCCGCGTACAAATCTTTGTCGACCAGACGCTGGCGTCCGGAAAGACCTCACCTGGCGTGAGCGGCGCGCTTGCCCCGGCAGCCGCGCTCAACCGCCTGCTGGCGGGCACAGGGCTAACCTACCGCTTCACCAACACGACTTCGGTATCCATCGAGCGCCCTGGTACAACGACAGGCGCTGGCGGCGCGGCGCCTGCCGGCGCGATCGCGCTGGATACGATTGATGTGGAGGGGGCGGCATCGAGCGATCCCGGCAGGACTGAGGGAACGGGCTCCTACACGCCGAGCGTGACCGCAACCGCGATGCGGCTTCAGCTCAGCCCGCGCGAAACGCCACAGTCGATCAGCGTCATCACGCGGCAGCAGATCGAGGATTTCAACCTGAGGTCGGTCAGCGAGGTCATCGATCGCACGCCTGGCCTGAGTACTGTAAATCAAGGGGGTGAGCGAACCGTTTTCTATGCTCGCGGCTTTCCCGTTCGGAGTTTTCAGTATGACGGGGTGCCGATCTCTTTTCAGAACTATGCAGGCGCCAACGCTTCCACCGAGCAGCGAACGGACATGGCGATGTACGATCGGGTGGAAGTGCTGAAAGGCGCAACTGGCCTTCTGACAAGCGTCGGCGACCCCGGCGCGACGATCAACATGATCCGCAAGAAGCCGACCCGCACCTTTCAGGGTTACACGACCCTCAGCGCCGGCTCCTGGGACGACTACCGCGGTGAACTCGACATCAGCGGTGCACTGAATGAGAGCGGAACCGTGCGTGGCCGCTTCGTCACCGCGCATCAGGACAATAGATTGTACCTCGATCATTACCACCGTAAAAGCTCACTGTTTTACGGGATCGTCGAGGTCGATCTGACGCCGGACACGTTGTTCACTGTCGGTTCGGATTATCAGCGCAGCGTTCCGAAAGGAACCGCCAACAACCTGATCCCGCTGTTCAACAGCCTCGGCGAGTTCAATAAAGTGCCGCGTTCGTTCAACCCCGCGACGCGCTGGAGCACCTGGGAGGCGGACACTCATAACATCTTCACCACGCTCGAGCACCGGTTCGACAATGAATGGCGGGTCAAGCTGCAACTCAACCGTCAGACGGGCGGTTATGACGGCACGGTGGGCTCCGCCAGCAGCGGTTTTCCAAATCCGGTGGACGGCACCGGCGTGAGGGCGGGACCGAATTTTGGCATATGGACCAGCAAGGCCCTAACCAATGCGGCCAATGTTTATGCCACCGGGCCTTTCTGGTTGTTCGATCGCAAGCACGAACTCGTTCTCGGCGGCAGCATGTCGAGACAGGACCGCACACGTGTTGACCAGGTCCGAGATCCGGCCAGCCCATACAGCAACGGTACCGTTCCCAACTTTTATAACTGGACCGGCGACCTTCCCCAGCCCGGATGGATACCGTTCCTGCCGGGCGATCCCAACAAAGAGATCTTCAAGGAAAATGGATTCTACGCGGCCACGCGGCTTCAGGTACACGACAGGTTGAAGGTGATGCTGGGCGCGCGCATCGCCAATTTTGAAGCACAGCAACGTGTCTACGGGAACAGCAGCCAGCTCAAGAGGTCTGGTCAGGTGATTCCATACTATGCAGCAGTCCTCGATCTCACCGATGTTCTGTCCGCCTATGCCAGCTATACGGGCGTTTTCAGACCTCAATCAGTGTTGAATGAACAGGGCGCGACGCTTCCGCCACTTGAAGGAACGAATGCGGAAGTCGGCCTCAAGTCCGCCTTTCTCGACGGACGCATCAACGCCAGCGCCGCATACTTTCAAGTCAAGCAGGATAACTTTGCGGTCCCGACTGGTAGTCTCCTGCCAGGCGGAATACCGGCCTACCGTCCGGTGGACGGCGTGATCACCAAGGGTTTTGAACTGGAAATCTCGGGTCAGCTATCGCGGCAATGGCAACTCCAGGCCGGGTTTACGCACAATGTCTCACAGCGGGATAGTGTAAGAGTTTCCACGTTTACTCCGGCAAACCAGTTCACATTCTATAGCACCTACAAGCTCGACGGCACTCTCGACGGTTTTATGGTAGGTGGCGGTGCGCGCTGGATGGATAAGACTTGGGACAATGTAAACAATCCCATCTATGGCACAGTACGGCATACCGCGCCGAGCTACTGGGTTGTGGATGCGATGGCGAGCTACAAGTTCAATGAAAAATTATCGGCCACGCTCAACATCAGGAACCTGCTCGATAATAACTACTACACGTTCTATGGCTTTTATAACGGCTATGCGTGGGGCGCGCCGCGCAGCGTGCTGCTCAGCATGACGTACAGGTTCTGACGGGGCACTAGTTCGTTGTCATGTGAGAATGTCTCCGCCGCTGTCGAGATGCTACTTCATGACGTCTAAACTCCGTTCGGTGATTAGATTGCGGCGAAGGAGATGAAGGATGGACCTGCGCCACCTTCGCTATATCGCCGCCGCCGCCCGCAACGGCAGCTTCAGCGCGGCTGTGAACGAATTCAATGACAGGCGGCAAATCGTCAGCAGAGCGTGCCGCAAACTGTACTGGTAGCTATTTCGCGTCGATTTCCAACCACGTCGTGTCGATCAGTAGCAGTGACAAGGCGGGGGCGTGCGTGCCAGATACGCCGCTGATCCAGCGGCGATCTTTCACGCCATCATATAAGGCTGTTCGCACCGTAGTGCGCCGGGCTCTATTCCGGCGGCTGTTGCTGCCTCCACCGAACCCGCCAGTGCGGTTTCGGCCCATCCGGGTGACGATCCCTGACAGGAAAT
>NZ_BJNF01000112.1 GCF_006539545.1 Nitrobacter winogradskyi
TAAATCCCATTTATGGGTTCGTGACCTAGAGCAACTGCCAAATAAGATGCACATGAGGCTGGCGGAGTCAGGGCATCACGCGAGATATCGCGGGACGGCATGAGTTCTCGCTAATTCCATAGCTGAGTGCGCTGTGGGCACTCGGTCTCGACCGATCCGATCGCTATGGCTCGCTAGGAACTGACTGCGGTTCCCGAGCGTTGTTCCCTAACTAGGAGTAGTTGCCGTGAGAAACCTTCGTGTCGGTTGATATTATACCAAATGAGCTGAGTTAAATGTAGGCTCGTTCGCGACGTGGATGGCCTGAGCAAAGCTTCGGGCCATTTTCATTTCCCGGCGGCGCATGAAGTGACCCTTGTGTAGCATCACGGTGCTAGCTACGTTTTGAGGTCATGAGCATCTTTTACGTGCGCAATTCCGACGACAACCAACGGCTCCGTCTCTACCTGTTTCTGTTCGCGGAATACGACGGCGAGGCCGAGGACGGTTGGGCGCGTTACCGGTGCGAACCGGAACATGAGAAGGCGTTCGAGGAGTACACCAGACGCAAACAAGTGCGATGGCGTTGACAATGTCTTGTGACAGGCGGCGCTGTGCGTAGCGCTGAAGTACTCGTGAACCGATCACCGATCTGTAACACAACTCTGCCCGCGAATACGCGATGATGGTTCCATCACCGCAGGGATCGTGGCTCCGATGGTGATAGGAACGCCCGCTTACGCTGCTGCTCCTTCCTCTAACGGAAAGGAGCGGCGCCATGCAAACCCGGCGTCGTTTCAGACAAGCTGACGTTCTTCGAACGCTGCACCGAAGAAGCGGAGCGCCTGCGCGGCGAAGCCGGAAGGCTTCCGTTTGGCGCGAGAGGGAAGAGCTCGAGAGCAAAGCCCGCCAAGCCGAAACGGCGGCGCATATCGAAGGCTGGCTTCGATCGCCTGAGCTTTTCAGCCACCAAAATAGGTGCGCACCTACTGCTGTGCTGAAGCTAACCCGCCGGGCCAGCGTTGTCTGGCATGCCTCACTTCTTCATTGTTGCGACTGTCGTAGGCCTGGTCGTGCTGATTACGCTTCTGACCTGGCTATCCTCGACAAGAAGGCCTCGAAATTCGATCCGCACAAATTCAAGGACAAGTACGAGGCTGCGCTGAAGGCGTTGGTCAAGCGCAAGGCTGCAGGCAAGACGATTGAAGTGCCGGAAGAGAAGCAGACGAAAGCAACGTCATCAGCCTGATGGATGCGCTGAAACAGAGTTTGAGCGGTAAGAACGCCAGAGCGGCTCCGGTCAAAGCCAAGAAGCGGACATCGGCGCGCCGTGGCCGCAAGCGAAAAGTCGCGTGAGGACAACCCGCACTCCTGTTGAAGGAAGCCCGTTCGTCGATATGATTCCCGAAGGTATGGAGTGGCGGTACGAGCCAAAATGGGACGGATTTCTTTGCCATTTGTCACGGGGAGGCGGCACCGTGTCCATGCATTCCAAGCAGGCAGGAACTAAGGCGCTACTTTCCGGAAGTGATCGCCGCGGCACACTTCCTTGCGCGAGAAGCGCTTCGTGGTGGATGGTGAGATCGTTGTCCCCGATGAAACGGGATTTCTCTTTCGACGCTCTTCTTCAGCGCATTCATCCAGCTGCCGAGATGCAAACATCATCGATTTCTCGCCTGCGCCTACAAACGGCAGCGATCAAATTTTTCGGGCGAGCTCTTTTACTGTTTTGCGATCAGCATCCCCATCTAGGCCTGCCATTATTCAATTGTTGCCTCACTATGCAGATCGCCGGCGGCGGGGCCACGCCAGCGGTCGAAAGGGCCATAACGGCGTTGCGCCACCTAAACCGAAAAATGCTTACGACAGTTATAGAACGGTAGAGGCCCGCTGACGCTCTTACGTGATCTATTCTGCAATTGCACTCGATGTCGATCACCAAGTGTGTCCCTGTTGCCGCGGCACGTTGCACTTGACGACACGACGAGCCAGCGCATACGGTTTTTGCAAGCGGAGTCTCGGCGCCTCCTGGTGGCGCGTTCGGCTCAACAGCACCCGCAACTTTTGGCAGCAGTTATTCGCTGGCCCGTGCGGGTTTTCGTCTTTAACATTGCGCGCCCGCCATGGGCCACCAGCGGGGGCGCCAAAGGACTACGGGCGCTGTTTTCTTGAGACCGTGTAAGATTAAATCGAAGCCGTTCGGCTCGCCTGTCACCATCGGCGATAAAGACAAGGCCCTCTGTGCCAGAGCGTTGCCACCTCGCCAGGAGCTCTAAGCCAACTAGGCCGAGCGGGAGCGGCGAGCAAAGTACGTTCTTAGCCAAAACGGTTTTTAGATTGCGGGCGTGCTCGTTGGGCTGCCGCTCGGAGCACCTTCGCTCCTGTTTTTGCTCAGGAGACCCAACACAGGCTCCATCGGTGCCAAATGATATCTGTTGAATAAGCCTGTTGACCTAACTCTGGCGCACCTGCTGCGGGTAGGCCGGTACGCCTTCGACGAAACAAAGGCCCCGATGTGGGGCCTTTGTTGTTTTTCGGTGCTTCTGCCATTGTAAGGCGTTACACGGCGTTTCTCGGCATTGCCGGGCTAGCCGCTGCTTCGCGTCAGAGGCGATTCCTCGGCTTCCTTAGTCGTCACGGTATCGACGTTGTCGTAATAGGAGTCGAGCTCCGCGCGCTTCGCGGTCCAATCGAAGAGCTCGGAGCCGGAGCTCCCGAACACGCTCTTCGGATAACCCTTCAACCGGTTGCCGCTGATGTCGCTGCGGTAGCCGTCGAGCTTGGAGTCGTGCCTGAGCAGCCTCCAGGGAACCGGGTAATGATCGGCGCCCATGCCGAGGATTCCGCCGATGCTCAGCACGGCATAGGCCGGCTCACCGGTGGACTTGTCGACCATGACGCATTCGATCGCGCCCACCTTCTTGTCCTCGGCGCCGTAGACGGCCTTGCCATTGTACTTGTCGCTTGACACCAAGTTGCCGGAGGAACGCGCGCTGTCGGGGGCGGGCGGCGAGCTGTTATCGGCCATAACGGAATCTCCTTTGAGTTGGCAATGCACGATCAACTCTCAGATCAGTCCGTCGTTCCACAGCGAGCCCGCTCGGATCGGTGACAGCTTAGGAACGAGCCGGAAGGGACGGGCTTATCTGAAGGCCGTGGCTTCTTCCCCGCGGCCGGCACGGTCCCGCGGACACCTTCGCTAGGAAAATGCGGGGCCGTGCACTACCCTGATTCTCGGTTCATGCTCGTTCAGGCCCCTACTCGACGAGCTTCCCATGGCCGACGTCGTTTCTTTCGTTTCTTTCGTTCCGAGATCGAGCGCATGCCCTATCAGATCGGGCCAGCGCAAGGAAAAGGGCCCGCGATAGGCGCAGTGGAAGAAGGCGACAAGTGAGCAAAGCCCATAAGCTGTGCACAGCATTGAACTGAACTCCGCGGCTGCTGACGCGATTTTCGGCGATCACCGCATCTCGGAGGCGACCGCGCCTCTCACGGAAAGGAGCGCTCGATGCAGAAGCGGCGGCGCTTCAAGCAAACACTTTCATACCGGCATCGCCTCTCGGAGTTCGCTAGCGAGGAGTGCGCCATGGCGGAACATGCCGGTAGACTGACGAGGCCGAGCTGTTGAAGAACATCAAGCAGGCGAGATTGCCGCGGAGATCGAGGCATGGGCGATCTCGCCGCGTCGATGCGGCGGTACGTTGTGGCCCGGCGATGAAGTATGACGCCTTTCCCGCCGCTCCTCACAACCAGCGGGCTTTCTTTTCAGCAGAATGGCGCGCGGCCAGAGATGAAAGAAGCAGCGAATGGGCGCGAAGCTTAGGGAACGAGAGACTTTTAACGGAATTATTTTACAGGCTGCGGCCGTCTCCTGCCGGTGGCTGGCACGGTCCCGTCTCTCTCACGCACCAGGAGTTCGGAACCGTGCCTCACGTGGGTCCTGCATGACCCTTCGCAGCACTTGCGATGACGGCTCAGGGAACGATCGCTCGTTAAAGCTGTTCAACTTCTGACTGAAGCGGAGAAAGCTGCGTCCGCTTTGCACAAATCTCGGGAGAACCGACATGGCGAGAATGGAAGACGGACATATCGTCGAGACTGCGATGGAAGCGCGCGGCGCGGAGCGCGGCCCCACGGTCCGCAACGTTCTGGTTGCGGGCACGGCTCTGGTGATCGCGACTTTCGTGGTCGTCTACATCGTGTATTTTGGAGGCGGACAGTAATGGGACGCGGACTCCTGCTCTGGCTCATCGGCGTGCCGATCCCCGTCATTCTTCTCTTGTGGCTGTTCTTCGGTCGTTAACCCCACCGTTACGCCGCTCAGAAAAGAGCAAATTGCCCGCCGCAGCGGGCTTTTTTGCGGAATGGCGCGCGCGAAACCCAAGGACACATCCGCCAGTCAATCACAAAGGAGAATTACATGGTTAGCGAAGCGAGAGAGACTTCCACGCTAATCGGCAGCGATAAGGTAGAAGGGACCGGCGTCTACGGGCCCGACCACCAGAAGATCGGCGAGATCGAGCGCGTTATGATCGAGAAGACAACCGGGCGCGTGTCTTACGCGGTCCTCGGCTTTGGCGGCTTCCTCGGCATCGGCCACGACCACTATCCGCTCCCCTGGGACAGCCTGAAGTACGACACGGCAATCGGCGGGTACCGGATGGGCGTCACCGCGGATCATCTCGAGAATGCTCCGAAGTACACCGAAGAGAGCAGCTGGAACTGGGACGAGCCTAGCCGGATCAAATCCGTCGATAATTACTACGGCCCCCGCATCACTCATTCGGCATTCGGATAGAACGAACGGGCGGTGCCTCTGGCTAGCCGCATGAGCTGGAGTTCGCCAGCTCCGCTGGGCACACGGCCCATGTTCTTCGGTCGCGCAGTACTCCGCATTTGCCAGATCAGCAAGCACATCTGCATGTCTGGAGCGCAGATGGATCGCCGCAATACGATTTGTCGGAAGGCCGGCTGTCTCTTAGTAAGGCTGAAGACATGCCTTTATGCCAATGAGGGATCGGGAAAGAGAAGGCGCGGCTCATCGCCTGTGAGGCGCGCCGTTGCTGTCGAAGTCCGTTCTAAACATACCTGTATTTTCGTGCGCGGGAGGCTGGAAAACATTCGCGCCTATCCGAGAGTGCGATGCAGCAAACAGGGCTGTTGGTACTGCCTCCCATTCAGCAGCCTTCTATTCCTTAACTTCACCAAGTGGTCCGATGGCAGGAGCATTGATCGGACATCCATCCACGTCGAACATCGAGCCGTGACAGGGGCAATCCCAACAGGTCTCAAAACTGTTGAAGTGCAGGTGGCAGCCGACATGGCTGCAGGATGCGGAGTTGAGATGCAGGCCGCCACTAGAGTCGCGATATGCGGCAATCTTTTCGAGGCCGCGCCGGACGATCGCGCCATGCCCGGGTTTAAGCTCGCCGAGGGAGCCAATTTCTCCCGACGCAACGTATTCAGCAAAGCTTTTGATCGCTGTTGTATTCTCCGCAACAAAGTTTTTTGCCGCTTTGAGCGGAATTCGGCCGGGCGCATACAGATCCTTCCACGGATGGTCTTCGCCGAGAATAAGACCCGTATTAAGCATCGCGCCCATAACGCCATGGGTTAATCCCTGGCCTGAGTCGCCCATCGCAACATAAATATTGCTGCCCCCGGGATCGCGGCCGATAAAGCCAGCATAATCGACTGTTTCCAGCACCTGCCCGGACCAACGGTGGGTCTCTTTCCCAAGTGCCGGTATCAAGTCGCGCGCCCAAGTCTCGAGCTTTCCAAAGCGAGTGTCAGCATCATCTGCCGTTGCGCTCTTATGGTCTTCACCGCCGACCAACACAAAATCGGTTTGTCCTGGGCCCGGCTGAAGCCGCACGTAATGATATGGATCTTCCGTGTCCCAGTAGAGCGCATCGGGCAACGCTCCGCGTTCGATTTCAAACGCCATGACATAGGTTCTGTACGGCGCGGTCTTGGTGTGGATGGCGAAGCGGTCGGAGATAGAGGAGTTGGTGGCGACAACCGCGTACTTTGCGCGAATGACGCCCCGGGCCGTCTTAACCGTGACGGTGCCGTCTTTCTCCCCGACTTCTTCAACCGGACTGTTCGCAAGAAAGGTAGCGCCGTTCTTTTGACAGGCCTTCGTGACCCCCGCGAGGTATTTAAGCGGATGGAAAGCCGCCTGCCTTGGATAGCGGAGTACCTGACGGCTTTCGCATCCGCTGAACGGCACACCCATGAGCCGGTCTACTGGCGCTCCGACCTCGCGGACTGCGCCGAGCTCCTTTTCGATGATGTCGGCCGGCATACCGCGACCCTGGAACAGGTAGCCATCCAGCCTACGGAAATCGCAGTCGATGTTCTCATTCTTCTGAATCTCTTCGATGCGATCCACAGCTGCTGCGTGGCTGTCGCAGAAGAGCGTTGTGGCTTCGAGCCCCTTTATACTGACCATCTCGCTCACGAGATCGTCGCATAAAGGCGCCAGGTGCGCGGATGTCCGGGACGTCATACCACCCGCTATGCGCCCGCGGTCGATCACGATAACCGACTTACCGCGCTTGCAGAGTTCGTAGGCTGTTGAAATGCCGGCAATCCCTGATCCTATGACGGCAACATCGCATTCTGTCTCCCCAACCAGCGATTCCGTGTTGGGCATTATGTGAACATCCATCCATATCGAGGTGCTGGTCATAGAAACTCCCAAACGTTGCAAACGTCTGCTCTCCCGTCAGAGTTCCTGTCGCCGCCCCAGGCATCCTTCGGCCGACCGAGAAAGCGGTATTGTTATTCAGGACACGCCCGCGAACTTCATCGAAGCCAAACGAGGCATCTCGGTCGAGATCTGGATACGCGCTAGGACCAGGGACAAGTGAGCCAGCTTGTCTCGGGGGTTCTCGGCGGCCGCTCCGGGATTGCATATGTGATCGTCCCCATCGCAAGTCGTCGAGCGAAGTTGTTCACGTGATAAACGAAGCATCTGAATTAAAACCCAGAGTCATTCGCGGTTGCCGACATGGTGAGAGACTCATGTCACGAATGTTCACGCTAGTTTTTCGTTCCGGAAAGACTGCGCCGGTCGCGGCACCAACAAGCTCGGGCGGAATGAGACGTTTCCACGGGAGACCTTCATTTCGCAGACCGCAGAACGCCTCAATCCAATGACTGATCAGCGTGCTTGCGGAGCGCCTAAGGTGTCCGCCATTCGTGCGCCGCGCATCCCCATCGGTTTCGGCTTACCGGTCGTGGTATCGAACGTCGTTTGATGCTCCATTTCCGCGTTCAACTCCGCCCCTAGTAAGATGAGGATCGCCGAGATCCAAAGCCAAGTCATGAATCCGACGGCTGCGCCGAGCGAGCCGTAGATTTCGTTGAAGCTGCCAAAATTCGCGGCATACCATGAGAACAGGGCCGAAGCGGCAAGCCAGGCCAGCGTAGCGATGGTGCTGCCCCAACTGATCCACTTCCAACGGGGCATTTGCCGGCTGGGGCCAAATCGATACATGCACGCCAAGGCGAGCGCCAAGCCAACAAACATGGCCGGCCATCTCATGATACGAACGAGGAAACCGGCGGCATCCGAAAGCCAAAGATAGTTCAGGATAATCGGGATAACCACAACGCCCAGCGCAGCAAGGATGAATACGATGCCTGCGATCGTGAAAGTCAGAGATACCGCATTAAGCTTGATGTAGCCGCGCTTTTCCTGCTCGCCATAGATGATGTTCAACGTATCGAACATTGATTTCATGGCGGCGTTCGCGCTCCACAGAGAAACGGAAAGCGCGATCATGAAGGTGAAGCCAAGGCTCTGAGAGCTCTTCGAACTCAGGCGCGTGATCTGGTCACGCGCCACATCTATCGCGCCGCTCGGCACCACGCCGGACAACTCGTCGAGATGTTTCGCGATGCCGACGGGATCGGAGAATAGGCCATAGATGGTGACAAGCGCCGCGAGGGCAGGAAAGATTGCGAGAATGCTGTAATATGTCACGCCGGCGGCCAAGGACAGGATGCGGTGCTCGCCTATATTCGCATACACGCGAACCAAAATGTCCTTCCATCCTTTGGCGGAGATTTCGGAAGGAGATCGTGCGTTGCGGCCGCGATCGTCGGTCTCGGTTGCGAGAGTTGCGGGCGATACCTTCCGGTATGATGCGCCAGGCGGCGGCTTCTTTTTGTTTTGCGTGAAAGACCGCTTCAGGACAATGATAGCTAGAATACCGAATATTGCCGCGGCGAGCCCTGCTTGGCTGTCCAGTAATTGGTTAGATCTTCGCTCTGAAACAGCCATCAGTGGCTCACTGTCACCAGATTAGCTGGATTTTTTCTTTGGGACTTTCTGGCCTTTGTTGCGTGCTTTTGAAAGGCCGATGGCGATGGCCTGCTTGCGACTCTTCACCCTGCCGCCCTTGCCGCTGCGTGGAATGGCGAACTCCACCTCGCGGGAGAGTTGGGCATCCTTGCGGACCTCGAACGCCTCCAGAGCCGTTCGCGGTCGGACCAATGCTCCGGCGCGTTCTCCGGCAGCAGCACCTCGGAATGGACGATGCCAAGTTTGGCGGTGAAGTCCTGATTGCGACCCTGTCGTTCATCGCGCAGGCGTGAGGCCGAGCGATAAGCGGCCGACGCCACCGCGCTCTGGCCGGACTTGCGGCCAATGACCTTGACGTGAAGATGATAGATCGCCATCGCGATCAAATCATTGCCACGCTCAAGCGCACGTCGGAACGACGTATAAGCGCGCCCTCGAAATGAATTTCTCGGGAGGGACCGCGCCGTGCCAGACTGTCTCGGCAACCTTACAGCCTTTCGCCAGACGCTCACCTATCATCGCTGCATCAACATTGATGGAGGGCATGATGCGCAAACCCCGCGACTACGATGCGGAACTAAAGGCGCTGGAGGACAAGGCGCGTAGCCTCAAGAGCCGCAAGGTGCAGCAACTCGGCGAACTGGTGATCGCCACCGGAGCAGACGTGCTCACCGCCGACGAACTGGCGGGCGCATTGATTGTGTTGACCGAGACGAAGGATGCCGGAAAGCGGGAAGCATGGGCGAAACGTGGTGCCACATTCTTTCAAAGCCGGGCGCGGCGATCTGCTCCAGCAACTGAGCGACACTTGCGGCGCTCAAACGTAATCGCACAGCGTACAACCGGTATCAGGCAGCACTCGCACGGCATGATATGCGGACCTGGCAGGTCGATCGCCGCAAGCGCACGCGGCATTTGATCGAACTCGGCGGTCTTGTCATCAAAGCCGGCGTCGTGGACCTGACCGGCGACGACCGCGCCACCACCTAGGCGCGCTGTTCTGGATCGCCGAAAAACTCAAGAGCGAGGACGGCGAACGCTCGCGCGGCGTCTGGACAAAACTGGGAAAGATGGCGTTTGGGGCGGATCGCCCAGCAAACTCGCGCGACAGGTCGCAGCCGCAGTGACCGTGGGTTAGATGGCAATCTGTTAAGAGGCCGCTGCACCGCACCGTTTCGCGCCACTCGGAGGCACGTTGCTAGAATTGATCTAAACTATTCTGATTGCGATCAAACTTCAGTTCTCTTAAGCCGTGAAGCGGTACGATGCGCTTGAGAAGCGGCGTCGGAAAAATGTCGTGGACGGCCGTGACGGACCGTGGCCCGGCGAAAGCTCCGAGTGCTGAATGAAAGATTCGGCTGCCCAGTTCGTGGAATTATATCTGGCTGAGAGCGGTCGTTTACAGCGCCGTGTCAGCCGGATCATTGGTTGTCGCGCGACAGCTTCGGACATCGTCCACGATGTCTTTCTGCGTTTGTGGAAACGCAAGCAGGATGGGATGGACGAAGCCTCGGCCTATCTCAGCCAAAGCGCGCGCAATGCCGCGATCGATTATATTCGGAGTGAGCGTGTCCGCGCCGAGTACATCGAGCGCACGGTCCCTGAGCAACGCTTCGTCACCCCATCCTCGCCGCATGACATCGTCGCCGCACGCGATCATCTACGGCACATTGACGATGTGATCCGGGCGCTGCCGGAACGCAGCCGTCACATCTTTCTTCTCAACCGCATCCATGGCCGCAACTACAGGGAGATCGCCAGCGCCCTCGGCATCTCCATAGGCGCGGTCGAGAAGCATATGATACGCGCTCTGAAGGCGATCCGAGCCGGCGCCGAGGATTTCTGACGTTCGAAATGAGGTTTTGACGCCGCCGCCCGTCAAACCTGTTAGAACGGCCGTATTTCGCGCTCATGCAACCCTCAAACTTCAGAATTCCACGCCATGGATCGCGAACTCCGCACCAAGCCCACTGAGATCGACGATACGGCGCTTGAGTGGTTCACGCGCCTGCGAGGCGGGGCATCGGCGGCGGATCGCGCGGCGTTCGAGCGCTGGGTTGCGGCAAGTCCTAGTCACCGTCAGGCATTTCGTCGCGTTCAAAGCCTGTGGTCGGCGGCGGAATCTCCAGGCGCGCGCGTCGCACAGGAAGAGAGCGAGAACCTTTCTGCCTACCTCGACGCAATGGACCGCACCAAGGCTCGTCGCAAAGCCAGGAAGCGTGGTGTGGCGACCATTATCGTCGGGTTGGCGGTTCTCGGTGGAGCCGTCGCCTTGGAGCGACCCAATCTGTTTCAGGACATGCGAGCGGATATCGTGTCGGCCCGTGGCGAGCGGCGGACCGTTGATCTTCCGGACGGATCGACGGTTCTGCTCGATGCCGACAGCGCCTTGGCGCAGCGCTTCACGAACGGGGAGCGTCGTGTCGTGCTGCTGCGCGGCGGCGCTTACTTCTCCGTGGTGAAAGCCGCGCAATCCTTTGTCGTTGAAGCCTCCAGCGGAACGGTCGAGGTTCTCGGAACGAAGTTCGACGTGCGGTTGTCGAACGACGATACCGTCGTGACGGTGGCACAGGGACGAGTCGCCGTGACCTCTCCGAGTATGCAGCGCGCATTGGTGGAGCCCGGCCAGCAGGTGCGATTTGACAAGATCGGCATAGGTCCGGTGCGGGATGCGGACCTGGCGGCGTCCATGTCGTGGCACGAGGGGCGGTTCGTGTTCTACCAGGCACGTTTCGCGGATGTCATCGGAGAACTGCAACGTTATCGACCGGGACGCCTGGTCATCGCCAGCGCGGCGCTGGCCGACAGCCGGGTCAGCGGCAGCTTTACGCTGGATGATCCCGATGCGGCGCTGGAATCGCTCCGGGCCACAGTGAGCTTCGAGACCTATTCCATTCTGGGCCGTCTCACTGTCCTGCGCTGACGCTCCCGGCGGCGTGCCGCTGTCCGGCCAAAAAATATCCGCGACGGGGTAAGGTAAGCGCCCGCTCGCCCGTGAATCACAATGAGAGCCGACGCCATGCGCGATCGGCCGGGGCAGTGATTCAAGAGCAGGGACAGGACATGGGGCGATCGAAATCAGGAGACCGCAAGCGCGTCGTGCTTGCAACCACGTTGGCGATTACGGTAGCGGGATCCATGTCGGTCGCTGCACAGGCTCAGGAGCGCATGGCTCCACAGTCATCTGTCGCTACCCGGCTGTTCCGCTTCGATATTGCCGCGCAGCCATTGCCTCAGGCGCTGAACGAAATCGGACGCACGACCGGCCTTGCCGTGATCTTCACGGGCAGCCAGCCGTTCAACGTCACCGGCCGGCCTGTACAAGGCAACCTCACGCCTTCCCAGGCGCTCGCCGCGCTGTTGGCCGGGACCGGCGTCACCTACCGCTTCACCAACCCGCGTACGGTCACAATCGATACGGGAGAGCAAAGTGGCTCGGTCCGTGGAGGATCGCTGCCAGCCGGCGCGATCTCGCTTGATACCATCGATGTGCAGGGGGCCGGGAATCCGAACTCCACGATGTCGCTGCCTCCGGCCTATGCCGGCGGGCAAATCGCGCGCGGCGGCCAGCTTGGCATGCTCGGCAACCGGGATATGATGGACACGCCGTTCAATCAGACCGTCTATACGCGCAAGCTGATCGAGAATCAGCAAGCCAGAATCCTCGGCGACGTGCTCAACAACGATCCATCGGTGGTCAAGGTATTCGACTCCGGCGGTGGCTTCCCTCGCGATCAATGGTTCGTCCGTGGCGTGGGCGCCAATGCCCAGAGCGTCGCCTTCGGCGGGTTGTTCGGCATCGCGCAAACCCAAAGCGGCTCGATGGCGACGGAAGGGATCGAGCGTGTCGAGGTGCTGAAGGGCGCGAGCGCCCTGCTGAACGGTCTTCCGCCGAGCCAGCTCGCGAGCCTTGGCACCGTCAACCTGGTGCCGAAGCGCGCCGGCGACGAGCCGCTGATCGCCTTCACACCCGATTACGCGATGAACAGTCAGGCGGGCGGGCACCTCGATGTGGGCCAGCGCTTCGGCGACAACAAGGAGTTCGGCATCCGCTTCAACGGAGTCTATCGCAGCGGCGACACCCCCATCCTCAACAACTCACGCGAAACGAGAGTGACGGCCTTCGGTTTCGATTACCGCGGCGAAACCGTCCGGCTGTCCCTCGACCTCGGCTATCAGAACCAGATCATGCGCGGGGTCCGGGAAATTATCTATCTCGACAGCGGTGTTCCGATTCCGAGGCCGCCCAGGAATACCGCCAACTGGGGGCAGCCGTGGCAATCCTACAATTCAGAGCACAAATACGCCACGACACGCGGCGAGTGGGACATCAACGACAGTGTGACCGCCTATGCCGCGGTCGGGCGCAGTACGATTGGTGTAAAGACAGTCGAAAATTACATGTCTGTTACCGATGCCGCAGGTACATTGCTGTCCGCTTGGTATCCCAGTGCGAGCATCCAATACATACAGGCGGCCACAGCCGAGGCGGGTCTGCGCGGACGTGCGGAGATCGGGCCTGTGAGCCACGCCCTGGCTCTGGCGGCGGGATGGGCGAACGAGGAATCGGGATTCGAGCAAAACGCGGGGACTCCTCTGCCTGCTTCGAATCTGTACAATCCCGTGTACTTCCCGCAGCCGGATTTCGCTCCGCTTGGCGATCCCCGCCACGTACCCAAGAACAACCGCAACGAGAATCTGGGCTTCGCGCTGGCCGATACGCTGTCGATTCTGAACGAGCGTGTTCAGTTGATGCTCGGCATCCGGCACCAGAACGTCAAGCAGATGTCTTTCAGTACCGGCGCCAGCTATGACGCAAGCGCGCTGTCACCGGCGGCGGCGCTGATCGTCAAGCCATGGGAGAACGTCTCGCTCTACGCCAACTACATGGAGGCGCTGCAAGCTGGAGCAATCGCGCCGAGAACCTCGCTCAATGCTGGCGAAGTCTTCACGCCCTACAAGACGACGCAGTATGAGGTCGGCGCCAAGGTCGATTTCGGCCGCATCGCGATGACGCTCGCCGCCTTCACCGCGACGCGGCCGACCTTCGCCCTGGACCCCGACACTTTCATCTTCGGCGAGGTCGGCAAGACCCGCTTCCAGGGAATCGAGATGACGGCCTTTGGACAGGCGACCGAGACCATCCGCTTCGTCGGCGGTGTCACCTTGATGGATGCTACGCTGGTCGAAACGCCTGACGGAATCAACGTCGGCAACAGGTATGGAGGGATTCCCAAGTATCGCGCCACTCTCTCCATGGAATGGGATACGCCGTTCGTCGACGATCTCACCCTGGTCGCGATGGGACAATACCAGTCCTCCACCTACTTCGATGACGAGAATATCCGAAAAATCGGCGGCTGGTATCGTTTCGATCTGAACGCGCGCTACACGATCAGGCAGCCGGGCTGGAAGCCGATCATCGTTCGGGCAACCCTGCGCAACGTTCTGGATCAGAGCTATTGGGCGACGACTGGCTATCAACTGGGTCTGAACGAGCCGCGCACGTTCCTGCTATCAACGACGTTCCAGTTCTAGGAATGTCGCGCGCGCTATCGCTCTCATTGAAAGGACCGCCCAACGAGTCCGTACATTGCCCGAACGATCAAACTCGCGAATTAGCAGGTTCAATCAAGAGACTGGCCTCTCTCTCATGTGAGGACATACCGATGCTGACGTTGGCAAAGGATATATCGGATCATCAACTCCTGACGCCGCTCAAACGTCGATCGGAGCCACACCGCGCCGAAGCGACTATAACCGTTGCCGTTTCCTCGCATGGCTGCGCGACGAGGTAACGATCCTGCGCGCGTTCGGCATGGATCACCGCCGCATTGCCGCGCAACTTGACATCGAGGAGCATGACGTGCGGGTGTTCTCTCCAAAACCGAAGGAGAAACTCCTGCGTCGTAATCTCCCCCGTCGGGCCATCGAAGCGCTGCTGCACGGCCGCCATGCCTCGCTGGGCGGCAGGACTGTCGCCAAGCGCAGCCGGCATCTCGTCAAGATCGCCTCGGCCTACACCTGGGAAGAACTTATGGCCGAACCGGGTGTCGGCACCGTGACGGCTAGCGAAATCCGGCTTTGGCTTGAAGAGCGCGGATGCTCGCTGCGGCCTTCGCCCGATGACGCGTTAAATTGGTATCGATCCACGCCGACTCCGAACATTGGATGAGCGGCGCAAGATGGGAAGGGTGAAAGCTCCGCCAGCAACAATTCAAGGACGCAAATCGTAACCAGGTCGCTCACCGCACTGAATGGGGCGCACAGCAGCACGCAACCAGCAGAGGCGAAACAAGAAGGTGGCGAGGAAGACGACATGGGAAGCAAATCTCGTCGCGACCTGAAGTCGCGGCGCAACGAGCTGACCATTGAGCTTCGCCATCTGCGCTATTTCATAGCTGCCGCCGAGCATGGCAGTTTCCGCAAGGCCGGCGTGGCCTGCGGCGTACAGGAATCCGCGATCAGCCGTCGCGTTCGCGATCTCGAAGATGAGTTGGGAGCTTCTCTGTTCAACCGCTACAATGGCGGTGTCCGCCTGACTTTCGCTGGCGAGCGCTTTCTGCGCCGAGCGCGCCAGATCATTCGGAACGTCGGGCATGGCGTGGAAGACGTCTCTTCGGTCGGACGCTCGGAGAGCGGCCGTGTCAGAATCGGCATCTATTCGTCCATCGCCTCTGGATTCCTCGCTGATTTGCTGCGCATGTATGAGAATCAACACCGCCGCGTCGATATTGAGATGATCGAGGGCAATCCCGCCGAGCATGTCGCCGCAATTCGGCAATTCAAACTCGATGTCGCGTTTGTGAGGGGATCGCGTGCGTGGCCCGACTGCGAGACAGTTTATCTGTGGTCAGAGCGCGCATTCGCCGTGCTGCCTGATGATCACCCCCTGGCGAAGCTGGAAGAAATCCAGTGGCAGGATCTGACAGAACAGGCTTTCATCGTCAGTGACTCAGCGCCCGGACAGGAGATCTACGATTACTTGGTCCTGCGCATGGCGGACCTCGGCCAGCATCCGGACATCCGGGTTCAATATGTCGGTCGCGACAATCTGCTGCCTCTGGTGGCCCTCCGGCGAGGACTGACCGTCGTCAGTGAAGCGATGACGGTGGCGCGCTTTCCAAGCCTCTGCTATCGCCCGATCGCCGGCGAGATTCTCCGTTTCAACGCCGTCTGGTCGCCGAAAAACGACAATCCCGCGTTTCGGCGCTTTCTCAGCCTTGCCCGCTCGATAGTCCGCGCGCAGGATTCCGTAGAACTCGCGTCAAAAGCGGCAATATTCCACGAAGACGAGACTAAACACCTGCTGGCCGGATTTGAGAGGCGAACGGTTCCTTGTCACCGTTTGTGATCCCGGTCTCGATATTCGCATGGTCCTGCTCCGTCACCTGGCCGCGCCATCGGACCATCCCATGATCGTCAGTTACCGTCTCAGCCGCGAGAGCCTCCTGAGCGAGGTGGCAGAGAGCCAGGGCGTCGCGCTGTAGTGTGAATCCACGGTCGGCCACACCAGCCTCGGTGTCGTGTTTCGGCCGGTTCATGATGGCAGCGGCACGACCCGGCTCGGTTACGTTGCCTGCCGGAAGCCGGGCAATACAAACCCGACGCTCAAGACCTTCCTGAACGGCATTAAGCCGTACGGCTGATCAGGCCGGCACCCCGGCGTCGGCGTGACCGGGTTGCCGATCCTATCCAGACCGCGTAGGATGGCATCAAATCTCCACGGTCAGCAATCAAATCTCCACGGTCAGCAAGTGTCGGATTCGGTGGAGACCTGCCCAAGCCCTGGGCATCCGCCCCCCTTTTGACTGTCGCGCCCCGGCTGCGTGCTGATGAGCGCGAACGATGGTGGAATCGATCATCAGCCATTCAAGGTCGGCTTCGCGCGCCAGCACTGCAAGCATGTCGTCCAGCACGCCCGTCTCGAT
>NZ_BJNF01000113.1 GCF_006539545.1 Nitrobacter winogradskyi
CTACCCACTCGCGCATGTCCGGGAGATCCATCTCGCCGGTTATACGCGCGAGGTCGACGAAGCGGGTCGCCCCCTTCTGATCGACACGCACAACCGGCCGGTCGATCGGATCGTCTGGGACCTCTTTGCGCACACCGTTCAGCGCATCGGCCCAACCCCGACCCTGATCGAATGGGATGCCGACGTGCCGACTTGGCCCGAACTCAAAGCCGAAGCCGACCGCGCCGAAGCGATCATGGTCGCCGGCCAACCCCACGAGTTGTATCATGCCAGAGCTCGCTGAACGGCAAAGGGAGTTCGCCTTGGCCCTGCTCGATCCCGAGCGCCCTGTACCGCTCGGACTAGTAGGGCCGAACGGCGCGCCGAGCGCGCGGCGCTTCGCGGTTTATCGTAACAACGTGATCGCCGGTCTCGTCGATACGCTACAGGCGGCGTTCCCGGCCGTCAGTCGGATCGTCGGAAATGATTTCTTCCGCGCAATGGCCCGCATCTATGCCGCAAGCGAGTTGCCGGTTAGCCCCATCATGCTTGGCTATGGCGGAAGCTTTCCGAATTTCATCGAGCGGTTCGGACCCGCTGCCATGCTGCCCTATCTGGCCGATGTCGCCCGCATTGAGCGAGCATGGACTGAGGCCTATCACGCCGCCGAGGCCTCGGCGCTCGACCCCGCCATGCTTGCGCGGTTCAGGATGGCCGCTGTCTCGGCCTCGGCGATACCAAAACCGGCTTTTCCCTCCGTCCTCTCGGTCGTAGCGCCTACCGGATAATTGCAGATCTGGACGATGAGAGCAGCGAGTTCGTCTTTCCCTGCGAGACCGGCGAGCATGGCTATCGCGGCTTGGCCAACCTCTGGCGCACGGTGAAGAAGACCGCAAAGCGTCTCAAGAGAGATAGCGACCATCGTGTTGCTTCTGAAGTGGACGAGCCAGGCCCACTCGATGGCCTGACACTTCATTCTCTGCGACACAGCTACGCCGGCGTCGCCGAGTCGGTCGGGGCAACGCTCCCAACGATCGGCGCTCTCCTTGGCCATACGGCCGGCAAATCGAAAGAGGGTGTGGGCGGCGCCGGAGGCGTTACCGGCGGCTACATCTTGAAGCGACTTGACCTATCGCTCATCGAGATGGCCGACCGCGTGTCGGATCACATCGTGAGGGCAATGCGTGGCCAGCAGGTCACCGCTGAAATCATCAGCTTCCAGCCGAGATCTGTTTCCCGTAAGGTACGTGGCCACGGTCGGAAGAGCGGAAATCGCCGCAAGGTCGTGGCGATATAGAATCCGTTCGCGATCGCGATCAGCAACAGCGTAACGCATCCGTCAGCGGGCCCGTATCCCAGCCTGGATTTCGGCTCCTGACGACCTAACTTCTGGCCTGATGGGGGCATTGCGACAGTTCATGAAAGACGATCAACCGAATGTTTCGAAGCATGAATTCATCAATGAGAACGCCCGCCAGCTTGGGCTTCTCTTTAAATTTGCTCGACAGATGAACGAACTGGACTTTGCTAGTTCTTTAAGCGGAGAGTTTCGAGGCATGCGGGACGCAGGATGGTCCACAACCATAGCTGCTGAGCAGGTATCGACGAACTGGTCGATCGGCTTTCCTCAGACCAAACTCATAATTTAAGCGAGATACGGATCATACTGTTGCTCTGCAGCCAACTCGCGGAGGCTGGTAGTGTCTATGAGACACTGAAAATATGATGGGAGTGATTGATCAGACGCCATACTTGTTGTGGCCGTTCAAAGATCTTGCGAGGGTCAAGAGTAACCCCAAGCGCGTGATTGGTCCGAATGCAAATGCAACGTCTAGCACAGCACGCGCGCAGAATCGGGATGATCCGTTTATCGGAATCGTTCGAACGCGTGTTTCGTGACGATATTAGGAGCATTCTACTGGAGCGCGGGTATGTGGTGGCGCAGGGCCACGCCCGACTGCGCCTCCTGCTCGGTGAACTTTCATAATTTCAGTTGCTAACCGGTGGAAAGCGTAATGAGGACTTGGAGCATACTCGTATGTGTGGGAGGCATTCTCGCGGTGGTGGCGGCATCGCCCGTGTCTGCAGAGTGTGAAAACAACGCGAAGAGCTGCATCGAAGCCACAAGGTTTCACCAGAGGTTGTGTGCACGGGTCAGGCTATCGAGCGAACGGCGCGATTGTTACCGTCGTGGAAAAAAAGTTTACGAAGAATGCCTCAAAACCGGCAAATGGACCACACCGCGATGCGATCTATCCGGACTTCTAAGGCGGTGACAATCAAGCACACATCTCCATCTTTCGTCGACGTTATCGCCGTCGCCGATGAAGCTGAATGCCTGGTCGAAGGGTGATACCGGCGGGGTGTCGATCTGCGACAGGTTGACCTTGTCGAGCGGATTGACTGAAATCCAAGATCCAGTCGGGCGGCGCTACAGTGCTGTCCGACACACGTTGGAAGACGAATGAGTCGTTTCCGGTGCCGCCCGATATGAGATCCTGACCGCTTCCGCCGTAGAGTCGCCGTCCTCTCCACCATGCAGCTTGTCGCTGCCACTGCCGCCGATTGCGCCTTACTGCGTGCTGTGGATTGTCGCAATTCCGATCGGGGCAATGGCGACCCCGCAGCCGCTCTGGCTGGTCGCCAACGTGATGAACGGCTTCATCGCGGTGCCGACCTGATCGCTTTGCTGCTCCTCAGTCCCATCGTCTTTGTGAGCTGACGGATATTTTGAACCAAGCAGATAGAGATTACTGCAGAGGAGCATGACGATCTAGATTATGCATTTGGCCTGTGGATGTCTGATGGGCGGCGGTCGATATCCGAGCGATGAGGCGGTCGATATCCGAGCGATGAGGCGGTCGAACTGTGTTGTATTGATTACGCCATTGCTCGATGATGATCTGTGCCTCCTTCAGGCTGTAGAAGATTTCCTGGTTGAGGCATTCGTCTCGAAGCTTGCTGTTGAAGGACTCGCAATAGCCGTTCTCCCATGGGCTGCCAGGCTCGATGTGGGGGATCGCCACACCACGCCTTTTCTTCGGTTGGCCGTTCAAATTTCTTTCCGCAGGCCAGATAGATGAAGGCCGAGCACACCCTGATCGCGTGCCCGGGGTCTTCCCTTCTCACTTGCCTCCAAGCGCGCGATAGATCTTTTGGCCGGCGCGGCCGGTCGGTTGCATGCCGAAGCGCTTTTCTGCCTCGGCGATGGCCACGCGGGTGACCGGGCCGATCTTCCCGTCCGCCTTATCGATGTCATAGCCGCTCGCCAGCAGCAGTTTCTGCAGATGGAGACGCTTGGCGCGCGACAGGCCTGCATCGTCGGTTGGCCAGGGCGTCCTCAGCGACGGGTAGCCAGCGAGCCGGTCCGCGAGATGGGAGACGGAGATAGCGTAGGATTCGGCGTGATTGTAGGCATAGATCGCGTCGAAGTTGCGGAAGACAAGGAAGCCTGGCCCTTGGCGTCCAGCTGGTAGGAGAAGGCCGGCTTGGGCACCGCCGGAAAGCCGAGCTCCGTCGGCGCGCACCACGCCGCGGCGCGCCCAGACAGACAAAGCTGCCCTTTTTTTGCGCCCCGTCGGACCGCTGTAGCCGGGCGGCACCTTGACCTCAATCATCCAGGACTCGCCGGGCCGCCACCCGGCACGTTTCAGATAATTGGCCGTCGAACCCAGTGCATCGGCAACGGAGTTGACGAGGTCGCGCCGTCCGTCGCCGTCGAAATCAACAGCGAAACGCCGATAAGTGGATGGAATGAACTGCGTCTGTCCGAAGGCTCCAGCCCACGACCCGTGGAGCTTATTCAGTTCGAGATCGCCGCGATCGACGAGCTTCAGCGCAGCGATCAGTTCACCGCGCCAGAAGGCCGTCCGCTGCCCTCCTTGGCACACAAGAGTTGCCAGGGCATGCGGCAGAAAGTTATCACCCGCTTCCTGCCCATAGTCGGTTTCGATGCCCCAGACTGCAACAATCACGTGGCGGTTGACACCAAAGCGCTGCTCCGCCGCCCGCAGGACGCGATCGAACTTGCGCATCATGGCGCGGCCATCGCTGATACGCTGCTCGTCCACTAGAAAGCCGAGATAATCCCAGATCGGCGTTTTGGATTCTGGCTGCACCTTTGAGAGCCGCAGGACCTTCTCGTCCGGTTGTGCAGCATTGAGGGCCCGGGAGGCGAGGAGTTTGCTGACGCCGGCCCTGACAGCTGTCTCCCTTAAGCCAGCGACACAGGACGAGAAACTCGCGGCTGTCGAGTGACCGGCCCACACGACGCATAGAATTATAACCAAGACGGTCACCCGCATAGTCTGGCTCCATCCGAATACTGGCGATTTCCTTTGCGGAAGATGCACGGGCCTATCCTTGCGCGCCGCGCATATCGGCTTCGATGGTGAGGCGCGCCGGACCGCTGAAGTGTGACCGGTAAACTTGGAGATTCTCCATCACGCGCTGCACGTAGGTGCGCGTCTCCGTGAAGGGAATGCGCTCGACCCAATCGACGACGTCCACGTCCGGGTTGCGCGGATCGCCGTAGCGCGCGGTCCATTCCTTGACGCGTCCGCGCCCCGCATTATAGCCGACAAAAGCGAGGACGTGATTGCCATCATACGCATTGACGAGGTCTGCGATCTCGGCCGAACCCATTTGCACGTTAAAGGCCGGATCGTTCAGGAGCCGTTTGGGATCGAACTTGATTCCCAACCGGCGCGCGATGGTGCGGCCCGCGGCGAGCGTCACCTGCATCAGCCCCATCGCCTTGGCGGCCGAAACGACCCTCGGGTTGAAGGCGCTTTCTGCTCGCGCAATCGCGTAGACAAGGCTCGTGTCCGCCTTCAGTCCGATGGGGACGTATTTGGGCAACCCGACGCCCGGAAAGGCATATTCATCGAAGGCAAAGCCGCGCGCCAGCGCGCCCCTGCCGATGGTCAGCATGGCGCGGGCGTCTTTGTGCCTCGCGACGGTTTCAGCGATGAGCGTCAGCACGTCGACATCTCCGACGCGGTTGAGATCGGCGACGAACGGAACCACGAGATCGCGATTGCCGGTCGCGTAGAGCAGTTCGACCGCATGCACTAGGTCGACATTGCGCAAAGCCATGCGCCGCGCGCTGTCCAAGGCCGGCGGTCGGCGAACCGGTATTTCCCGACGTCCAAGGCGAGCGCGCGCCAGTTGGCCATAATACGCAGCAGAGTGCTGCGCCGCCGCTTTGTAGTACCTGCGCGCCTCGCTGGCGCGGCCGGCCGTTTCGGCAGCGCGTCCGAGCCAATAGCCTGCACGAGCAAGCGACGTCGGGTGCGTTGTGATCTGCGGTATGCGGGCGAAATGCTGCGTTGCTGAGTGTGGATCGTGGAGGAACCGCAACGCGATCCATCCTGCAGTGAACGGCTGGTCGACACGGAGGCTTTCCTTCGACGGGAGAGCGGCATTGCGAGCGATCCGGTAGGCGATCCGCGCCTTGCCATCGTCAAGCATTTTGCGCACAAGAATTCGGCGCTCGATCCACCACTCGTCGGCATTGTGAACGACGCGCGCATCGTGCGGCGCCGACATCATCAATTGGGCGGCTTCGCCGATGTGACCGTTACGCCGGAGCCACTGAACGCGTGTGAACAGATAAGCGGGATCGTCGCGTGCTGCCTTCGGCACTGCGTTGAGCAGCGCGCCTGCATTTTTCGCCCTGCGTTTGACAGCCGAGCGTGCTTTCACAATAGCGATCTGGGGAGCGCCGAGGCGTTTCGCCGTGCGCATTGCAGTATCGAGGTCGTCCGCATAGAGCCGCACGTGCATGCGCGCCTTATGATCGGCCGTAGTGAGCAGCGGTCCGAACGTCTTCAGCACCTGCGCTTCGAGTTCGGCCGAGAAATTGTCCTCGCGCCAGGCCGAGCGGACGTATTTCTGGGCCGCGGCGCGGTCGCTCTGCGCCAGCAGGGCGCGTCCCATCGCCAGTTTGCCGAGCGCCCCCAACGGTTCCTGATCGGAGAAGAATGCGAAGACAGCGCCGGGCTCGCGCTGCTCGAACCAGAGTCGGGCTTCCGCGCGCCGTCGCAACAATCCCAGACCTGGCCAGGAGGAATTGGTGCGCGCAAACGTGGCGTAGCGCGCAAAGCTTGCGTGCGTACCGTCAGAGCGCAGGGTCACCCATTCCACGAGCTTCTGGTCTACGCCATTGCGGATATGGTCATGGCGAGCGGCAGTCGCCTCAGCCTTGCCACGGCGGGCAAGACTGATTGCTTCTTTGAGAGCAGCGATCTCTATATCCGACGGTGCCGCTGCCGCAGAAGCAAGAGGCGCCGTCGATGCGAGCAGCCGACCGATGGCCTCAGTAGGCGCCACATTCGGACGAGGGCGCGGGGTCGGAACACGCCGGTCCGCTATCAGCCGGCTGACTGTGTTCTGATTCGTCAGCACGCGCTTACTGTGTGGCGACGTCATCCGAGTGCGGGGCTTAACCTTCGGCTTGCTGGCCATCGTTTTCTGCGTTGCCACACGTTTGTCGCTCTTCGGAGCGCAGATCGCACGCGAACCAGTCGCGAGCAGCGCGATACAGGCAAAAAACGAAACCAGAGCAAGGCGGGCATTGATCGACTGCGTCATAAAGTCCCATGTCAGCCGCGCAGAGTGCTGCGATAGCGGAAGCTGCGTCCGTCCCCTTACGAATTCTGCACGAAAACGTTGCTGAAATGCAAACCCAGGTCACCTTTGCCGCAATTTGATCTTCAAACCACGGCAAAAGTGGAGCAAGCGGCGACGGCCGCACGATGTCATCGAAGCACGTCACTGAGCGCGCACCCATTTGCGGAAATTCGATATGGGCGAGCGCAGTCTGGACTTTCATCACTGGATCGAACCAGCAACAATGGATGCAGAATGCAGCAGATCCGCAATCGCTAGGATTGCGCTGTGACCGCAAAGCACGAAGTTCCATTCAATCGTCTCAGTTGATGCTGCTTAATCTGCTCGCATGAGCTGCCGCGTGATCGATGAATAGTCACTTAAAAAACGGGGAGCGTTCCGGGTATGCCTATTGGCCAGAATCGACACACACATTGGCTCGGCTTTTCTTGGCTTTTTGTCTTTTGCTTCTCATGTGCCGTCTTGAGTGTCACTCTGGTTCAATCAGGCCAGGCTCGCGAGCTGGATAATGCCCGCTCAGATACCGTCGCCTTGCTGCAATCGCCCCAGCATCTGCGAATCGGCGTTGTCGGTGATTCAATTGCCGGTAACCTTGGTGATGGCATGCAGAAGCTTCTGCGCGACCGGGACAATCTTAAGATTATCAAGTTTGCCAAGCCCGCTACCGGCCTCATGCGTGATGATGTTTACAACTGGCAAAGCGCTCTGAAGGACTTCGTCCGCCAAACGAAACTCAACATCATCGTTGTCATGATCGGCGGAAATGACCGCCAATCGATTTGGATGAACGGCCGCAGGCTTTCTCGCGGATCCAAAGCCTGGCTGGCAGAGTATGAACGCCGTGTCGCACAGTTCATGAAGGTTCTCGCGGAAGCGGATGCCAAAGTCTATTGGGTTGGCTTGCCGGTGGTCCGGTCCACATCGATGAGCCGAGACTACAAGAGGCTGAACCAAATTTTCCATGCGCAGGCTCGAAAACATGGGTTCACCTATGTCGGCACGTGGGAGACTTTTATCGATGAGAATGGCAGCTATTCGTCCTTTGGTCCCAGCCTGGACGGAGTGAAGCGACGTCTACGCAAGGAGGACGGAATGCATTTCACCAACGATGGCGAACTCCGGCTGGCCGATACTGTCGCCCGTGCGATTAACCGTAGTCTGAGCGAGATCAAGACAGCACGCTGACGCAGAGTGTGAAGCACGGGTCAGCGTATCAGACAATAGATGGAATAGCCGCATAGACAAAGGTCGATTTGCTGGCGCCTGACTGGAGGCTCTCTGCAGACATTTGCGGCTAGCCCGGCCACGACAACATCAGCAAGGCTCGTTCATCGGCGCTCATGCTTTTTCCGACACTGACTTTTGCATTGTTCTTCATCGTCGTCTTCACGCTCGGCTGGATTTTGGAGCCGAACGCTGCGTCGCGCAAAGTGCTGCTGCTCGCGGCGAGTTACGTTTTCTACGGTTGGTGGGACTGGCGATTTATGGCCCTGCTCGCCGGCAGTTCGGCGGTCAACTACCTGGGCGGACTGCTGCTTGCACGAACCAAGGAAGACCGATCGAGGCGATGGATCGTCGCCGTGACGGTTGCCGTCAATCTCGCCGTCCTCGGGTTCTTCAAGTACTATGACTTTTTTCTCGATAGCTTGACCGATCTTTTGCTGGCGTTCGGTCTGCAGCGCGATATGCCGTTTCTGGAAATCATCCTGCCCATTGGCATTTCGTTCTTCACATTCCAGGGCATCTCGTATGTGGTCGACGTCTATCGTGGTCATGTGAAGCCGGTATCCTCACCGCTCGATCTGTTTCTTTACATCTCGTTTTTCCCGCAGCTCGTCGCCGGACCGATCGTGCGCGGCTCGGACTTCCTGCCGCAGCTGTCGAAACCACCGCAACTCACTCGCGTCGCCGCGGTCTATGGCTTCCTTCTGATCTTGACCGGCATGCTAAAGAAGACAGTGGTGGCGCATTATCTGGCGGTCGACCTGGTCGACCCGGTCTTCGTCGATCCCACATCCGCAAGCAGCGCCGACCTTGTTGCGGCGCATTATGCTTATGCCATACAGGTGTATTGTGACTTCTCAGGCTATAGCGACATCGCTATTGGCATCGCCGCGCTCCTTGGGTTCCGCTTCAGAAAGAATTTCGACCGCCCGTTCGCGGCTACCTCGCTACAACAGTTGTGGCAGCGCTGGCACATCTCGTTGTCAACCTGGCTACGCGACTATCTCTTCCGAGCGTTGCGCGGGAAAAAGCGAGAGACAGGTTGGCGCATGCACCGCAACGTCTTCTTGACCATGTTGCTTGGTGGTCTGTGGCACGGGGCTAATTGGACCTTTATCATCTGGGGCGCCATTCTCGGGGCGGCCCTCGTGGTCGAGCGGGTTACCAAGAGCCGCCTTCACCAATGGCGGACGCAGATGGCTGCGCGCAAAGGTGCCTCCAACGCGCAGGCAGGTGGTAAGGCCAGGCAAGCCATGGGCTCATTCGTTTCAGCGTTTATTGGCTGGCTCATAACCTTTCATGTATTCACCCTCGCCGCAGTCTTTTTCCGTTCACCGGATATGGACGTCGCGACAAGCTACTTTGAACAAATGTTCTCATGGTCCGGCAATATGCAGCTGTTCAGCCCGTTTCTTCTTATGCTGACGGCAGGCTCTGTGGCGGTGCAATTCCTGCCGGGCAATGCGCTGGAAAAGACGGCGGAGAGATTGCGGAGCATACCCGCATCGATGCTTGGGCTCCTGTTCGGCGGCGGGCTTGTGCTGATCAAGTTCATCGGCCCCGAAGGCGTTGCGCCGTTCGTTTATTTCCAGTTCTAGGGCGCATGATGGACCAACCCACGCACGACAAGTCTTCCGGACACCGCTGGCCCTCGCGCAGCTTGGGACGCTTCCGTTACTACCGTCGCCCGCCTGATGGAAAATCAGCCGATGCCAATGCGAACGTCCGCGCCAGCGGCTTCGCCATGCTAATCGCATTTGTACTGATGGCGCTGTTCAATTCCGGCGACTTGCGCAGCTTCACCCGTGACCTGCCGGGCAACTGGTTGACGGATCAATTGGTGATGTACTCCGATCAATGGCACGAACTCATGCTCGCGTTGGGGCCGGCGCATGTCCGGCCGGTTATCCACGACCTGTTTGATGATCTCAGGGAGATGCGCTGGTGATGGCCAAGCCAACCAATGCCATCATTGTGCACGGCACTTGCGAGCAGTCGGAATATTTCAGCCCGGACCATCCGGCATTATCGAATAGCCACTGGCTGCCCTGGATCCAAAAGCAATTGCTGATCAAGGGGATCGCCACGCAAACGCCAGAGATGCCCAAAGCATACGATCCAGTCTACACGGTCTGGAAGCGGGAGCTGGAGCGGTTTGATATCAGCGCCACGACGCTTCTGATCGGCTATAGCTGCGGTGCCGGCTTTTTGCTGCGTTGGCTGAGTGAAAACTCCGTTCGTATCGCAAAGCTGATCCTCGTCGCCCCATGGCTTGATCCCGATAAGACACACATTCGAGGCTTCTTCGAATTTGAGATCGACGCTAGGCTGGACGCGCGTGTGAATGATATCCACCTTCTGGTTTCGAATGACGATCATCCTTCGATACTGAAATCTGTCGGGCAGATCATTGACACGCTTCCCGGCATTGGAGTGCACCGGCTTGACCGGCTGGGCCATTTCACCTCAAAGGATTTGGGTTCGACCGCTTTCCCGCAATTGCGCGCCATCGCGCTGGATGAAACCGAGGCGGAATGAAGAATTGCCACAAACAACAACGTTGATTGGTCATTTTGAGGGGACGATCAGTGGGCATCATTCGTTAAAGGACGGACTGGTCTAGTCTAAAATGCTTCGCCCGGATATGCGCCCCAAAGTCTCGTTTGGCGGATGTATCCCCGGCTCCCCTTAGCTTTCACCTTGCACCATTTTCCATCGCATCCAACGACGCGAACCAGCACCTTCGACTGCACGATCGCGACAGCCGGGGCGTTCTCTGCAGCATCAGAGCTTAACGCCACAGGTTTGGCTCCTGACCACGGGGCAACCAGCGCCGGTCTGTTGCCGGAAAGCAACGATCCGACCATCCAGCCCTCTTCACCAGCCCAGTCGCGGATTCGCCGCCAATTCCCAAACTCCGCAACTATTTCCACCGGGAGACCGCGTCGAACGTATATCCACTTAAGCGGGTAGCTGACGCTTGGTCCTACGCGCACATTTGCGGGTTTGGATTTCACCGAAACGAAACGAGGAATTGGCAAGCTGGTCGTTCTTCCAACATCCGACGCAAATGTGTTGCCAGCGAGCAAGCCCAGAGCGATGACTGGAGTAGAAATGATCATTCTGCGCATCATTCGATAGCGTGTACTATTTCGTGGCAAGCGCGACAGCGCGGCCTGAACGGATGTTTCCACGTTGTTCGGCTTGTGTCTCAATTTCAATCACGTACCATAAATACTTCAAGTGGGAGGTTGAGATGAACCAGCGTAACATCATCGTCGCCATTGCTGTCGCTGTTGTGGTCCTTTTACTTGGTTGGTATTTTTTGGCTGGAAGCAACGTGCCGGCTCCAACGACCTCAACGCCCCCAACCACAAGCATACCCGCACCTTCCACAACCCCACCAGCGTCTCCTCCTGCTTCGGCTCCTCAACAATAACGTAGCTAACCTAATAGTCCATGACGGAGCGGGGTTCAGAGAATGAGCTTTTACCGCACCAAGCTTTGCGCGGGCCGCCATGATGTGTTTGGTCACGGTAGATCGTGAGATTCCAGGAATTACCGAAATCTCCCAATCCGTCTTTCCCTCGCCCGCCCAAAGTAAGCAATCCCATTCGCGCGGGGTCAGAGTGTCACCGACGCGGCGCCAGGTCGCGATGTGGTGGAGATGTCGTCCTACGGCATAGCGCGAAGTTCAGTACTGACAGATCGGCGAAATAGCCAATTTCCCGCCCCCCCGAAAGACAACGCGGCGACGTCGCCCTCCATTGTGGATCGGCTGTCATCGACATAGGGGGGCTCACGTCTGGTGGACGGACAACATTGTCGATCGAGGGTTCGTGAACATCACAGTCCTTGATCTATCTAGGCTGCGCTTGCGATCGCTAAAGCCCGCCTCGGGGACCGTGGTGCGAAGGTTCATTGGATCAGGATGGCCGCTGCCTCGGCCTTGGTGACACCAAGACCGGCTTTTCCCTGCGTCCTTTGGGACGCAGCGCATATCGACTCATCGCAGATCTCGACGCCGAAGACAGCGAGTTCGTCTTCCCTTGCGGGAGCGGGAAACATGGCTACCGCGCCCAACCTGTGGCGCACCGTGAAGAGGACCGCGGCGTCTTGAGAAGGGCGCGAGGCGTGACGCCCTCCCGGAGCAGGACGAACCCGGTCCGCTCGACAGCCTCACACTTCATTCTCTCCGTCACAGCTACGCCGGTGTCGCCGAGTCGATCGGGGCGACGCTTCCAACGATCGGCGCTCTCCTGGGCCACACTGCTGGCAAGTCGAAAGATGGTGTCGGTGGCGTCGGAGGTGTTGTCTGCGTTCGGTACGAAGCGAGAAAGCGCGCCTCCAATCGTTGTCGGCCAGATCGCGGTTTCCTCTGATTGTCTTGTCACGCCACGCCCCAAGAGCGTCCTCGATTGGTTTGGTCTGACCGAAGACCGGCGACGAAGTGCGGCGCCTCGATCTTGAACCCGCAACGTCAGCCGCCAGCTTTTTTCCGCCGCCTTCGGCTTTGCATCGCGAACCATATGTGGCCCCCCTCGGTCAAGCCTTTCTTCAGATCATTTTGAACCCGGTCAGGTGCTCGCATATGTCCGGCCTCTCTGATGATCGGCCGAACGGCCGCGGGCCTTGATAAAGTCCGCGGATCATGGGCCCAATCAAAAAAGCGCATTCTGTCGATGCAGTCTCGCGAACGGGTTGTCCTGATCCCCGGCAGAACCGGTATTCATCACGATCGTCTGGCAGGCCCTCCGAACTGGGCGACGCGACGGCGTCGAACTCTTATGCGGCTGAGTGCCCGTAAACGGTGTTTCGTGCCATAACCGCCCATGCGATCCGCGCCATCTTGTTCGCCAGCGCCACGGCTGTCAGGCGCGCGGATTTGGTCAGCAGTAGTTTCCTCACCCACTCGATGAGCGGGCCATGCACCTTGTGTTTAACATGCCGGACGACGGCCGTTGCGCCGACAACCAGGAGTGTTCGCAGATAGCGATCGCCAGCCTTGCTGACCGCCATGCTCCCCGGCCCTTCCGCATCGGTTACGCGGGATGTGTGCCGGGGATTATCTCCGACACCTCACGGCGGAGAGAGTTGTGAGAAAGGTGTCGTCGGGAGAGATCGCAATCTCGCTGGTTCGCATAGAGAGCAGCTAAAAACACGCCAACGGCATTCCATCTCAAGGACATGACCGATTACATTGACCGACAGCGCTCCCTTGCGCTGAAAAGAGCATGAGCAGCGTCACGGCCGTCTCGGTAGGATCGCGTGCCTGCGAAGGGAGGTGAGCGCTTGCCGCTACACCTTCTTCCTTCTTCCGTTCTCACCTTGGTGGTTGCAATATGGTTGCAACGCCTTTCCGATAAAACAGCCATCTAGAAGTACAGGCCGAGTAGCTGGTTGAAGTTGCAGTGAAATATTGGCGCACCCGACACGATTCGAACGTGTGACCTTTGCCTTCGGAGCAAGGGAACCTTCTCCTCGGCTCGGCTCGGTTATTGCGCCAGCGCTGCGGGCATGGCCTAACTCAAGCCGCTACTCGTTCTTTCTGAATCGCGGGCGTCGCCCCATTTTTCCTTGGTGCCGCCTTCTTGTCGTGCTTTGCGGGTTTAGTGTCGTCCATCATGAAATTACGGATTGTCTGCGCTACCCGATCCGCGGCTGCGATCAATACGCTATCGAGATGATGGACGTACTTGCTGGTCACGGTGCCAGCCGCGTGGCCGAGCAATGCGCCAATGGTTGACTCGCTGTAGCCGAGATCGCCTGCGACTGAGGCATAGGAATGCCGCAGCGTGTGCGGGGTCACATCACTGAGCTTCGCCTTCTTCATGATGCGTTTGAAGCCTGACGGCATCCCACCAAAGTGTCCTTCGCTGCGAGCCGCCGGCAGCACGAACGGACAGTTCTTCCGCTTCTTGATCCTATCGAGAACGCCGAACAGGGCTCCGCCGACAGGCCGCACCGATGCCCCCTCCTTGCTATCTAGGAGACGAAAGCAGCTGTGATCGGAGTCGACCTCGCTCCATTTCAGGGCTTCGATCTCACCGAGACGACAACCCGAGAGAGCAAGAAGTCGGACTCCCTGGACGATCTGTTCGGTTTCCATCTCCTTCGTGGCGACGATCAGGGCATTGCCGAGTTGGCGATACTCCCGTGCATTCAGCCGGCGTTCACGCCGGCCATCGGCGGATCGCTTCACTCCCCTGGCGGGATTGAAAGGAATGGTCCCTTCCGACACGGCATAAGAAAGGATGCCTCCGAGCAGTCCTGTCGTCCTGGCTGCTGTCCCAGCGCCACCCTCGACGATCGCCTTGCCGCGCTTCTTCTCCGTCTTCTCCACGACGGCGGTCTTCCCCGCCGTGACATCTCGGAGAAACTTGTTGATGTCGGCTTGCTTCAAATTCCTGACCAGCTTCCGGCCGAGTAACGGCTTGATATGCCGTTCGATGCGACCACGATCTGTCACAAGCGTCGAAGCCTTCTTCGGGCGTCGGCCCTTACCCATTATCAAGCCAGCTTCAACGGCGCGAATATAACGATCACAAAGCTCAGCCACCGTCAGGGATTTTCGGCGGGTCACGCGCTCCTCGACCGGGTCTTCACCTTTCAAAACCCCGCCCAGCGTCTTCATCGCTTCCTTGCGGGCTTCATCAGTCGTGAGCTTTCCGTGATGACCGAGCGACATCCGTCGCCTGGCACCCTCGCTATTGCGATAGTCCGCATAGTAGATGCACTTTCCGGAAGGAAATACACGCACGCCAAAGCCGGGCAATTCGCTGCACCAGAGGAAATACGGCTTCTCACCCGGAGCAGCACCGTCCACAATCCGCTTCGTCAATTTTGGCATCTTCTGACCTCTGCCCCAGTTTGAGTGTCACCATAGTGTCACCAAGAGATCGGCAAATAGGGATGAGGGCAGGTTAGGCGGTATGACCGTGAATATCAAGGAAATGCCGATAAATCAGCGGTTTTACAATTACATCCAATTTGGTAAGACTACGGAAAAGGGCTATCGACTGCCCTCCGAAGGCAAAGGTCACACGTTCGAATCGTGTCGGGTGCGCCATTCCTGAATCGTCACTGGAAAATTGATCTAACATATTGAACGGTAGAGACAAATCCGTCGTTCTAAACCCTTCGCCGCAACGGTATTGCAGCCGCATGGCAAAGGCGAGTTTCAGTACCGCCCGCTTGTCTTCCAGACGCTCGGAGCGCCATAGATTCCAAGGGCTTGCGAGAAAACCGAGCGCCGTTCTAACTGTTTTGTCGAACTCCCGTGCCGGACGCGTTGTTTCCGTCATGCGTTCGCGGATTAAGAGCTTTTCTGCTGCAAGCTTCTCAATGCGGTTCTCGTAGGCTGTAATGACGCTCGGCAGGCTGGCGTCAAGGATGCGTTCGAGCAGGGCCGCGACCTGTTTCTCGATCTTCATGAGTTGCAGGCACGCCGTGGTTGGAGCGCCGGATAATGAAACGTGCACCCGCAACTTCAGGCTTGGCAACCGCAAGCGCCGACAATGCCGAGCCTGCCCGCTGGCGGAAGTCGCATCCAACGAGCGACGCGCCGAGGCCTGCACTCTGATCTGACACGGTGCATGAATTTTATGTGCATGAGTTTTACGAACGGCTCGGCATTCGTGGAGATAAAAGCATTACGCTGACGCTGCTATTCCGTGAGCGGCTTATCCACACCACGGTTGTCGCGACCGCCCAGAATCACAGCCGAATGTTACCGAGCGGTTTGTTCGACCGACTGAGCATTCGTTTCCATCAGGAGGAACGCTGCTGGACACCGTGCTTTTAGTGTCTGTGACCTCAATGGAGGCCTCCTTTCGGAAGCCATGAATCGCAAGCCGCCAACCATACTAACTCATTTATAGAGCTGGACCGCAGGACACCCCGACCCATCCCGTCATTTTGGTGACCCTCTACGCTCCAGGCCCGTAGTGCTAGGACG
>NZ_BJNF01000114.1 GCF_006539545.1 Nitrobacter winogradskyi
GCTCTAATTACCCAACTGTAGATGGGTGAGCTGACGCTCGAAGTTGGTCGGATGCTCTTGCAAGTGGCGGTCGAGCCATTTCATTTCAAGGCAGCGCTCCAGACCATAGATCTTAGTTCCGTTGCGGTCACCGTATCGCTCGCACAGTTCTGGAAAATCTGGAATAGCCGCATAAGCTTTCAGCGTTCGCGCTTTGAGATCATCGATGATCTCGTCGCACGTTTGATGCTCAAGACGTTCGATATTGTGCTCCGTCACATTCAAAATGAGTCCGCCATTGGATTGGTTCCCTTTATTTCGAATGGCTTCTATCCATTCGCGCTCTGAGCGGCATTCGCCCTCAGCGGATCGTGCTTTGCGAAGCAGGGTATGTAGCCACGACGGCAATTCATCCCTCGTTCGCTCGTCGATACGCTCTTCTTCGAGACGGGTTCCCCATCCAGCGTAAGAATACGGCACAGCGTAACGCCAGTCATTCTCATGCTTCGGAAGAGCGTCGAGAGCGTCGTTCAACGCACCGAGTGTCGAAAGCGTGCTCTTGACCACAAAAAGACGGGCCAGGATCGCCATCCCGATCTCGCCTGCGATTCGCAGAGTGCGAACGATGAGATCGTAGTTTCCGCGCTGGTTGTTCCAGTAATCATGCACCTCGCCGTATCCCGCAAAGGATCCGTGAGCGGAGATGCATCCGAATTTCTGCCGTTCGCGCAACCACAGCCGCAGTTCTTCGTCTGTCCGTTTTCGCAGCCCACCAAGCGTGATCCGTCTCAACGGCTCATATTCGCGCGGAAAGCGATCACGAAGATCGCGCAAATATTCGAGCGTAGCTCGATCATAGTCCGCGCTGTAGTTGACGATATAGCCGATCCTCATATCATGCGACGTCTCCCATTCGAGAAATCGCTCCAGGAGTGCGTGAATTCTGCCAGGCTGAATCCGTGCAATCTTCTTCTTGCCCATCGAGCAGTACTTGCAGCTGTGCGCGCATGCCACGAGCTTGCTGTGGATGTGAATGGTTTCAAACCGGATATGTTTTCCCATTCGCGTACCGCCGTGAGCTAGAAGCGTGTTTGTACCGACAAGGCAAATGTGCGTGGTTGACCGACATAGCTTGGCGTGAGCCAGTAGTTCTCATTGGTGATGTTATGCACGTTGAAGCGCATGATGAGGTCGTTACCAAATGGCTTCATCTTGGTTTGATAACGCAAGCCAAGGTCGGCGGTGACAAACGACGGTAGATATTCGGTGTTGAGTCGGTCGACTGGCGCTGGTCCCGTATAGTAGACGCCGCCGGTTACCGTGAACCCGGGCGCAAAAGGCAGGTCGTACTCCGCCGTGACCTTGGCGAGGGAATTCGCCACATTAAGCGGACGCAAGCCGTCGAGCGCGGGCATCGTCGGAGAGGGCTGGCTCTGGGTGACGCGGGCATCGATCAGGGTGACGCCTCCGAACAGACGGAAGCCGTCAAATACTGTGCCGACCGCGTTGAGTTCGAAGCCGGTATTTTCTTGCCGGCCATTCTGGACGGCCGTGTAAGTCCCGTCGTTATTGTATTGATTGTATTGGAGTACCTGATTGACGTTGAACACGGCGAGGGTGACAAGCGTACCGCCGATCTGTGCCTTTGCACCCGCCTCATAGGCTCGCCCCACATAAGGGGCGAGGATTTCACCATTGTTGGTGAAGATCATCGAGCCGGAATTGCTGACCGGCTGCCCGCCCTGCAGGGATTCGCTGTACGTGACATACGTCGACACCCACGGCAGCGGTTTGAAGATCAGCGAGGCGCTAGGTGACAGTCTCGCCTGATCGTAGCCGGAGGTTTGCAATCCGGTCGTCGTGTTGAAGTTCTGGCCGGACAACATGGCGTAGTTCAGGCCCAAGAGCGCCGACCATTGGTCGGTGAATTTTATGTCGTCGCCGATGACGATATTCCGGTTATTGTTGTAGCTTTGGCGGCGCACCGGACCGACGTTTGTTGCTACGAAGTTCGGCTCGTTCACAATGGTCGGAGTGATGAAGTTGAACCCGTTGAACGTGAACGCACCGTAGTTCGTCGGTGCCCGGCTCATGGTAAAGTCATTTCCATAGAACCCGGTCGTTACCTTGTGATGTATCGGTCCGGTGTTGAAATCCGCATCGAGGAACGTGTAGCCGGTGTTCGCTCGGTAAAAGAAGTCAGTCAACCGTGATACCGACTGGCTGTAAGTTCCGGTGTTATTATTGACGTTGTTGTTGACGAAGATATTGTCGCGCACTGAAGCGTAGGCCGTTGCGATCGCCGATCTCAGCGTGAAAACGTCGTCTATCTTCCAGTTCAGGTCGGCGCCGATCCGATCGCGCTGCAGGTTATAGCTGCTGAATGGCTGCCCGAAGTTCTTCGTTGGGTCGGGTGCGGCCGTGTGGAAGATCCTGCTCGACCCATCAGGATTAGTCGCAAAGTTCCAGGCTGGATCAATGCCGCGTACGATCTGATCATGGTGCGAACCTATGACGGTCAGATTGAAATCGGAGTTTGGCTGAAAGGAGAGTGCGCCGGTAACCAGATTGCGTCTTACACTTCTGTTCTCGATTGCCGTTGTGCCGTCCTGTCCGAGCACATTCAACCGATAAGAGAATCGCCCTTCCTTGTCGATCGGTCCGCTGAAATCGCCATGAGCAAAGCCCGATAGCCCGCCATAGTTGCCTAGTGTCAACGATGTATAGGGGACGGCGGTCGGCCGCTTGTAGACATAATTGATCAGCCCGCCGACGTTGTTGGCGCCATAGAGGAAGCTGGTGAGACCCGTAAAAGTTTCGATTCTCGTCTTGTCTTCCAAAGGCATCGCGAACAGGTTCTGAAACCTGAGACCGTCTTCTGCGGTTCCGGTCGAGTTTGGAACAGTAAATCCGCGCAATATGGGATTGGCCGAGAAACCCCTGGTGCTTGTCGAAAATGTCTGAATGCTCGGGTTGATTCTATAGAAATCGTCCTGTTGGGAGATGAGCTTGTTCTCAAGCAGCGGAGCCGAGACCACATTCACGGAATAGGGAACATCCTGAATTTTCATTGACCCGAGCGGGCCAACGTTCGAGATCGTCGAGGGGCGATATCCGGCAGCGACACTTCCCTCGGGGGCTTCTCCTGCCGGTGCGGTGATGGAGACGCTGGGTGCGCTGTGCGGCGAGGCCTCACGCCGCGCAGCGCGCCCGGCTCGCCTCTGTTTCGCCCGTCGTTCCGAAGCCGATTGCGGAACGACGGGCGCTGACCGGGGAGGAGGTGATTCGATGTAGACCGGAGGTAATGGCGGCTGAGACTGCGGTCCTTGACCGAAAGCGTGCCCGGAAATCGCCGCGCCTGCCGCCGCGATGCAGGCGATCTCAATACGTCGCGCGCAAAAAATCCTATCTGATCTAGTCATTTAAGGCCCCCAAGCCCATTAAAAGAGATAGAATTTGCTGTGTTACACACCCCATTGTGCAAACTGCTGGTTGCAGGCATGACCCGACTTCCCATGCGATGTACTTCATCGTATACAACGATGTTGTGTAGTGTCAATATCAGGTACCTTCGAGCGATTGCGGGGATGCGGGTTTGTCGCTTGATGCAGGCTTCTCGTGGATTCCAAAATCAATCGCCACAACGTCTATCCGTCCAGCGCAGCGCTGGGATCACTGGCAATTTGAGCGTCCTGCTATTGCGCTCTCTGGGTAACGATGGTCTCTCATTCTCATTCCGCGCTTGTCCGGCAGCGCTGCCCTGATGCCGCCGTCCACCGCATGATGTCCGCCATGCGTTCTCCGTCGTCCGACGAAGATTTCCGGGGCAGCGTAGCGAGTCATTTCAATCTAGGCCGATGATGAAGAGGGCGACGGACCTATCCCACGCGAATTCATACCTCCGCTCGATCGTCCGGAGCGATCTGCTTCTGGCCCTGCTGTTCCTGGTTCTCGTCGCGTTGATGTTGATGTCGCTGACGATCGGGCGATATCCGGTACCGATCGGCGAGGTGGCGCGAATCGTGTTCACAACCCTGCCGTTTGATGCGGTCGGAAGCTACGACGACAAGAGCTGGGTCGCTATCGAAATCATCCGGATGCCGCGCGTCCTGCTCGTCACGATCTGCGGTATGGGTCTTGCCTTGTCCGGCGCGGTTCTGCAGGGCGTGTTTCGCAATCCGCTTGTCGGCCCCGAAATTATCGGTCTTACCTCCGGTGCAGCCCTGGGCGGCGTAATTGCGATTGTATTGGGATGGCCGACCATCGCTCTGGTTGGGTTCGCATTCGGCTCTGGCCTACTCACGCTGTTCGTTGCGTTCGCCCTTGCAGCACTCACCGGGCGGGCGAGCACGTTGGCATTGGTCCTGTCCGGGGTCATCGTCGGCCACTTCTGCTCAGCAATCATTGGACTCATTCAGACTCTCGTTGATCCGACGGTGAAACTCCCCTCGATCCTTTATTGGCTATTGGGAAGTTTTGTCGGCGCGACCTATGAGAAGGTCGCCATCGCAGCTGCTATGATGTTGTTTGCGGGAGCGCCGTTGCTTGCGCTGCGTTGGCGCATCAATCTCTTGTCGCTCGGCGAAGTGGATGCGCGGGCGCTCGGCGTCAATGTCAATGTACTGCGCTGGGCCCTGCTGGGGCTGGCGGCGATGATCGTGGCGGCTCAGGTCTCCGTCAGCGGCGGTGTTGGCTGGGTCGGGCTCATCGTTCCGCATATGGCTCGGCTTCTTGTTGGACCCGACCATGGCCGGTTGTTGCCGACGGCGGCCGTACTTGGCGGTATTTTTCTCCTGTCGATGGACGATTTGGCGCGCACCCTGACCGACCAGGAAATCCCGATCGGGCTTCTCACCAACGCGGTCGGAGCGCCCGTCTTCGCTTTCCTCTTCTGGCGCACTCAGGCAAGGGGCTGGGTGAGGGATTAAGGTAGCGAGTCTGCCGAACGCGATAGTTGACTAGGACCATTGCAAATTTAGGTCATAACAAACAATCGCCGTTGCCGATCGAGCTATAATTGCTATTCGCTAAATGAGTATGGCAATCCCGTTGTGGTTACGAGGCCTGGTGCGTTCGATCGTAGTCGTCCTGATCCTAATGTTTATCAGCGAAAAGGTATCGGATCGCAGGCCCTCGCTGTCGTGCCCATTACGTCTCTGATTGCTCTCTTCCTCGGCTCGCCGAGATCGAAGTAGCGCGGGTCGCGAAGGTGTTCACCGACAGCCGCGGCAGATCCGCCGCTGGCCGCGTCGATCCAACAACGGCTCTCACACTGCCGACCGAAACGCCGCCGCTAGATCTCGGCGCTTCGCAGAATATGAAGCATCGCAAGCTCGCCTTCATCAACGCCGCCGTTGATCGACGCGCCGTCACGTCCGATCGCGTGCAGGAGAAGACGTCGCCTTACGTCGTGCATGCCGGAACTGTCGTCCCCGCGGCGCTGATTACCGGCATCAAATCCGATTTGCCCGGCACGATCACTGCGTAGGTGACGGAGCAGGTTTACGATACCCCGACCGGCAAGCAACTCCTCTTCTCGCAGGCGCACGGCTGATCGGTCAGTACGACAGCCAGGTGGCGTTCGGGCAACCGCATGGTCAAATTTCCCCGTGCGGGTTACCGGAACCTGATCGCCTATGCCGACGTGCGGGCCCACGGTGGCGACAACGGCACCGCACCGGATCCGATCAAGCTGGTCGTCCCAATGCTCCAGCGCTTCATGGCGACCGACAAAGCGTTCCGGAAGGCGAGAGCGCAGTTTCGGCAGAATCCCTCCTGACCGACCGTGTTGCGCATCGGCTGCCCATTGTCGCAAAGTTGCCGGTGCGCTCGGCAGAGAGAGTTGGCAGCTACCTAGCCCGAGTGCGTCGGTCGCCGACCTACGACGTGAAATCTGCTAGATATTCAGATGTCGGCGTTACCCCCGTCAGCAGCAGATGCTCGCGCGCCCGGGTGCAGGCGACATACAGCAGGCGGCGCTCGGTTTCGTAGATGTCGTCGAGTTCAGCCTCGTCGGCGGCGTCGGCAATGCGCTCGTCGAGCGGCAGGACTCCTTCGTCGCAAGCCATCACAACGACGGCGCGAAATTCCAGCCCTTTGGCCAGGCTCGTGGTAGCGGTGGTCATCTTATCCTCGCCGGTGAGTCCGGCGATGGCTGCCCGGGCGCGCGCGACGAGCTGCGGCGTGCGGACAAACACACCGATCTCGCGGGATGCGATTCCCTCGCCAAGCCAAGTTTCGACTGTTTGGCGGACCGTAGCAGCTTCCGCGGCGATGTCTGCGAGGGATTGCACTTCAGGTGCCGGGCCATCGAAGACCGAGATGATGCCGCGACATTCATCCTCGAGACCATCGGTGTCCCGCAGGACCGTCGGTAGCAGCTTATCGGCCGCGCGCCGGATTTGTTGCGACGTGCGATAGCATATCTTGAGCGTATGCGAGCGGCCCCGTATGTCGAAGCCGAGGCTCGCCGAAGAAGACGGATGCTGGAAAATGCGTTGTCCGACGTCGCCCGATAGGAATAGGCTATCCGGTTTCTCCGGCGCCAGGGCGCCGAAAAGCCGAAGCTCCGACGGAGCAAGATCCTGGGCTTCGTCAATGACGACCGACTCATGTTCATGACGTGCTGGCGAGAATGCTGCACGTATGGCTTGTATAAGGCGACCCTTGCGCCGGGCAATCGACATCTCACAACGTCCGGCCGTGCTTGCGTTGAATGCAGCTACGAGGGAGGCCTTCTGTCATCCGGCTTTACTTTGAGCCGGTGCGTCTGCTCGATCATCATCCGGCTATCGACGTTATGTTTATAACGTGATAACGACAGCCGTGGCAGTTCGCGGCGAGATCGCGACCTGTTCGACCCGATCGAAGGAAATGCAACACATATGACGCGCCTCATGTTCATGTCCGTGTTGCTGCTAGGCGCAATCCTGTTTTCTCTTACGATTGGCCGCTACCCGCTTCAGATTGGCGATGTCGCTTCATTCTTTCTAGCTATGGCTGGACTGAAACCGATGGCGCCGGAGAGTTACCAGCTGCTTTATAACGTTATCGTGGAAATTCGCCTGCCGCGGATTCTCGGTGCGGCGCTGGTCGGGGCTGCGTTGGCGTCGTCCGGAGCCGCGTTTCAAGCGGTGTTTCGCAATCCTCTGGTCTCGCCGGGAATTCTCGGTGTTCTCGGTGGCGCGAGCTTTGGTGCGGCGCTCGGTATCCTGCTGTTTGGCAACTGGGCGTTGGTCCAGCTGTCCGCTTTTGTCATGGGACTGGTCGCGGTCAGTGTCGGACTCATGATTGCGAACATGTTCGGGAAGGCTTCGATGATCTTGCTTGTCCTTGGCGGCATGATTTCCGCCGCGCTGTTCACCTCGGCATTGTCGATCGTCAAATACACCGCGGACCCCTATGAGGAGTTGCCTGCGATCGTGTACTGGCTGATGGGCAGTCTCGGCGGGGTGGATATGACGCAGATCCGCTGGGCCATGATTCCGATCATCGGAGGTCTTGTGGCGCTCTCGCTATTCGGTCGTGCGCTCGATGCACTATCGATGGGCGACGATGAAGCCCGCGCGCTTGGCGTTCCGGCGCAACCGGTGCGTTACGGCGTCATCGGTACGGCCACACTGGTCTCCGCGCTCTCGGTGTCGCTCGCCGGCATGATCGGATGGGTCGGACTTGTGGTTCCACATGTGGTGCGGCTCGCGCTCGGGCCAGGAAATGCGCGTCTGCTGCCGACCAGCGCATTCTGTGGAGCGATTTTCCTGATCGGCGCCGATTGCCTGTCGCGCAGCATCATGCGATCGGAAATCCCGATCGGAATTCTCACCGAACTGCTTGGCATTCCTGCCTTCATCATCGTGCTGCGTCGGGCCCGGTCGGGATGGACATGATGACGCCCGCGCTACCTGTCGAATGCCTGGAGGCGCTCGCCGTGCATTTCCGGCGGGGCGCGCGCGTCATCCTTGACGACATTACGATCAGTCTCAAGTCGGGCGAGATCGTCGCGTTGCTTGGAGCGAACGGCGCAGGCAAAAGCACACTGTTTCGGATTCTGCTGGGCTTCTTGAAGCCTGAACGGGGCGAGGTCCGGCTGGGCGGCGAACCGCTTGCAGACTTTTCGCGCCGGGCCCTGGCGCAACGTATCGCGTATGTGCCGCAGGCGCATGTCGCGCCGTTTCCCTATAAAGTGCATGACGTGGTGCTGCTCGGCCGTCTTGCCGAGACGGGTATCTTTCGTGCGCCGCAGGCCGCTGATCATCGGGCCGTGGATGAAGTTCTGGAGCGGCTCGCGATCACGCATCTTGCCACGCGTCCATATACTGAGATTTCAGGCGGCGAGCGGCAATTGACCCTGATCGCACGTGCGCTGGCGCAAGGCGCCAACATCTTGATCCTGGACGAGCCGATGACCGGTCTTGATTATGGCTATCAGATCCGCCTGCTGAAGCATCTGGTCGATCTGGCAGGCAGCGGCCACAGCATTCTGTTTAGCACGCATAATCCTGAACATGCGGTGCGGGTAGCGACCCGCATTGTCGTGCTGCGCGATGGCACGATCATGGCGGATGGTCCGCCGACACAGATCATCACGCCATCGCTCATTCGCGCACTCTATGGCGTTGCGGTTTCGACCCTGACAAATGTTGAGGGTCAGATGGTGATTGTGCCGTCAATGGAACGCGCGTTGGATACGCGTCTTGAGACGACTCGCGCGTAAACATAATCATGAGCGGCCACTTAGCATTTTCTCAATTTCCGGTTTCGTCAGCGGCTTCTCGAAGAAGTTCGCATAGAACGCGGCGACCTCGTCCCGGATATCCCAGTCCCTGAACAGATCAGGATGGATGAGTTGCGCCGCCCACAGCACGGTCAGGGGTTCTTCGACGGTGCGGTTGCCCCAAAGGTGCACGCCCGTCGGAATAGCGGCGACGCGGCGATTGCGAATGGCCGAGACCGTGCTGAGGCGCGGATCGGCATAGGCTTCCGCGACCTCGGATGCGTTACTGAGTATCATCACTTCCGGATCCCATGCCAGAAGCTGTTCGCGGGAAAAGGTCAGCGCCTCGGTCAGCCGATCGCCTTCCGTGACGCTGCGGCCGCCGGCCTGAGTGATCCACCACTCGGCAATCAGATGCGGTTGGGTCATGCGCTTGAGATTGGCATAGAGCACCCGTGGCCGTTGCGCCGACCGCTGCGCCAGCCGCGCACTGATGTTGCCAAGGGTAGTATCGAAGTAGCTGCAATAGGCTTCTGCCGCTTCGGTCTTGTCGTAGATCCGGCCGAGCAGGCGCATCACCGTCTTCACGTCGTCCGGCTGCCGCCATGAGAGAAACACCGCGGGGGTGTGAGCGCGAGCCACCAGATCGATGGTTTTCCGGTCCATTGTAAGGACGATATCCGGTTTCGTCTCGATCAGACCTTCCACCAATGGAGCACCGCCGCCACCCTGTAGAATAGGACGCCGGGAGATTTCGGGGTCGACCAGATACTGCATGCGCCAGCGTGGGCCGGATAGATTTGGCGGCAGACCGTTGACAAGCGATCTCGCCTCGCCAAGCGCGAACACGAAGCTGTTAAGCACCGGGACGGGGCCGATGGTTGCCACGCGCGTCACACGATCGGCAATGGTCACGCTGCGACCAGCCATGTCCGTGATCGTCCGATCGGCCAACGCATGTGTCATCGACGACATTAGCGTTACGATGCAAGTGAAAAGTGCAATGGTTCCCGGGCGGCCTATCTTGCGTTGAATCAAGTTCAGTTCTCCTGATCGGAAAGTACAGATCGCGTTGTTTCGGTCGCCGCGATGCTTGACGACACGAGTTCCATTCTATACGCGATATCAATCTGTATATAACGAATTGAAGTATTCGCGTCACGATGCTTCGAGCCGTTGTTGCCCTGGTCGACAGGCGCGCGTCGAACACGCGCGCCTGATCGAAAGCGATCCGCGTCTGATTTGAGAACGCGCGGATCGTTCGGCGACAGATCATTGTACCGGAGGGTACAGCGAATTTTCACACACATCGCGAGCAGAGCGGCGCGTTGCGCGTCGTCGCGTGGAAATATTGGGGGCTGGATTGTGAAGAGAATATTGTTCATCGGTGCGCTGCTCGGCGGCGAGTCGTATGGCACGTTAGCCGTAGCGCAGGATTCAACGAACCTTCCGCCGGTGACCATTGTCAGCGATGGTCAGTCGAGAAATGTGCGGCAGAACAGCACGACGAATGCACGGGGCCGGACCGTGCGACGTGCGCGACAGGCTGCACCGAGCAATCAGCAACCTGTCCAGCAGCAACAGCAACAATCCGGCGGTGCTCTTGCGTCGCAAAACTCCATTCTCAGCACCACGCCGCAGCTGGCTGGCGCCAGCAGCGTGACGCAGCAGGGAATCGCGGTTCTGGGCGGTCCGGCGCAGACCAGCTTCTATCAGCCGCTGGCCCTGATTCCCTCTGTTTCGGTTCAAACCCCGGATCCGTATGGATTGAATACGACGCGCAACATCAATATTCGCGGCAAGGGAGATTTTCATCTTTCGCGCACGATTGACGGCTTACCGTTGATGGGAATCGTGGGCGGCTCCGATCTGTTCGATCTGGAGAACATCGGGCGTATCGACGTTTATCGCGGTGCCGTTCCGTCCGATAAGGGTCTTGGTCTGTCGAACGCGACAGGCGTGATCAACCAGCTCACGCTGAGACCCCAGGATAAAGCTGGCTTTACGGCGCGCCAAGCCTTCGGCACCGACAGCTTCTATAAGACATTCGTTCGAATCGATAGCGGCCTGAATCCGGAGACAGCAACCAAGGCCTTTCTGTCCGGATCGAACATCGGTGTCGATAAGTGGACGGGCGCTGGCGACCAGAAACGCCAGAACGTTACGTTCGGGCTGAGCCAGGACTTCGGCGACCGTGTCACCCTCGACGTTACCGCAGTCTACAACAACTACGCCGAGAATTTCTTTCGAGCGCTAACGTATCCCCAGACCACAGATCTAAGAAACAACTACAGTCATGACTTCAACACCACGCTGACCGGCGTTGCAGCCACCGATGTCAACTACTACAAGTTCAACCGGATGAATGCCGAGACGTTCGCGACCTTCGCAAAGCTCGACTATAATTTTGCTGAAGGACAGCACCTGCTTTTCAAGCCGTATTACTGGGACAACGACACCACGAGATTCAACGCGGCCGGAAACACCGTTCAGATCTGGCGCCAGCAGAACCAGAACGTCGGTAGTGTTTTCGAATATGCCGGACAGTTTCCTTGGGGCACCGATGTCGTTGCCGGATACTGGTGGCAATCGATGGCGCCGCCGCCACCTCCGACAGATCAGCGGCGTTTCACGGTTAATACAAGCGGAGGACTTAATTTCTCAAACTGGCAGAGTCTTGCGAGGATCGACAACTTCAGCGTCAACAGTCCGTACTTTCAGGTCTCGCAGAATTTTGGTTCAACCTTTGTGACCAGCGGTCTGCGCTACATGGTTTTGGGTGCACCGCAGATGCTATATTACAACACTGCGGGAATCCCTGACGGCACTCATGGTCAGGCGCTGGCATTGAACCCGGCGATCTATCCCGATGCCACCTTGGCCGCTCGCGACTACGCCGCATGGCTTCCCAACATCGCGATTCGTCACGATCTCAACCCGGCTCTCAGCGTGAATTTCAGTTATGGACGCAGATTCGGCCGCCCGGATTGGGGACCACAGGCAAGCAACTACATCAGCAACCGCACCGCCTTCACCGCGAGGGGGTTCACGCTGCAATCGCTGGTCGACAAGGTGCGTCCCGAGCTGTCTGACCAGTTTGATGCTTCACTACGCTTTAGTCAGTACGGGCTGACTGTGATCCCAACCCTGTTCTACGCCAAGTTTCAGAACAAGCAGGTCAAGGTTGTCGATCCGTTGATCGGCCCGAACATCTCATACTTTCAAGGCACTGGATCGAGTACCGGATACGGCTTTGAGCTTGAAGCGAACTATAGGTTTGACGAACGATTTTCGGTCTTCGGCTCGACGACGCTAGCATCCGAAACGTTCGATTCGGATACGCCAACCCTGAGCGGCGGCGCCATGTTGGCGACCAAAGGAAAACAAATTCCCAACACGCCGCAAGTCATGATAAAGGGCGGCATAACCTACCAGATAGACCGCCTGGCGATCGTGCCGATCGTGCGTTACATCGGGCCGCGTTTCGGTGAGGCCGCCAACACCCAGCGTGTGCCCGGATACACTGTCACGGATTTGACGATGTCCTATGATCTCGGGTCTCACTTCGGTGTTGAATCCCTGAATGCGAGCTTCTCGATTCAGAACATCTTTGATCGTCAGTACATCTCACAGATATCTCCCAGCGACATCGATCTGAGCGCGGGGGCAACCTATTTCTTGGGTGCGCCGCGAACGGTTGTGGGATCGCTGTCGATGAAGTTCTGACAGAACGAAATGGTACGCCGCGCGAGCGTGCGGCGTGCCATTTCTGATTCTCTACTGTATCAGGCGATCGCCAAAGCTTTTTCGAGCTTTGGCCTAAGAACGGTCCCCATCAGGTTGAGCGAACGTTCGAGCGATGGAAGCGGCAGGAAGCCGAAGAACGCGGAGAGCGCGTTGAGGTAGGTTACGCCAAGCTCGCCATGCAGCGCCATGAATTTCTCGGCGCAGGTCTCGGGCGAACCACTGATCACCATATCGCGATAGAAATTCTCGGGTTCGAGGCTCGCTTCGTCGATGACGCCCTCACGCTTGAACAGGCCGAATCCCTTCAATCGTGTGGTCAGTTTCTCGATGGTCGGCCACAACTCCTTCCGCGCCGAAGCATCGGTCTCGCTGACATAGACGAAGCGGCCGAACGGCACTTCCGCGGGATCCCCGCCCGCATCGACATATGCGCGCATCAAACGGCGCTGGTTAGGCATGCTGATAATGCCATGGCAGATGATCTTGTGACCGCTTTTCGTTGCCCAGGCGGCGGTCTCGTTGATATTGGTGCCGACATAGATCGGCGGGTGTGGGGATTGAATCGGCTTCGGTTCGATCGAATGAACAGCATCGCCGAATGGAAGCTTGCCCACCGCCCAGGCGCGGGGCAAGAATGTCAGCATATCCTTGAAATGATCGGCGGTGCCTTCGGGATTGACGCCATAGGCATTGAGATAACGGGGGTTGTTGCCGCGGGATATGCCGACATCGACGCGTCCATTAGACAGAACGTCCAGTGTCGCGATCTCTTCGGCGAGACGGATCGGGTTGTGTAGCGCCGCCAGCAAAACGGAGAATCCGACACGCAGGCGCTTGGTACGCGCCAGAATGGCCGACGCCAGAATCAGAGGCGAATGGCATCGCCGCCCTTCGACCTCCACGATGCTGCCCTGGAAGTGTTCCTCATTGAGCCAGACTCCGGTGAAGCCTAAAGCCTCGACCTTCTCGGCCAGATCGAGGATGTGGGAGGTCGAAATCGATTCAAGACCGCCTCCACAGCCGGATAAGCCAATTTTGAAGGATCGTGGTGCGTCGTTGGTGTTAGGCCTTGGGCATCCAACCTCAGAGCTCACGGTTGGCGCGTATACGTTATTGGTCATCATGAATTGTCTCGTAAGTGAATAGCCGTAGGAAATTAATTCCGACGCGATCGATATCTGTGATTAGATATATTGAGAATCGCGAGTGGAACCTCGGCAATGCCGGGCGATGGTACCGCATGGTAAATGTCGGTCAGTTCGATTGTTCTGGGAGCGACACGCTCGGCAAACATTCAAACTACCGTTGTAAGATCAAAGCTCATATCGGAGGTCGAGAACGCAGAATAAAGCTTCAGATAGCCGTGCCGGTTGCGCCCCGGCAGTCAAGCCTGAACGCATGATCGAGCTTTCTCTCTGCATTCCAGCTATCAGGCTCTATCAAACGCCTTGTCCGGTACTCGCGAAAAACCGTCGACAGGCGAGGGGCTTGGCTCATCGAGCATCAGTAGCGATGGAAAATTTCAAGGTTGTTCCTGGTCGAAAACTCGTCAAGGCGCTGACCTTGGGTGGGGAACTGCTGCTCATCCCAATCAATCCGCCACTCGAGATGCTTTTCATCAAAGTACGCTTCGGGAAATGCTTGCTGGATAAGATCGGCCATCTCTCCGTCTCGCGGCACAGCAAACGCATGACTTGGCGGCTTTGCGAACTTGTGCGCCTCCTTGGCGTGATGCATTCCAGTCTCCCAACTCTGTGACTTCCAAAATCACTTCTGCGGCCAAGCGTGCGCTGACAGCGCTGTTACCTGTTATGAGTGTGGCGGGCAGCCGCGGTGAATCATCAGCACTTGTTAATATGAGAGAAGGCTAAGCCTCTCTCGGAAAAAAAAGCTTCGAGTCGCGCGTTGGATTCCGCGTAGGTTCCCTTTTTCCAAACCATGCGCCATTCACCAGCTTCCTCATCATAGCTTGCCGATGGAAACGCCAGTTGGAAATGCTCCGCCAATTCTCCGCTGCGTGGTATGTCAATGGCGTGAAGTTCGCACATCTTCGTAAGCGTAACATGAAGCGCTGAATCGTTCATTTTCACATCTCAGGACATTCGAGTGATGATGCTATCGTAACCAGCACCGGTTTCTAAGGCTCAGGAAGCCAACAAGCAGGAACAGTATGCCCGTTGGCGTTGACTTGCTTGCCGTCAGACGTTTTCTACATAGTAGTCGTTATAGCGTACGAGATACATCGTATTGCTGTCAAGCAAATCGACATCCTGATTATGTGATGGGCGAATGATGTCTGTGGCGTCATGATCGGTACGATCGGGCGCGGCGACGTGCGGGCCGAATGACAGCATGAAACCTGCGCCGGTAGAGCAGGGGAGATGATGCCTTCGCGCGCGAGACCTTTACTCAATCGCGGGAGCGAGTGTAGTTGGACGA
>NZ_BJNF01000115.1 GCF_006539545.1 Nitrobacter winogradskyi
TGACCTAGTCTCCTCCGTATTGGAGTTCATCACGACGCCACCCTTTGCATCCCGCTGGCAGCCAAGACGCTTCGAAAGGTCAGATGCCTGATGGCAGCCGGTCGAGAAGAACAGGCCGGCCCGGGACAAATCAGGTCCGCTTTTGAATATGATCTTCGTAAATATCCCGTTCGTGCCTTCGAGACGTTGAATGGGCTCGGAGCGTACCAGATATCATGTTCGTCCAGCTTTCGCATAGCTTTCGCATAGCTTTCGCATAGCTTTCGCGCTGATTTCAGTCCCATCGCTGCAAACTACAACGTCCTGGATCCAGTGTTTCATCATAAGGGGCAAGCTCCGCGCCCTTATCCCCTTTCCCCAACGCGGCTACAGGCTTTCCTGCGTACTCAAAGCCATCGCAGTAAAGACAATGATGGATTGAAATGCCGTAGAGGGGTTCGATGCCAGACAGTTCAGGAAGTTCGTCAATGAGACCCATCGCGAGGAAGATCTTCGATGCGTTGCCTGTCGTGCCGTCCGCGCAGCTAAATTCAAACGAGCCGCCGACAGAAACAATGTCGGTTACCTTTGTCCCGCGTATCGAGACAGAATTGTAACGTGTGAGTTCTTGACGGGCCTCGCCCAGGAATGCAGCGGGAGATCGGCCTTCCCGACCGAGCAGACCATGAATTGCCGGGGAGCTCAGATTGCGTTGTTGTCCTTCGTCACAGAGCAAGGCCGAGCGGCGGCAGCGCTTAGTCCGGCCGGTCCGCCATCGACGATGAGAACATCGCATTTCATCAAAAGCTACTTTCATTGCGTACCTGTGGCCATACGCGCAGCCCGGAACCCAAACCACCCGATCAAGCGTTAGGAGGTGGGAGGGTATCATGCCGGGCTCGCATTCAGCACCAGGGTGGACTGAACTGACGCCCGAAGAGCGCCGGGAGCGCAGGCGGCTGCGCCGTGAAAAGCAGCGCGAGGACAATGTCAAACGGGCTGCAAAGATGCATACTGCCCGGCTTAAGATTAAGGCCAATAGCTCAAACGCGCCGTCCCACATCAAGCGATTGGTTTACGTCGGGTGTTCGGGATGGCGTTACTGGAAATGGCGAGATTCATTCTATGCCGACGTGCCTCAGCAGGAATGGTTCGCGCATTACTTGAAACGCTTCGACACCGTTGAGATTAACGCATCCTTCTACTCATGGCCGACAGTAGCCGGCGTTCAGGCTTGGCGCCGCGCGCCCGGCAAAAAGAAGTTTGTGTACACCGTCAAGGTTTGCGAGCTCATCACTCATGTGAAGAAGTTTAAAGGCACAAAGACCCTCATTCGGGATTTTGGGCTGATCGCCGACATTCTCGGCGACAAGATGGGCTGCTTCCTGTTCCAGCTTCCGCCGAGTTATCGCTATACCAACGCCCGCCTCAAGGAAATTATCAGCCAACTCGATCCGGCACGCCGCAATGTTGTCGAATTCAGGCACGCCAGCTGGTGGAACGAAGAAGTTTACAGCGCCTTTCGCAAGGCGGGGATAATATTCTGCTCCTGCAGCGGACCAAGATTGCCGGATATGCTCATCAGGACAGCGAACGAAGTGTATATCCGCCTGCATGGTCCGAAGCGCTGGTATAGGCATGATTATTCAAAAGACGAACTGACGGAGTGGGCGCGCCGGATTGCAGCGAGTAGGGCGAAACGCGCCTGGGCTTATTTCAATAACGATCACGACGCCCATGCTCCGAAGAACGCCGCTGTCCTCCGGCGCATGTTGACGCGTGTTGATGTCCGCTCCGCCTTTCCGAACATAGGTCGCGTCTCGCAGACCGGCTCTTGAAGCTCCCAGAAAATCCGTGCGGCTCCGTCGCAAGTACACAGACCTGCAGCACAAACTGGGTTACCCGATCGGCAAAGGCTTTGAGATCGTGTCGGCGACATCGGCGTAGCAGTGATAGGCCTTTGCCGGGGTGTCTTTGTCGCAGTGCCTTTGTCGCAGTGTCGATGCTCTGTAGATGTCGCCGCATGAACACTGGAGCCGAGCTTCAATCGGGCTCGACAAATTCTGCATGCCTGCGCAGCGCTCTTAGCCAACCGAGCCTCAACTCGGATCAGACCGGTACATTTTGCTATCACGGTTATCATCCCGTTCCGATTCAAGTGATGCGAAGGTTCGTCTGCAACTGGCGTTCTTGCTCGCCGAGCGACACGCTAAATCTCGCCTTCGCAAGTAGCCTCTATCAGAGGATCTCAAACCGATTGAGAGGCTCGATGAAAACGCCTTCCGGCGGCATTTCTGCGGTGCAAACCAGCACGAGGCGGCTTAAGGCGACTTATTCCACCGGAAGCGAATGTTCGAGGAAAAAACGAAGTATTTCCCTTGTAGCGTCCGGCCCTCTAGGATCAGTGTAGGAGCCTGCAGGGCTGCCTCCGGACCAGGCATGTCCGGCACCGTGGATATTCCAGTGTTCCAACATTTTGTGGCCGCTCGCGTCGCTCAAGACCGTCCGGGTATAGGTATGTCCGCCGGGTACGTGCCCGTGATGAACTTTCTTTTGTGTGACCATCGTGTTCACCGATTGCTCAAGAATCTGACCACCGTTGTTTGGATGCACGGTCGTGTCGCGATCACCATGAAAGACAATGGTAGGGACAGGTTGCCGGTCACCTAAGATTATCTCGCGACCGGGTGGGCCACCTTGTTTCATAGCGGCGAGCGCCGAAGGCAGGTCAGTGGCCACTCCGCACGCGATGCCAGAATGTATACCGATTGCCGCGTACAGATCGCTGTATGTTGCTCCCATGATGGCAGCAGCGGCCGCCCCGGCTGACAGCCCGGCAACGTAGACGCGCTTTCGATCGACCAAATAGCTCTGCATGATTTGCCGAGTGATGCCCGCGATAAGCGCGGGCTCACCACTGCCTCGCTGTTGATCGGCAGTGCGAAACCAGTTCCAGCATTTTGCAGGATTGGCTCGGCTGTGCTGAGCGGGATAGACCACGAAGCAGTTTTGTTCCTCGGCGATAAAGTTCATCCTCGTGCCCGCAGCGAAATCATCCGGCGACTGGGTACAGCCGTGAAGCATGACGACCAATGGCAGCGGTCGCTCCTGATAGCGGCTCGGGATGAAGAGCTTGAAGGCGCGGCTCCCCGCCGGGTTGCTGTACGTACCTTCGATGAACCGGGTGCCATCCGGCACGATGTCCGGTTTGGACAACGGCGCGCGCTTCGTCACGCCTCGCAATCCGATCCCAGCGCGCCCATTTTTGCGATCTAGTGACGCGCGGAGCGTGCGCAGATGTGCGGCGGCCGGCTTCGCTTGCTGAGGACTATCCGTCCCCTCGACAGTATCAGCTTTCGCATCAATGGTGAGCGGTTCGCGACCAGTAAGAGCTATGCGATCCTCCAGACGCGATGGCGCGTCGAGCACCCTATCGCCGCGAAGCATGCGCTGAAGGAGCGCGGTCGCCTCAACCAATTGACCCGCCCGCGTGAGGCGCGTCGCCTCCCGAATGACGTCCAGGTTCAGCATCGCTTTCACCTTATTCTGTCGGAAAGAGCGGCTTTGACCGCTGGGCTGGCATGCAATGCGCCCAGCACGGAAACCGAGGCTATGGTCGCGCGAGCAAGCTCAGGTGTGACGTCTTGCGAAATGCTGGCAAGGCCCAAAACGTTGATGTGAAGCATCTCGCCCCTTCGCTTCACCGCTTCAAGGTCCTGACGGCTGTAATTGCGCAGACCGAGGTCCAAGCTTTTTCGGGCTGTTGACTGCTTTACGACGTCGGCATGACGTTCGAGCTGGTTCCGGATTGCAGTCCGGATGAAGTCGGACCGGTTCGAGTAGAACCCTTCCGCAACCATTAGATCGACATGGCCCAGGTCGACATAGCCAAGATTGATAGTGATCTTTTCTGTATCGGACGGTTTGGCTCGAATTTCTCGAATAGTGGCGGTCATGCACGCATCATCCATATACCATCCATATGGACGGTATATGGATGTCCAAGCGGAGTTTTCAAGGGCCTTCCTTTAAAACGAGCTCGTCGGCGGACCAATCCGCCAAGCCCCGGGCCGGCTTTAAGTCAAGCCTGCCAGCATAACTTTGACGAGCGGGGTTGCGGCGATTCCTTTCCTGCAACTGTCTTGCCGCTTCACTTTTGATGTTTCTTTTGGACTGCAGACGCTGTCAGCGATTCTTCATTCAAAGATCGCGCCTGATGGCCTCGGCCCTTGTTTCTTAACCCCTCGTTCAGCTCGACGTGAGAGGCTGAATCAGCCTTAGAGGGCTGCTAGTTCACGTGCGTAATAAAGCCCGTCGCCGACTGATTCACGGCGGCGGGTTTTTTTGCGCCGGCATTAAAGCAGCTGACTCTTCGCTATCCGGCTTTCCCTGTGTGTGGCGCGAACGCTACAGCCTACCCAAGCTTGAATTAGTACAATGAGTCTCAGAGTTGGGCATTGCCCAGTATGAAGTCAGATGTCTTAAATCAACGAAGAGCGCGTGGTTTGGAACAAGGTTTTTACCGCCGAGACCTTTGATTTTCGCGGCCGGCTAAATTTCTGCCGTTTCGACGAGTGTACATTCGTCGAGTGCACTGTTCTGATAGATGCGGATACGGAGCAGATTGCCTTCACAGGGTGCACGTTCAAGGACTGCAACATTAACGCCATCGAAGTCGACGAAGCGCGAGGCATCGCTTCCAACGACAACACCTTCGAGCGTCCGCTGGACGAACAACGACAGACTTTGCATGCTTAAACCACCATCGGGACGAAGAAAACCCAAAGTAATAGCGCGATAAGCACGAGCAGGCCGGCGATGATTGCAAAGATGAAAATTTGAGCCATGCGCGCCAACGTCGGCACGACGCGTTAGTTGCTCGAGCAGCCTCGCTGTAACGTCGCAGCTATTTCGGCGGCTGCAACTCCGGCGAATTCAACCATCTCTCGATGTTCGCGGCGGTCTCAGCCTGCCGAACCCTCTTGAGCACTTCGAAAGGATCCGATCTGGCTGGCGCGCGGACCACCTCTACGCGCGCTTCCGCCACGAAAACCGAAAGGCGGTCCCGCAGGGATGTGGTCTGTTAAATCTTCGCCGCTTTTGCATGGCGCCGCTCCTTTCCTGTGAGAGGAAGGCGAGGAGGCGAGGACCGCAAGGTGCGTTCTCCATCACCGATAGCTGCCACGGTCCGCTCGGTGGTGGCGGAATTATGCGGCGAGAGCGGCGGAAGTGCGAATCCTTTATTCGCAGCTGCGCTTGGAACCATCCAAGGCTTATTCAAAGGTTGGTGAATAGTTACTTTGAGTTTTCCCGAGAACTGCCAGTTCTCAACCTATCGCGAGTGCATGGAAGCGGCGTTTGGGACCTCCGCAACGTGTGGCAGGAATTCGATGAGTTATCGTCTTTACGACCGTTCCGATTATCGACGTTAGGTCAGCGGGTCCCAAAACCTCAAAGCCTGAAAGGATTCTGACATTCGCAAGCACAGCACAGATAACCGGGATGAGCGAAGGGGGCTTATGATCCCGTGACCAAAGAGGGTTTACCTCAGTCCTACCAAGTCAAAGAAAAAACTAACGGCCATCAACGCGAACAACAGGGCGCGGATATGAGGGCAGATTCGATTGGCGGAACTGAACCTGTTTTACCTGAAGGCTTGGTCAGGAAGCGATGAGGACCACTCAACCGCCGGACCGGTCGGCGCTCCACCACCTAGCGGGTGAGGCCCCACTTACAACCACATCCAACTTACATCCTGAGCGGCGGCGCGAGTTGCGCAAAAGGAATAAAGGGTACTGACGGGGCGTTTCGTGAGCTGTTCAACCGAGCTTCGTTTATGAAGAGACTTCCCATTTGCCTGCTCGCCGTCCTCGCTGCTGCGCCGGCGCTCGCTCAAGCGGTGAAGGTTAATGAGTATTACGTCGTGCGTGCTCCCGACTCGCAGAAATGCACCATCGTGGAGCATAGGCCGGCCGTGGCGACAAGTATCGTCGACAACGATACCTTCCAAGACGCGGACTGACGCCGAGGCCGCTATCAAGACAATGGAGATTGCAAGTCCGATCTAGACGACGATTGAGAGTGGCACTGCGTTCGGATCGTAAAGGGAGCCTCTTTATGAAGACATTCGCCCTAAGCGCGCTCATCGCACTTGCAGCCATGCCCGGCGCTGGCACAGATGAAAGTCCATCCGGAAGAATACTACGTCATCCGGGATTCAGCGACAAAGACGCGCACGGTCGTCGATAAGAGGCCGGCGACCATCACGAACGTCCTGACGCCCCCTTCGCAACCGTCCACTATTGTCGGGCTCGGCGTCTTCAAGACGCGGGAGGAAGCGGAGGCCGCCCTGAAGAAGATGGACGTTTGCGACGACGAAGATACACGCGACGACAAGCACAACGATTAAGCGCGTCGCGCGCCTTGGCCGATCCAGCTCGGTAGCGGGTCGAGGCCGGTCATCAAGCGCCTTACTTCAGGCAGCGCTTCGCTCTCGCTATTTGAGTCTCGGTAGCCCCGGCCGCCCTTGGCCCTTGCTTCCCCTGCGGCAGCCGCGACCGCCCGCACATCAGCGCAGGAGGCAACCCGTATTTATTCCTTGACGCTCTCGATGAAGGTGTCGGCCTTAGCGCCCTCGCTGAAACATACCAGTCCGAATCCGAACGAGAAAGCGACTGCGAGGAGGAGGCGTCGCTCGTTATCGACGTGAGCAAGAATACATGATGGCTTCTGACAGAGGCTACTGGCCGCCAAAGCTCGAAAATTTGTAGCCAGTTCCTTAGGCAGCCAAGTCAGCGATCGGCCGGCCGGAATGCGACTCGGCGGTACATGCGGTCAATGACGAAATATTCCGTGGCTCAAGTTACGAAGGGCTTCAACTCGTTGGAAGGGTCCACGAGCGCTTAGGTTGGATGGAGAAATTTCACTCTCAGCATATTTTTGGCTCGTCAATATCGTTGCCGCCAATCGGGACGTTTCCTGGCGTCGGCGATGCCGCGCGTGGTACACGAAGTGAGGCGGATCATGGAGATAAACGACCGTGCAATCCTCCGCGCCCGCGAACTTGCTACGTGTTGGCTCGACCGAAGATGTTGGCGCCCCGCCTCTTGGAAGTTCTGCCCGATACAATCGGAGGCTGCGCTGAGCGGCTCGGTGCAACGCGGAAGGAGGTAGAGATACGCGTGAGTTTCTGCTCGACGACGTTTGTTATAGGAATGGACGGTGGTTGGCGAGGGAGATGAGGGGTGCAGAGAAAGACCGCCAAGGCGTTAGCAAGCACCCTGACGGCCATACTAACAGCTAAGGGACGAATAAACGGTGCTGGCATATTTAGTATACCAGAGGATGCTATGCGGTGCGCGCGGAGGAGATCTGTGCCTTAGTATTGGAAGTTGGCGCGGTTTTCGCGACGTCCCGTTTACTGCGTGCTCAACGAAACGGCTAAGGTTTGCAAGCCTTCGTTGCGGTTGCGCCGGAGCCGCGCGGCGGTGCTGACCGGCACAAGCGAGCGGTCACCAAAATTCCTTCTCTTCTTCTTGGTCGACGGGGCGCTGGTCCATGTGTCGCGGATGAGGCGAGTTAAGAATTCGTAGTCGCTCGCTATCTGCGGCGGCTTCGGTCGCAACGATCCGAAATGTTTCTTGCGAGCGGGTGCCATTAACGGCTGATTGAAGAATCCGTTCGGCCATTAACGCTTGTGTGGACGGATCCGGATGGACGTCCAGTGTGGCTTGCTCAAGCGCGCCTCGCATAACCGCAATTAGCTCTGTGTCAAACATTGTTGGATCTCCGTTTTGACAGCGCTTTACCAAGCGTCGGTGACGGCTGTACTGCGGAACTCTGACGATGATGAGTCGATAGGATTAAACTTCGGACAGGTTGAGTTACATCGTCACACAGGATGTGACAGCTCATTCACATCACCATCACCAACCCTCGCACGACCGCGAATGAACCACACCTGCAACGTGTATGACACCTTTTCCGATTCGAGTTTTCACAGTTTCGGGGCATTGCGTGTCGAATTCTGGGAATGCAATTGCAGTGGACGTCTCACCGCCCCTGGAAAATACCGGCGGCGTAGGAATCGGCATCAAGGCGAATCCACAATCGACCGTCGTCATGGGCGAGTTTTCGCTGCCATTACACTTGGCGTGCAGGATAGCGGCACCGATCACTAGCGGAAGATTAATGAAAGGCGCCGAACGCAACCTTCGCGCCGACGCTTCAGCGATGAAGCGAGCGCCGCGATTTGCGGTGCGCGCGTCGACAGGTATTCGAATGGCTGCGGGTGATCCTGAGCGGATTGAACGCTCCATTGTGCAGGGTGGGTACTCGACAAAAGTGCCGACGAGAAAGACTGACCCGAGGCCGATCATCGGTAATCAAGGGCCGGATTCGCCAGCCTTGGGCGTAGACCTGGAACTATCCCGCTCTCTGGATATGTCCTCGCGATCTTGTTCAAGGGCGTATCGCGATGAAAAGGGTGGAAACCGAACACGACCGACGTCGGAATACCCTCACATATCAGTTGGACGACGGCCGTTACGTGAGCCTCGATGCAAACGCTGTTGCTCTCTACGGAGCGGAAAACCCCGTTCAATGGTTAGGGCTTCGCGAAGGGGATGCTTGGGTTGCGGGAGAACACCTAGACCTCGATACTGTTAAAGAATTTGAACGAGGCAGTTAGATCCCGAACGCCGCTCAGAGCGCTGATAGATCGCTCGGCACTTCGCCAAACGCCTTCAACACCACCGCGTCCGCAAATTCACCGATGGCCAGATCGCCTGTACGGCTGAAAGCCACAGCGCCGACGTTTTCCGCGAAGTATTGCCTGCGCAGCTCATAGGAAAGGCGGAAAACTGAGAGGGACCGCAAATTGGCCCGCCGGACGGAGGGTCGGAGCGGGCCAATTTGGGTTCGGGGGTCATGGATGCAAAGCTCCCGTTCCGGTGATTCAATACACAGAGCAGAGCGGCGTTCCTAAGACTAGCCCAAGACCAACGCATGGCCTTCTGGATCCGACAACGAAAGGCCGCTGGAGTTGGTGGAGAAGCGGGCCTTTCGGGACCAGGAACGGCCGTACCAAGCGATCAACCGGTCCGGATAATTATTGAGGCGGCGGAGAGGAGGTTTCAAAAGAAAAACTCGCCGGTGAGGCGGGCAAGGTTGAGTGATGCCAATCGGTACCCGAAAGGAACCATCCGGGGCTCCATAGTGGCCTGAGGTGGGGATGAGTTCCCGATTACCACGCGCGTCTGGGTATTAAGCCCCGCCTGCGGGGAGGAGCCCCTAAGCATCGTATGGAACAGATCCCTATCAGCGGCGATTGACTGAACGCCAGTACTCGGATTTGGGAGAGTGAGTATGTCTCAGTGTGAAACCTGCGGAAATAACTACGATAAGGCATTCCAAGTTACCATGGGTGGTAAAACCCACACCTACGACAGTTTCGAATGTGCGATTCAGCTCTAGCTCCGGTGTGCGGGCATTGCGGCATTCGAATCGTAGGGCACGGGCTTGAATCGGCCGGCAAATTCTACTGCTGCGAACATTGCGCAGAGAAGGGAATTAAGGGATTGCGTGATCGTCAGAACTAGAGGCTCGTAGGACATAGCAGGGCGAAAATGCCCCACGACCTTGCTGATCGAATGGCAGCGCGGCGTGGGAGGCGAGCCAAGCTAATGACGGATTTGACTATGAAGCGGCGGTTGTGCAGTGCCGACTTGGTTTAGGCCCGCCCGCCGACATAGGACAGGCGGGCATCTTGAAGATGCCCAGGAAGCTAGGGACTGTTCGTGAAGGGCGATCAGGTGCCGCCGCTGTATCCGACCTTTTCCTGCCCCTCAGGTTTGTTGTCCGGATTGTCTTCCTCTACACCCTTCCTAATTTCGTCCTTTCGGGAGCCTTCATCCTGCTCTTGCAGTACGCGCGGCCTTTCGCCTCGGTTCTGCTGCTGGTCGGGATTGTTCTGGTTCATAGACCTCTGATCGGGATATCCAGGATCAGGGTTCGGTGTATCACCCCGAACCGAGTTGCTTGAGGGACGCATATTATCGGGAGCCGGGGGCGGATGGTCGCCGTGCGGGTCCTGGCCCACATCTTTGCCCACGCTGGGTCGGGTTTCTGGATCGGTCATAAAAGGCGCTCCTTTGCATATTACTTGTGAGACCAATTCGCCGATCAGTCTGTCGTTCCTTTACGATCGGCGGGGCAGTGTCGCCGGACGGCCTCATGACGTGATGTGAAGCTGGGAGCGCGGCCCTTACTTCGGCGGCTGCAACTCAGGCGAGTTCCCCCATCTCCCGATGTTGGCGCCACCAGCTCGGCCGGGCGGGGGCTCTATATCAGGGTCGCTGCTTTCCGGTGCACTTACGCGAACTGCGTGGCCTTGCTTAATCGCGACCGATGCCGCGGCTACCGCAGCTTCGAACGCGGCCTCTTTGGTGGGCATATTCGCCGTCTGCCTTTCCATCATGAAGCACGGTCCATGACTTGCCCTTTTCAGTGACTTGGTAGTTGGCCGAGCCCAATGTTACGCTCCTCCCTTGTGGCTGCAGTTCAAGGCGTGGAAGTGTATTCTGTTCCAAAGCCTTCAAGCGAGCGCTGTTAGCTCTGCGCGGAGGCGATCGCGATCCGCCACGTGCGTCGCTTGGGTCGTCACAAAGGTCTTGAGCAGGGCACGGGCCTGCTGAGCGACCGCTTCATCCCGTCGCGTTCGAGTTCGACGACGATTTCGGTTTGCCGAGTAATGTGCCGCTCACCCAAGGCGACGTGTCCCTCGGCTTGCGCCAAATGACGTTCAAGCATCGCGCGCTCGTACATTGGGAGAGCCTACGCTTAAAAGTCAGCAAGGCGGTGAGGTTCTTTGCCGCGGCTTGGCTGCTGGGCTTTAGCGGCGAAGCATACGAAATCCGACGTAGCTTTTCTATTCGAGAGAAGACCTAAGAGAGCATAATTTATTGCAGGCTTACGCCTTCGTTGATTTATTCGGCGAATGTACGCGAGGAGTACGGTCAGTGGAAATTGGTACTGTGAAGTGGTTCAACGCGACAAAGGGCTATGGGTTCATTGAACCTGAAAGCGGCGGCAAAGACGTGTTCGTCTATTTCTCAGCCGTGGAGAGAGCGGGACTTCATTCGCTCAACGAGGGCGACAAGGTGAGCTACGAGGTCGTCTCGAACCGAGGCAAGGAGGCGGCTGACAACCTACGGGTAGTTGGTCATTGAGCCGAGCCGGATGTACGCTAAAAACCAGGCCGATGAGGTTGCGATCATCCTCAGTTCTGCGGATAGGAACGTCGCTCATTTTCCCTTCGCCTTCAACCCAATCTCAAAACAACTGCCTGATTGCCCCACGGCAACCCCGGCGGTCGTTCTGACCGCCGATATATTGTAGTTGTTGGCGAGTCGGAGATGGAGCGAAAATGAAAGACAACCAAATAGCCGCCCTCCCTACTGGCCTCCTCGTGGCCTGTCGCGCACGTTGGCTGCCAGCTATGTCGGGATATCACCAAGCACGTTCGATCGGATGATTAAGGACGGCCTGATGCCGCGGCCAAAGGCGGTTTATGGCCGGATGTGCGAGCCGTGGATATCGCTTTTAACTTGCTGGACGGCGGCCATACGACCAAAATGGGTGAAGGCTAGGTGTTCAGTCCCGGCATTTGATGGATTGGGTTTATGATGAATCGATCCGGCTCTGAGGTCCAGCGTTTACAGATGAACTCATAGGGCGTGAGGCCCTTGAGGGTTTTCAATCTTCGCCCGAAATTATAGGCGTTGATGAAGTCGGCGAGGTGCCGCCTCAACTGGTCGTGGTCGACCCGATCGAAGATGTGGCGGAAGGCATATTTGTGACGGGCCTGATTGGTGAACTGGATGCCGTTGTCGGTCAGCACCGTATGGATGGTGTAGGGAACGGCTGCGATGAGATTGCGCAGGAACTGGGCTGCATTCATCTTACCGGCTTTGGCATAGAGCTCAGCGAAGGCGAACTTGGACGTGCGGTCAATCGCTACAAAGAGATACAGCTTGCCTTCGGCCGTCTGCACCTCGGCAATGTCAATGTGGAGGTAGCCGATCGGGTAGGCCTTGAACTTCTTCTTCGGCTCCTTGTCGCCTTCGACATCGGGAAGCCGGCTGATCCCGTGACGGCCCAGGCAGCGATGCAGTGACGAGCGCGACAGGTGCGGGATCGTCGCCTGGAGCGCATAGAGGCAATCATCGAGCGGCAGCAGCGTGTGCTTGCGGAAGGCGACGATGATCGCTTCCTCCTCAAGCGACAGCACCGTTGAATGCGGCTCTTTCGGGCCGGTCGGAAGATCGGCTACCGAGGTGCGCTTCTTCCACTTGGCCACTGTCTTCTGGTTGATCCCGTAACGCTTCGACAGCGCTCTCAGGCTCTCTTCACTATTTTGTATCGCTGCGACGGATCGCCTCTGTCGTCGTGGCGCTCCCGTGTAGAATTTGACCCATGGTGCATCCTTCCATTCCGGAGAGAGGATTGCACCATCAAAGTCCGAGATCAAACAGCTAGGTATACGAGTTTGCGCCGTGAAGTGTGAGTCAATCACTACGATCCGAGTAAGCGAGGCCTCGCAAGCTTCTTCGCTTCGCGCTCTCGCTTTCTCAGCTCGTAGCCATGGTCAACGGGAGAGGCTCAAGCCAGCTAATCTTATCCAACTGACTGTCGATCGCCCTCCTGTCCACTTTATGCTCACCGAAGGCGAAACAGTCCAGCCGCTGGTAAAGGTAGGCGCAGACACTTAGGCCGCCGAGGCTTATCGGTGGAAATATCCTGGTGGTTGCGGCAGATCATTCTTCAGCGCGCTATTCACTGCCATGCGTGCAAAACTGGACGCGTTGGAGATGGATGCCTCAATGTCGGTGACGATAGCAGTGGTACTTCCCTTTTTTCCAATAACCGTGGCACCGATTGCTATGATGGTGTCCGTAGTAGGGTCGTTGATTTGGATAGTATTGTCCTTGACCATAGTACGGTCCCTGGTTCGGATAATATTGTCCCTGATTGTAGTATCCCTGATTATAATAGTATCCTTGGTTCGGAGCGCCAAATAAGCCACCGACTGCACCTGCAGCACCACCTACGCCGGCACCGACCGCTCCGCCAACTATGCCGCCTACCGGCCCCGCAGCACGGCTACCCTCGTACGCGCCTTGGTTGGCACCGCGCTCCATACCGTTGAAGACACCTTGGGCATGCGCTTGATGCGGCATGGCGAACAGGGCCACCGTGGCTGCAGCAGCTGCTATTGAAAATGCGTTTTTGATCCTCATCGGTGTCTCCCGTCCTTCCTTGGATTGAAAAACACCAACGGACCATCCAGCGGCGAGTTCCACATTCAACTGGAGTCGAAAGGGTTTACTTACTCTTGCGTTAATAACAGCGGCTCTGCATTTAGGGATAGCGATAGCAGCGAGTTGGGCATGGAGATCTGCCGGATTGAGCTTCCGACATGGATTCCAATCATCGGTTCTTAGCTTTCAACCCCAACTCAACCAACCTCCGAATCGCTTCAGGCCGGCCAGGCAGGTCGTCCTGTTTGCGGCGCCAGTCGTCGAGTATCCAATTTTGCGTGTAATTTGACCGAACGGGTATCAACAATTCCCGTCCGAACGACAGGCCTTGTCGGCCCACCCCACATTCCGACGGGGCCTTTGTTCATGTCGATTGGATTATCGCCCGCTCAATTTGTTCTGGCATCTCCCGCAGTCCTTTAAATGTGCGTGTAACCGTATTTTCCATCGTCCAGGCGAGCTTCAAAGACTGCATTTCGAAGCCGTCAAGATTAAATGATCCGAAATAACGCGGTACTCGCTCACAACTGCCCGCGTTATCAGGCACTATTCTACATCAAACGCGAACGGCGTGCTGATCTCGCGAACGCCACAATGATAGTGTTGTGGTTTACATCGACAGTTTCGAGAGTTGCATGCACAGGAAATCAGAAATGAAACTAAAACTCGCATTGGCGAGTCTGATCGCCTCTACGTTGGCGTTGCCTGCCCTCGCTCAGATGTCCCCGAGCACTTCACCAAAGTCATCGAGCACAACTGGCTTGGCCGGCACTTGGTATATCGTGCAAGACCCCTCAACAGAGAGGTGTGAGATCACAAGCTTGAAACCGAAAACAAGAGGAAAAACGAAGGCCGTCGGGAGGAGTCCTTATACATCTAGAACTGAAGCTGAAAGCGACCTGAGCAAAATTCCAGACTGCTCCAAGTAGGTGAGCCGTTTTCACGACGCTTACCTTGAGCGTAATCCGGCGTCGGCAACGTTGGTTTGCGCGAAACACGCGATCTGCGAAACCGCGCCTTTGCAAACTTAGGAGATTAGAGCATTTTCCGATCAGGTTGCGTCGTATCCTGCGGCGGCGAGATAATTTTGACATTCATCGGGCGAGAAGCGTTTGAGAGCGTTGGCGATTGCTTGCCAGAGATCTGGCATGGTGCGCGCGGCAGCGGCGCGCAACAGCGCCTTCAATTTAGCGAAGGCCATCTCGATCGGGTTAAAGTCCGGACTGTAGGGCGGGAGATAGAGCAGGATTGCTCCGGCCGTCTGAATGGCCTCTCGAACGCCATGGACCTTGTGAGCTGGCAAGTTGTCCATGATGACGGTGTCGCCCGGTTGCAACGATGGGGCGAGCCATTGTTCGACATAAG
>NZ_BJNF01000116.1 GCF_006539545.1 Nitrobacter winogradskyi
GTTCGAGCGCAACCTGCAAATCCCGGCCAATGAGCCGCTGCACCGCCGAATGTCGGTTCTCCGGATTTATTCCCGGTCACGTCAGCGCCTCAACATCGATGAGCGCGTAGACGAACATCGGGAGCGCATAGGCATAACTCGCCTATGCCGTGCCGGGCATAGCGGACGCTCTCCTATGCTGCTGTGAGGGCTGTGCAGCGGCCGTAAAAGCAGCATGTGATTTGGCCGCTCAGCGTCAAGCGCACCCGCACGCCATCCCCAAATTGGTGAGCATCGGTTACTATATTTGACGCCGGCCGCGTCTTCTGCCCTTATTTTGTTGGCTTTTGTGCTAGCTTGCAACACACGGGTACCCTAACGGGGAAATGCGCACAACAAAAAGGCCGTGGATAACCCGGACGGCGAGAAACGCCCTGGCACCATAGGCACCGACGCACATCGTTGATCATCGCGGCAACGCGGATGAACTTCGTTGCTATGCGGGTGAACCTCGTCGCTGTGCGGGTGATTATCCGCATTGTCGCTGATGAAAATCTAACTCGACTAGCAGGACCTCAGATTTTTTGAGCGGCGCAAACTCTGTGAGAAACTGAGGACCTCGTTAGACCCTGCACAACTCCGGAGTGACCTCATGTTTTCTTTTGTGAAAGCACCGCTCGCATCGATCGTTGACAAGCTGCGCATTGCGACCTTCGACAGCGGCCCCGCATCTGCCCTCATCAATTCCGTCATTGCGACAAATTTACTTGGGATCAGCCGAAAGACGCTGTTCCGCTGGATAAATGGCCGTCGCGATGCACATCACGACTACGGCCCGCTCGACGGCTTTCCTACGCCTATCACGATCCATGGTCGGTACTACTGGCGACGGTGCGACCTCGAAAGATTCATTAGCGACCGCGCCAACGCCGCCTAGCAGGCAAAGAAAAAAGGGCCATCCGGTTCGCTGTCGGATGGCCCTCACAATAACGTTGCGCTCTACCAACCACGAAAGAACGCTTCAATGACCTTCGCATATCTTCCGGTTGATTTCAAGTTTGTCGCGCTGAGTACTGGCAAGCTGCAATTCTCGGCTTTTGACAGTGGACAACCACGGCAGGAATTCGCGCAAGCGTTCGCATTCATCAGCGCGCTCACGCAGCAAGACGCGAACACCGCGATTATCGACATACGTTTGATACACGATCAACGCAAAGACCTTGCAGCAATCCCGCGTCGTGGCAGGCTATTTGATATCTGGCCGGAAATCATCGCATGGCAGGCTCTCGGATATGGCTGCTTTGTCGCGATCAACGCCATGGACGGTATCGGCCGTGAAATCGCCAACGTAACGACCATCCGATGCCAAGCGATAGATTTAGACAATCTGAGCGCCCAACAAAATTACGAACGCGCTACCCAATTCAATCCCGCGCCGTCATTCGCGGTTCAGTCATCGCCGGGACGCTGGCATGTCTACTGGATCACAACGCCGCATAACGACCGCGACAAATTCACACTTTTGCAACGAAAATTGCGCGCCGTATTCGACAGTGACCGAACTATCATCGATCCGTCGCGCGTGTTGCGCTTGCCCGGCACACTCCATTTAAAGGAAAAGCCGCACCTGATCACATGTTGGTCACTTGCCGGATACGGAATGCCAATCGATCCGGGCTTTCTCGAAATCGCTCTTGCTGGCGTCAATGTCATTGATGGATCAGGCGGGCGACATCCGCTAGGCGAACCGTCATTATCAGCACCATCGAAACAATGGGCATCCGAAGCGTTGCGGCATGCCGATCCGAACGCGATGGATCGAGGCGAATGGATCAGCTTTTCAAGCGCGTGGAAACAAGCCGCATGGTTGCATGGTGATCCGGACGGGATCAGGGACGAATGGCTACAATGGTGCGCTCAATACACGATTGGCAACGGCAACGACGTAGCCGAAAACTTGAAAGCATGGGCAAGCGTCCGCAACACTGAAATTGGTTGGAATTCTCTACTCAATAAATTGCCGTCGCTCAAGGCAAGTTTCCATCTTGGGCGACCGGCTCAACAATCGCCCAACACACCACCGATGCCGCATGAACAACAGCAGTCAATCCCTGTCCCAACTGGCGAGATACTTACGGATAGCGAGCAGCGCGAATGGTTCAAAGGCTGCTATTTCGTCACCAGTCGCGGTCAAATCCTAACGCGGGATGGTTTTATGAATGCGACGCAATTCAACGGCGCATATGGCGGTAAAAAATTTATCGTTGATAGCGTCGGAAAATCGACCGATGAACCATGGAAAGCCGCGACACGATCAACGCTATGGCAAATCCAAAAAGTTCATCACACTAGGTTTTTGCCGACGCGACCGCATGGCGAACTAATCATCGACGCATTGGGACGACTTGGCATCAACACATACAAGCCCGCGAGCATTGATGCACGTCCGGGCGATATCTCGCCATTTCTCAACCACCTTTGCGCGATGATCCCGGATGAAAACGATCGCAATATCATCCTCGACTATTGTGCGCACAACATCAAATTTCCCGGCTTCAAAATCCCGTGGGCTCCGCTAATCCAATCAACAGAAGGTATCGGCAAAAACCTTTTCAAGTTGATCATGCAACATGGCTTAGGCGAAAATTACGTACATCAACCGAAAACCAAGGAATTGCTAGAAAGCGGAACGAAGTTTAATGCGTGGATGCGCGAAAAGCTTTTTATCATTGCTGATGAAATCAAGACTGATGATAAGCGTGATCTTGTCGAAACTCTCAAGCCCATAATCAGTGAAGAAAGATCGGAAATACAGGGGAAAGGTGCCGATCAAGCGATGGAAGACAACTTCGCTAATTGGCTATTCTTTTCGAACCACAAAGATGCAATTCCGATCAGTAAGAACGGGCGGCGTTACGCGGTATTTTTCAGCGCATTGCAATCGCTTGACGACCTTATCCGACGTGGCATGAATGATTCCTACTTCAAACACTTGTTCGATTGGATCAAGGCGGACGGTGCAGCGTATGTGGTTTATTGGCTGCAACAACGCGCCATCGAACGCGGCGCAATCCCGATGCGCGCACCGGACACGACAAGCAAGCCGGAAGCATTGCAGGAAGGGCAGAACGACATCGCAAAGACCATTCAACGAATGATCGATGATGAACAAAACGGCTTCCGGCACGGTTGGGCGAACTCCGTTGCTGTCGAACGGGATTGGACGAAATATCGGCCGGGCAGAACAACACCGCGTCAACAGGACATCGGAAAGGCGATTGCTGACCTCGGCTACCGCAAGGTTGATCGCGCTGGACGTGCATATTTTCAGGATCATCCGGAAAAGCGCGCCGTGCTTTGGTTCAAAGGTGATCGCAACGTAAAGCCGAGTGACTATCCCGTTGATCAGGGGTACGGCGATCCAACGCACCAGCCATCCAACGTTGTGCCATTCCGACCGACAAACGGTTGAATGCGCCCGGTTTGGACGGCACAGCTTGCCCGCGCGTCGTGCCGCGTGTGTGCCGTCCACGTGACGGCGGAAAGTTATGTAATTTGCATATTTTTCGACGCGTCACGTGGACGGGGTTTCGTCACGACACGTCATAACCCTTGTGACGTTAGAAAACCTTTATTTTGAAAGGCTTTCCGCACCCTACGTCACAACGTCATAACCAAATAGAAGATGGAGAGAGAAGATAGGGAATGGCGTTATGTAATTTTATGGAAGCCATGTACGGCCCGCGCACCGTGCCCATACGGGGAGTATGGAAAACCTTGTGACGTTGTGACCTTGTGACGTGCCTGCCCGTCCGGATCATCGCTTGACCATCGGGCAAGTATTCATCGCCCGTCCCCCATGTCGCCACTGCACCGTGATCGATGTCGCGACCACGCGAACACCATCGCAATTACCCCAGCTAATACCCATCGATCACCATCAACGCGCAAACACTATAATTAAAGCGCAATCGCATCATCACGCGTCAATTCGCTGATTTGCTGCTCTATGAAAATTGCATATTGATTGCGTTCATCGTCGCGATGGTCAAGCGGTCATCTTTGAATTTGACGTATTGATGGTCATGCGTTCGTAGTATTTATTATATTACAATTGATATCGCGAATTGATGTTGTTAATATCCAAGTAAATACAACAGCATATATTGAACGTAATACTTGCACGCGGCCCGCGAATATGACTCGATGCGCTCATGGATCGAGCGCCGATCCGATCAAGTCATATTCGCGGGATTTCAAATGCAACAGCAACCACAGCCGACGTTTCAGACCGGCACCACCGACACCGGCCACGGAATTGTTCATAGCCTCCTTGACACCCGAACTGAGAAGCGCGCGGCGTTTTTCATTCGCGCCAATTTCGCCAAAGATACCATTCTCGCTGGGCCAGCCGCAGGGCTATACGTCGCCGTCGCGGGCGGTAATGCGACGATCGCTGAGGCAACCGAGACGTACTCCCCTCTAGCCCTGAACAAGCATCTGCGGCTGGCCTTGCCCGCGATGGTGCGCGGGCCATTCAACACGTTCCGTAAGACCATCGGTGAATATCATAAAGGCAACGAAACCGTTCGCATCGAACTTGAAACGCCACTGCCCGAAACACCGGCAACGCGACCAATCCGCGACCGCGCAGTGAGATTGTATGACGACGAGATCGCGGCGGACCAAATGGAAATGGCGACGACGTTTGGTCTCGAACAAATGTCGGGACTTGTTGCGGCGGGCGCGCTTTCAACCCTTCCGGACGACGTGGCAACGATCGCGCTCGATCGATTTGTTGCGCTCCGATATGCCGCGCGCGAAGGTCTCGCCGCAAAATTCCCTGTGCGCGAAACAGCGACAAATCCTGTGAGCATGGCCGTCGATACCGATGCCATGATGGCCGACGCAACCGCCTATGTCGCGACAATGCGACAGAATGCGAAACTCGTCCATGAAGCAATTCAGATTTGTCGCGATGTAATCACATGGCTAGCGGTCGCATGTGAATGTAGTTCGGACGAAGCGTTCGCAATGTTGACCACGAAGCCAAACTAATGCGTTTGCGCGGCCCGCAGCTACCGGCATGTGTCATATTGCGTGCAGCGTCACCAACAATCGACGCTCCGACATTGCGCGCAACACTGCGGGCCACCAACGCAACGTTATATTTTTGGCGTACAGCGCACGGCATGCCGAAACCTGTGCGCCGTGGAAATGCTTCATTGACGGACGTGCAGGCGTTGGCAAGTTGGCTGTACGCGCTCAACGCGACGACAGTACGGTGGATTTGATCATGAGCAACGTCACGCCCATAAACAGCGTTATTTCTAACGGTGCTCGTGACGACAAAGGGCGGTGGTTGCGCGGGCCCGGTAGACCTATCGGTAGCAAGAACAAAATTTCATCCGAACTAGCGAAACAAATTCGCGCCCTCGGGCCGCGCGCCATAGCTGAATTAGCCATCGCAATCGACGAAAAACAGGCTTGGGCTATTCAGCTTGTAATTAAGATGGTGGTTCCGGCACGTTTGATCGAACTCCATGGAAGTGAACCGGCCGATATTCGGGACGCCTTTGAAAATGCTGAGATCGGCGCGGATGAACTTCGCACTATCTCAGCGGGATTGGAAAAGCTCGCATCAATCGAAACCGTCGAAGAATTACGTGCACGCTTGACCGAACTAGAGGCGATGATCGCCGCGCAAAAATAATGGCTATCGTTACAGAGCGCGACCGAAACAGACTTGCGACTTTGCTGCTCGCAATACGACCGCCGCACAGTCTCGCCGCACGACTGGACGCTTTGTCATCAGATGACCGCACACACTATGAACGATGGCAGGCACGATACGATGATTGGTTTGAACGATGCAGGGCGCAACATGATGACGATATCGAAATTGATGCACGTCCATATGCGCGGTTGCTTGACGACCATGGCCCGCCTGCACTGAGCCGCAATGTTGAAACAGCGCTATTCGGTAACATGCCACATGTCACAATCGATATGACCGATGAACAGATTAAGCGTTTGTACGATGATTATCTGGAGACAGCGCGATGACCATTTTTAGTGATAACGGTCTCATGAATGACCCTTCATATCCGGGCTGGCGTCTCTTCAAAATATTCCATCCTCATCGATTGGTTCTTTGTTTCGGACCGGATGGTTTCGAATATTTCATCGACGCGGATTTTATCGATCGCACCAAAGGCCAATACACAACCAACAATAGCCAAAAAATTCGGAAGTGCGACGCACTCGATTTCAACGAAGGTCAACGAGAACCTTGGAAAGAAATTCCAACTTTCCAGAACGCGCTTCCCTACCTGTCCATCAATGGCGAGACGCTGTTTTGTATTATCCACCAACACATGAGAACCGCACCAGACCGCTCGTTTGAGGCGAAAGACCTATCGATGTTCTTCGAACGTTACACCAACTCCCTCAACGAAGCCGAAAAGACTTTCGAGAAATTTGCCGTGACGCTCGCGAAGCTAAATCCCGAAAAAGTCCGTCTATCACCCTGAATGCACCGATCCTCACCACGCGGCCGATGAGCGCGGATCGGTTCATATCCGGACGTGTCGTTCATCCGGCGACACGTCCGGGGTTCATCACCACCACCAGCGAAAAAGGAAACTAACATGACCACCACAGCGACAATGACTACCGAGCAACATCAAGAGGCCGGGCGCTCGCATCTTGAATACATGCGTGAATTGCTCGAAACGCAAGGCGACGATGCGAAGCTAGAATTACGTGCGTGCCATATGCGATCGATCTTGGCCGCAACCCAAACCCAAATGATCCAGTCCGCATAATCGCGCCCACGCACGCACGCGACTGGACATTACCGGCCGCTACCGCTTCGGACGCACAGGCGATAGCGGCCGGTATTTATATTTTTCGAGACGATGATGCCACGAAAGCGGCCACAGACATATCAAAGTCAGCGCGGTAACGACGAAACAGTCGCCTTCTATTCGCGTATCCATGAACAATGTGCGGCCATCGCGGCACTTCCACCATCGCAACACGACGCCGAAATCATAAAGCTGCGCGCCGAAACTGGGGTAGAAATTTCCACGATCGCTCCAATCGTCGAAAAATGCGCACACCTTCGCGTTCCGGACTATCCGTCGCTCGCATCGCAACTGATTGAGAATGTCGGACGTGACACGGTTCGCGCCATGCTCGAAACGAACTACGGCAAGCGCGATTTAACGCGCCACGTGCAGACCACACTTGCCGATGAACGATTGACCATTACCGGCGCTCGCGTCGCACTCTTGATCGACGCGATCAAAGCCGAAATCCAGCCCGCATCACCGTCGCAATCAATCGTGTGGGGCGCGCCGATCGCATTGTTGCGGTGATCAGCCCTCGCTTGGCGCGGCAACTCGAAGTGACCCAGTGAGCCGACCAAGAACGGGACCGTCACGTCGGACCTGAGCCGACAGAGCATTGTCGGGATAGCCGTTGACATCAATCCGCCACGACCGTCCATCGAGTTCCTGCGGAAAACGTTCGGCCGTGACCAAGATGCGCGAGCCGTCGATCTGCTTGAAAACGCGGAGTGTCATTGCTTTGCCCTCGAATCAATTTCGGCTGAGTGTACTCCCCGATAGGAAAAAAGCGTATTCGCGTACGATTAGAGCCCGCTCGATCGCCGAATCTGTTCTTTGATTTCGGACATTAGCGGCGTGGATAAAGCCTTGGCGTCCGTCCCATGCAAACGCACCCGGCCCGACGTTCTGCATCGGTCTTGAATTTGTGATCCCCGCCGATCTATATGAGCGGCAATGATCCCATTTAGTTGCAATCGTTACCCGGATGATTACCCCATGTAAGAGTTGCGATGACGGTTTAGTGTAATTTATGAATTAGAACAATAACATGCCGGCGTAGCACAGCGGTAGTGCAGCGGTTTTGTAAACCGAAGGTCGGGAGTTCGATCCTCTCCGCCGGCACCATTCCCCAGTCTCGCGACGTTTGCATGCGTGCGATCAGAGAGACATCATCTCCGGCACACGGGCCGCGAATCCAGAGCTTCCCTCCCCGATGCACCGAGCCAAGATGGTAGGTGATGGCGTGAGCGACGCGTCAGTTGTTGCCATCGCCGATATGTGAGGATCGCCAGGGCCCATATAGATGACGGACTCGACCGAAGCAGCGAATATCGTGCTGCCAGTCGACTTATCGGGACCGAACATTGCCCGGAAGCGAATCCCACAACGATCCCGCTGGATGTAACGCTTTCCAACAACTGGATGCAGCGCCTTCCAGCGAGAAGGATAGTCACGACGCATGGGGCTATAGCGTTTTCGAGCGAAG
>NZ_BJNF01000117.1 GCF_006539545.1 Nitrobacter winogradskyi
TAGAGCCTCGCTTCTGATTAATCAGAAGCGAGGCTCTAGATTCTGTTCAACTGAATCAGCCTCGTCGCTCATCTTTTGTTTGAGCATGATCTTATCCGAAAGCTGGTTTCCACTTTGCGCTGGCGCGGTCCTTCGGGTCGGGATCATGCTCTAAAACCGGAAACCGTCTGCCTTCCCCGCAGCCGGGGAAGCGCAGCCCCATCCCCCTTCACCCATGCGCGAACATGCGCCGCTCCGGTGGCTGTGGCCGGAGGCGGCTCACGCCGCCGCCACCTCCTCCTCTTCATCCGCGCCGCGACGTCTGCCAGGCGCTGTCCTGCTATGCGCAGCCCCGACGGCTTCGGTCAGGTCGTTGCGGAATCTCACGTGAGGCGGCTTTATGCCGTGAACCAACAACGTACGCCGGATCGCGGGACGTGCCCCGACAATGTAGACGGGCGCTTTCCGGCCATGGGCCTTGTGCATGAATCCCTCAATTGTCGCCGCTCCGGAAGAGTCGATCATCGACACTTCCGAGAAATCGATGACATAGGCCCTCGCATGCTCGTCAAGACGGTCGAGCTCCTCGCCGACATTCGCCGCTGCCCCGAAGAAGAACGCCCCGGAAATCCGGTGAACGGCCACGGCGGGATCAGCGTCGAGATCGGCATCATACGGCTTGCGGCCGTTACCATTGACGCTATCCAGCTTGTTCTCATCGATCAGCGAACGCGCATTCTCGACTTTCACCGACTGCGCCATGCGATGCAGGAACAGGAGCGCGCCGATCCCGAAGCCGACAAGAATGCCCTCGATGAGGTCGCGAAAGATCACCAGCAGGAACGTCGTCATCAATATCACCGCGTCGCTGCGCGAAGCGCGCAGAAGCATCGCGAATGCGTGCCTTTCGGCCATGTTCCACGCCACCACGGCCAACACCGCTCCGAGCGCGGCCAGCGGGATGAACCAGGCCAGTGGTGCGGCGATGAGCATGAACAGCAGCAAAAACACCGCATGCAGCATGCCCGCGATCGGGCCGTGTGCCCCGGAGCGCACATTCGTCGCCGTGCGGGCGATGGTGCCGGTTACACAGAATCCGCCAAAGAGCGGAGCTGCGATGTTGGCGAAACCCTGCGCCATAAGCTCGCAGTTGGAGCGGTGTCGGTGCCCGCTCATGGAGTCGGCGACCACCGCCGATAACAGGCTCTCGATCGACCCCAGCAACGCGAAGGACAGAGCCGCGGGCAGCACCTCCGCGATCCTCTCCAGCGAGATTGCGGGGAGCGCGGGTGTCGGCAACGTCTGGGGTATGCCACCAAATCGCGTGCCGATCGTCTCGACCGGCAGGCCGAGCGCCCAGACCGCAACCGAGGCAATGCCAACCGCAATCAACATCGCGGGCCAGTTAGGACGGAAGCGGCGTATCGCGACGATCACCGCGATAGACAGCAGGGAGACGACCACCGCCGCCGTGCTGATGGTCGGCAGCGCCTCACCAATCGCCATCAGCTTGGGAATCAGCTCCCCCGGCTCTTTTCCCGCAAGGGTGAGACCCAGCAACCCGGTGAGTTGGCTGGCAAAGATGATCACGGAGATGCCCGCCGTGAACCCGATCGTCACCGGGAACGGAATATACTTGATGAAGGTCCCAAGCCTGAACAGCCCGATCACGAGCTGGATGATACCCGAAAGCAGGGTGGCAAGGATCAGCCCTTCCACCCCGTGAAGCGCGACGGTCACGGACACAAGGACGATAAACGCGCCTGCGGGGCCTCCGATCTGGTACCGGCTACCGCTCAGAAGCGAGACGACGAACCCACCGACGACCGCGGTGTACAAACCGCGGTCCGGGCTCACTCCGGAAGCGATGGCGATCGCCATCGAGAGCGGTATCGCCACGATGGCGACGGTCAGCCCGGCTAGAACATCAGCACGGAAATTTTTGAACCCATAACCTTCTCGAAGTACCGTAATAAGTTTTGGGGTGAATTGTTCAACAAAGGTCGGTTCAACCGGAGCCATACGCATCCCTTCTTATGCCGTTGAACGGCGGGATTATCGGCCGGGGCCGGTAGGTCGCCGTCGCGCTGCGAAACCCCGGACATCCTCGGCCAATTGCTTCTGGTCGATGCCGAACAAGGCGCGTGCAGCACGCATTTGCGCGGAGGTGATCAAGGCTCGCCGTCTTCTAATGTATCCTACTTTACATTCGCTATATCAAGTAGGGCAAATAACCGCAGCTTGCCTCTGTGAAGGGTGGCGCTTCCTCGCCGGCCTTTTGTCCGCGCGCGCCGACTTCGGCGTTTGCCATCGGTCTTCCTCCTGAAAACCCGAAGGAAAATAATGGGTCGCGCCACCGGCGCGAATCCGCCGGTCGTCACGAATGAAGGGTGGTCATGGCGTCGAAGGAGAAATAGACCTCCCAGCCGGGCCGTCCATTCGGCACTTCGCCCGTCACGGTTCCGATGCAGGCGGTCCGGCATTCCACCCTCCCCGCGCAAACCGGGAAGCGCGCCTTAATAAGGTGATGAACGTACCAGGTCGGAACGCCCTGCCGGTTGGCGACCGTCTCAGGCATCCGCCTCGTTGATAACCTTGAAGCCGCCGAAGATCATCCGCCTGCCGTCGAAAGGCATCGGGTTGTCCTTCATATGCGTCTGCATCTCGGCGAAGATTTTTTCCTGGCCGGCGTCGCGGGTCGCCCTGTCAGGCCATTCGACCCAGGAGAAGAAGACCGTCTCGTCTTCCTCCGCCTTCACGGCGCGATAAAAGTCGGTGACCTTGCCCTTCGGCACGTCAGCGGCCCAGCCTTCCACCACACGCAACGCGCCCTCGCGCAGGAAGAGCGGAGCAACTTCCGCGGCATGGCTGATGAATTTTTCCTTGTTGGCGGTCGGCACGGCCCCGACGAAACCCTCCACATATCCGGCCTTGCCGCCCTTACCCTGGTCAACGACCGGCTCGAAGCCGCCGAAGATCATTCGCTTGCCGTCGAAGGGCATCTCGCCGATCTCGGCCATGCCCGGGTCGTTCATCATCTTTTCCGAAGCGGCGTCGCGCGTCGCCCGATCGGCATATTCGATCCAGCCGAAAACTATCGTTTCGTCCTCCCTCGCTTCGACGGCGCGGTAGAAGTCGGTAGTCACGCCTTTCGGCACGTCGTCCCCCCAGGCGTCCACGATCCGGCTGGCGCCCAATCTCTGGAAGACACGCACCGCCTGTCTCGCATGATCGAGAAAGCTCTCGCGATTGGCGGTGGGGATGGCGGTCACGAATCCTTCGATGAAGGGCATGGAGAATCTCCTTGAGAACTGTCGCTCAGGGAACGCCCGGGACAGCGGGTCAGTTCATCGTTTCCTATTTCGTGGCGTTCTTCCGGAACGGCGCCGGTTGTCCCCTTAAGCGCCGCGGCCTCCCCGTTCACGATGACCGACCCGGAAATAAAGTTGATATCAACATAATTGCGCCATGTCCAGCGGAGCGCCAGAAGCCACGAAGTGGCTTACAACGGTCTTCCGACGACGGAACGGCCGACGACGGCGGGCGTTGAACCTCCAAAGAGGACACCCCGGCGTGAAGAAACTGCTTATTGCTTTGCTTGCCATTGCCTTCGTTGCCGCCCTCGCAGGAGCGGGCGTAATCCTGTTGTCGAAGGAACAGGCAACCGTTGCGCTCGAGGATCAATACGGTTCTGATCCGAAACTTCCTCCGCCGGACCCGCGCCTTCTGCCGACCGTGAACCAGGCCAAGGCCGAGTCGTGGAAGCAAGGCGAAATGCCGACCGCCGCTCACCGCTATGCCGTGTCCCAGTTCGCCGACGGACTTGATCATCCGCGCTGGCTGCATGTGCTGCCGAACGGTGACGTGCTTGTCGCGGAAAGCAGCAAGCCGTCCCAGGATGAAAGCAGCATGGGCATCCGCCGCTGGGTGGCGAAGATCGTAATGAACAGCGCAGGCGCCAGCACGCCCAGCGCGAATCGCATCTCCATCCTGCGCGACGCTGACGGCGACGGAGTAGCGGAGTTAAGGCAGCCCTTCATCACCGGACTGTTTTCACCTTTCGGCATGGCGCTGCTCGATGGCAAGCTCTATGTCGCCAACGCCAACGGCATCGTGGCCTTTCCTTATCAGGAAGGCGCAACGGAAATCACCGCGAAGCCGGAAACAATTACCGATCTGCCCGCAGGGCTGAACCACCATTGGACGAAGGATATCATCGCATCGTCTGACGGCACGAAGCTCTATGCCACCGTCGGCTCCAACAGCAATGTCGGCGAGAACGGCATGGAGGCCGAGGAAGGCCGCGCCGCCGTCTACGAAATCGACTTGGCCACAAAACAAAAACGCCTGTTTGCGACGGGGCTGCGCAATCCCAACGGGCTCTCCTGGCAACCTGACAGCGGCGAACTGTGGGTCGTGGTCAACGAGCGCGACGAGATCGGCAGCGATCTCGTGCCGGACTACATGACCTCAGTGAAGGACGGTGCGTTCTATGGCTGGCCATACAGCTATTTCGGACAGAACGTCGACGATCGCATAGAACCGCAGCGACCCGACCTGGTCGCAAAGGCCATCAAGCCGGACTATGCGCTTGGCTCCCATACGGCTGCGCTTGGTCTTACTTTCAATAGCGGGAGCCTGTTCGGGCCTGAAATGAAGAACGGCGCGTTCATCGGACAACATGGATCATGGAACCGCGTGCCGCGCAGCGGTTACAAGGTGATCTTCGTGCCGTTCAGTGACGGCAAGCCGGCCGGACCTCCGCGGGATATCCTGACCGGCTTCCTGCGTTCTGATGAGAGTGCGGCTGGACGTCCCGTAGGCGTTGCCGTTGCCCGCGATGGGGCGCTGCTGGTGGCGGACGATGTCGGCGATAAGGTCTGGCGGGTAACGCCGAGCCAATCCGGCCAGACAAACGCCGGAAACGTTGGGCCGGAACCATAGTGATCGCTTCGCATCATAACTGCTGCGAGCCAGCTCACGCGTCAACTCACGAAGAGAACGTCATAATGTCTGAGATGTGAGGATCAGCCGACCCGCGACGCGAACCCGTGCGCGACAATTTCAGAAATCGCAGAACCTGAAAGATGGGGAAGCTGGGGAGCTTCACTGATCAGGCTTCCTCTTAAAAACGCAACGCCCGTCCTCACGGACGGGCGCTTACCTTATCCAACCCTGGAATCTGACACCTTACACGAGCAATCACATTACTTGCTCAACGATCTCCTGACCGCGGGGAGATATAGCTCTGCGTTGGTAACGAGTGCCTCGACCAGAACTATATCAACTCCGACGGATGAGGCCGGCAGCAGACAACTCCGCTGAGTCAATGTGGGCGTTTGCCCGACCCCATGTGACAGCGCTTCAAGCCTTGCTGCCCATCAAGACGCCGTAACATCGCCTACCATTCCACCTTCTCCATCTTGCGCACGACGACATGGGTGTCGCGCGTGAAGATGCCGGTCGGACCCCAGTAATTCCATCCATAGGTGAACTGGGCATAACCACCGGCCAGGAACAAGGGGTTGATGCGAA
>NZ_BJNF01000118.1 GCF_006539545.1 Nitrobacter winogradskyi
TTTCCCACGACAACAAGCTCCAATAGGGGGTATCGTCGATACAGTAGCTTCATGGCAGGGATGGGCCTGCTTTCGATCACGGCAGCCATACGAGCATTATGGCGAGTCGATTGATGACTATCGCTAGGGCTTGTGGCATCCCCTTTCGGAATCGGGCTCTAGGCGAAGCCCTGACCCGCGCGGTGCGTCTCGACCCTGTCGGGTAACGATCCCTTCCGCCGGAAAAGAAGGTTCGGGAACGCACCATCAAAGCAGCCATGCCATCTGTATCGCCGTCGCCCTCTTGGGATGAGGCCGACTCCACACGAAGCAGATCAGAATAGCGCAAAGGCGCGAAAAGGCATGACGATAAGGACGGTTGAGGAGATTACACAGGACTATCTAGATGAAGCGGGGAAAGCGGAATGCCATTGACAACCGCTTGGACCACTTTGCGCGATAGCATCGGTGCCGTGTTCGATGCACCAGTTACGGATCGTGCCTGGCGATTTGCCCAGCGCGTTCGGCCGCCACATTGAGATGAATGCCTTCACGCTTACAGTATTTGCATTGCGCTTGGTCAGCGTAGTGAGACCCAGAATCTCAAAGGTAACCGTCCGTCACCGGCGCGCGACCGGCACCCAGACACTGATTCAAATGGATCAGTCTGCTGTCTTGCAAAAGTCCCTATCCTGCTGTTCCGAAATACCGCCGGGTTACGCCGCCTGAGCCGAGCCTGCCGTAGCCCAGCCTACCGCACATCGCAAATAAGCAGGTGATGTGCCGCGCTTGGCACGTCATTGCCTCGACCTCGACAAAACGCGCCGAGCGCTCAACGAACGGGTTATGTCGATCTCGATTCTCGTTTTCGAATTGCTCCAGCGTATGTTGAGAACGTCATTTAGAATTTAAAGGATTGTTACAGCCTACGCAGGGGACTCATTTAACATTTAAATTCAGCATTTAACGCAGTAAATGTGATCATGGGGCATCACAACTCGATAATAGATAAGCGTCCATAATTAAACGTCCGTCAGAGCACAACGGCGCCCGGCTTGTTTCGGCTCCGGCTCCTAATGTGACGGACATGTTTCAGTTTGAAAGGATTGCCAAAATGGCCGAAGACCTCGATTCCGTTATCGAAGCGCTTTCCAGTGCAAAACTGAGTTTGGGTAAAGCTGTAGAACAAATGACAACCGGCACAGCGGCTTCGAATCTTTCGGAGGCTCAGTTGAGCCGGCTTAAGGCGCTGTCGGACCAGAATACCGGTTGCCAGAACAGCGGCTGCGGCGGTGCGGAAGCTGCGCTGGCGGCGAAAGCCGGCGTCCGGAAGTAAGTCCGTTCGCATAGTCCGGCGGAAGCCAATGTTATTCCGCCGGACGTTCCGATGCGCGCACACTGTTCGGTCGGTATCCGCGCTTAGTTGCTAATGAGGTCCGATCATGCAGAAGCTGTCCGCATTTGTTGTCGCTTCACCCATCTTCTATGAAGATGACGCGCCCCTCCTAGTAGTTCTCGCCACCCGGACGGGCGCCGTTTTCGAGTTGCCCCTATCGATCTGGCAGGCTTTGCGGTTGGGCGAATTTGAGAAGCTGAACGCCAAGACCCGGACCGTGCTGTCGGAAGCGGAGATACTCGTGCCGCAGGCGGAGGATGAACTAGCGGCTGTGTTATCGCGCAATCGCGAGGCGATCCGAACCAATAGTCATCTGAATTACGTAATCCAGCCGACCGCACATTGCCAACTCGGCTGTGGCTATTGCGGCCAGACGCATGAGCGACGAAACCTCAGCACAGAGAACGAGACAGCCATTCTGCGGGACGTCCGAGACAGACTGGATGCCGGGAAGTTTGCAGAGCTGAACCTCTGCTGGTTTGGTGCCGAGCCGCTTTCCGGGCTTGTGCAGATGCGCTCCCTGACGCCCCAGCTTCGCCGAATTGCGGAAGAAAGGAATGTTGAATACCGGGCGAGCATTATTACCAACGGATTGGCAATGTCACGGAAGATAGGCGCTGAACTAGTGAATGCACTCGGGGTTGTGTCTATCACCGTGTCGCTCGATGGAACTGCGATGTACCACGACCGGCGACGGCATACGAAATCCGGTAAGCCGACTTTCAACCAGATCCTTGCGAACCTCGTGGCCCTGGCGGACACGATCGGCTCCGATCCAGTGGAGATCAAAGTCCGCTGCAATGTCGACCGGGAGAATGCACCCGATGTTGTACGGCTGCTGCAGCGGCTGCATGACGAGGGGCTGCACCGTGCGGTCCAGTTCTATACAGCACCGATCCACTCCTGGGGCAATGATGCCCATCGGCGGAGCCTTGATCCGGAGGACTACGCCCGCATGGAACTGTCGTGGTTCGTGGAGATGAAGCGCCTTGGCTTTCCGGTGCCGCTCGTCCCCAAGGTGCAGCATGTGGTCTGCCTTGCGGTGCAGCCGCAGGGGGCCCTGGTCGATGCGCATGGTACGCTCTTCAACTGCACCGAGGTCTCCTATGTGCCGAGCTACGGCACGCCAAACCGATTTGCCATAGGGGATGTCATGAGCGGCGAGCGAGGCACGACGCGCGACCTCCTTGGTAGCTTCAACGATCAAGTTCAGGGCGGCGCTTTCGGCTGCAGCAGCTGCCGAATGCTTCCTGTCTGTGGGGGCGCTTGTCCGAAGGAATGGGTTGAGGGACGAGTGCCCTGCCCAAGCTCCAAGCGTAACATGGCGGAACGGTTGCTTTTGGCAGCGGCTTTCAGTCGCACAGATTCGGCGACTGATCCGGCCGAGGCTGCGGCGGCGGTGGCGTGAGCCGGTTCGGAGAACGGTATGCGGATCACGCGGGACCGTATTCATTTAGAACCGGACGGCGTTCTGCTAATCGGCCTAGCCGGCCCCATCCTGATCCGGAGCGAAACGGTCAGGGAGATGATCGAAACGCTTCTGAGATATGCTGATCCGACTTCTGGCGAAGTCCACGGGATGCGACCGCATGGAGGCCGATTGGAGGCGTGCTACACTGAACTGACCCAATTGCTTAGGGTAGCAGGCGTGGCGGATGCCGGAAGTGCAGCGACGCAGGCGCCGCGCCCACGCGAAGGCCACGTGCTCATTGCTGGCGATGCCACTTGGGTGCCGGCCTTGGCCGAAGAACTTGCTCTTTCGGGGATTGCTTGTCTGTCGATCTGGCATCTTGAGTCGATGGGAAATTGCGACGCGGCAACCAGCCCGGAGACTCTGTGCAGCAGGATCAAAATCATAGCCCCGGATTGCATCGTCCGATTGCACGCCTGCGCCGACGGAGATTGGGATTTACCTCTGGATGTGGACCTTGTCATAGGCGCGCTGGCCCCGGTCAGGGTTGGGCGGCAAGTCGATCTGGAGCGCGCTTGTCGCGCTATCAAAATCGCCTTTCTCGGTGCGGAGATCGTCGGCACCCGGGGATGCATTGGCCCTATCTCCTTTTCAGGCACCGCGGGTTGCTGGCTCTGTGCACGTCAGCGGCGTCGTGCGCATGCGCCTGATCCCGAGGCGGTAGCGCGCGCCGATCGTCTGCCGGTTGCAAGTTACCCGCCTCTGCCGTGGGAGTTGGCGCGGCCTTTCGGGCAATCGGTTGCGGTGGAGGTCCGGCGCTATCTCCGGTCGGATGCTGAAAGGTCCCTGCGCGCGCATGTGCGGATCGTTGACGTACTCGGGCAGACCTCAACGCGCCATGGTTTCGTTCCGATGCCATGGTGCGGGACTTGTGGAGCGGATGGTCCAGCACTGCTGCGCCCGGATCTTTCGGCCATGGCTGGCGAGCATAACGTGGAGACAATCCGAGCCGCGTTTCGGGACTGGATCGATCCGGAAACAGGGCCGATAGTGGGACCGGTCCTCAGGGAGCTACCGCATTTCGCACGCAAAGCTTTTGTTGCGGTTGCAGAGATTGCCCCTTACTGCGCGTTTCAAACCGATCCGACCCTACCGGAGCCGGCCTCTGGCAAGGGGATGGCGGAAGGGGGAGCAATGATCGGCGCGATCGGGGAGGCTTTCGAAAGATATGCCGCCTCGAGATGCGATCTTGATACCCTGGTTCAAGCCCGTATGGCTGAACTCAATGGCCAAGTGCTCGATCCATGTCGGGTTGCAATGTATGATACGGCGCAGTATGCCGCCAAAGGCTTTCCGTTCGCGCCGTTCGATCGCGAGGCAGCTCATTTTTGGGGGTTAGCGAACAATTTGCGGACCGGGGCGAAGACGTGGGTGTTGGCCAGTCAACTGTACTACAAATTTCCGTCCGCGTTTTCGGATTTCGTCGCGCAGGTCACCTCGAACGGGCTAGCCGCTGGAACGGACTTGGAAAGTGCAACGATGCGGGCCGTTCTGGAACTCATTGAGCGGGACGCGGTCATGGTCGCGTGGCTCTGCCGCGAGCCGGGGCGCCGACTGCCGCTCAATCTCTGTGACGCCGAGACCCGCGACATCGCCAGTGAGCTCATGTCCGCTGGCGCCTCTGTCGCATTTCACCTGCTCGAGGGCGCGGGGAAGATCCCGGTGGTTTTGTGCACAGCCACGGGAGACGGACAGTCGTGGCCCGGGCTCTCCGCCACTGCAGCGGCGCATCCCTGTCTCCGGCAGGCGGCCCGAGGGGCGGTGCTGGAGCAAGCCGTCTCGGGCTTCGGCCTGATGAAGATGCTGCGCGAGGGAAATGGGCCGCGGCCAATGCGTCCGGAGGAGGTACGCTGCGGCCAGTTTCTCGACCACGCTTGTTATTATTTGCCTAAGCGAGAGGAAGAGTTGGCGTTTCTTCGAAGCGCGCCGAGCTACGAACCGGAGGTGGAGAGCCATGACGAGCCGATTCTGAATCTTGCCGAACTGGCGGCCCGTCTGGCCGGTGATGGAATCGAGATCGCGGTGGCCGACCTTACTCCGCCCGACGTGGCGAGTGCATCCATCCATGTCGTGCGCGCCGTCGCGGCAGGTCTTCAGCCACTCCATTGCGGGTTCGGAATGGAGGTTCGCCGAACTTGGAGGTTACGACATTGGCAGAGAAAGGCGTTGAATCCTGCACCACACCCGTTCTGCTGACCGAGCGGGAGCATCTCGTCGGCCGGCGCGTTAGTTCAGATATTTCGCCTGGCGCATCGGAATTGCGCGCCTGGCGTTCAGGAGACGGCCGCAAGCACGGCGTGCCCGCCTATCTTGTCATCAACGATGCGACTCTCGAAGGCATCGCGACAACGTTGCCGCGCAACTACGCTCAATAGCGCACGATCGCTAGGATAGGCGACAAGAAGCTCGAACGTTACTGAGATGCTCTGATCGCGTTGGTGGGCTCGAAAGCTCGCAGAGAAAAGTCGTCACCCTTCCTTGTCGGAGACAGCGAACCTCCACGGTCCTGTGTATGCTCAGAATTTACATCGGAATCTCAATCACATATGATTTCGCAGTTTTGTTCTGAATGGCGCGCCAAATACCGCCGATTGCTACCTAAAGCCGCCGATAACGGCCGAAACTACGACCGCGCGAAGAGCCGGAAGTCGCCCGCGCGCAAAAAAGCGTAGAAACGGCGGCGCTCGGCGGTGAAAAAGTTCGAATCACTTCGGGTGGAATCGCGAATTTCTGACTCGGGGCAGACGGGACGTCTAGAACGACTAGGATCGAACTCAGCTCCGCATCGGCCAGTCGAGTGGGATGAGGGCCTTAGCGGAGATGACGGCGCACCACGTCGACAAACTGGGTGTCGCGCTTCGTCGCCCATACCACCGCGAAATGCCCTGTCGTCCACAGCACGATGCCGATCAGCCACAGCCGCAAGCCGAGACTGTCCGGCGATGTGTTCCGCCGCCATCGCGGCGTTGCGGCACGGTCGCAGAACGGAAGGCGAGACGTGCTGCAGTGATACGGCAACGCCGGCAAGACCGACGCGCACGGTGCCATGAATGCATCGGAGTGAGCTTCCCGGATGGCGTCGCGCATGTCGGGATAGACACGCGGGTTCGTCTCGCTTTGCACCGAAATCGCCCAGGGTTCGCCGCCCGACGAATGCCAGATCAGCGCATGCATCAGTTTCGGATCGACGGTCAGAGCGCACGCGGTCACGAGCGTAACAAGGTCCATCACGTTTGCTCCGTGAGTAATCCTCCGCCCGCCGCGACAGGTCGGCGAGGATCGCGAGCAGCCCGGTGCCGGCGGACGGCTCTAGCACGACGTCGGCCGGCGTGATCGCGGCTACGACGCTCGCCGCATATCCGAGCGGGATCGGCGTCGAGAATTGCTGAAGCGCCTCGCTTTCCTCGGAGCGAAGCGTATGGGTCGGCAGCAGCGTCGCGACCTTCGCGAGCATCGGCAGCATCGCGGCCGGCGACGCGGCCTTCGCGCGCATCGCGGGGCCGAATTTTCGCAGAAACAGGACCGTCGCCGCTTCGCAGGCGTCATAGGCGGTCTTCCAGTCCCACCCGCCGTCGGCGTCGGACGCACCGAACGCCGTTTCCATCGCGGCGCGCAGCATCGCCGCATCAATGCGCCGGCCGCGTTCAAGGTGAGGAAGAAGAAGCCGCGCGGCCTCGACAATGGCGGGAGCCGGATCGACAGCAGCAGGGAAAGCCGCGGCGGTCGCCGCGGACGTCAACGGAGGGGACATGAAGGAAGCCTCGGGAGAGCGGGGACGGATCGGCCGCCCGGACGCTCTCTCGACCCGCGGCAGCTCGCCTCCGTCCCGGCTCGCCTCTTCCTCTCAGGCCCCCGCGCAGGAGATGCATTGACCATCTATGCCATTTTTGGCATATTTTGATGATGAAGGACGTGAAGTGGCACGGTAGCGCCGATCCGATGTCGAGGCATTTCCTGCAGGCGTGCGGCGAGAGGCCGGGTATCAACTGTTCCAGGTCCAGATCGGCGAAGATCCGTCGGACTGGAAGCCGATGCCATCCATCGGTCCCGGCGTTCGCGAAATCAGGATACGTCAGGCGTCCGGTGCATTTCGGATCATCTACCTGGCGACGATCGGCGATGTCGTGCATGTGCTGCACGCATTTCAGAAGAAGACTCAGGCAACGGCCAAGCGGGATATCGATCTCGCCAAAGCCCGTCTTAGACAGATCAGGTGAGCACGATGGCAAAATCCGTATTCCACGACCTGTTTCCCGCAGAGGAAGCCGCGGAGCTTGAGATGCGGGCGAAGCTGCTGTCCGGCCTCAACAAATGGCTGAAGAAGTCCGGGCTGACGCAGACCGAAGCGGCCGAGCAGCTCGGGATTACCCAGGCTCGGGTGTCCGAGATCAAGAACGGCAAGATCGACCGCTTCAGCCTGAGCATGCTGGTGCGCCTTGCGCAGCGGGCCGGCCTGCGTCCCGGCATCAAGTTGCAGAAGGCGGCGTAACGCCGCCGCCGAACGTGTCTTGTGGACTTGCCGCAATCAATGTGCGGGGGAGCGCTGATCAACCGAAGCGTCGGCCGTTCTCGGTAAAGGTATAGCCGTTGGCCAGGATCGCTTCATCGATCATCTCGTCGGAGGTCTGGTAATCGTACTCACGCTCAAGTTGGCGATAAAGCCAACGGGCGAGATCGCGTAGCGTCTCGACGACCTCGTTCTCAGCGTCGGAAGTCATGTCCTGACCGGTCGGGCCGTCGCGCGCGACCGAGATTTCCATGCAGTACTCGTGGTGGTATCTGCCGCGATGGACGATGCTGGCGGAAAGCTGAAAGAAATTCCGGCGCTGGATCGCCTGCAACGCCGCCGCAATGCGATGGAGTTCATCATCCTTGGACGCATAGTCGCGAATCTTGCGAACCGCACCAGGCGCATAGCGATATTGACCCTCGAAGCAGGCTCCATCACCCTGGCTCCAGAAACCTGTGAACCAGATGCAAGGCTTTTGCCTTTTGCCGCCGCCCAAAAGACGGACGGGTTTGCTGCGGAGACTGACGCCGAGCATGTCGCAGATGCACTCGAAGTCCTCATAGACAAACTCGTACCAATCATGGTCGAGCGCACCTTCCCGATACCAGTCGCGAGCCTTAGCTTTGGCTGTGTCCGAGAGTTCATCGAGACGATAGACCGTGGCTTTGATGATGTCAGACATCGGGATCACCTCCATTGAGCGCGATCGCCAGCCATTCATTGGTGTAGACATAGCAAACGGACCTGCGGGCACCGAGGTCGAGAACGTGAGCACCTCCACCGTGGGCGTCGGGTGTCGGCCTTGAGCAGCTATTGGCGTACTCAAAACCCCAGAGTCCCGTGAGGTCGAAGGCCTCGGCGCAAAGCAGAACGAAGGCGATGACGCATTCGGAATTTCCGTCGCCCTCGTGGTGCAACCAAAGCACGGTCCCGCTGCCTGCCTCGTCGATTGAAACCGACAGGCCGGAGGAAAGCGGATAGTCAGGATCGTCGCGGAGCCCGCTGTTCTCGAAGATTTCGAGGGCGCGCTGCACGTTGGCTGGTGTGCCTACATCGAGGGTGCAGGAGAAATGGGTGCAGAAATGGCCCATGTGGTCCTCCTTAGGAATGGAAAGCCCGGCGCAAGGCCGGGCTGTGGGTTGAAGATATGAGAAGAGGATGCGGGACGGCGGGAGTCGCCCCGCTGGATCAGGCTATTCGGCCGCGACCGTGTGGGGCTGCTCGTCGTCGCTGCCGTCGCCGGCTTCGTCTTCGTCATCAGCGAGGAAGTCCGGGAGCGATTCAGCCGAGCTTTCACCGCCGGCCGATTCAAACGTCGGCTCAGTGAGGCGCAGCGGCTCTGGCAGCCAGCCCGTGCCGTCAAGGAGGCGCTCGGCCTCCTTCGCCATGTCGGTCTTTTTCATGTGATCGATGAGTTGCGCCGACGATTCCCCTTTGGCTTCGCGCACGGCCTCAAGAATGCGGGTCTTGGTCACGCGATCGAGATAATTATCGACCGTCGGCCGCCAGCCTGCCTCCACCATGTCGAGATTCACCGCGCGCGCCAACCGATCGACCTGTGCGAGCCGCTGGCGTAGACCGTAGGCGGACATGCCACTGCCACCATAGCGATCGACCTTCTCGTGCAACGCATTCACGCCGTATGAGACGCAATGCGCGAGCAGCGACGATCGGCTAGCGTCATCGAGACCGGAAAGCCAGTCCCAGAGGCCGCTCTCGTCCTTCGGTATATCGGTAGCCCATGATGCCTCGCGTTCCTCGATCGCCTTTGGCGTGGGCATAGGAATACGGGAGCCTGGCGCACCGGTATTGGTCAGAAACTGGTCAAGAGCGCTTGCCGTGCTCCAAAACGTCGCATTAGGCTCACTCCGGTGACAAGTTTTGCAGTATTGTCGATTGCCAAACGACGCTGGTAAGCTCTGTGATTATTTTCTTGTTGTCTGCTTGAGGTGGGAAATGACTAGCTTCTCTCGCCGCCAAACGTTGAGCTTGATGGGCGCTATGCTACTTTCGCCCCACGCTCACTCGCCCTAGATAGGCGATCGAACCCGTCACTATTGCGATCGCCGCTACTGCGCTGACGAGCACCATTCTTGATATGATGAAGCGGTCGAGCGCGACCGAAACGCTTGCTCGAGGCTGTAGACCTCAAGCTGGAGGCCATACTAGAAATCAGATTCGCATGATGCAACTCATGGCGATCATGGATCAGAAGTTGGATGACACTCAGCAAACAATCATGGGCATTCTAGCCGAAACCCTCGGCCTTCAGGCTCAGATCGCTGCTGCTTACACCACAAAGAATGTGATCCGATCGGCGCACAACAAAAACGAGCTAGAATATAGACGCTTTCGTACCAAACTCATTGATGAGGCCAGCACCATCGAAAGCACCTCCCGAGCGGCCACGCCGCTGAGTCTCGTATGCGCGAACTGGCATGTCCACGAGCTGGTCGAGCAGGTCGCCTCCACGGATACGTTCAAGGGCGGTAACAGGAAATCGCCAGCCGAGCTTAAAAAAACTACAGGATCGCGGAAACTCAGCTTTCAAACTTACGAGGTATCGTCGGTATTTTGACGATGTTCTCACGACTGGCTCTCATTTTAAAGCCGTGAAGGAGATCATTCTGGAGCACGCGCCGCAGGTCCGCGTGATTGGGCTGTTCGTTGCTAGGCGGGCGACCCCAGACCCATTCGGCGATCTCTCACAGGAGGATCTGCTTAAGTTATGATCCAGCCACAGACACATAGGACGTAAAATGCAGGCTTCATCCACCAGATCACTACCTTCATTGAGTATACGGATCGCATCTTGGCTCGAAAGGACGCATCGCACGACGATTTTCAGAAGAGCTTACGGATGTTCTCCAACTCGCGCACCCGGCAACAGAGTCGCCGATGCGGCGCGCCTTAAAATATGCGATTGGCAACGCCGCCAAATGCCGGAACAGCCGCGCCCCCAACTCAACATCGATGCGATTGGTCAAATGCGACAAACCTTGGGTGCGGAGCCGAGAGGGCAGTCTCAAAGATACATACGCGGCCGGGCGATTTGGCGTTGAGGAGCATGTGCACGGCTGTGACAAATTAGGTCATGTGGCATCGGCAAGATGGTCGCGCAGGCGGAGCAAAAGCCGTCCAGTGGCTAGGCTTGTGTCGTTATCGCAAATCATTCCCGGCATATTGATGATGCCGTCCGCCCAGGATCGGATCGTAGATAATGCGTCGGCGCGTCCGATGCTCAATCAAGCGTTAGCCGGATCGCGTTTGCGACAGGAACAACTATTTTGGGGCGTTATCGCTTCGATTAAACTTTGCACGTCTCAGGGCTGTAGTCTGTCGGTGAAATTGCCGGATTGGTACAGCCGGCGCGCCGCCAACCGTGGTGAGAGGGGGCACGTCGCGCATCACACCGCTACACGCCGCGACGCGCGCGCCGGATCCAATCACGATATGATCCGCTATCGCTGCTTGTCCTCCAATCATAACGTCGTCACCGAGGATAGCGCTGCCAGCAATGCCGACTTGAGCCGCTATCACGCAGGAGATACCGATTCTTACATTATGACCAATCTGCACCAAGTTATCGATCACAGTGCCCGAACCAATGACGGTGTCGCCGAGCGCGCCTCGGTCGATTGTAGTGTTAGCACCGATTTCGACATTGTCTCCAATCACGACGCGACCAAGTTGCGGTGTGCGGATTGGCCCACGCGCTCCTGGACTAAACCCGAAACCGGCTGTGCCAATTCTCGCGCCCGCAAAGATTTCCACACCATTGCCTATGAGCGCGTGGCTAACTGAAGCGCAATCACCTACAATACAACCATCGCCAAGTATGACGCCTTGCCCGATCACAGTATTGCAGCCGATCCGGCAGCGGGACCCCACTACAACACCTCTACCTAAGACGGCGCTCAGCTCGATCTCGCAATCGGCGCCGACTATCGCGTTATCGCTCACCGCGACTAACTTCCCGATGGTGCAGCCTCGCACTGCCTCAGGATAGAATAGCCGCGCTACAGAAGCGTAGTGCAGGCGCGCGGTCTCGGAAAATATCAAACCAATATCTAACCGGGGAATTTTCTCGCTCAAGTGCCGAGTGGTAAGCACCGCGCCGGCCGCTGTAGCTAAGTAAGACGAATAATATCGAGGGTCTACAAACGGGCTGAGGTGCGTGATTTCGGCATCTTCGAGCGTCGCTACATCCGTAATAATTAGATTGCCCTTTGCAGCATCTTCCAGATTCGCTCCGATACGCTCTGCAATCTCAGCAAGAGAGAAAGGTCCGGCGCATTGGAAGAAACGAGCATCAGGTATGTTGCGCGGTCCTTGTACGGGCACTAGCCTTGATAAGTTGACACGATGTCATTGACGAGATCAAGTTTAGAACCGCTCGGCAGGGGCTCGTACGCCTTCGAGAATATTCTACTTCGTGCTGCGATATCATATTTAGCTAATGCAAAAAAACGGACATTGCGATCTGTTGCTATAGGATTTGAACAACAGAGAAGATTGTCGGGTGTGGTTTCTATCCAATCTCTTGAGGCGCTTTGTCCGCCAAGGTACCCTACGAGTCCGCGATGTCGGCGGCAAGGTGCACGTTTTTGGCAATCGATTGCCCGGACCCGATGTCTCCATCCGCCTGCACAATCGTAGTTTGTACATGAAGTTGCTCATCAATCCTGAGCTCTACGCTGCCGAAGCTTATATGGATGGAACACTGACGCTGGAGAACGACGCCCAGATCCACGACTTCTTGCTTCTGTTCTCGGTCAATCGCACGGCGCTGTATTCGTATGGCTCACAGAAACTGATGCGGCGAGTCTGGCGCGGCTTGCGACGCTGGCATCAGGCCAACCCGATCGGGATCGCGGCTGCGCATGCGCGCCATCACTACGACATCTCGACCGAACTTTATCGTCCATTTCTCGACGATCAGATGCAATACTCATGCGCCTATTTTCGCAATCCCGAACATGATACGCTCGAACAGGCGCAATACAACAAGCTGATTCAAGCCACCGCGAAATTACAATTAAAACCCGGCATGACGGTAGCGGAGATCGGCTCCGGCTGGGGTGGCTTTGTCATTCATCTGGCGCGTGAGACGGGCGCCCATGTCACCGCGATCAACGTCTCGCCGGAGCAGATCAAGGCGGCGCGGGGCTACGCCGAGGTCGCCGGGGTTTCCGATCGTGTCGAGTTTCGCGAGTTGGACTACCGCAATCTGACCGGATAATTCGACCGCGTGGTTTCGGTTGGCATGATGGAGCATGTCGGAATTGGACATTTCGACGAGTATTTTCGCAAGATTCGTGAGCTGCTAAAGGCCGACGGCTACGCATTCATTCACTGCATCGGGCGCATGTCGCAGCCGGGCACAACGGGGCCGTTCATCCGCAAGTACATTTTTCCGGGCGCCTATGTGCCTGCCCTGTCGGAAACATTCGCCGCCACCGAACGTTGCGGACTATGGTGCGATGACGTTGAGGTCCTGCGGTTGCACTACCGCTACCCTGTGAAGCACTGGCGAGAGCGTTTTACCAACAGCCGAGCCAAGGCAGCGGCGATCTACGATGAGCGATTTTGCCGAATGTGGGAATTCTATCTAGCCGCCGTCGAACTGGAATTCTTGCATGGGTCGCATATGGTGTTTCAAATGCTGCTATCGATAAACCGTGGAGCGGTGCCGATCACCCGCGATTTTATGGTCGACGCCGAGCGTGCAGCCAGATGCGCGACATAGTGAAGGTGGGATTGACCTCGATCTCCGAAATTAAGGGCTCCTTATAGACCTCGGCGTCATATTCTTGATCGGAGTGCCGACGCCATTTCCAAACTTTCACGCGGCATCGAATAATGCGCGCACGAGAGTTCGGACGCAATTGCAGCGGCTATAGCGTTTTTGAGCGAAGTGGGGACCGGTTCGCGTGACGAAAGCGCGTCAAAACAAAATCATAGAGCCCCGCTTCTGATTGAACCAGAAGCGAAGCTCTA
>NZ_BJNF01000119.1 GCF_006539545.1 Nitrobacter winogradskyi
GGAAGAAGGGTTGATCGACTCATTTCCGGCGTCAGATCCCGTAAGTGTGACGCAGCCTAGCAAGTCCAGATTCGGAGCTCGCTAACCGCAAACTCTCTCGAAGGCTCGGCGCAGTGCATTTATCAGCTGAAGGGTGTCCAATGACTTCGCTGCGCAAAACTATCCTGGCATTAACTGCCGGAACCGGCGCTCTAGTCCTGACGTCCTTGACCGCTTCGGCGGGGATCGTTTGTTCGGAAAACGTGTGCTGGCACACACCGGATCAGTACAGCTACCCGCTGGACGCGAGGATCGTCATTCACGACGATAGTTGGCCTGCCGACCCGCATGTCGTCTTCCGCGAACATGAGGGACGAGGTTATTGGAAGGGCGACGAATGGGTGACTTGGTAACAAGTCTGCAACAGCCGTGAGAAATGGCCTTCGCTTGGTGAACGAGCTCCGAGTTGAGAGGGCTGATAGATCGCTAGCCTCGCCGAACGCTTTCAACACCACCGCGTCGGAGAATTCACCGACGGACGGATCTCCGGTGCGACTGCCGAAGTCTTTCCAAATGGCCTGCGGGCGTAAATACGCTCCACATCCGCCTTATGATCGGAGATCCCACGCCACGTTCTGCGCGTCAGTTGCTTACGCTGTCAGCGCATCGTGGAAATCCGTGCCGAAGCGCCCTCGTGTAAGTCCGCGCTGGCAACATAATTGAACATTATCAGCCGCGCGATGAGACCCTGTTTGTATCGGTAACTGCGTTTTTTGGGGCAGCCCTGCCGTTGTTCCACTTTAAACTCTCGAACCGGAGGCAAGCTGGTTGCCCAAACCGTTGCAACGTCCTCGGAACGGGAGGCGTTGCTCGAGGCTGTAAAATTCGGTTGCGTTCCGCCGGATGATATCCAGGTAACCGAACTGATGACTAAGTAGTAATGACCGTCGCTTGGATGATGTCATTATATGTCGGACTGATGCCTAGTCTTCGTCAATTTGCTATCAGCTTTGTTGCCCGCCCTTTCAGCAAGACGCGGGCAGCTATCTGCCTTTTCGCGAATAAGCTTGATCTTGGGCCATCGTAGACAACGCGCATCCGGCCGGATCGTCGGCCCCCCAGCGTGACACTTGCCTGGCGGCTGTCGTTCAGCTGCAAAGACTCTTGTCTCAATGCCTTTGTGATCGCGAGGCAAAGCAGTTTTGCTTTCGAACTATATTTCCTTGTTGTCGCATGCGCCCATTGTGATCAGCGGTATAGGCCCCACTTCCAACGAGCGTCTAGAAAATTATTTTAGGTTCGTTCCCGAAAAGGAAACACCATGTCCAATACACCGATCACTCCCACTGAACATCCGGGTGAGGCCAAACCGGTCGCTCAGGACAACACGCGCAATACCAAACCTTTGCCAGAGGCTCCAAAGCAGAAATATCCTGTCATTGTTTGGTGAAAGGGGAAGCCCGACGTGTGCCCGGGTTTCTTTTTCCGGCAAGTTGTCATGTCATGTAGTCGCGCTTCTCTGCCGGGGTGCGCTTTTCAGAGCTCCTTTTAAAAACTCCAGCTCGAGCGCCTGACGGCCGACCAACCGCTCGAGCGCGGCGATCCGCGCTTCGTATTCCTGGACCAGATCTGCAGCGCGCGCGTCGTCGTCCAGCGCGCCGGTCTCGTACTTTCGACCCAGATGCGGATCAGGTTACGCGAAAGGTCGTGGCGCTTGGCCAGGCCGTGAAGCGTCTCGCCACTCAGAAACTCCTGAGCGACTTGGCGCTTAAACTCAACGCTGTGGGATCGGTGTCTCGGCATGGGCTTTTCTCCAAAAGCCCGGCCACCCGGTCAATCCAACTCTGCTTACCCGTCCGGCACCAGGGACCAACTCCATTACGGGGTCAACTTTGCATACGATGACGTAATTGCGGTCGACACTCGCGGCAGAAAGGTTCGCTATCTTGAGCCCTCACTCAGGATCGAATCGGAGGGTTACCATGAAGCAGTATGTTGGGCTCGACGTCTCGCAAAAGGAAACCTCGGTGTGCGTTGTCGACGAGGCAGGACAGATTGTCTTCGAGGGAAAGGCAAAATCTGATCCGAACACCTTAACTGAACTGCTGCGCAAACGAGCTCCATATGCGGAACGCGTCGGCTTCGAGACCGGCGCGATGTCGGGTTGGCTATGGCACGAACTCCGACGGGTGGATCTCCCCGTGGTTTGCATCGACGCGCGGCATGCCCACGCGGCGCTCTCAGTGCGAATGAACAAAAGCGATCAAAATGACGCGCGCGGCCTTGCTGAACTGGTTCGGAGTGGCTGGTACCGTGAAGTCAAGGTCAAGAGCGAGGAGAGCCAAAAAATTCGCGCCATTCTCGTTGCTCGATCTCGCCTCGTCAGCATTCGCATGGACATAGAGAACCAGGTCCGCAGCTTGGTCAAGGAATACGGGTTACTGCTTCCGAGAGCCATCGCGCTTCCGTTCAGAAGGAAAATTATCGAGCTGCTGGGCGGAGAGCATCAGCTCAGTGCCGTCATCGAGCCACTACTGGCGATCCACGAACAGGTTTGTCAGCAGCAAGGAAAGCTTGATAACCAAGTGCGTCAGTTGGCAAAGTCCGACGCAACAACGCTTCGCCTGATGACGGTTCCTGGTGTCGGCGTAGTGACGGCGTTGACATTCCGCCACACCATCGACGACCCATCCCGCTTTCGATCAGCCTCCACGGTCGGTGCCTATCTGGGACTCACGCCGCGCCGTCATCAATCCGGCGAGACCGACACGAATGGCAAAATCTCACGATGGGGCGATCGGCTTCTCCGAACCTACCTATTCGAGGCGGCTACCGTTCTGCTTTATCGAACGAAGAAATGGTGCTCTCTCAAGGCTTGGGGGATGAAGCTCGCGAAGCGGATCGGCATGAAGAAGGCGAAGGTGGCCATCGCGCGCAAGATCGCTATCATCCTTCATTGCATCTGGGTTGACGGCACTTCCTTTGAGTGGGGGCAGGTCAGCGCCGCCTGATCGATATCAGCAAGTTCCTGACCCGGTTCACCGGGCCAGCGATGTCCCGCTGGGACGGTGGTTGAGACGACCTCGTTCATTCGGCTGGTGGCGCCTCGTCGCACTCCGCTGCAAACGTTGAGACGTCCGACCCGGACATCATCATGAGGCGCTCTGCGACCTCGGAAAGGACCGTGACCCCAGTGCCGACATCTCAAGGAAGCTTGACAACATCACGCAATTAAAGGGCCGAATGACATCCTAAAACCATAGCCAGCCTGAGCTCCCTTGCGCTTGAATACGACGCCCGTGCGCTGGTCATTGAAGAGCGGCTTACCCACACCTGACACCACATTCGGTTCGGACTTTAGAGAGAGAGAGAGAGAGAGAGAGATGATACCTGAGATTGGCTCTGAATGGATCGCGCGCGATGGTCGTAAGATGCGTGTGGACGAGGTGATAATACCCGTCGATCCGGACGCGATGCCATGGTGCAAAATGACCGTATTGAACCCCGGCGAGAGGATGCGTCGCCACACCGAAATGTCGGTGTCGAACTTCGGCAAACAAGCCAACATCGGATTTTTGAGGCCGCTTCCATGACAGATACCGAGCGAACGCTCGCAACTGCGGTGAACTCGCCGACGATGCGAAGGACCTGCCTTCGAAGAACCGCTACAGACGCATGCCTGGCTCGCACTTGCCGAGGAGCAAGACTGGCTAGATGGACAGTTGCCAACTCATAAATAGAAAATCCCGCCCGAGCAATGCATTAAGCGTATGGCGGCACTTCGACGAGTGTCCCAATCAAACGGAGCAATGCCTGCTGTTCTGGACCTTTCCCACTCCGTAGGAATTCTCCCAGTTCAATATGCGACAACCGTCCGCCGGATGGGGAATTAGGCTGGTGAATGATAAAGGCATGCCCGTCTGTCGGCTCGCGACCTAAGTACCAGGAATCGCCATTTGGGCTTCGATATAGTTCGCGGCGTTCTGTCATGACTTGCCTCCTCCTGTCTTGAGGTCAGTCTATCACAGGGGGCGCGGGGAAAGGCTTTCGGACTGGACTCTACAAGACCAAGCGACGGCCCCGGCAGCCTGCAAATGCCGAGACCGCCACAGGCGGGGTGCCATGGGCAACACCCCCAATAGCCAAACCCCCAACTGGCATAAGGTTACTCTTCCAAATCAGGATTATTTACATCGCCCCTAAGAATATTGGTGCAGCCTTCCGCGACGGGGCGTCTGCCCACCAAACTCGACCATAATACCTTCTTTTCTTTTGTGCGGCTCTAGTTTTGATCGGTGGGACTGCCCATATAGTTATTATTGCCAGCAACGCTATCCAACCGGCACTGGCGACAGAGAGACGCTCCTGTGCTCCCGCCCACAAAGGGAGCAAGCTATGTACGCCATGGTCTATCCGATTCATCTTCAGAGAAGCTCGGAGCGCAGATGGGCAAATCGCGTCGCCCGTGAGATACCCGTCCGAAGATCGCGCCCCGAAGGGACTGATACCTGCGCTTGTGGGAATACCGTAACAGCACCCATGAACTCGCGATATTCGCCTCATATCGTCACCAACGAATGGTACTGCACTAAGTGCAACGCCAGATGGACGACCGAAGCATCCATTCCGTGCGGCTAACGCGTCAAGCCTTCCTTTTAGTCAGGCTTTTTCGCCACAAAGCCGCATAATGACGGTGCTTACATCGTTATCAGCGCTCGCCCTCGCTTCGCAGTCCAGGCCTCTGCATTTATCGGTGACTGAGAGCGTTGCGCTTCCGTCTCCTGCCAAAAAAGGAGCCACGCCATGCAGACTCGATCTCGCTTTCTACCGAATCCAAAATCGCTCTATCAACGTCTCAACGATGAAGCTCAGCGTCTGCGTAAAGAGGCGCGCGGTACTCAGCTCGGCGTTGAGCGAGAGCGGCTAATCCGAGAGGCACGCCAGGCTGAAACAGCGTCGCACATCGACCAGTGGCTGTCGTCCCCAGGCCTTCGGGCGCCGACATAATGAGCAAATCACACCTACATTTGGGCAAGCACGAAACGCCTGATTCTTTATTTGCAGTGCTTGTGATGCTACTCAGTCTCTCCGTCTTCACCGGGCGCGGCACGCCACCTAAACCCGGCGAGAATGCGCCGAGTAGCCCAACGCAGACGCAATTGCAGAGATGGGCTTAACCGCCGTGTCCACCGCGGTAGAACTCGACGGGCCGCATCGGTCAATAAAAGGAGAGCAGCGATTGGGAAGCCTATCATTAACGATATGTCTCTGTATGCGGCGTGCTAGGGTGATGGCAGCCAGCAGCCAACCACATTAAAGGAGGTGCCTAAGTGATAGGCCAGATTGCATTTGTGTCTATTACAGCGGGCCTTGCATGCACCTTCGCGGTATTTGCTCACTTCAGGCACAAGCGGGTTTTGCTCACTGTACAACAAGACGCTTCGCCGGTTTTCCTTGATCTATTGGTTGAGGGTGGCCTCTGGGGTGCAAGTGTTCTTTTTGGTGTTTCGGGGGCGATATACTTGGCTTTCTGCGCTTCGAGATATTGGGTGAGTTACTAGAGGACGTGAGATATCGCCGCGCGTCTTTTGGTTTGGGCTCAGACACCCCAGCCCCCTTGCGACCGCTTTGGCCTGTCGGCCTGACGGTATTCAAGTGGGTGATTTCCTCCTGACGGATCACGCGCGAGAATGCTTGCGTCGCAAGGACTCCCTGTTAATCACACCCCCACGGCAGGGCCGCATGAACCCGTCGGAGCAGCGACCATGTTGTTGATCTCAATAAGATGATTCCTAGGCCTCGCATCGGCCAAATGGGTCATCAGGACGCACCGCAACGCAGCCGCTAGAAAGGTTCGCATGCTCGTCGATTTATCTTGTGGTGTTGGTGGATAGGCCTAGGCTTGATAAGCCGTGTTGGCGCTATAGAGCGACCCGGTAGTACGGCCCGACACGCCTGCTCTCACGAGTGACCGCGTGTCGGGCTGTTGCTCTAGCTGAAGTGCTCGCCGTCAGGGCGGCCCGCGAGAAAGGTTCGCACAGTCATCGAATTACCTTGTGATGCTGGTGGATAGGCCTAGGGTGGATATCCGTATTGGCGCTGTAGAGCCGATCCGGTATGGCTCCCGGTGCGCCACTTCCCAGGAAAACGTGCCGGGGCCTATCTCGAGCGGTATTCAACTGAGAAGTCGGTCTTCGGTTTTTGCGCCTCAGTTGCCCAAGCTGTCCAAACATAAAGAGCGGTGACATCGATCGCATCCGTCGCTTGCACCAGGTTAGGCTTGGTGCCTTTCCTCTTCTCGTTGAACCACTTCACTGTTCCAGTTGCGATTTGTAATCTCCAAGATACGCAAAAGCGTGTTCGCTCGCACGACCTCCGTGCAAGCTTGATCCGAGTTCAGCGCTATGGTCACTTAGGGAAAATACAAGGGGCTGGTCCACATTTGGCACCCTGCGTTATGAGGAAAGACTCAGAACAAATGAATAGCTATTGGACCAGAAAGGGCGCACGCTCATGGAATGTCGCCGCAAACGCAATTTCTCGTGCAGGCCTTTAATGCCGCAAAAGGCGATCAGTTGAAGCCAGACAGGCCGATTGTGTGTCGATCAGCTGAGGGCGCCCGTCGAACCGCGCAGAGGCTCGCACTGTCTAAGGCAGGCGTCGTTGCTTTTTCCATAACCTCTGATGATGAAACCGGTGACTATGACGAGAAGCCGGCGATCTTTTATCGGGAAGGACAGATCCCCGACGAATTTAGTGAGATGCCATGATGGGCACGCTGTAGGTGCTATTTTCTGAGAACGGATTACCAGATCTTCCGATAATCCTGATCGAGCCGCATCGAAATCAGGAAGGGCTTTGGCGCATCAAGTTCTGCTACGCCGACGATGAGCCGCTCTCCATGAGTTCGGCTCAAGCTTCGGCGCTGGCCGGTAACCTTCATCAAATGGGCGAGGCCCAGTTGGCCGACGAGATCAACGACGCAGTGCGAAGCGCGAAGCGCTACTGCTTGATGTGAATGTGCTGTTAAACGAGGCGCGTTATCAACGAGTGGAGAGAGGCAAAGGCGCGCTGGGCACAATGGAACAAAGGCTCGCGGAGAGGTTAACGGAAAACCGCAACCGATCCCGCGTACAACCGTATCTACCGGTAACGCTCGCGGCGTCGAGCATTCGTCTACCCGAAGTGCGACTCCCTTCCCGGCTCGATGACTCCCACGGAAGGCCAGAGCTGGATCGCCGGCAGCGATTTGAAGCCGCCGAAATAACCGGAACGGAGACGCTCCTGCACATTGGTGCCGGCCTTCAGCCACAGCGCTTTTCGAAAACCGCCGCCAATTTAAATCACGCTGTAAGGAACCGGGCATAACGGCGATCGTTGGCGTCATCATCGCCCGACCTTTGGCAGCATCGGTGACTGAGAGCAGCGCGCGCTCCCGCCTGAAGTGGAGCGAGCTATGTGCAAGACATGCGAGGACCTCCGTTGGCAGATTGCCGCCGTTCGCGCACTTTCAACGGAGCTGACGGACCCGTCCAGCATTGTCCTCAACAAGGCCGACATCAAAGCGCTCGAAGAAAACCTGACTAAAGCAATAGCGAACCACTATCCTGACGCAAAGTAGGCCCGCGACGAGCTCAAGTGCACCTGCGGATACTTGGGAGCACCGCGACATCACTTCTGCGAGACTTGCTGGGCTTTGCTGGTCTAAGGCACTAACAAAAACGGAACGAACCTACATATCAAGCTGACGGTCCTATCCCCTAGAACCACCGCACGGTCCCGCACCTTTTGCCTCGCAAGAGCCCCTGCGGGACAGTGCGCCGCCCGTCGCAGAAAGCCAGGAACCGCCATGGACGCCCCGCACAACGCCCAGATCATAGTCCGCGCCAATCAACTATGGGAAGAGGCCGGCAGTCCTGAAGGGCGTACCGAAGAGTTCTATGCTCGGGCCGAAGAGGAGCTGCGCGAGCAAGAAGGATTCGATCCGATGCGCACGCTAGATAATCCTAAAGATGACCACTAGCCCCACTTTTACCTGAAGCATCGTGACGCGGGTATCCACATCCCTAATCTTAAGGGCTGACGCATACGCTATCCTATGCGCATAGAAGGCTCACTCACTCGCAATGGGGTGGCCTTTTGTGTGGGGTTAGTCGCTAGGAGTACAACGGGAACGACGATAATCTGCGCCCTTTCATGCGCAGGTTCCGCCATGCCGAACAATAGGCCAGCCACTTAACAAATGAACGGTGCGGTTCCTTGCCGCCGCTCTTTTTTGAGGCGTGTGGCGTGCTCTTCGATACTACCTGCTTAAAAAGATGTTTCCCAAATCGGCTGAGAAGTTCGAGCTGTCCGTAACGTTCATCTCTAAAGTCAGCGAAGTATCTAGATTTTCACGTATCTGACTTCCGAAACCCAATCGAAGAAGAACAACAATATGCCCGTTCCATTAAAAGCCATCATCGACTTGCTCAGTAGCGGAAGCCGCCTCAATCCCGTCGACAAACACTCGTGGCTGTGATTGGCGCACGACTAGATAGAGATGGAGCACGAGGTAGAGCGGCGGCGTGCGGCACGCATTCGTGAAACGGCTACTAGCCCCGCTTTTACCTCTGATACCCTAAGAGTACATACCCTTCCGAACCAGTCGGACTTAAATGCCCCTAGCTTGCTTCCAGGGTACATCGCGCAAAGTTACTGCAGATACTCGTAATCCTCTCATGGCTTGAAGAGATCTCGCAAGCTCCGCTATTCACCCGCTCATCGTTCTGTCCCGCCTAGTCAGGAAGCTCTTATACTGAGGAATCCCAGCCCTTCATATGTTTGAACAATGCCTGGCGCCGCTGTTCGGGCATGCCGGGCCCGTATTCTATGAAGTCCTGCACGGTCTTCTTGAAGTCCTGTGCCGGCGTCTCGCCGCCCAGCGTCAGGTGGCCGTACTGCGCGACGATGTCGTTCACGCACACATCGATCTCATCCATCTTCGATGGTCCTCTCAGCTGTCACACTCATATGGCGACCGCGCGCCTACATAGCTAGATCCGCTATTCACAGCTTGATTTTCCACTTAGCCAGGCATTTCGGACAGATGTAGACCTTCCTGATGCTCGTCGGCAGCAGCGTGTCCTTCCACATCGTCCGACCAGGTTACCGACCATACGTTTTATCTTCTGGGGATCACCCCACTCGTGCACGCACTCATATTCGCGCACGCGCCTCAGTATCCAGCCGATCATCCCAACTCCTCGAGAGCCGCTTCCCTCTTAAGAGAGCAGCGCCTTGTATCAAGGGGATACGGAATGCTCTTAAGGAATGGCAGAGATACTACTATCGCATGGGGGCGATCATCTTCCTACGTGTTTCAGAGGCCAAGAGCCTCGGCGGCACAAGACCTGCTGCCCGCTGGAGCCCAACTCGCCCGGCATGAAGCAGCGGCGGTGACACTAGCAGCAACGGCGCCGCGTGGATTAGAGCCGCGGACTAGCTCTTAGGTTGTTCTGAAGCGTCCCGAGCAACCGCTCATCGGCCTAATCGGTGTTCGGATGAGGACCACAAGCAGGGACGCGATCAACCGATCCTGCTGCCGCGATCAATGGGCGGCCATTGAGATGCGACGTTCGCCGAAGTACGGTCGTCGTCACTCCAAGCCGTCGAAAGTTCTCCATTTCTTTTTTGCCAAACGCTTTAGTACGGCATACTGACGAAAGAACGCTCGGCTCTGACGGGCTGGAATCCCCACCCAGCGCTCTCCGGCCGGAATGTCGCACATGACTCCGCTCGCACCTCCGATCTGGGCTTTTGAGCCAATCGTGACGTGGGGGGCGATCGCCGCATGACCGCCAACGGCGACAAAATCACCGATAGTCGTCGATCCCGCTATGCCGACCTGGGCTGCAATCACGCAATGCGCGCCGATCTTCACGTTGTGCGCCACTTGAACGAGGTTATCGAGTTTTGTTCCTTCGCCGATAACCGTCGCCCGCATCGATCCGCGATCGATCGTGGTGTTGGCTCCAACTTCCACATCATTTTTGATTATTACGCCGCCGACTTGGGGAACTTTGACCCACTTTCCTCCGAGAAACGTGAACCCAAAGCCATCTTGGCCAATGGAGGTGCCGGGATGAATAATAACGCGGTCGCCAACAACGGCGTGCGCAACCGTGACGTTGGCTCCGAGATAGCAATTCCGCCCGATCCTGACACTTGGTCCAATTACTGCATTCGATCCAATACAGGTGAAGTCGCCGATGCGCGCGTTTGGACCAATGGATGCACCCGGATCAATCGTGACGTCATACCCTACAATGGCTGACGCATGGATGTTCGCTTTCGGTGATATTCCGTCTGTCCCAAAATTCGACGCGGGAATTGTTGCATGTGGATAGAGGAGCGCGAGCACTTGCGCATAGATCGCATAAGGATGCGGCGTTACAAACGAAAAGGTTCCTGCCGGAACGAGCTCACTGAATCGGGGGGATATCAGGCACGCGCTTGCTCGAGTTACTTTTAGCTCCTCAATATATTTGGCATCGTCCATATAGCAGAGTTCGCCAACACCAGCCGTCGCAAGCGTGCCCGCGGCCGATATAGCAAAATCATCGGTGACAAACGATAAACCGGCAAGGGCAGCGATTCGACTTGCGGCCACGCTGTGGTTCGCCACGAAGAAGGTCTCGCTCGACATGGCAATCTCCATCGTTCTGCTGCGGCGCAGCCGATGTGCTTCCTAATGACATGGGATCGTTTCAGGTCAGCAAGACCACCATTCGTTTGACCCGAGGGGCCGCCGCGCTCAAGCTCGTCGCTCGGGGCGTTTGCTACTTCTTGCGAGCCTTGGCAGCGTCGGATTGCATAAGCCCCTTCAAGCTAGGAGCTGCCGCGATCACCTTCTGCTTTTCTTTCTTCGGCTTCTTTGCTTCGCGATTCCCGCGTTGTTCACCTTTGGCCATGGTTCATTCCTCCGGCCCGAAGTGGGCCTGACATTACACTAGCACGGACCGGCGCATATGTTGCAGTATTCTAGTCGCTATCGCCGTGGGTATCCCGGAACTCCGCTAGCCCGGTGAAGGGACGTCGTTCAGACCTACCAATCGAAGCCCGAGAAATTAGTTTCTCTCATCCACTATGGCTGCTGTGGCTGCGCATACGGCGTCGCTCTGGTGTGCTTAAGGCGATGCCGGTTGCCTTGCGTCGGGATAGTCCACGGACATCGCGCATGTGGCAAGAACTATATTTCCTATCATCGTCCGGCCCCATTGCGATCAGACGTTCACTCCCTACTTCCTAGAGAGGGTCCGGAATAGAAGTCAAACCCACCTTTCGCGAAAGGTTCGAGAGCGGAGGTTGGCTTTTCAATTCAGGCAGCATTCGCGACTGTTTGGTTCAGCCGATTGCTCCCCCTCTATTCTTTTCTTTGGCCTCGTGATTCTGGGCGCCGTCATTTGGCGCTGGTGACTTGGATGGATCTCGCGATCGAGAGTTGCGCAGGTAACCTATCGAGCGCAAACGAGATTGGAGGCGTTATGGCCGTCACATCCCGTAGAGACTCCGTCGTTTTCAAACATAGCTTCTGCATCGAAGGCATCGATCGGCCGTTTCCACCCGGTACCTATGAGGTAGTAACCGACGAGGAGGAAATCCAAGGTTTGTCGTTCCTGGCGTTCCGCCGGATAGCAACGTCCTTCAGAGCGACCGATTCGCGCAGAGCACGTTTAACGACCGAGTCGTTCGATATTGATCCAGATGATCTGAAAGAAGCCTTGCGAATAGACGCTGTAGTCTAGCTTCGCGATGGCTTGTCCGGAAAGCGGACGGCCCTAAACGGCTGAGAATTTACCGGAGTTGTTAGATCATGAATCGCGATAATGAAGTTAGCCCCGGCGGTGTGCCCCCAGTCAGGAACGCACCAGACATCGAGAAGCTGCTAAAGGTCCATGATTTGGTGGCTGAGTTGAGCCATTGGAATGGTGATGACCAAGTGGTGTTCCGATCCACCTCAGATGGCAGCGTGCTGCGTTTCTATTGTTTTCGATCACCCGAGGCCGGAATCCTTGAGATAGATCTCAGCGACTAGCATTAGATAGGCGATAGCGGTTCGCTGTACGCTTGATCGCCTAATAACGGATGGAGGACGCTTTGGGCGATAAGGTTCGTACATTCGTAGACTTTTGGATTCAGTCTCACATCCGTGCCGAGGGTTATCAGGCGAAAGGGGACACCAGGCTCGCTAGGGCGCTTGCTCGCAAGTG
>NZ_BJNF01000120.1 GCF_006539545.1 Nitrobacter winogradskyi
TGACCTAGACTATCGAAGAGAACACGGCGGCCTCCGACGAGGCCAGTCACCATCTCGTTCGGGATGAACAGGCCGTACTTCACGTTATCACTGACAAACGCCCCTCGCTCAACGACAGCACGACCAGCCGCCATCCTCGTACCCGTGCCAACTAAGCCCCCAATACCTGTCAAGAAATTAAGACCCCGCACGCCCACAGTTTGCCGATCTGCACTTTCCGGTGGAAGCATCGCCAATTCGGAGTGACCTAGTGTGAGAACGCGCGTGACTTTCGGAACGACTACGCCGAGCGTTAGTTGGAGCAACCGGAGGTGACACACATGTATTCAGCACCCGGCAAACAAACGCCAGATATGCCAAATCCTTTGCCGCCCCCTTCTCCCGGCCCCGACGTCATTCCGGAGATCAAAGAGCCACCATCGCCGGATTTGCCTGGCGAGAGGCCTCTTCCAAATCCGGATGAAAAGCGAGACCCTCCAGAGCGAACCTAACCAATCGACGAGCTGATCCATCTTATGGGAGGTATCGGCGACTAAGCGTTGGCGGTCCTCTTTGATCAGGAAGAATTCTAATTGCCTAAGGCAGCTGTCTTTGACCTAGACGGCACGCTTCTCGACTCAGTCGATCTACACGCACTTGCATGGCAAGAATCTTTGGTCAAATTCGGCCATGCCGTGCGCTTCGAACACGTCCGCCGCCAAATTGGCAAGGGCGGGGATAAACTCATTCCAGTCTTTCTCTCTCTCGACGAACAACGTGATCACGGCGAAGAGCTGGCACACTGGCGAGGCAATCATTTCAAGGAGAAGTATCTGCCGCTTGTTAGGCCCTTTTCGGTAGTTCCTGAACTGTTGCACCGCGTGCGCGAGGCTGGATTTCAAATTGCTGTCGCTTCATCCGCCAAGAAAGACGAACTCGATAATTTTCTCGAAATCGCGCAGATCGTAGATCTGGTAGATGTTGCGGTCTGTTCGGACGACGCCGAGCAATCAAAGCCGGCGCCGGATGTTTTCGAAGTCGTCTTGAAGAAACTTAACATCCAAGGCCCGGATGCCATCGCGATTGGCGATACACCCTATGATGCCGAAGCAGCCGCGAAAGCCAATGTAGCTACTATCGGCGTGCTCTGCGGCGGCTTCCCGGAAAAGGCATTAATAGACGCCGGATGCGTCGAGATTTTTCGAGGGCCAGCCGCGTTGTTTGCCCGTTTTGGAGGTAGCTTGCTCGGGAAATCGGCAATCCAATTCCACAACAGGAAGTAAAAATGTTCCAAAAATTTATCATCGCTACTTGCCCCGAGGGTGACCCAGGCGGGCCCATTACTTGTCAGTAAAGAACGTCAAAAGCACTTTCCCTTTTTCGCCGATGAGGCAAAGGAAAGTTCGTCTTGTATCTTGTTTGCCTTTTTCCAGAAAAGCGTCACCGATCACGACTGTCTTGATTGGTGTGTCCTCAATCTTGGTATTAGCCTTCGCGACTGTCATGCCCTCGACGTCGAGTGTCACGTCTTTAATCGCCGGATTACGCTCTCGCAGAGCCGCCAAGCCGGTCGATCGGCATAATTCGAGCTCGGGGTCAGGACCTTGAGCCGCCGCGGATTGAACTGACACACAAGCTGCCAGCAGCGCTAGAGCACCGGTTGCTTTCCAGACCGTCATTTTGATTCCCCGTGATTGAGCCGCAGTGGTGGCTTCGAGATGAAGCGTGCGCGGACGAGTCCGCCCGCGTACGCCGGGATCGTCAAAATTTACAGCGAATAATAATCGTCGACCGCCTTGGGTCGGTTAGGATCGGACCAGTTCCAGCTGTTCTCGTCTGCATACTTTGGTGCGCCGTTGAGTTTATCCACGGTAATTCCGGTGCGGTAACCGCCTAGCGTGGTGTCATACTTCAAGGTGTGCCAGGGAAGCGGATAGTGGTCGTTGCCGATGCCGAGGAAGCCGCCGAAGCCAAGAACAGCATAAGACACGCGGCCGCTCGTCTTCTCAATCATGACGCGCTCGATCGAGCCGATCTTCTGATCGTCGGGGCCGTAAACAGCGGTACCCTCGACCTTGTCACTGCCGATCAAGTTGCCGGTTTCGTTCTCCAAAATAGCCATGCATTCTCTCCTGAATAAACGGGAGAAAAAAACTGACCGGCTTGCCGATTGTTCCTGTGTGAGGATACGGTGATCGGTCACGGACAAAACTCGTCAACCGCTAATCGCATTCGTCGAGTGCTTGTGCGCAAAGCAGGCGTGCAAGGAGGCAGCGCACGTCTGGGTTAAGGCGGGACGCCACCCCTTGACTAGAGATTGCATTGAAGCCACTAAGACACAGAAACACCTTTATAAACAATAGTTTGCTCGCAAAACAACACACTAATTTAATGTTTCGTTAATCACATTACACCGAGCTTGATCATGCACGCGCAGCGGATCGCGGGAGCGATAGGACAGCGTCGGGTTGCCGGGAAACTTCTTGTCCGTCAGGTTGGGATCGTCCTCGATCGGCCCGGTCGGCTCCACGACATAAATCCGTTCTCTTCCACTGCCTGCGGACAACTCGGCGCCCCAGATCGCGGCATCCAGCGTGCCGGCAAAATAGACCCAGGACAGCGACTTGCCTTCGATAAAGTTGGACTGACGGCCAGTGACAATCAGATCTCCGGGTTTGAGATCGGCCTTGGTTCCGCGGAAGAACGATTGTGAAAACATGCTGGCAGTCGCTGACATAGACGGCACCGTTGAACATGCGGTCATGAGCGACCGTGCCCTGCGAGCGAATGACGCAATGCGCCGATGTCACGCACCATCTGAGCCATCTGCTTGTCCTCGAGTTCTGTCGCCGATCGCACGGAGCAGATGATGTCTGACGCCTTAGCCTGCAGCTTGCGGCCTTTCGTGGTCAGCTTGATGCGAACCTGGCGCTCGTCCGTTCCGTCCCGTCGGCGCTCTATATACTCCAGAGCCTCGAGACGCTTCAGCATCGGCGTAAGCGTATTGGTCTGCAGGAACAATTTTCCGCCAAGTTCGCCGACCGTCAGATTATCCTCGGTCCAGAGCACGATCATTGCGATGAACTGAGGGTAGGTCAGGTTCAGTTTCTGCAGAAGGGGCTGGTAAACGCGATTGAACGCGTGGTTCGCCGAGTAGACGGCGAAACACAGGAATTCGTCGAGTTTCAACCCGGAACCTTCAGACCTATCGTTTTGGCTGCTCGCCACGGAACCACCCTGTGCTGGAGTCGTTTTATAATATGTCGCATACGATATAATCGCTGGCGATAGAGAAAGCAACTCGAACTCGCCGCCGGAGGACGATGAGCGGCTTGAGGCTAGAGCTTAACCGCCAACAGTGAGGAAGGCGCCATGTTCACCCATCCACAGCGCGCTGCTGCGCGCGCGACAACGCTTGCCCGTCGGCCCGCTTCCCTCGGGCGAGACAAAGCTGCAGGCGGCCGATCAGAAGATCCCACCACGCCGGAGCTTCCTTCCGCCATCCCGTTGATGGCACTCTCGATAGGCTTCTGGGCCTTCAAGACTCTGGCCGCTGCGCACGAGTTGGACCTCTTCAACCACCTTGCGGGCCGCCCAGGCACGACTGCTGGCGAGCTGGCGCAAGCGCTCGGTCTGCATCCACGCCCTGCCGAGATGCTGTTGACCGGATGCGCCGCGCTCGGGCTTCTGGAGAAAGCGGACGGCCGTTATCGCAATACGCCGTTAAGCGAAGCCTATCTCGTGCGCGGGAAGCCATATTACTTCGGTGGCTTCGTACAGATGGCCGACAAGCGGCTCTACGTGGGCTGGGACAACCTAGCCGAAGCGCTGCGCACAAACCGGCCGACCACGTGGGACCCGGCAGTGCAATCCTCGATGTTCGAGGGCGAAGATCCGATGATGCTGGCAACCTTCTGGGAGGCGATGCATTCGCTTTCAACAATGACGGCGCGCCAGCTCGGCGAGGCCGTGGATCTCAATCATTTCCGCCGCCTTCTGGACATCGGCGGCGGATCGGGCGCGTACGACATCGAGCTTTGCAAACAGTATGGGGAGTTGCGCGCAACCGTGTTCGACCTGCCGCATGTGGCCGCGATCGCTGCGGGAAAGATTGCCGAGGCCGGCTTGACCGACCGCATCGAGACCGTTGGCGGCAGCTTCTTCGAGCAGCTTCCGAAGGATCACGACGTACACCTCCTGTCGATGATCATGCACGATTGGGACGAAGCAAAGAACCGCGCCTTGTTGCGGCGGTCCTTTGAGGCTTTGCCGAGCGGCGGAGCAGTCGTCATCAGCGAGCTTCTCGCCAATGACGAAAAGACCGGGCCGGCGCCGGCCGCTCTGATGAGCCTCAACATGCTGATCGAGACGGAAGGAGGGCGAAACTACACGCCGGCCGAATACTCGGCGTGGCTCGAGGAAGCCGGATTCCGGCATATCGAGACGATTTGGTTCGACGCACCCGCCGCGAACGGCGCCGTGATCGGCCGCAAGCCCTAGGACGCGCGGCGGAATGGAACAGGCCCCCCGCAGTTCCGCCGGCCAGAGCGGCATGGTCGTGAGGTCTCGCTCAACATCAAACTGGAATTCCCGTGCCATGTCTCACATCATTGAACAGTTTCTGCGTCATTGGGCCGTTGCCGCCGGCGCTCGCGTCCTTCTTAGTTTTCCATTCTGGGGAAGTGGACTAGCGAAGCTGATCGACTTTCAAGTTGCCGAGATGGCTGGTGTCGGCCTCGAGCCGGTCGTCGCGTTCAACGTCGCAACAGTCATCGTGCAGCTCGGAGGGTCCCTTTTCATCATTCTGAACCGTTACACCTGGCTTGGGGCCGGTGCTCTCGGCATCTTCACGGCGCTCACCATCCCGATCGTTCACCACTTCTGGAGCATGACTGAGGAGCCGGGTCGCACCATCGCGTTCCACACTGCGGCAGAACATATCGGCATGATCGGCGCGCTGATTGTCGTTTCGATACTGGCCGTGGGGAATAAACGTTGAGCAGCGGCAAGGGCCGCCGCCCACTTCCGCTCCCGATGTCCCGGCAACCTTTCTGGCCGAGCAGGCGTTCATAGCGAGCCTGATCCGGAGCACGCAAATGAACCTGCAAAAGACCTACACCGCATTGCTCACCGCAGACCTTGCGGCGGCCGAAAGCTGGTATACGAAGCTGCTTGGCCGTGGGCCGGATCACCGGCCGATGGACACGTTGGTGCAGTGGGAGCTCTTCGAACAGGGTGGATTCATGCTCTCGACCAGCGACGAGATCGCCGGCCGGGGCGTGATGTTTGTCTACGTCGAGGATCTCACATCCGAGCGCCGACGGCTGAAGGGCTTGGGGATCGCGCTCGGGGAGGACATCGAGGGCAACTACTCGACGCTGGCGCAGGTGCGTGATCCCGACGGCAACCTCCTCACGCTGGCGACGCCGCCCACGCGACCCTTTCCGCCAGCATAATCGCGCAGGTTTTCGAAGCTATGGCGACGTCGTTCGCCTATTCGAGATATCCTCTTTTCGAATATTCGCAAGGCGTCTTGAGACGCCCGAGCCGCACAGGTCCGGTTCATCGCCCAACAGCCATCGTCTTCAACGCGGTCTCGTTACAGCTCCTTCTCGGCGAGCTTGCGGAATTCATCCGGTACGGAGCGGGACGTCTCCAACGCCGATCCGTAGCCGACCGCGTCCCAACCGAAGCGTTCGCGGATTTTATCGATCGCCTTGTCCGCAGTCCAGCGCGCCATGCCGGTCTTCGCGCCCGGCCGGCGACGCTCGTCGGCAAGGCCAAGCGGGAGGTCGAGTTGCAGCGCCCGCTGCTCGTCGAGATGCGAGACCGAAATCGCAAGCAGCGAGATATATTTCTCGCGCGGATGATCGGCGAGCTCCTGACGCACCAGCTCGCCGGCAATTTCCGCAAGCATCGTGGTCGCCGCGATCGGCGCGTCGAGCGTGATCGAGCGGGTGACGGCGCGCAGATCGGCAAAGCGCACGCGCGCGGTGACGGTGCGGCCGGCGAGCGACTTGGCGCGCAGGCGGCTCGCCACGCGGTCGGCGAGATGAAGCAGGGTCGGCTGCACGATCCGATCGTCCGGCCGCCTTTTTCCGAGCGCCGATTGCGCGCCGGCCGACCGGGCACGATGATGCGTCCTGATTTCGCGGGGATCGCGATTCCAGGCGAGCGCGGCGAGCTTCTCGCCGGCGGCGACGCCGAGCAATCTCTCGATCGAGCGTCCCGGTGTGTTCGCCAGTTGCCCGATGGTGAGAATTCCTTGTTCGTTGAGCTTTGCTTTGGCGATGGGTCCGACGCCCCACATCAACTCGACAGGCAGATCATGAAGGAAGTCGAGCTCACGGCGCGGATCGACAACAACGAGACCGTCCGGCTTGGCCACCTGTGAGCCGATCTTCGCCAGGTGCTTGGTGCGCGCCACGCCGATCGAGATCGGCAGGCCGAGCTCGTCGCGCACCCGCTGGCGGATCGTGGCAGCGATCTCCGCCGGCGTGCCGAAGAGATGCGTGCAGCCGGCGACGTCGGCGAAGGCCTCGTCGATCGAGATGCGTTCGATCAAGGGCGTGAAATCGCCCAGCACGGCAATGGCCGCGTCGCCGAGGCGTCGATATTCGGCGAAGTGACCGCTCACGAAAATGAGCTGTGGACAGAGCTCGCGCGCACGCCGCCCCGGCATGCCGCCGCGCACGCCGAACGCTTTCGCCTCATAGGACGCCGCGAGCACCACGCCGCCGCCGACGGCGATCGGCTTGCCGCGCAGGTCGGGATTCAGCAACTGCTCGACCGCGGCGTAGAACGCATCAAGGTCGGCATGCAGGATCGTGGGCTGCGTTTCCATCGCGCTACTTGAATTTCCGATTTTTCACGCGGATCTCTTCAATGTGGCCGAAATTGTCGTAGAAGTTTCGCGCCTGCAGGCTCCGCGGCGAGATTTCACGCGGATCGGGACCGGAGCCGCCATGGCGAACCTGATCGCCGCGTCCATACGGCAGCGGAAAGGCGGCGGCGCGGGCGCCGACGCTCGCCAGATCGGCCGACAGGTCCGTGATCCGCTGCGCAACGAGATGCACGACAGCGCCTTCGCGCTGGATGCGCCCGCGCACACTGAGCATGCCGGCGGACAGCAGGATTCGGCGATTGGCCTCGAACACTTTCGGCCAAACAACGAGATTGGCAATGCCGGTCTCGTCTTGAAGCGTGACGAAGAGGACGCCCTTGGCGCTGCCGGGGCGCTGGCGGACAAGGATGATGCCGGCCGCTTCCAGCCACTGACCGTCGCGAGCGTCCATCGCCTCGGCGCAAGAGACAATGCGGCAGTGGCGCAGGTCATCGCGAAGGAAGGAAACCGGATGCGCGCGCAGCGACAGGCCGGTATGGCCGTAGTCCTCCACCACCTCGCTGCCGGCCGTCATCGGGCGAAGCGAGACGGCAGGCTCGGCGATCTCGGGCACGATTTTCCTCGCGCGCCATCGCAGCCGCGAAGAGCGGCAGCGGCTCGTCGCGCAGGCCGCGGATGGCCCAGAGCGCTTCGCGACGAGCCGGAGCGTCAGCGGCGCGCGCGGCTGGGCCAGGAGATCGCGAATGCGCTCGAAGCCAAGGATGCGGAGATCGGAGACCATTTTATGCGGCAACCGCAGCGCCGCGAGCGGAAGCCGATCCAGCACGGCGGCGCCGTGACCCGGCGGCGCGATGACAATGGGATCGGCGGCGAAGCGCGCCAGCGCATGAGCCGCAGCCCAGCTATCTGCGACAGCCGCGCGCGCGGTTACGCCGGACATGGTGAGACGTCCGATCAGGGCATCCACCATGGCGTGTTCGCCACCATGCAGGTGATCCGCGCCGGTCGAGTCGATGACGATTCCGGCCGGCGGATCGGACGCGACGATCGGAGCGACGCGCTGGAGCACCCACAGAGCCAGCCGCTGCAATGCTTCGGCATCCGCAATCGGATCGGCGTCCATGGTGATCAGGCCGGGAACGAGGATCTGCGCCTTGGTCACGGGTATGCCGGTGCGCAGCCCGGCGGTGTGAGCGGCGGCGTCCACGGCGGTCACCACGCACCTGCTTCCTTCCCGACCAATCAGCACAAGCGGCGTCTCAGGCGGAAGCGCCGCGTCGCCAGCCTTCCGTCGCAGCCGGTCCGTGGACCAGTTTGGCAGGAAGAGCGAGACGACCCGTCTCATCGCATGCCTCCAACTCAGCACTCTCGCCCGCGCGTGCGCGGAAACGCGTGTGTTAGTCTTTCGCTTGGTTTGGGCGGACTCATCAGCGCGTCGAAAAAAGCCTCGCGATCGCGGTCCGAGAGGGTGAGTGTCTTGTGCTCTGCTATCATCCGACGTGCAGTGTCGGCGAGCGCGGTCACGCAGAAATCGTTCAGGCTGTTCTGCGAGAGGTGCGCCGCGCACTTGATGAGGTCCTTAATTCCTTCATCAATCCGGAACCCGAGCCAACTGACGTGACCGGGTGCATTGCTCATGCGAGATGCCGCAAACCATGCTTCTGCACGAGAGAAAGCAACTTGAGCGCGACACCACTCGGTTTCTTCGCGCCGCTCTCCCACTTCTCTACGGTGCTTTCGCTCGTGTTGAGGTAGCGAGCAAACACAGGCTGGCTGACGTTGTTCGCTTCACGCAGATGCTTGATCTGTGCGGGCTCGATCGGAGGCGGCACCGTCAGGCAGGACTCGTCAAATCGTCGAATCGTCGCCTTGTCGATCGTTCCGGCTCGGAACATGCCTGTGGCGCTGCTATGGATCGCCTCAAAGGCGTCGCTCTTGTATTTAGGCTTTCTGCTCATGGCAAATCTCCATCAGCCCCTTGGTCGCTAGTTCCTTGGCAATGTCTTTCTCAGATTTGGCCGCGTACACGTCGGCCAGATCGCGAAAGGCATCTAGCTAGCTCGTCATCCTCTATGTTCTCCCTGTCCTTCTTTGCGAACAGGTAGGTGTAAATCCAATACTTACGGCCCTCACGCTTTTCACCAGTACCTGCTCCATGGCGGGTGCTGTTACTGTCCCCTTGGGGGGAATTGTCATTTGAGGATGCCATGTTGCCCGCGCTCCATACCTGTCTAAAATAAGACTGAGTCTGACAGGCTAAGGCGAGAGACCAAACAACGGTCGCGTGAATCACTTCGGCGGTTGAAGCTCCGGCGAGTTGATCCAATTGTAGAGTTCTGTGGCTTGGTCGGCCTGAGCGATTTTCTTGAGTAACGCGTCTTGTTCCGGCCCGGACGCCATCGTCGCTGCCTGCTCTCGAATCCCATCGGCCCATGCCGCGAGGCGATCCTGCAGGGTGGTGAGGTGCTTGGACATGAAGCTACTCCTCTCGCTTTAGACGAAAGAGGGAATGCATCTTAGCGCCACCGCCTTCCGGTATGCGAGTCAAGATTTTAGGAGCTCGCTACCTACGTTGGCGGGGCCGGAGCGCGCGACGCAAGAACGCTAGATGGCGATAAGACTAGCAAAGCGCGAGCGATAGAATCACTCGAATGTTTGTCGTCCTGCCTTGTGATGCCGGTTGATAGTCCTAGGGTGAAGGTCCGTGTTGGGATGCAAAGCCGATACGGCATGGCTCCCGGCGCGATGCCTCCCAGGAACGCGCGCCGGGACGCCTATCCTAGCCCGTGGAGCGAGTGGCGTGATTTATCGATACCTAACCTCGCTTGCAATCGTCCGACGAATCCCAGGATGTTGGACTGTAGGTCATTCTTTACCTGCGCCTGGCTCGCCCTTCTGAGACTGTGCTGTGGCCTCCGGAGGCTCTATAACCTTCAAGGCTGCTTTAGCAACGGGCAAAACTTCCCATCCGCGATTGCTCCCCGCATCAATTATCGTCATGCTTTCTATATCGAAGGTCGCCCCCGAGCCTTTTTGATCCACAACCGCCTGGACAATGGCCAAAGCCACCGCACGAACCCACTCATTCATTGCCGGGTCTCTATATTATGTACCGAACCCCGAGAGGCTCGCTGGTCCGCTCTCGCCTGCTCACGCGATTAGGTGGCTCTCGTGAAGAGGGTCAAAACGCCTTCCTTGTCGATATTGATGGCTACGACCTGAGCCGAATTACGACCTTTTGCCTTGAGTGCGGATAGCGTCTCGGGTGTTGCGTCGATGCTCTCCCGCAGAGAGTTCATATCGTCCTGCTTCGTACTTGCGACGATGGCGTCAACTTGTGAGCGTAGGTCTGACTTCAACTCATCAATGTCCATAACCTGAATGCTTCGGATCGCTGGAGCTTCCTCGGAGTCCAATTGGACTTGTCAAGGCGCAGTTGATGGTTGCGCTGCCGCCAAGGGCGATCCAGCTAAGAGCAAGGCGAGGACTGTTGAAAAAGTGGACGTTCGCATGATCGCTCCTATTTAAGGTCAAGATGTGCACGAAGTTTATCGTCTAAAGTTGTCGAACGCTGACGATTTATGCGTTCATTCGATGGATCTGATATGGCTACAATGTGCAACTACTCGGCGGTCGAAGATGGTCGCAAAGCGTGAAGCAATCCAGACCGGCGCGCGATGCACCGCAGCCGCTACTGCATGCTCAACGATACCCCGATCGTACACGCCTTAGCAGCCGTCGCGCCTGGTGTTCGCTTCAATGTCTTTGCAATCTTAGCGACACCAGCCTTTTGCTTCGCGAGCGTCTTTAGCTTGCGGACATCGTCCTTCGTCCAATCGCGGCGAACGATCGTTTTCTTCTTAGCCAATCTAGAGCATTTTCCGATCGGAATGAATCGTTGGGGATTCCCAAAATGGCGCGAGTCAGGTTCAAGCTGCGTGCTGGCGAAGGAGGTCAGCATGCATGGCCAAGGCGCTTTCCGTTGATCTTCGTCAAAGGGTGGTCGCCGCGATTG
>NZ_BJNF01000121.1 GCF_006539545.1 Nitrobacter winogradskyi
GAGATGGCATTATCGCAGTCGAAGCGAATCCCTGATCGCCTTCTCAAACCATCACTATTACCAGAACCGCCTGGTGACCTTTCCCTCGCCGGCCGTTGAAGACCGCGCGGTGCAACTGCGCAAGGTGCCGCATGGTGTCTACGACCGTGGCAAGAGCCGGACCAACAAGATCGAGGCCGAGGCGGTCGTAAAGGAGGCCGTGGCGCGCATGAAGGCCTGGCTGAGGCTTCCCGAAAAGGAGCGGCCGACGCTCGGCGTAATCACGCTGAACATACAGCAGCAGTCGCTGATCCTCGATCGTCTCGATGCCGCGCGCCGGGATGATCCCGAGCTTGAGTGGTTCTTTGCCGAAGAGCGGGTCGAGCCGACCATCGTCAAGAATCTCGAGAATGTGCAGGGCGACGAGCGGGATGTGATCCTTTTCTCGATCACTTTCTGGAAGGATGCCGCCGGCATACTCAAGATGGATTTCGGCGCGCTCAACCGCGACGGCGGCGAACGGCGCCTCAATGTCGCCGTGACCCGCGCGCGGCAGGAACTCATCGTGTTTTCAGGCTTCACGGCCGACCAGATCGACGCGTCCCGAACCAAGGCGGTCGCGGTCCACCATCTCAAGACGTACCTCGACTACGCCGAACGCGGCGCGATCGCCCTGCCCGCCCAGGATGACGGGTCTGTCGGCGGCTTCGATTCCCCCTTCGAGGAAGCGGTCGCTGCACAACTGGAGCGACGCGGCTGGATGGTCGTGCCACAGGTCGGGATTTCCGGCTTTCGTATCGACCTCGGCATTCGCCACCCCGATCTGGCCGGAGCTTATCTCGCGGGCGTGGAATGCGACGGCGCCACCTATCACCAGTCGGCCACCGCAAGGGACCGCGACAAGGTTCGTGAGCAGGTGTTGAGGGGGCTGGGCTGGGATATCCTCCGCGTGTGGTCAACGGACTGGTGGTTCGATGCCGCAGGCTGCGCCGGGCGGTTGCACGCCAACCTTGAAAGCCTGCTGGACCAAAGCCGGGCGCGCCGCGCCGCCGAGCAGGAGGAGATCGCGACTCATTGGGACATGGGACACAATGTGGAGGGGATAGACGAGATCCGCGACGACGAAGCCGCAGCCATCGTTGACGAGGTGACGCCGCCTCCGGCGCCCGCTGAAACCGAACGCGTATCGGTGGAGCCGCCGGCAACATCTCGCGCCGTCGAAACGACAGAGGCGCAACCGGATGCAGGTCCGATGCCTGCCGATATTCCGGACAAGCGACGATACCACGTCACCGATCTCTCCAGCTTCAAGGCGGACCCGGATCAGTTCTTCGAATTCGGCTACCGGGACACGCTGCGAGGCATGATCGAGGCGATCATCGAAACCGAAAACCCTTTGCGCACGGACATTCTCGCCAAAAGAATTTCACGGGCGCATGGCTGGCTGCGCACCGGCGGGCGCATCAGGGAACAGATCGATCTGCACCTGCGCGGGTACGACACGACGCGCGAATCGAGCGGCGAGTTCATCTGGAAGCAGGGAGCCATAGTCGACGTTCTGGCCTATCGGCAGCCAGTCAACGAGGATGCGCGGAGGGCGGTCGCGGATATTCCACTTGCCGAACTGGCCTCCGTGGCGCTCGACAATCCTGACCTGCTGGACGACACGGACCCCGTGCGCTATCTGGCGCGTCTCCTCGGCGTCGAACGCCTTGCGGCGGTATCCCGCGCCCGCCTCGACGAAGCGATCACAAGAGCCCGCCAGCATATCACGACCGTTCAGCCATCCGGATAGATATGTTCCGTTTCATCCATTCGAGCGACCTGCATCTCGGCAAGCGCTTCGGCAACTTCTTCGGTGACCTGCCGAGCCGGCTGCGTGAGGCGCGGCATGCGGTGATCGCCCGGCTCGCGCAACATGGGCGTGAGCAGGGCGCGGCCACGATCTTGCTCGCGGGCGATGTTTTCGATACCGAGACGCCCGCTTCGGATGTCCGCCGCCAGGCGCTGACCGAGATGGCGCATCATGCGCCGATCCGATGGGTGATCCTGCCCGGCAACCACGATTCGCTGCAGGCGACCCAGCTCTGGACAACGCTGCGAGAGGAAGCGCCCGACAACGTCATTCTCGCGGTGGAGCCGCGCCCGATCGAACTGGCGGCGGATGTCGTGCTCCTGCCCGCGCCCTGCACGACGCGCCGTCCCGGCCGCGATCTCACTGAATGGATGGACAGCGAGGCGACGCCGGAAGGCACCATCCGCCTCGGCCTCGCCCATGGCGCGATCCAGAGTTTTTCCGAGGAGGCCGTCGCGTCCGACGTCATCGCGCCGGACCGGGACCAGCGCGCCGGCCTCGCCTATCTGGCGCTCGGCGACTGGCACGGCGCGATGAATGTCGGCCCACGCACCCGCTACAGCGGCACGCCGGAGCCAGACCGGTTCAAGCACGACCATCCCGGCGAAGCCTCGCTGGTCAGCATCGCTGGCCCCTCCGCCCTGCCCGAGGTGACGCCGCTGACCACGGCCGGCTTCAACTGGCGCACGCTGAACCTCCATGTGCTCGACGGGGACGATCCTGCATCGGCGCTGGAGGCCCTGTTGCCGGAGGCGCGGCTCCGCCGACAGACGCTTGCCCGGATCATGGCGACGGGCCGCAGCCGCCTGCCGACACGCACGGCGCTGACACGCGCCATCGCAAGCACGACGCCGGATTTTGCCTTCCTGGAGCTTGACGAGGCCGACCTTGTGACAGAATGCGAGGTGGAAGACCTCGACCGGATCGATCGCGCCGGAGCGCTTCGTGAAGCCGCGAACACGCTGCTGGCCGAAGCCGGAGATGAAAGCCGTTCCGCCACCGAGCGCGAGACCGCGCGCGCCGCCCTCGCCCGCCTCTACTCCTATGCGCAGGTGGTCGCGTCATGAAGATCTCGGCGCTGCGCCTGTTCAACGTGAAGCGCTTCGCCGGTCGCGGCGTCGCCATCGAGGGGATCGACGGCGGCGTCAACGTGCTCTGCGCCGCCAACGAATACGGCAAGTCGACGAGTTTCGAGGCGCTGCACGCGCTGTTCTTCCAGCCGCATTCGAGCGCTTCCGGCGATGTCAGGACCCTCAGGCCCTATAGCGGCGGCAGTCCGCTGGTCGAAGCCGATATCGCGACCGGCGAAGGCCGTTTCCGCATTACGAAGCAGTATTTCGTCGGCCGGTCCGCGCGGGTGACCGATCTCGCCACGGGGCAGTTGGTAGCACTGGCGGACGAGGCGGAGAACTTCATCGCCAATCTGGTCAAGGGCGGCACCGCCGGTCCGGCAGGGCTGCTATGGGTACGCCAGGGCGTGACCGGAATCGAAAGACGCAGCAAGTCGGAAGAGGACGGAGAACGGGAAGTCCGCCGCACCCTGCTCGAATCCGTGCAAGGCGAAGTCGAGGCCGTCACCGGCGGGAGGCGCATGACCGAGATCCTTTCCGCCACGCAACAGGCTCTTTCGGAACTGGTCACCGCCACCGGCAGGCCCAAGGCCGGCGGGCGATACGCCAGCGCTCTTGAAGATCGCGACAGGCTGACTGGAGACGAACAAAAGCTTGCGGGCGAAGTCGCGGCCCTACGCGAGGCGCTGGACCAACGCGCCTCGGCCACAAAGAAGCTTACCGAACTCGACAGGACCGACGACAGGCAGCAACGACGCAAGGCCGTGGAGACGGCGCAAGCCGCCTTCGACGCCGCCAAATCCCAGAGCGAGAAGCTGAGGACGGCCGAAGCCGAACTCAGGCTCGCGCGTGAGCGCCGGGACGGCGCCGAAAAAGACCTCCTGACCTTCCGCGCCGCCATGGAAACAGCAAGGAAGTTGCGTCAAGAGCGGCTTGCGGCTGAAGATCGCCGCCGCCAGGCCATGGACAAACGCCATGCGGCTGGCGAGGCGATCGCAAAGGCAACGGCGGAGACCGAGGCGGCGGAGGCCGGCGAGAGGGAGTCGCGTGACCTGCTCGCGCGCCTGGACGCGGCGTTGAGAGCGCGCGAGGCGGCCGAACGTCTTTCCCAGTCCAAGGAGCAACTCGCCAACGCGGAAGCCACCCGTGAAGAGCTGGAACGCGGCGAAGCAGAACTTTCGCTTCTCAAGCTACCGTCGAGCGCCATCGACGAGCTTCAGGCTCTGGAAGTCGAGATCGCAAGACTTCGCGCTGTCGAGGAAGCCGCGCGTCCTTCCGTTTCCGTCGATTATCAGGCGGATGCGCTCGGTCTCGTGACGATGAACGGCGACCCGCTATCGGGTGGAGAGGAGCGCACCTATGACGGACAGGCGCGGCTTTCGGTTCCTGGGATCGGCACGATCAAGCTTCGGTCGAACCGGCCGTCCCGGAGCGATGATCGCCTTGAACAAGCCCAAGCGAAGCGACGCACGCTTCTTTCTTCAATGGGCGTCGACGACCTCGCCGCAGCACGGAAACGGCAAGTTCAGGCTCAGCAGATGGACGCCGGGCTCGGCGAACTGCGTGGCCGGCTATCCCAGCTTGCGCCGGAAGGCTTGCCACGGCTGCGGGAAGACGTCGCCGCACAAAGCGCGATCGATTCCGGGGATCTCGAACTGAAAGCGGATCCGGCGCAGGTTCGGGCGTCTCTGGCCGAAGCCGGGGAACGGCTGAAGGCGGCCCGGCTGGCCTTGCGAGAGACCGAGCCGCTGCGCGGCAGCGCCGACGACGCCTTCGTCGCAGCCGAAACGAAGCTGGCGACGCTGAACGCCGAGCAGGCGCAGATCGATTCAATCCTCGGCCCTGAAGAGGAGCGTGCCGCACGCGAGCAGCAGTTGGTGAAGGCGTTCGATGATCGGGAACGATCACGCGCCGAAGCCGAAACGAATACGGAGAATCTCAGCGACACCGCCGCCGATCTCGATTCCGCCGAGGCTGCGCTGAAGCGCGCGCGCTCGGTTGAAGAAGCGTCCGAGAAAGAGATACACCGGCTCCGTGAAACCGTCGCCGGCTTGAACGCCGGGATACGGGCGCGCGCCGACGAGGCGGTGGAAGAGAAATGGCGCGAGACGGAGGACGCATGCTCCGCCGCAACGGTCCGCGTCGCGGCGTTCGAGAAGGAAGTCGCCATCCTGCAACGGCTGGCTTTGTCTCTGGAGACAGCCAGATCCCAGGCTCGCGAACTCTATCTCAAGCCTGTCATGACGGAGCTCAAGCCGCTTCTCGGACTGCTCTTCGACGATGTCTCGATCACCTTCGATGACAAGTCGCTGCTGCCCCAGGCGATCCGGCGCAACGGCCAGGAGGAGGAAATCGACCGCCTCAGCGGCGGCATGCGGGAACAGCTATCGGTGCTGACACGTCTCGCCTTCGCAAGGCTGCTCGCCCGCGACGGCCGGCCGGCTCCAGTCATCCTCGACGACGCCCTCGTCTATTCGGACGACGATCGAATCGAGAAGATGTTCGACGCGCTCCACCGACAGTCCCGGGACCAACAGATTATCGTCTTCTCATGCCGTCAGCGCGCATTCCAGAAGCTCGGCGGAAACATCCTTCAGATGACCGAGTGGCAACCTTGAACGCGCGGCGGTGCACTGTACCGCGAGAACCTGCCCATTGAAGCGTGATGACATCTTTTGCGTGTGCTGGCTTCGCGAATCGTTCAGCCAGCACGAAGGCAAGGCGAAAGTCTCTCCACGCCTTCCACCATCATCAAGCTGACGTATTCGACTTCTGTGCCAGGACAGCATCGAGTTCTGGCAGCAGAACGATGCCGTCCTGATCGCTGCCCGATGAATGCGCGACAAGCCACTTGCACGGCGCTCCGCTCTCATTGCACGGAGCGTGCGGCACGTCCTCGGGCATATAGACATGATCCCCTGCTTTGACGGCGATACGATGCTCAAGTTTGTCACCGTAATAGACGGCGCACTCACCTTCCAGAAGATATGCGATGGTCTCGATGCCGTCGTGGTAATGAACCATCGCCTTGGCGCCCGGAGGCATCGGCAGCACATTCAAACATATGTGCTTTGCTCCGACCGTCTCCTTCGACACGCCTGCTCCGTAAGTAAAGCCCTGCTTGCCGACATAGGTCTTGCCGGGCTCGATCACTCTCACCGCATCTGACAAACCTGACATCGCAATCTCCCAAACACGCGAACCACTTTAGCGTTTTCGAGCGAAGCACGTCCTGAGGCTTGAGCCCTAAGGATGAAATCCGGTTCGCGTGAAGAAAACGCCCCAAAACATTAAAGATAGAGTCTTTCACCGTTTCCATGAAACGGTGAAAGCTCTAGCGTAGCTTACCACGAGAGCCCGAAACCATCCGCTGCCAGAATCAGATTGTTCCAGTTCAGATGGCGAAAACCGCGGAGTGCATCTACCGGTAGAGCATCGACGGAAGCAGCACCTGCAATTTCAGCGGCTGAGCGCGGAGCTGATAGTTGACGAAAAGGTGTCAGCAACGTGTCGATGAGCAAAGATTTCTCGCGCAGCCAAAGCGTTTTTCTTCCGCGAAACGGATACCGATTCCCGTAAGAAAATACGTTAAAACAATAGTCTAGAGCTCGCTTCTGATTCAGAAGCAGAAATGCTCAGACACTGCGTCGTCTTCACTCTTGAACCTCGTCCAGATGAGATGTTATCCATTGCTCCGGAACGTTTGTAATCACTTGACGATTTCTCGTTTCCGCTAAACCCACACACACGATGGAGCAGAAATGAAACTCAAACTCGCACTGGCGAGTCTGATCGCCTCGACATTGGCGGTACCTGCCCTCGCCCAGACTTCACCGGACGCTTCGCCAAGTTCGCCGGGCACGACAACAGGATCTGCCAGCGCCTGGTATATCCTGCAAGATACTTCAACAGAGACATGTGTGGTCACAAGCTTGAAGCCGACGACACGAGGAAAAACCAAGGCTGTCGGCAAGAGTTCCTATCCATCGAGAGCAGAAGCCGAGAACGACCTGAGCAAGATTCCAGAGTGCTCAAGGTAGGAACACATTGTGTTCACCATCTTCGCTGCCCTTGATCAGCGAAGCTCGAGTCTGCATCAGAGTGGCATTGGAGCGCATCAGCCTTCGGCGATCCCACGGAACGCGCGAGCCGTCTCTCTTCAAGCATGGCGCGGCATATCAGGCAGGTGTCGACGCGATCAAACTTCGGAACCATCGCTCCGTGCATAAGTTGGAACCGGTAGAGGTGTGACATGCAGCCGACGCCAGGTAATCCAGTCCCGCCGGAAGATCCGAAACCTAAGTCGCCTCCGCCCGGCCCGGATGTGGTTCCCGATATAAAGGAACCACCTCCGTCGGACTTGCCGAGCGATAAGCCTCAGCCCAATCCGGATGAAAAGCGAAAGCCTCCGGTCCGAGCCGGTATGTCCTGAACGCTGTGTGCACTATTGGACAGATCCCGGAATTCAGATGTGCTTGGTACTTCATCGTCGCTGGCACATGACTTGTAGCGGTTGATGTTACCGCCAGGTTGCGCCCGCCCTTTTCTCCCATAGATGGGAGGAGCGCGCTCCTCCAACAACGGCGGCATCTATACACACCCTTCCGAAACGCCTTCCACGTTCATCGCGAACGCGCCATAAGACGCTGACGAAAGACCGGACGATCTGGAACCGGACTTTCCAGCCGTCCATGCCATGCCGTTAACAAGGACCAGCAACACACATGAAGGACTTGAAGCTATACCTGGATAAGCTTCACGCCAATTCCGAACATTGCATCACGATCAGCAAGAGCACACTCAACAATAAAAAGCGCGAAGTCTTCGAAGTGCTCGCAGCAACCTACCGCAAGCTTGCCAGCGACATTGAAGCTGTCATAGCGACGAATGCGATCCTGGACGAGGAGCGCGACAAAAGACTCATCGGCCTTCTTGGCAAAGATGACAACTCTGCCGACAGCGTCACCGAAATCACCAGGCTCTTGGGTCAGTCTCCCGAACAATCTAAGTCGCCCGCGAGCTGAGGCGCGCCAGTCCCGATCTTTTGTCGTTCAGGTGCCGTTCAGGGAGGCTGCGCTTGATTGATCAGCGTTGTGATCCCCAAGTCATATTTACGTTCAGCCATATTTACGTTCAGCCCGCCAGTTCGGCGGGCTTTTCGTAGCTCGGTACAATCCCTGGCTTTGCTTTGGGCTCATAGCTTCTGTCATCGGAGCCGGACTTATTGTGACAGTCAGCTTATTGTGACAGTCACCCTCGGACTTCCGCGCTGACAGGTTACGCATCACGAACGTCTGCTCCGGACGATTTCCTCACTTGGGCGCCTCCCCTCAGACAGCGGCGTTTCCTACTCTCGGGCAGACACGCTGAACGGCATGGTGAAGGTGGAGAACGCGCCATGATCGCCCGCCTTATCGCGGGGTCCGCGCGCAATCTCGTCCTCATATTCGCAGGCACCGTCCTTGCAGTCGCAGCCGGAGTCTATGCGCTCAAGACACTGCCGCTCGATGCCATCCCCGATCTTTCGGATGTGCAGGTCATCATCTACACCGACTATCCCGGTCAAGCACCACAGGTGGTCGAGGACCAGGTGACCTATCCTCTGACGACGGCCATGCTCACGGTGCCGAAGTCGAAGGTCGTGCGCGGCTTCTCCTTCTTTGGCAGCTCCTTCGCTCGCCGAATTGCGCTCGCTGCAAGACTGAGTGATCCGCTTCGCCCCGCGCTGATCTCAATCAAGCGATCATGCTCGGCGCTGTCGAGCGCGTGCGACCGAAGATGATGACCGTCGTCGCCATCATGGCCGGTCTTCTGCCTATCCTGTGGAGCACCGGAGCCGGCTCGGAAGTCATGCAGCGCATCGCCGTCCCGATGATCGGCGGCATGGTGTCGTCGACCATGCTCACCCTCGTCGTCATTCCGGCGATCTATGCTCTCATCAAAAGCTGGGAGCTTGGCGCGGAAGCAGCCCGCCGACCGGAATGCGGACCCGTCGATCTTCCGGCCGCGGCGGAATGAAGGAACCTGCGACCTTGCGATCTTTTTCACGCTGCTGCTGACGACGGCCTATACGGCCCGGGCCTTGATGGTACGCAGCGTCATCGGGCTTTCAAGCTGCCTTCTGGAAGTAGGTGGCCTTGGCGTTGTCTTTCAAAGACGCTGGACTTCTCAACCGATGTTTAAAAGCCTCACGGTGGTAGAAAATTCTATGAAACCGTCATTATGAATTC
>NZ_BJNF01000122.1 GCF_006539545.1 Nitrobacter winogradskyi
TGACCTAGGGGTACCGGACCCTTCACCGCCTCCTACCAAATCAACGACCTGGCGGGACCGTATGAAGGAGCCAACCTCAGCTCTCATTTCAACGGCGGCAGCACGGGCATCCGCCTGCGTGTAAAAGAACTCAAAGTCATGATCGTAATTGCCGAAGCATATCGCGTAAAACGTTCAACAAAAATCTGCACCGCAGTGTCATCTTGGCACGGGGCCGTAGGTCATCGAGACTGACCACCACTCCCTTTTCGGCCACAGTAGAGAAGTGGGAGAGCGGCGCGAAGAAACCGAGTGGTATCGCGCTCAAGTTGCTCTCTCTCGTGCAGAAGCATGGTCTGCGGCATCTCGCGTGAGTAATGGATGTCATGCAATCAAACGCATTGACCATAAAGTTGATAAGCATCGCTTCCACTCGCCGTTAGCGTCATCAGCGAGGGCTCGCCGCCAAAAAAAGGTGAAACTTCGCTCACGTTGCATTGCTCACGCAGCGTCGCACCGAGTTTGTCCCACTCCTTGTGCGCCGATGGCAGGAGTTCTAGCCTATAGGGTCCCGACGGTCGGATCTCAATCCGAGGCTCGGGTCTGTCGCGCAGCTTCGGCAACCGCGGGATTAATCCCTATATGGACGGCATCCCGATCAACACCGCCGACGGATTGTTCGACCTGTTCGAGATCGATCCGACCGCCTATCGCTACGTTGAGGTCTACAAAGGTGCTAACGCGCTCCGCTACGGTGCTAACTCGCTTGTAAGCAGTGGTCGGACTATGGTTTCGGGCGCGCTGGTATGCGGCCTCGTGGCAACCGTCGCGCTGATTGGTCAACAAGGCGCCGATGCACTTGAGTTGCCGTTAACCGGATTGGCGAGCGGAAAAACTTGGCGGGTCGGGTTTGAGACGTCGTTCGGCATGACGGCAGTCGTCGCCGCAGTCGCGATGTCCGCAGGGCTTCTGGCCAAGCGAAGGCACGCCCGACGCCTATCTTTCTCGGCATGACGATCGCCGGTGTTTCCCTTGCTCTCAGCCGCCACGCCAGCACGGCCGTACCGCAATGGCTGACCAGACCAGCCGTGTTCGTTCACACGATTTCGGTTCTGTTTTGGGTTGGGTCGCTCGCGCCGCTTGCCATTATCATGCGGGGAGAGGCGCACGAAGATGTCTTGGCACGCTTTTCCAAAATAATACCTTGGGTGGTCGCTGCGCTTGTCGTGTCGGGTTTGGTCCTCGCGATCATTCAAGTCGCTGATCCTGCTGCGTTGATTTCGACTTCCTACGGTCGCGTTTTGGCTGCCAAACTCGCTTTGGTAGCCTTCATCCTAACGCTTGCAGCATGGAATCGGCTTCGACTGACGCCCGGGGTCATGAGCAGAGCTCCGCGAGCCGGTCAAAAGTTGGCCCGCTCGATCGTGGCGGAAACAGCAGGGGTGCTTGTTATTCTGGGTCTGGTGGCCGGCTGGCGATTCCACGCCGCCATGTGGGCATGGCACAAGTCGACGTCGTGCTGATGTCCGGCGATTTCGGATCGCTCGACGCCAAGGAGGTGCGCCTGACGATCGAAAACAAAATGGCCGGCATCAAGGCAATCTCCCGGGAGGCGGCCAAAACAGTTGATGGTCACTGGCTAGTCCGGCAACTCCCATTCCCTGTCGGCGGCCGGTGGGATATTCAGATCGACATCCTCGTCAACGATTTCGAGAAGACGACGCTGCAAGATCAAGTCACTATTCGCCGTTAAGCACACTTTGGCTTCTTCCTGGGAGCCGGTTCTTGATGAGCTCCTCGAACTGCTTCTCGCTGTAGGCCGGCTGAATGACGGGTAAGCCGCTGACGAAGCCCTCAATCTTCATTATGCAAGATGTAGGACATGGAACACCTCCACGTCCGATCGTGCCGCGCGCTAAAAGCTTTCCGGTCGCTATGAACGGTATAGGTGCGACGGCAGCGCGATCAGTGCAACCATTCAGCTGGCATGGGAGTTGTGCCCGGCCACAGGAGACTGATGCAAATGCACGAGATCAGAGAGCACATGAAGGTCGTCGACAAGGACGGCGCCGAAGTCGGCATCGTCGACGAGGTCGAGGTGAGCCGCCTCAAGCTGGAGAAGGGCTCTGACAACCAGCACCACTACGTCGACAAGGAGCTGGTCGCAGATGTCGAAGGCAATACCGTGAGGCTCTCGGTGCAAGCCAAAGAGGTAAAGAGGCGCTGAAGTATGCATTGCCGCGCTCTACGGCGGCAACGCGCTTCGCGTTTGCTCCGTCGCGGTTCGTGACGGAGGCGCCATCAGCGAGTACTACTGCGAATGCAATATGCGCCCATCCGCCAAGCATTGGTAGGGCACGAGAGGGTTTGTTCCGCAAACGGCCTCCTAATCTCGCCATGTTTGGCCTCTCCTGCGGCATTAGCTGCCATACGCGGTACGTCGCTAATCGGTAGGGGAGGTGCTTAGCTTCGAGCTTCATGGTTAATTGGTCTTAGCTTTTAAATTCGTGGGCCTGCCGACCTTCTTCCCGTGCCTTAGAGCCACTGCTGATTTCTGCTCGCTTGCTGATAATCCGCCTCTGCCTCCGGCTTCTTTTGCATCCATTCAATTACAATACCGAAGGGCTTGGGGTTCGCCAGCAACGCTATCCCCAACCGCCGTGAATGAGGGCTATTCTCGCGCAATTTGCGGCTTGGTTGAGCCACTTTTAACTTTGAGAAAGTCTGCGCCTTGATGTTTTGAGCTCGAGCGACGGGGCCTATCTTCCCTGAGCTTGAACCACAGTATGCCCGCGAGACAGGACAGGCTCAACGCGTTGGCGATGATGATGACGATGTCCTTCTTGAAGATGCCGTACACGATCCACGCGGCAACGCCGGTCGCAAGCACGCTGAACATCATGAGCGACAGGTCTTCGGCTTTGCCGGTCTCCCAGCACTTCTTCAGCTGCGGAACGTATGAGACGGAAGTGCAGAAGGCGGCGAAAAAGCCGACGAGTGTGGCGGTGTCCATAGCCGTGAACGTGCCGGCGCCACGCCGGTTCCTATAGGGTTTCGCAGGAAAAGCGGTCCCGCAGATTAGCGGAGCCCAGCGAGCCACCTCAGGCTCTCTGCTTTGCAAATCTGATGACCTTCGCTTCCTTCGGCCGCACGAGCTGCTTGGGGAAACTTTAGGCTTGTCGCCCGTCCCCGCCTCAGCGGGCCACCCCAGACTATCGCAGGCCAAAAGCTGGTCAGCGACCTTGCAACGCGCTGCCTATCGCCTTGCCGCCGTGGATAAGCGGTCCCTTGGACGATGGCATCCACGGCAGTAAAATATTCGGGTGCCATCCCCATCGGCTAGGGGAGGAAGACTTCCGCGGTCGTTACCATCTGGGTCTCGCCAGAAGCGGTTGCCGCCCGCGGAGAGCTTGTCGGCCTGGTTGCGCGCTCCGGGGCATGGCGACCGTGGTTTCCGGTTGATGGCGACCAGGGCACGCAGTCGCTGCCTGACTGGATAGGCTCGCACACACGGGCTTTCGCTTTTTTCGGCGGCGTTCCGGCGATGGTGGTTTCCGACAATCTGAAGTCCGGCATCACCAAAGCCTGCTTCTACGAGCCCGCCGTCAATCGAGCCTATGCTGAGATGGCGGCGCACTACGGCACGGCGATCGTGCCGGCGCGGCCCAGGAAGCCGCGCGACAAAGCCAAGGTCGAAGTCGCCGTGCAGGTCGCGACGCGCTGGATCATCGCCAAGCTCAGGAACCGCCAGTTCTTCTCGCAGCCGGAGTCGAACGCGGCGATCCGGGAGTGCCTCGTTACACTCAACGACCGCGTGTCGCGGCACCTGGGCGCGAGCCGGCGTGCCTTGTTCGACGCGACAGACCGATCGGTCTTGAAGCCGCTCCCAACAGCGCCTTACGTCTACGCCGAATGGAAGCAATGCAGGTCTCGACTATCATGTCGAGGTCGCTGGTCATTATTATTATTCTGTGCCGCATGCACTGCTGCGCGAGACGCTGTGGGCGCGGATCACCGCGCGGACTATCGAGCTTTTCCATCAAGGCACTCGCGTCGCTGTCCATGTGCGCTCGTCATCCAACCGCCGCCACACGACAGTGCGCGAACATATGCCGTCCGGCCACCGGTGCTATGCCGACTGGACGCCGGAACGCATCCAGCGACGGGCGAACGAGATCGGGCCGAAGACATCGGCTCTGATCGAGATCATTCTGCGCGAGCGAACGCATCCGGAGCAAGGCTTCCGCGCCACGATCGGCATCCTGCGGCACGCCTCCAACTTCGGCCATGAACGGCTCGAAGCCGCCTGCGGTCGCGCCCTCGATATCGGCGCGCGCTCCTACACGTCGGTGACGTCCATCTTGAAGAATAATCTGGATCGCCAAAGGCCCGCCACCGCCACGGACGGGCCTGCGATAGTTCATTCCAACATCCGTGGCACCCGCTACTTCCCCTGAGGAGACGACACGCAATGCTGACCCATCCCACCATCGACCAGCTTCGAGCCCTCAAAGCCCCCGGCTCGCGGCGCTTAGCTTCGTTAGGTGTAGGAAGGGTTTCCCTGATCACTACTTGGAGCGGAGGCCCCGAGCTTCGCTTTCCCCAGTGTACCACGACGACCGCTCGTCAAAATGACGGGATGAGGATAACGCAAAAGCAGCCCCGCAAAGGCAGTTCCGCTAGTGTCAGACCGCAGTGCAGTCCCCGGGGCACGAGGCCCATTTCCTCAGTGTAGCACTACTTCGCGAGCTTCTCGCCCGCGCGCACGCGGCGCATGTGGTCCTTGAGCGCCTCGTCGGAGCCGAGCTTCTTGCGCAGGTTCTCCGCGCGCTTCCTGCCGAGCCCTCGGCGTCCGGGTCTTTATCCATACGGAAATAATAGCACGGCGTGGCTAAGAGGAGCGTGGCGCTAAGCTATCAAGTCCGAGGCGCGGGGGCGGTCGGGCTTTTGCGATCGCGCTGCTCCTGCTCGGCTTGGAAATAGACTCCTGGTCGCGGCCTTCGGGGCACCCGGCTTTCTCCCACAAATAGTAGGCGAGGATCTTGATGTCCTCGTCATTGGGTTTGGCAGTCTGGGGTGATGGCGTCGCGGAGGTGCCTGAAGGCGCTGCTGGGGCCGGGCCTTCGCGTGACACGTCGTCCAAGGTCTTGCGCGCGAACTCGATCCTATTTCCAAACCGACCGCCGCGGCTGACAGTTCGACCGCTGCGGTATCCTTCACGACTTCTCGGAGCTTCTTTCGCATGGGAATCATCCGCCGCTGTTTGGCCCGGCGCTGCCGGGCGGGCGCCGATAAAATGCCGAGCGTGAGGCTTGGTTCCTGAAAAGTGCACGGCCCCGCAGCGGTCTCGGGGGCGGGAGGCGCAGGGGCCGTGCGGGGGGTCCGCTGGGGGAAGTCGGCCCCGTCGCCCTGATATGTACGCTCAGCCCGTCTTTGTAAGTCCCTTGAACGAGCTCTGGCGCAGCAATCCCTCAGATGTGATGTCGCGGTACGCTAAGCAGCAGACATTCTAAGCCTGGTTCGCCGTGAACGCGGAAGCCATACACTCGCGCGCCTCTCAAAATAGACCCGCCGCTCCTAGGGAGGCGGCGGGGCAAGTCGGGTTATACTCATCGCAGGAGGCAACGCGGGGGGAGCGGCGCGGTTCCTGCTATTTCGGCGGCTGGAGCCCGGGAGAGTTGACCCACGCCTCGATGTTCGCGGCGCACTCCGCCTGCCGGATCTTCTTGAGGAGGTCGTACCGTTCAGCGCTATCGGGCATGCCTTCCGCCTTGGCTCGCTCGCCGTTGGCGAACTCCGAGAGGCGGTCCTGAAGCGATGTAGTCTGCTTGAAACGACGCCGTGTCTGCATGGCGCTGCTCCTTTCCGTAAGAGGAAGGCGTGAGCGCGAGCGGGCGTTCTCATCACCGATAGAAGCCACGAACCGTGCGGTGATTATGCATAATTGCACATCGGGCCGTTATGTTCTGTGCACTAGTGCGCACACGCAATTCACAAGGCATTGATGCGCCTAAGGCTGTCTTTTAGGCTTTTGCTCATTCGTCTCGTTCTTCCACTGCGCCCACCGCGGCCCTTTCCCTTTTCGGACGGGTGCATCCGCTCGCCGCCGAACGCCGCGCTGCAGGGCGCGGATCTCTTTGCGCTGCCGACTGATTTGGTAGCGCATGCGTTCGATCTCGGAACGCAGAAAGGGAAGGTCGGGCATGGAAGTCTCGTCGGCGGTGGATGGCCGACGAATAAGAACGTAAAGGGAACATGGAGTCAAGGACGCATGCGTCGCCGCGCTGCGGGTGCAAGCTTATCCGCAGCGCGGCGCGCCGCCGCGGGCGAGTCCGCGATCCGCTTACTTCCCGCCGAAATACACGATGTAGACGATCACGAATGCGGCTATCACGAGCGCGCGGTCCCGGCCACCAGCACGTTGCGCATCGTGGGGCCGCGCTCCGCTCCCCGGGCTTCCCTCGCGGTCTCGATGATGCGCCCGTCTTCCATCTTGCCATCGCTCTTCTCCTAGGTGTTCACCTTCCATCTTCCGGGAAGACGGTTCCGAGCTCGTTCCCTTGCTCGTCAACACGGACCGGAGCGCACGGCCCCGCATGCCCCTAGCGAAGGTATCGCGGGACCGTGCCGGCCGCGGTGGAAGAAGCCGCAGCCTGTCGTATAAGCCGGTTCATGCCGGCGCGTTCCTAAGCCGCGCTCCGAAGGGCGACCTCTGCAGCCGGACGACGCGCGCCGGCGCGATGTGCCGCGGACTTGGAACGGCGGGCTGGTTGGCGGGTGTTCCGATGCTAACTTTAAAGGAGTTCGTTTATGGCCCATAACAGTTCGCCGCCCGCTCCCGACAGCGCGCGTTCTTCCGGCAACCTGGTTTCGAGCGACAAGTACAACGGGAAGGCCGTCTACGGCGCCGAGGACAAGAAGGTGGGCGCGATCGAATGCGTCATGGTCGACAAGTCCACCGGCGAGCCAGCCTATCTTGCGCACCAAACGGTCGAACATCAGAAGACCGCGCAGCCTTTGGCCTGGGAGATTGGGCAGGGTGAAGATGCCGACCTGCAACGGTTTGCATCGGAAACTCTGCCGACCGTTCTTGAACATCTACGGGCGGCGCGCGATCTCGCGGCCCAGATTCCTGTAGATGTTTCGCAGTCGAACCAAAAGAGGTAGGTTTTCCCGTAGCATAAATGCGTATGCGGTTTGTTGCGACAAGAATTGGCAGAACTTTTCCTTTGCATTTGTGAGGCGTCCCATCAGTCGGTCACGCGGCTGGGAGCTTTTCAGGGGGACCCACTGCAATCCGGCGAAATCCTGGAGCGATCGATAGGCAAATTCTAGTTCACGAGAAGCGGAGGCAACGTTTCCTTTAGGAGCGCAGCCGCTTCATACCCTCGGTTAAAGAGCCATTCTGCGTGGCATAACTGTGAGTAACTTCAGCGCCCATCAGGATGATCTGCGACGTGTAGTAGACCCAGATCAGGACGACCACAATCGAGGCGGCTGCGCCGTACGTTGATTCCAGTCCCTGCTTGCCGATGTAGAAGCCAATCCCCGCCTTGCCGATTTCAAAAAACACCGCGGTGAGAAACGCTCCCAGCCAAACATCGCGCCAGTCTACGGAGACGTCGGGCAGCCACTTGAACATCATCGCGAATAATACCATTACGACCACGAACGACACCAGCATTGTAACGATGTGCAGCACGCCTTCCGGCAGATACGCGGAGGCGTGCTTGCCTGCCGCAGCCAAGCCTGCGCTGACCAGGAGCGAAACCAGCAGCAAAAATCCTAGGCTCAAAACGGCCGCAAATGACAGCAGGTAATTGCGAGCGAAGTGCCAGAGTCCGGATTCCTTTGACTGCTCGACTTCCCAGACCACGTTGAGAGCGTCTTTCAATTGCACCACTACGCCGATGGCTGCAAAGAGAAGCGCTCCTAGACCCAGGATGCTAGCCACGAGCCCTGCCGTCGGTCGGTTGGCGCCTGCCAGCATCGCTTCAACTGCTTTCGCTCCGTTGTCACCGAGCATATTCTTGATCGACGACATAACCTGCGCGGTGGCGGCATCGTGGCCGAAAAGAAGGCCAGCCACGGCGACGGCGATTACGATTATTGGGCCCAGTGAAAAAACCGAATAATAGGCGAGGGCGGCTCCTTGCCGTGCATCCTTGTGGCTGGACCAATCGCTCGCAGCCTGCTTCATCACCGTCCACCACATGTCTGGTCCCATTCCTCCCTCGCCCGTGGTCGCAATGCCTCGGGCGATGACAAGTTCCTCGACCAGATTGGCTGACGGCGAGTTGGGCAACGTTTGAAACATTTGCTTGGACTGTTGTCCTGTTCCGACTCCATTTCCCTCTGCCAGCTCCTAAACTCTGGGCGACCCGCAGCAGGAGGTTCGAGTTCGCGTCAACGGTTAGGAGAGGAATCGTATGGATCACGTCCATCCCGCACTCCTAAGCAAACTCAAGAAACATTCGAGACTGAGAAACGACGAAGTCGCTATGTGGTCCTTCTCATATTCGATTCGCTCACTAGTCCACGATGAAGATATTAAAAGACAGGATGGCGATCCAAACCATGCGGTCCTCGCTGCTTGGATACTGTGGCGCCATTTCCTTTTGCGCGGCGGAAAGCGTCGGCGACGGGGTGGTCCGAGATACAGAGTTCTCGATAGGCGGCTGTTGAGGAGCGCAATCTCCTTTCGCTTCTATCCAGGTATTCTTCGGTGGTTTCCACGTCGACTTTACCCCAGGAGAACAGGAGAACTCCAACATTCGACGACGTGGGATCCAATCGTTCCGGCGGGTTGCCTCCCGTAATCGGTCTGACGTCGGCGTGGCGGCTGGTACACAGCCGGTTGGCGTGGCGGCGGCTGCTAGAACGGCTCCTACGGCAACACGTGGGAGGCGTTCGATGGAATTCTTTTGTGGCCTGGACGTTGCGATGGACGAAACCGCGATCTGCGTGGTGGACGACAAGGGCACGGTGTATCTGGAAACCTCAACCTTGAGCGTTCCGGC
>NZ_BJNF01000123.1 GCF_006539545.1 Nitrobacter winogradskyi
GTTCACGCCGCCGAAGAGCTGCAGGAAGCGAGAACCCGCAGCGTAAGACAGCATCGACATGGCCGGAATGGGAGAGAAGCCCATCACCCGGTCCGGCCCGTATTTGCGGGCCGTATACAGGGCTGCCGCAGCAATCAACTCAACCAACTCTTCCCACTTGGCGCGACGGAAGCCGCCTTTACCACGTGCCTTCTGAATACGAGAGCGCTTCTGCTCGTCTCCGACCAGCGACGCCCAGGCCTGCACCGGATCCGGGTGCGAAGCCTTTGCTTCCTTCCAAAGATCATAAAGCGGACCACGAACGTACGGATACTTTACCCGGATCGGGCTGTAGACGTACCACGAGGCGGAGATACCACGCTGACAGCCACGCGGCTCATAGGGCGGCAGGCTGCGCTCAAGCAGCGGATAGTCTGTCTGCTGCATCTCCCAGGTGATGATGCCGTCCTTGACGTAGATCGCCCAGGAACAACCACCTGTACAGTTCACGCCGTGCGTACTGCGGAAGACGTTATCGTGGGACCAGCGATTGCGGTAGAACTCTTCCCACTTGCGCTCCCGGGGATTAACGAGGTCAAGTATCCAGCTCATCAGTGTCTCCTCGGTGCGTTCGTCCGGCCGCGAGGCCTATTGCTATTGCCGTCTGTACCTTTAAACCTTCCGATCCAGCCGTCGGAATACATACCTGTAAACCAACCGCCATTATATGGACCGGTGCTTCGTCCGGTAGTAGGCGCAGCCATCATCGGTCGCCGCACACCGAACTTCAATCGGTTCCGCCACCTGAATCCTGCGATCAGCAAAAGAACCACAGCACCCAACCCGGTCAGGCCCGCAAGCTGCCATATCGCGGAGGCTGAACGGACAGCCAACCCTTCCTGAGACAGGAAAGCAGCAACGTCTGCACGCTCTTGTGGGGTCGGCGGCTGCTTCGTCCAAACCGCCTTCATCGTCGGAGTAGGCAGACCAGCCAACCAAGCGCTCAACCCGCTCGCGCCACCAAGTCGCTTTGCCGCCTCAGTCAAATCAGGACCGAGCGCACCACCGCCGAACGCGCCGAGACCACCGCTACTATGACAGGCCATGCAGGGCGGGCCGCCATTGGCGAACTTCTCATTACCCGTGAACAGGTTCTTGCCGCTCTCAGCATCACCCTTGAGGGCCGGCGCTGCAGCAGCTGAAGATGCGCCCGCACCCCCACCCTCGAGAAATGCGATAATATTATCGACTTCCGCAGAGGAGAGCCCCAGGTTAGGCATTTCCATGCCGTTATACTTGGCGAGGAGCTCGACCGCGACCGGATCCTTCTTCGCAATCAATGCGTCGGGCTTCATGATCCACTCATGCAGCCACTCGCGAGGACGCTCTTTCGTGACGTTTTTCAGGTCGGGACCGACAAGATCCCCCCCGCCTATGCTGTGACATGCACTGCATGTCTTATCATCGAATAATTTCTTACCTGCCGCTGCATCGGCTGCGTTAGCCACTGTCGGCAACGCTGCCCATATGGCTGTCGTAGCTAGCGCAACAACGGGCATAAATCGCCACGACGCTAGGGGCTTTTTGCTCATGATCCCTCGTCCTCAGATCCATATGATCGGGCGGGCGTTAACTTTATGTTAGACAACAGACGTTTCCCGCTCGTGACCCGTCGTTCTCAGACCCACATGATCGGCGACGGTAGGCTTATGCTAGACTAGAATCGTTAGAAAACGCAAGGGCGTTGATCCTCCAAATGAGCATTTTTTTCGTCATACAGAAGCAGCATCAGAGAACAACGGCCGACTTAGCGATTGTTTCCGATCGAATTGCACAATTCAGTCAGGCACACTCTCAGATTACCCTTCCTTGTTCAGCTGGTCAGTCCTTTATAACAAGGGGCCTGTCATAAGTAATGTAATGTACAAACCGCTGAAATAACGCGGCAGGCCCGGCATGCGAGACTGAATGACCAGCGAGCGGGCCGAACAACCATCGGCGGTTTATAATGCTGTTTCTTGATCGCCCGAGCGATGGCAGGCGACACCGGTTCATTTTGATGTAGCGTTGCAACGCCGGACGGTATCTGGTTCGATTCCTGGAAAGCTTCCGACGCCATATCATCGTCTTGCCGGGTCCAGACGAGGACCGCTAGCGATGCGCTCCTGGTTCGGCGTCGCGGTGGCCGTCGGCGAGCAATCCAGTTTTAGTCCGAATTCCATTGAAGCCCGGCGCGAAATCCCCGATCATGTGCCGGAAATTCCCTCCCCACGGCCTAGGAGACTAACATGGCTAAGTCGCGCTTGCCTGCGTTCCTGCTGGACCATCCGGGTCTGGGCAGTCTTGGCAACGTGGAAGTGCCGCGGCTGAAGCTGCTTCAGGCTTCGTCCCCCGAACTTGCTCAGTTCGAGAACGCCAGGGAAGGCGAATTTTGGCACAGCCTGCTGGGTCGGAGCATCGGATCGTCCATTCGTATCTGTCCGGTTTTCATCAACTGGTGCTTCATCTTGTGGCGTCCGCGGGAGGCCGGCGGCGGAATTCTGGCTCGTGCAGATGATAGCAAGCATTGGATTCCGGCCGATACCGAGTTTACGGTCAAGCTGAAGAGCGGCGACGAAGTCACTTGGAGGACGGGCCGGACGGTGACGGCATCAGGACTGAGTAAACGAGGCAGCTATAATCCGAACGACCCCAATTCCCCGCCTGCCGCCACGCGCTTGTATTCGGTCGTATGCTCATTTCCGGATCATCAGAACTGGCCGCCAGCGGTGATCACGTTGCAGCGGAGGTCGGAGAAGGCCGCATCCAAGCTGATCGATCAATTGAAGGTTCTGCGCGCGCCGTCCTTCGGTGTGATTTTAGAGTTGTCCTCGTTCAAGGACGAGTCGCCGTCCGGTGAGTTCAATAACTACGCCTTTGAACTGTACGGGCCGGTCGAGGACAAGCCGTTCTACGAAGAGAATTCCAGACAGTACCGTTTTTTCATCGAGCATGGCCTCAAGGTGAAAGACCTGGAGAGCGCGCAAGAGGATTGATCGGCCTGACGAGACCCCGTCGAGGGCGATAACGCGCCCGTCCAACCGACACGGCCAGATCAATCCCACGCTCTTTGCAGCTTCCCGGGTGGGGCCACCCAGGACATGGGTTCCAGAAGGAACACAATGCGTTTGGACGAAGCCAGCGGGCGTTCGGCTGCCGGCCAATCGTGGGACAGGGTTTTCGTCCCCGGCGCATGGCTTCTTGCGAACTTCTCCGATTTGGACAGGTCACGATGGCCCATTTTATGGGTCATCGGTCTCTTCTGTGTTCAGGCTGTACCGGCCACGATCATCCGCGCCTCCAATCTCGAGGAGGGCAGGATCATCGCCATGGCGAGAGGCGCGGTCGAGGATGGCCATTGGCTGACCCCCTTCATCTATGGCGAGAGATTTGCGGAGCGGCCGGTTTTATTGTCCTAGCTCGCTGCCTTCTTCGGTGAAGCAACAGGGAGCGTCACGCTATGGTCACTGCGCATCCCCCACCTTTGCTTCTTCCTTGCGGGAGCGCTGCTGATCTACAGCCTGTTCAGATCCGTGACCGGCAAAAGCGCTGCGATTTCCGGCGCGCTTTGCTGGATCAGCATGCCCGTCGTCGCGCCGAAATTCATCAATGCCGAACCTGATATCGTCCTTCCGGTCCTGCTGTTCAGCGCGTTCTGCGTGTGGCGGCATGGAACGCGTGACAAAGGCATAACAACCCGGACGATGGCTCTGTATCAGCGTTTTGATCGCCCTCGCCGGCCTGACCAAGGACCGCAGGAGGTCGCTTACTTCACTCTCGGTGTTGGCGCTTACATCCTCTTGAGACAGCGTGATCAGATTCCGGGATTCATCGCGGCGCACATAGCCGCTGGTTTCGTCATCGGCGGCTGGTATGGCCTCGTTTATCAGCCGGGCGACGCCGATACTTGGAAGGCTCATTCCCGTCTGACGCAGACGACCGACGGCATGGCGACGGTTTTCGGGCATCTGGATTTCGCCAAGAGCCTGGCTGTCGAATTTCTGCCGGGCTCCATCCTGATAGGTCCTGCAATCATGATCGCCGTTGTCAGATGGCGAGATCGCCGACGCGATATGCGAGATGACCTGCTGCTTGCCGCGGTCCTTTACTCTGTCGCCTGCACCCTCGTTCTGCTGTTCTGGCCGGGCAAAGTGGCGGCGCGTTATGCCATGCCGGGAACCATGACCTTAGCAGTGATTTGTGGGCTGATGTTTGAGAACTGGCGTCACAGCCCCCCCGGGTGATCGCGCCTGCGCTGGTCGTGTCCTGTATGATCTTTGGCGGCCTGCTCGTCAGAGGCTGGATAGTGATGCCCGTCGCTCCGCACCTGTTCCGGGAAAGCCGACTGGCAGGCCAGGCCATTGATGCTGTCCTCAAGAGAGATCCGAGGCCGCTCTACGTCGCAGGCGGAGATTCGACCGATCTCAACATGCTGGTTTACGTGCAGGGACCGATAAGCGCGATCGCGTTAAATGAGCTGGCCGAACTGAACGCCCCCGCCATCGCGGTTCTGCGTCCCGAGCATCAGCGTGCCGTGCTTCAGACGAGGCCCGAACTGCGGTTGATCGAAAAAGATAGCGTTATCTCAGGCAGGACTCATTACAACATCATCAAGATTATCCCTCCGGGGTGAACCGGGCAGATTTCACGAGCGATGCCAGCCCCGGACCGAGCGATTATGGTCCGCGCCCGAAACGTAGTTCTCATTCACCCGTTCGATGCGCGGCTCAGCGGTATTCGCTGTCGGACAGGTCAAGGACAGCGGCGGCCTCATGGCAATTCATGAGTTTTTTCAACATCATGAATTGCCATTTGTTCATGCTGCGGCGCCGTCCGCGATTTCAATTGACCTCGCAACCCTACCCGGTACTCTCGCAAGACTGGCGTATGCGCCGTCTGATTTGTCACCGATCGCGCTGCCGCCCCTCCCCGTTCGAAGACCAATTGATATGCTCGGTAAGCTGACGATTGACGCCCTGCCCTTTTACAGCGGCATCGCCATGGCAGGAGCGCTGACCGTGGTATGCGGCGGGCTGGGCATAGCCGTGCTCATCACATGGCTCGGCCGATGGCGCTATTTGTGGTCCGAATGGCTGACGAGCCTCGACCACAAGAAGATCGGCATCATGTACGTGATCCTGGCGCTGATCATGTTGGTGCGCGGCGTCATCGACGCCTTGATGATACGCACCCAGCAGGCCTTCGGATTCGAACCGCACGGCTATCTGCCACCGGACCATTTCGATCAGATTTTCACGTCCCATGCCACCATCATGATGTTCTTCGTGGCGATGCCGTTCGTGCTTGGTCTGGTCAGCATCATCATTCCGCAGCAGATCGGTGCGCGCCAGGTCGCATTTCCGTTCATGAACGCGGCGGGCCTGTGGCTGACAGTGTCAGGCGCGGCACTGGTGATGATCTCGCTCGTCGTCGGCCGCTTCTCGGCCGCCTACTGGACCGCCTACCCACCTCAATCGGGAATTCAGTTGAGCCCGGACGTCGGCGTGGATTACTGGATCTGGGCAGTCCTGCTCAGCAGCATCGGCACCATACTGGCGGGAATCAGTTTTCTCGTCACGATCGTCAAGCGGCGCGCGCCCGGCATGCAATTGATGGCGATGCCGCTGTTTACCTGGACAGCGCTTTGCACCAGCATCCTGATCATCACTGCCTATCCGGCCTTGATCGTTGCCGCGACCCTGCTTGGTCTCGACCGTCATCTCGGCATGCAGTTTTTTGCGGGCAGTAACGGTGTTGCGAACTATGTCAGCCTGTTCTGGATCTGGGGGCATCCGCACGTCTACATCCTGATTTTGCCGGCTTGCGGCATCTATTCGGAGGTCGTGGCGACATTCTCGGGACGGCGATTGTTCGGCTATGCGGCTCTCATCTACTCCATGATCGCGATCACCGCGCTGGCGTTGGTCGTCTGGCTGCACCATTTTCTGACCATCGGCTCGGCTGCAGACGTGAGCGCCTTCTTTGGCCGTGCAGCTCCGCTCATCGCCGTGCCGACCATCGTGACAATCGTCTGCTGGTCGCTCACGATCTACCGTAGCAAGGTGCGATTCTCGGTCCCGATGCTGTTTACGCTCGGGTATATCGTCACGTTCCTCATAGGCGGCATTACAGGCTTCTTGTTCGCGGTGGTGCCGGCTGGCATCCACGACACCACTTTCCGGGTGGCGCATTTCCACAACTTGCTGATCCCCGGCGCGCTGTTCGGCTATTTCGCCGGCTATCAGTATTGGTTTCCGAAGGCATTCGGCTTTCGGCTGGAGGAAAAATGGGGTCGACGTGCCTTCTGGTGCTGGCTCGTCGGTTTCGGTCTGGCCTTCATGCCGCTGTATATCCTGGGCCTCATGGGCATGCCGCAGCGTCTCAATCGCAGTGTTGTCGCCGAGTGGCAGCCCTATCTCATCGCCGCCCAGGCCGGCGTCCTCTTGATCGTATGCGGCGTCGCTTTTCTGGCCATCCAGATCGCCGTCAGCATCCGCGACCGCAAAGCGCTTGCGGCCTCAAGCAACGATCCATGGAACGGCCGGACGCTCGAATGGGCGACCGCCTCCCCGCCGGCGGCCTATAACTTCGCCGCCCTGCCGCCCGTGCAGGGCATCGATCCGTGGTGGACCATGAAGCAGGCGGGAACAGCGGATCACGGACCCGGACGATTCCATGACATCATCATGCCCGGCAAGAGCAGCGCCGGCATCATGCTGGGTGCGACGTCCTTCGTCTTCGCCTTTGCAATGATCTGGCACATCTGGTGGCTGGCCGCTATCGGCGGTCTAGGCATGTTTGCCGCGGTGCTCTCGCAGACATTTCATGATCATGCCGGCCAGCGCCTCCCCGCGAGCGACGTCGAAGCGATCGAAAGCCGCCGCGTCATCTCGCCGGCGCTCGGACGTGGAGCGCCGACGTGACAAATGCCCTCATCACCGCCAATCATGGCGATGAAACCGATGCTGAAACGGCTCAGCGCGCAATTGAGGAGAAGACCTACGGTTTCCGGCTCTGCCTGATAAGCGACGCGATCATCTTCGCGCTGCTATTCGCCATTTTCATCGCGATGGCGCGAGATGCCGCAGACGAATCGACCGAACGCACCCTGTCCCAGCTCCCCCGCATCGTCCCCGAAACCATGTTGCTGCTGGCGAGCAGCGTGACCTTCGGCTTCGCCAGCGTCGCGACGGCAGCCAGGCAACGTTGGCGCGCGATCATCTGGCTGGGGCTGACCTTCATGCTCGGACTTGGCTTTGTCGCCACGGAAGTTTCGGAACTCTATGGCATGGCCACCGCCGATGCCGGCCCGTGGCAAAGTGGCTTTCTTTCCGCTTTTTTCACGCTGATCGGCACCCACGGGGCTCATGTCAGCCTCGGCCTGGTGTGGATCGCCTTGATGGTCGGCGAACTCGCATGGCGCGGGCCGACCCTAGATCACGTTCATGGTTTTGGATCGAATCGATCCAAAACCATGAACGTGATCGATTCTAATATTTTGGAACGGGATGCGGGCGGAAAACCGCACCACACTTTTTCTCATCCCGCTCCAGGCGCGGTGTCGCGGCTGCACCGGCTAAGCCTGTTCTGGCATTTCCTCGTGATCGTCTGGATAAGCATGTTCGCGTTGGTTTACCTGCTAGGACTTCTGTAGCTCGCGACGGCGCCGCAATCTCCGAAGAATCTGCCTCGCGCGCACGCTATGTTGCGCGGCGTTGGCTGCGCCACCAAAAACCGAACGTAAAAAGCACGGCTGCGGCAAGACCGAACCAGGTGATGGCGTACTGGATGTGATCATCCTTCAAATGCACATCGAGAGGTCCGGGTTTCGGAACGCCGCTCGCAGGCACTGGCTTCTCAAGGTCGATATAAAAAGGTGCAACGTTTCCCCAGCCAAGGGCCTGTGCCATCGCGCCTATGTCGCGCGAGAACCACAGCCGCTTGTCGTGACTGGAGGACGGCGTCAGCGCGCCAGCTTTTTCCGGGAAACGAAGATAGCCGGTCATTGCGAGGGGCTGGCCAGTCACCAATGGTTTCACGGCGCGATCCTGCTGGCCACGATCCTGCATGGTGTTCTGCACGAAGCCCGTATTGACCACGATCGTGCTACCGTTGCTCAATCGAGCGGGTAGGAATGCCCATGTGCCCAGCCCGACGTCCGAGCGTACGCCTGAGCCAGAGCTGTAAACCATCGCGTCGGGCTCCTGGTAGATCGCCGAAAAACTCACCCGGCGAAATTCGTCCCTAGCCGGCGAGAATGTCGCCCAGTCCGCCGGTTCAGGCAAAGTGACAGGGTCAGCGGCCAATCGCTCGGTCAGTCCTGCAATCAGCGCATGCTTTTCGGTGCCGCGCTGCAGCTGCCAGACGCCGAGACCAACGAGCACAGCAACCATAGCCATCATAACGAGGCCGAGACCGAAACCGGCGCTGCGGCGGCGGGTGGCGGTGCTCATGCGTGACGACGTGGGACCACACGCCCTTCGGCGGCCTTGTGATGGAACTGGAGGCTGATCAAAAGCGATTTCATCGCGCGTAACGGCCACAGGGTAACTGCAAGAACAAGAGGTATCCAAAGCACCGCGTGGATCCAGAGTGCCGGCTGATATTTGACTTCCACGACGAGGGCGGCCGCGACGACGATGAATCCTGCAATCAGGATGATGAACACGGCGGGTCCGTCGCCGGCATCGATGAAGGAGTAATCCTGCTCGCAGCGATCGCAGGCGGGCCGCAACGTCAGGAATCCGGAGAAGAGCTTCCCCTTGCCGCAACGTGGGCATTTGCAGGCGATTCCGCGCAGGATGGTCTGGGATAATGTCGGCCGAACGAGAAAATTAGACATCGTATGCTCC
>NZ_BJNF01000124.1 GCF_006539545.1 Nitrobacter winogradskyi
TTGATGCCCTGTTCCCGCAGCTCGATCCGGTCTCTCATAACTACCCGATCCGCAAGGGCGCGGTCGGCGTCGGCTTCCACACCGATCCGGCAAGAGGACCATAGGCCCTCCTGCCGCACGACAAGGCGCGAGACGGTCTTCGGATCATGCATCCGGATCCGTCTCGCGGGATTTAGGGTCGTCTGAGAAACAGATGGTCTTTTTTGTTTGTTTAGTACCGAAGGCTCGAAGCAAAGATCATGAGTCGTTTTTCTCATCGTGCAGAGGTCTTGTATTCGAACCGCGCCAAGGTTTTGGGGTTGTTTGCTGATATTCTCGATTATCCTGTTCCAGGTTTGGGGCAGAAAGCTTCCGAGTGTGGGACTTTGATAAGATCAGTGCAACCACAGGCGGCAGCATTATTGGAGAGCTTTCGAGCTTTCGCCGAAGAGACGGCGGTTGGAAAGCTGCAGGAAGTTTATAGTGGTTTTTTTGATTTGAATTCGATATGTCATCCATATGTTGGTTACCAGCTTTTTGGGGAAAATTATAAACGTAGTGTTTTTTTAGTGGAGCTTAAGAAGAGCTATCGCACGAATGGATTTGAGTCTGATCCTACTGAAATGCCAGATCGGCTGTCGGTTGTATTGAGGTTTGCTGCCCAGAATGAGGGTGACGACATTGATGCGTTATTGAATAAAGGGATGCTGCCGGCGCTAGAACGGATGACGACGAAACCGGAAACGGAGAGTCATCAGCATGGACCGGCTGATATTGATGGGGATACCGGTATTGAACGTGCGAAGCTAGACGATCGAGATCTGCGAAAGCAGCTAAAGGCTCAGCAGCGAGAAGCCCGGAAGTTACTTGAAGGCCAGAGCCAGGGGGACGATCGTCAGCAACTCAAGGGGCAAGGCCAGGGAGATGTTTTAGAGGGCGGATTTCTTCTGGCCATGAGTGAAGATTATGATGTCGACGAGGCAGAGAAGCGAGCGCATCCCTATCATCAAGTGTTGGATGCGTTACGACTTTTGCTAAATGAAGGCATGACGAAGAAGCGCGCCGACCGCTCAGTTGAGCAGGAGCGTGTCCTTGGCTGGACGCGGGAGCGTTTTAATCTCGACGAGGACGAGACGATCATGGTGTCTGAGCTTCCTTGTTCGGATCCTGGTTGTCCGCCCGTGGAAACGCATGTCGTGTTCTGGACACAATCGGGCCGGCAGCATTTCAAGGTGTATAAGCCACTTGCGGAGGTCGCAGCAGACGACCTGCTGGATTGGCAAGCGTGAGAGGAATGTCCCATGTGTGACGGAGGCAAATTCTATGTATGATGTATTCCTGTTCGCGGTTCTGCCATACTTGGCGGTCGTGGTAGCGGTTCTAGGTGGTGTTCATCGTTACCGGACGAATCGCTTTTCGTATTCGACGTTGTCTTCCCAGCTTTTGGAAAATCGTCGTTTGTTCTGGGGTTCTGTGCCGTGGCACTATGGCATTGTGGTTGTTCTATTCGCGCATCTGATCGGGTTTCTTGTTCCCGGTATGTGGTCGGCCCTGACATCGACTCCTACGGCACTCTATACGGTTGAGTTGATAGGCTTTGCGTTCGGCTTTGCGGCGTTGATAGGTCTATGCGTTTTGATAGTGCGTAGATTTACGACCGAGCGAATTCTAGCTGTAACTAGCCCGATGGATGGCATACTGCTTGTTGCGCTGCTCGTTCAGGTTGCGCTTGGTTTTTGGGTTTCTCTGGCTTATCGTTGGGGTGCTGATTGGTATATTGATACCGCTGTGCCTTGGTTGATCTCTCTGGTGTCTTTGAACCCGCAAACTCACTACGTGTCGGCGTTGCCGTTTGCAGTTAAGGCGCATATGCTTACGGGGTTCCTAGTAATTGCGCTGTTTCCGTTCTCTCGGTTGGTACATTTAATTATGTTCCCCTTCTGGTATTTGTGGCGCCCGTATCAGATCCAGATCAGGAATACCGTAAGATCTGCGCATTAGGGCACTTGGCGAAGTTGTTAAAACTGGTTAAAGTGGCTTCTCGCCGGCGAGTTACGCTCGTCGGCGAGAACTGTAAGTTGGTAAGCGTGTAGTAAAGAGATCGAACGATCGGGTCATGGCGCGGTCGATCCAGCGGCTGGCAGCCTTGCTAGGTCAACAATCTAGGCAGGTAGCCCGTTTTCTTAGAAGCAACGCAAGCTTAACAGCTAGGTAAATTTTCTTCGTAGGAGCTACCGGTGGAACAGTCAGCTGGCAACGTTGAAACGTTGAACGAACCGCAGGGCAACGCGCGAGTGTTGTGGATATCGACCATGGCATTTTCGCTAGGGTTCGCTATATGGGGAATGTTTTCTGCGCTCGCGCCGTTCTTGATAGAGTGGTACCATTTTACAAGTACGCAAGTGCTTGTATTGGCGGCTATGGAGCCGCTTTTTGCGGCTGCCATCAGTATTCCACTCGGCATTTGGACTGACAAGTTCGGCGGACGAACAGTGTTCACGATTCTGCTCGTCCTGCTTTCAGTGGTTCTGATTCTGGGAACTTTTGCGGAGGGTTACTATTCTTTCTTGTTCCTGGGGTCGATGCTAGGGCTCGGTGGAGCGACTTTCGTGGTGGGGAACGCTCATGTTTCCTCTTGGTACCCGAAGTCTAAACAGGGTACTGCCTTGGGATTGTTTGCCTTGGGTAATATAGGGATTACCTTTGGTATGATGGCCGTCACCTTCGTCATCACAAGCGTTGCTGACCAGAGCGACCCGGAGGGTTGGCGTATCATATTCCCGATCTTTGCCATTCCTACATTGTTTATGGCGGCGATCTATATGTTCTTCACTTCCGATCCGCCAAATAGGAAGCTTAAGAATACGTCGACACGGGAAATTTGGGCTGTCTATCGGTCTGGTGTAGTCGTGTGGCTGGTGCCAGGTCTCTATTGGGTAGCTTTCGGCACGTTGGTTTTCTTCGCGTCTACGATGCCGACTTATTTGGTCGATCACTGGCGCGTTGACGCTACCTCGGCGGTAGCATTTTACACGCCGGTTTTGGTGGTTTGCGTAGCGGTTACTAGGCCGCTGGGCGGCTGGGCAGCTGATCGCTATGATGTACTGACGCTACTGACTTGGATGTTCGGCGCTATGTCGATCCTCGCGGTGCTGATGGCTTTGCAATTATCTTTCAGCTTGGAACTCGTAGCGATTTATGGGTTGGCGTTGTTGTCGGGCGCCGCTGCTGCTGCGGTAATCAAGCTGATCCCTATATATTTTGAGCACGTCGGTGCGGTAAGCGGGTTGGCGAAGGCGGCCGGTGCGGCTTGCGGTTTCACGATGACCGCTGTTTTAGCTGCTAGCAATTTCCTTGTGGGGGGATATACGCTTGGGTTTATCGTCTGGGCATTGATGAACATGGCAGCTTTTTATGTGTCATTCTCTCGAGTGGGCTTCAGAGATGTCAAGCCGATTGGTGCTCCGATAGCGGAAGCCGTGCCTGCTCATTGAGTCCTTTTTGTTCTCTGTTGAGTAGGTGATTAAATTGAGCATTGTCACCGCTCTTAATGAGAGCGGTGACAAGTAGCGGTGCAGAGCGTAAGGGGTTAGTAAGGTCTCGTGCAGCGCATCGACTCATCTAAACGTCGCTTCCGGCTTAGCATGCCTGGTGCTCGGCGCCTTTCACCAGCGTATTTTGCGTTGGTGATGGCCACCGGGATCGTCTCCATTGCCTCAGAGAAAGCTGGCTTTCATGCGATTGCTGTTGCTCTTCTGTGGTTGAATGCGACTCAGTTCGTAGTCCTCTGGATACTGACGTCGTGGCGACTCATACGCTACCGACGAGCTCTGATTGTTGATTTGACAGACCACCGATCGGCGCCGGGTTTCCTTTCCGCGGTAGCTGCCACCGGTGTGATGGCAAATCAGTTCATACTTGCGGGCGCATTGGATATTGCGCTAGGGCTTTGGATTTTCGGTATCCTTCTTTGGATTATCCTAACTTACACGATTTTCGCTAACTTGACGATCATGGAAGCTAAGCCGACCATCGATCAGGGGATCACTGGGGCTTGGTTGCTTGCCGTCGTCTCGACCCAGTCGATCTCTCTCTTGAGCGCGCTTCTTGCGCGGCATATTCATCAACCCCTGCGGCTGGACGTCAATTTTCTGGCGCTTTCGATGCTGCTGTGGGGCGGCATGCTGTATATCTCGATCATCTCATTGATTTTCTATCGCTATATGTTCTTTAAGTTTTCGCCAGCCGACTTCGTTCCCTCATACTGGATAAACATGGGAGCGATGGCAATTTCAACGCTTGCCGGTTCTCTTTTGATTGAGAATGCGGCGGATGCATGGTTCCTTGAAGAGTTGCTACCCTTTCTCAAGGGGTTTACGATCTTCTTCTGGGCTGCTGGTACGTGGTGGATCCCGCTTCTTATCATTCTGGTTGTCTGGCGGCATTTTTATCGGCGATTTCCTCTCAGATACGACCCGGCGTACTGGAGTGCAGTTTTTCCGTTGGGAATGTACACCGTCTGCACTTATGAGATGGCCGGGGCTATGCGTTTGGAGTTTCTACGTCCGATCGCGGATGTGTTTGTTTATGTGGCTCTGTTAGCTTGGGCGGCAGCTTTCTTTGGCCTCGTCAGGAAGCTCGCGAGCAATCTGAGTCCCGGACTCATCTCTCGCTGAGGACCACCTAGCCCTACTTTGGCAGATTTATTCGTGCCGTTGCATTTTGCGGATTTGTCTTCTGCAGAATGGGCATCGGCGATCTGGCGGTCGAAGAAGAAAGAGTTCGACGATGGCGCGACGCACGGCCGGCAAACTCGGCTGTGGCGGGGGACCGTTGAAATCTTTTTTTCCCGTCCCGCTGCCATGAGGCGGCGGGATTGAAGGAATGCGTAGGCGATCATCGTCATCAAGGCATGTCGGTGTAACCCGGCCCACGATCTGCCTTCAAAATGGTCGAGCCCGAGTTCTTCCTTCAATTGCTGATGCGCCTGCTCACAGATCCATCGAGCCTTGACGGCAGCCGCCAGCGTCCTGAGCGGCACGTCGGCGGGCAGGTTCGAGACGTAGTACTTCTGTTCTCCGCCCGGCCGTCGTTCACCCAGGATCCACGCCTCATCGCCAGGCATGCGCTCGACACCTTTATCGAATACGCGGTGCTTCGGGCCGTCCGCAATGCGAACGCGCCGTGCTGCGAACAGGCATGTCAGCGGGCCCTTCGTACCCCGGCGCCAACTGATCTTCCGCCACTTGTCGCCGATTAGCGCCGTTTCGGCAGAGACCGGCGACATATCCGGGATATGGTGCTTCCGCGGCTTGCGGGCCTTCTCCGTCGGAAAGATCATCGTGACATTGCTCGGATAGACTTTCTGATGGCGCGACAGACCAACTGCCCACAACAGATCGCGTTCGCTCAGAGCATGACGGAACGGCGCGCTCGATCCGTATCCCGCGTCCGCCAGCACGCAACCGAAGCGAACGCCGGAGGCGATCACGCGATCAATCTCCGCCAGCGCGATCTCCGGCTTGGAGCGCGCCCCGCCATGCTCGATTGGAACACCGGCACGTTTCAAACGCGCCGGATCGCTCGTCCAACTCTCGGGCAGAAACAGCCGCAGCGCTACCATGACAGGCACTTCGCCGCGGGCAAGTGTCAGCGACACCAACGTTTGACAATTGGCCGTCTTGCCAAGGGTCGATGCATACTGCGGAGCGACGCCAACCGAACGATCACCCTTCTTCGGCAGCGATGTGTCGTCGATGACCAGCACTGCGTCGTTGCCGCCGACCAGCCGATCGGCCTGAACGAGCAACTCCGCTTCCAACGGCGCCGCGTCCCAGACGCCATCGGCGATAAAATGGTGCATCTGGTCATAGTCGCCCGGCGCCAACCGCGCCGCCATCGGCTGGACGCTCTTGCGGTCGCCAGGCCCAATCAGTCCCGAAACATACAGTGGACACATCCGCCGTCGAGCCTTGTGCCCTAAACCACTCATGAATGGCTCGAGCCAGCTTCCAAGTTCGTCTTCCCATCGCGCCATGGTCGACCCTCCAAAAGCCGACCACCCATGAATCACTGAAAATCCGATTCGGGAATACTGAACCGCCCTGCAATCGCAAAAAATCTGCCAAAGTAGGGCTAGGCTCAGGATTCATTGATCGGCCAGAAGATGACGGTTGCTGCGATGCAGATAGCGGAGAAGAATCTGTGCGCACATCGGTCGAGGCTCTAGTACCGCATCCCAAGAGGTATGGGGCGAAAGGAAAGGTATGATGTTGTTCCTCAAATGAGGCTCTGAGTTGCGAGAATGATGCTGCTTTGTATCAAGCCGAGGAAACCGATCGAGTAGGAGACGAGTTGGCTTTTGCACTCATAAAATCAGAAAATGTCAGGCTCAGCCCTTTCCAAAGCGAAGGTGGATTGGTACATGTATCGCGTACGAGGGTGTTCGCCCGAGTTGTCCTCTCAGTCGTTTGCGGACGGTAATTGATCGGCGCTTAAGTGTCGACCGATTGCTGTCGGACATGATCTGAAAGGCGAGTATAAGTTTAACGCGGGGTGGAGCAGCCCGGTAGCTCGTCAGGCTCATAACCTGAAGGTCATAGGTTCAAATCCTATCCCCGCAACCACCGATACCGACACTCCCGTGAGCCCGGCTCCGGGAGTGTCATTTTTCTTACCCTTTCCAATGGCTTGGCGTTCCGTCCATTCGAGGATGGTCCGCAATTCGCCATGCAGCGTGGCAAGAATCTCGCCCCGTTTCGGCCCCGGCGTCAGCACGATCTTCTCGATCAGCATCCGCAAAGCTTCCGCTGCCTGCGGCCGCTCGTCGGGACGATTCAGGGCTTTGGTCAGGATCGCGACCTTCCTCGCATAGATCGCCGAAGCCGAGGGCAGCAGATCCGGTGCGTCGTCTGGCACATCGGTCAAAAGCTCGGTCAACGCCTTTTTGCGATCCTCCAGGGCATCCATCTCGGCTTTCATGGATCGCTGATACATGCCCTCCTTGATGGCCTCGATGATGCCCCGAATCTGCTTCTCGACCCTCACCGGTTCGGCCTTCCACGAGTTGCTGTTGGAGCGGCGTTCTCGGTTCAGCCGGTTGGTTTCCTCGGCGCAGGCGCGCATCGCCTCGGCGGCGATCTCCGGGGCCATCATCCGGTCCTTGAGGCCGGCCAGCACGCGGCGTTCCAGTTCCTCGCGCGGAATGGTGCGTGTGTTGGAGCAGGTGCCGTTGCTGATACGATTCGAGCAGGCGAAACGATCCCCACCGCGCAGCGAGTAGGGACCGCCGCAGCAGCCGCAGAAGATCAGACCTGACAGCAGCGATCTCGGGCGGCGCGCGACGTTCAACCGGTTTGTCCTGTGATGCTCGCGCACGGCTTCCCTGACGTTCACGAACTTTTCGGCGATCTCGCCCTGACGCTTGCGAACCGCCTGCCAGAGTTTGTCATCGACAATGCGCAGTTCAGGCACCTCGGTCGTAATCCAGGCGCTCTCCGGGTTGAGCCGCGACACCCGCCTTCCGGTGGACGGGTCCTTGAGGTAGCGCAGCCGGTTCCAGATCAGCCTTCCGATATAAAGCTCGTTGTTCACGAGACCTGTCCCGCGCTTGATGTGCCCCCGGATCGTCGTGTCTTTCCAGAGCTTGCCGTTCGGGCCGGGCACGCCTTCCTCGTTCAGGGTCCGCGCAATGGTGCGTGGCCCGACGCCGGCGGCGAATTCGCGAAAAATGCGGCGCACGAGATTGGCTTCGGCCTCGTCGATCTCGCGATCTCCACGGATCGGCTCGCCACGCGCATCGAGTTGCTTCACCACCTTATAGCCGTAGCAGAGCCACCGCCCGACTTGCCTTCCTCAACCCGGCCACGGATGCCGCGATGGGTCTTGGCGGCGAGGTCCTTGAGGAACAGTGCGTTCATCGTGCCCTTGAGGCCGACATGCAACTCGCTGATCTCACCCTCGGACAGCGTGACGATCGGCACACCCGCAAATTTGAGGTGCTTGAACAGCGTCGCGACGTCGGCCTGGTCGCGGCTGATCCGGTCCAGCGCCTCAGCCATTGGGGCTCGCGTTCGATTGGCCTCAATACCCAAAAGGCAAGTATGCTGGCGCTCAGAAGGAAGCGGCGCGCGCAACGGGGAGTTTGGGCAGGTAGTTTTGTTGTGCCGCAGGACTACAGGGCATGCAGATGGGGTGGCGGACAGCCGAGCGAGTGTTCGGATAATGCGGAGACGAGCGACGGATTCCGGGGATTGATTTTACTGCTATGCGCGGTCAGGGAGGGTGAGAACATTGATGCGTTCGCCATCGCATGTTCGCCCGGGCAGGTGGAATCGGACCGCCGGTGCCTACAATTGGGAGAGGGTTTTTCGCACGGAAGCTAATCCGGCGTTGCGTACGACGCCAGCGAAAAGCCAGGATGGCGGGTACCGCTCCCTACTTTGCAGGTCCAGTCGGAACACCGGTTTTGCCGCGCATCGAATCCGAACCGCTCCCGGTTCCTGAACTTCGAGGTGGGTCACGATGTTCATCTGAAGTCGGCGGGCTTTGCGGGCGCTCTGTTTGCCGCTCTTGCTGTATTCGCGAACTTTCGTGATCGTCCCCCGCT
>NZ_BJNF01000125.1 GCF_006539545.1 Nitrobacter winogradskyi
AGTGCTACCCGGCACAAACCCCTTGATCCGCCTCCCACTGATCATCCCGAAGCGCATCGCAATCCATCGCTGACCTCCAAAAATCAGCGTTGAATCTGATTTGACCCTCCGTGGAAATCCCAAAAACGTTAAATCGTCACTACGACCTAGAAGGAATCCCAATACGTTGACGTCGTTGAATTATGGAACAGGTCGCACCCCATATGGGGTTGGGGGCATTTTGTCATTTAGAACCGATCAAAATTATTGAGATTGCAGAGTTTTCCGCTTTATTCTACCAATCCGGATGATCGGGGATCGTGAGCTGGTAACAAGAACCGCGCCCACGCTCTCGGCTCATTCCGAGGAACGTATGCGCATCCACCTAGTAAAGGTGACGAGTGTCTTTAGTGATGGCAAAAACGCTGTCCGTCGCGTTCCCGCTCGCATGGCCGACATCTCTACCCTGTACGCCGGTGAAAATCGGGTGGTGAGGCCGACATGAAAATGATCGGCAGCCTTCTATCGGAGATGTTTCGCTTGCATCACCGTGATCTCGTGCGCTTTGCCACGCGTCTGGTCGGTGATCGTGACGATGGCGAGGAAATCGCCCAGGATGCTTATATGAACATCGCGGGTCGCGGTACGCAGGCCGGTGCCATTGTCCATCCCAAGACCTATCTGTTCACCGCGGCGCGGAATGCAGCCGTCGATTTTACAGCCAGACGGAGGGTTGAGTGGTCTTATCGCGTCGATATTGACACGGTCGATGACATTGCATCTGAAGCCGATCCACTCACGACATTTGAGCAAAAGCAACAGCTTGCCCGTCTTGTTGTAGCGCTCAACGAACTTCCCGCAGCCTGCCGCCGAGCGTTCATTCTGAACAAGATCGAGGGGCGTGGTCATCAGGAGATCGCGCTGTCGCTTGGAATCTCGGTGAGCATGGTCGAAAAGCACATCATGCGTGCGCTGCGGCACGCCCGCAATCTGCGCCGCGAGGATGGCTCTTTTTAGCTCGGCGATTGAGGATTTTGGTTCCCAATGCGGTCTATAGAGACGGAGCTGCATTCGATAGCTCTATATGTCTCTGATGGGTCGCTGTGAGCCAAGATCAACCGAAACGCCCGCTGCCATCGCCCGAAGCCTCTGACGAAGCACTGCGCTGGGTCATGAGGCTGAATTCGGGGACGGCCACGGCTGCCGATCGTCGCGGCTTTGAGATATGGAGAAAGCGCAGCGACGAGCATGAAGAAGCCGCACGGGAGGCCGAAGCTCTGTGGACCGATGCTGGCTACCTTCACCTTGATCCGCAAACTGGCATCGTCAAACCTGGTCGCCCGATCAAGTCCGGTCAGACACGCCGGACCATCCTGACAGGTGTTGCGGGGTTTGTGGTGCTCGGCGGGAGCCTGTGGGCGACGGCTGCTTTCCGAAATCGAAACGCCGATTACGAAACAGGCCTTGGCGAGACGCGCACCGTGACGCTCCCCGATGGCTCGCGTGCAACGTTGAATGCCCGTTCAGGCATTGCTCTTGCGTTCTCCCAATTGGAACGGCGTGTTGTTTTGATTGGCGGGCAGGCCTTTTTCGAGGTTGAGCCTGAAAGCGCGCGGCCGTTCAGAGTCGAGATCAGCGACGTTCTCGTCACCGCGCTCGGTACGGCATTCGACGTAGACTCTAATCTTGCAGACGGCGCTGTCTCGATATCGGTGACACAACATGCTGTTGAGGTCGCTTCGTCGTCCCGTAGCGGGTCCTTGGAGCGGTTGAGAGTTTTCGAAAGCCAGGCCGTCACCATTGATGCGAATGGTCATATCGGCCCCATCGCCACGCAGGCTTCGTCAGTAACGACGGCATGGCGCAAGGGAATGTATATTGCCGAGAACAGAACCCTCGGAGATGTCGTGGCCGCCCTGCGAAGCTATCATCAAGGTTGGCTCGTTATTCGTGGAGAGGGAACAGCGAAGCTCCTTGTGAACGCAGTTCTGAATCTGCGGACGCCAGACGAATCTCTCGATGCTTTGGCGAGCGGCCTTCCGATTTCTGTCCGCCGGCTCTCACCGTATCTGGTTGTTATTTCAGGCTGATGCCCATTCTGAACTTTTTTGTGCGTCTCGTTGAGGATTTTCCGCTCCGGCCGGTCTAAGTCTTTGAGGGCCAGGGAAGGCGCGAATGCTTCGGTGCCCTCGAAAACGAGTGGAGACGGGGGCGTTTATGGATTCGCGGCAGCGGGATCACTTTTTCAAGGCGGTTTTAGCGGCATCGTCGGCAATTGGCCTGATTTCTTCGCTCGACGCGGCCGTTGCGCAGCCTGCGGCTAATGCCGTCGCGTATAATATTCCAGCGCAACCGCTCACTGCGGCGCTGACTGCTGTTGCGCAGCGTAGCGGCTTGCGGCTGGCCTATAGCGCTGCTCTTTCGGCCGGTCGTTTTGCGCCTGCGTTGCAGGGTTCGTTCACGCCGGTGCAGGCGATCGAGCGGCTGCTGGCGGGCACCGGACTCACCTACCGCTTCACCAATGCGAACACTGTGACGATTGAGGGGCCTGGTGCAACGACAGCCACTGGCGCGATGCCGGCTGGCGCGATTGCGCTCGACACTATTGATGTGCAGGGTGCGAGCAATCCGAACGCGCTGATCGGCAATCTGCCCCCAGTATATGCGGGCGGACAGGTCGCCAGCGGAGGACAAGTCGGTATCCTCGGCGCCCGCAATGTAATGAACACGCCGTTCAATCAGACGAGCTATACGTCGAAGCTGATACAAGACCAACAAGCTCGCAGTATCGCGGATATTGCCGCAAATGATCCCTCCGTCCGGGGGTCATGGTCGGGATCGAGTTATACTGATCCGCTAATTATCCGTGGCTTTGCTACCAGCAACCAGGATGTTGCGCTCAATGGCATGTATGGCGTCGTCCCGTTATATTCGGTTTCACCGGAATTCGCCGAGCGGGTTGAAATACTCAAGGGTCCTAGCGCTCTCCTCAATGGTCTTCCGCCCCAAGGAAGCATTGGCGGCTCTGTAAATATCGTTCCCAAACGTGCTACCGACGAACCAATTACCCAGGTCACTCCTGCTTTCTTTTCACGGTCTCAAGTCGGCGGCCACGTCGATATCGGTCGCCGTTACGGCTCGTCAAAGGAATTTGGGGTACGCTTCAATGGTGTTTACAGGGACGGTGCCACGGCCGTTGATCATCAATCAAGGGAAGTGGGTTCCAGCGTCTTTGGCCTAGACTACAGAGGGGAGGCGATACGTTTGTCTGCTGACCTGGGCTACCAGAAACAGCACACCCAAGCGCCTGTACGCCCCACTTACGTAGCAGCGGGCCTTCCGGTTCCAGCAGCGCCGAACGCTACCAACAATTGGGCGCAACCATGGACCTACGTCGATACCGCAGAAACATTCGGAGCTCTGCGCGGCGAGATTGATCTTTCTCCAGATTGGACGGCGTTTGCGGCCATGGGCGGACGTTACACCAAGGCTGAGTCCCTATATATCTTCACTAATACGATAACGAATAGCGCGGGGAATATAACGCAAACCACCAGGTTCTTGCCTGAAGAGGTCAATTCAAATACCCAGGAAATTGGTCTGCGTGGTCACTTTGCGACGGGCCCAGTAGTCCACGGTGTTACTCTGAGTGCCTCACGCATGTTCTCCCAATTCGCCAACAATGTTGCCAACGGTCCTGCGATCGCATCGAATATCTATAGCCCTGTAATTGTCGCGCCGATCTCGATCGCCAGACCCGATGCGAGGAAAGCATCTGAAATAGAATACTCCGGATTAGCAGTTTCAGATGTCCTTTCAATATTGGACGAGAGAGTGCAATTCATCGCCGGTGTTCGGCAACAGTATGCGCAATCGGAAAGCTTTAGCACCGCTACCGGGCTTCAAACGGATCGTTATTTTAAGTCAGCGCTATCTCCGTCTTTCGGACTAATCGTCAAACCATGGGAGAACGTATCCCTCTACGGAAATTATATCGAAGGACTACAGCAAGGTGCAATCGTTGGGCCAGCATTTGCAAATGCTGGGGAAATATTTCCTCCCTACGTCAGCATACAAAAGGAAGCAGGAGTCAAAGTAGATTGGGGAACACTTACCACCACGATAAGCGCCTTCGAGATCGCGCAGCCAAGCGTAATTACGATTATAGGAACACCGCTCAGCAGCCAGAAACTCGATGGGGAGTTGCGCAATCGTGGTCTGGAATTCAATTCGTTTGGCCAGATTGTGGAGACTGTTCGAGTGCTCGGCGGTGTAGCATTCTACGATGCTGTTCAGGTGAAGACTGCTAATGCGGCGAACGACGGCAAAACCGTCCCTGGGGTGCCTCGTATGCAACTCAATCTAGGCTTAGAATGGGACACGCCCTTCGTGCCTGGTTTGACGGTGTCGGGACGCATGATCTACACCAGCTCACAATATATCGACGCCGCAAACACCCAAAGCATTCCCGATTGGCAGCGCTTTGATTTGGGAGCGCGCTATGTGTTCGAAAACGAGGGGAAGCCTATTACCATCCGCTTCAATGTACAGAATGTGCTCGATAGAAATTACTGGGCCACTGCTTTTTCGAATTTTCCATCCAATCACGGATTGAACATGGGAGTGCCTCGTACGTTCTTGTTGTCTACCACATTTAACTTCTGACGTTCGTCGTCTGATCCTGGCTGCTTATCCCGAGTAGCGAATAGGGTCACGTTCTGAGAGGCGATGCCATGGCTAGACACTTGGGTTGACCGATGGTTGGCAGACTCGTTCCGCTCCAAAGCTTGAATTTAACATTGCCGGCGAATGGGATCTTACGTTCGTGCAAGGGCTGACCCTTACAGGGCGTGTTCGCCCCGAACGTTTCGCCTGTCACTAACGACGGATTTTTGATGACGGTGGTTGCCCGAGTTTCCTTCATTGCTGTTCGGGTGCTTTTAGCCATTATCGGTGGTTATACTGCCTCGGCCGGCCTGACCGCACTTTTCGCTACAGCTGCCCGTCGCGACGACGTTGCCCCGCAGCGAGGCCGTGGTGCTTGCCTCGATGCTTGGCTTCATCATCTATCTCGTGCTGCTGCTCTGGAGCTTCGCTGAACGACGACTGTGGCGTCTCGGCTACGTCCTCGCGTTTCTTGCGGGTAGCGGATTCGGCTTTGCGTCTCTCTTGGGCTTGGGGGGCTGAATGGAGCCGACCTTCCGGCAATCCATGGACTGGCTGCACACCTGGGCGGGCGTGGTGTTGGGCGGCCTGCTGTTCGCAATCTTCTGGATGGGCACGCTCGCTGTGTTCGATCGGGAGATCGACCGCTGGATGATGCCGATGACGCGGCTCACTATACCGGAGACAAACATCTCCTTCGATGCGTTGCGGCCGTCCTATGAAGCGGCGGTTAAGGCGAGGGCTCCAGTCTGGTCCGTGATCCTGCCGACGGAACGCGAGCCTGTTCTGTGGCTCGCGTATAACGACGTCTCAGGCCAGGTTCGCCAATTTATCGATCCATCGACCGGCGCCGCTCTGCCCGATCCCGGCACCTTGGCCGGCAGGCGGTTCATCTATCCGTTCCATTACATGCTGCACATTCGCTTCCAGCAAATCGGCATCTGGCTCGTCGGGCTCGCTAGCATGGCCATGCTGGCGCTTTGCATCTCCGGCGTCGTTATCCATCGCAAGATCTTCGCCGATTTCTTCACATTCCGGCCACGGAAACAGCCGCGCCGGATGCTGCTCGATCTTCATAACGTCGCCGGGGTGCTCGGCCTGCCGTTCCACGTCGTCATCACGCTGTCTGGCCTCATCATCTTCTGGTCGATCTATTTCCCGAGCGGCTGGCAGACGGCCTATCCGAACCAGCAGACGCTTAACGTCGAGGCTTTCGGCATTTATGCGCGTTCGAAACTCAACAAGCCCGGCGAGCTTGCTTCGCTCGATGCAATGGTTGCCGAGATGCAAAGGCTGTGGAGCGGCGATAGGCCGAGTTCGATACAGGTTTACCATCCGGGCGATGCGGGGGCCTATGTGAGAATTAGCAGGCTCGGCACGAATCGCGTCACGCGCCTGACCGACGTCGCCTCTTTCGACGCCGCGACCGGCGCCTTGCTGCATCACAGCGTCGCGCCAAGGCCGGTGATGAACGGGCAACGCTTCATCGCAGGACTTCATCAGATCCAGTTCCGGCATTGGATGTTGCGGTGGTTCTATTTCGTGCTTGGTCTGTCGGGCTGCGTGATGATTGCGGCCGGCTATCTCTATTGGATCGATGCGCGGCGCAAGAGACATGCGCAGGCGGGTGTCCCCGGCGTGCGCATCGTCGAGGATCTGACGATCGGCGGCACGACCGGCATCGTGATCGCCACGCTCGCCTTTTTCGTCGCCAACCGCTTGCTGCCGCTCGGGACGACGTTTGCGGGATATGAGCGCGCGGCGCTTGAAGTCTGGGCCTTCTACCTCGTCTGGATTGCCGCGTTCGGCCATGCCTGGCTGCGGCCGTCCCGCGCCTGGATCGAGCAGTGTTGGACCATTGCGGCATTCGGCGTCGCCGCTGTCGCGCTCAACTGGATCACGACCGGCGCCCATCTCGTCCGCAGCCTCATGCATCCGCATCTCTGGTCTGTGGCCGGCATGGACCTGCTTCTGCTTGTAGGGGCGGCTACCGCCGCGCTGACCGCGCGCAAGCTGCGGTGCCGCGCCGCCGGTGCGTCGGCAGGCGCTGCGAACGTCCGGAGCGCCGAACTTTACCCTGCGGAGTAGCGTGATGAACAGCATTCTGTCGTTCGTTGCACTGGTCCTCGTCCTGCATTTCGGGTTTGCCCTACTCGCGCTTAGCCAGGATCGCAATTGGCGGCTGGTCGTGGCAGCGCCGTCGCTGTCGCGCGTCGCCAAGATCACGCTTCGCATTGCGGGCTATGCGCTGCTCGCACTCGGTCTGTCGCTTGCGTTGTGGCGCGACGGTCCGGGTTTCGGATCACTGATGTGGGGAACGCTCATCTCGCTCGCGGCCTGCGCGGTAACGATGATCCTGAGTTGGCGGGCGCATTGGATGACGCCGCTGGGATCTGCCATTCGAGCAACTACATCGCACCATAGCGCGAAGCCGAGGTAACGAGTTTGGTCGAGATGCGTGGTTTCTGACAGGCATCTCTGAATCAATGCCGGCGTATCGCGCCGCAAGGCTGAAGCCCATTGAGCCTCTCGCGAGGGGATAGCCATGGTCGAGAGTGCCATCAACGACGGACAACGAGTCAACAGAGCATCTCGTCCGGGAAGTGGACCGCATGCCGGCCGGTTCCGGACCTCCAGAGCACGCCAGCCGGTGGCGACGCTCGCAACGAAAGATCATACCCATGATGCGTAACATCCGGACAATCGCGGCAGGTCGTACGCTCGGCCGGCGATTCCGCGCTCGACGCCGAGGCGGTGTCGCTGCCGCGCCGCGCCAGCCCCGTCCCAGCCCCTCCCTCCAACGTCGGCGGCGGATCCATCACCCTCTCCGTCCCAATCAGGTTCAACAGATAATGTCACCTTCACACGAACGAACCTCAGACGACGAGCTCGCTACCTCGCTCAACGGCGTCAGCGCCGTGCTGGCGCGGGTGGCGAGATTCGTGAAGTAGCGATAGTCGAAATCGAAAGCCGCTTTATCCGGCACACAAGGAGATCGCCCATGCTGACGCTGGTCAAGGATGTCGGTGTTCCCGTTCAGCCGGCTGCGCCGCCGTCAAAGCCGCGGTCGCGCCAGGCGCCGCGGCAACGCGATTACAACCGCCGTCGCTTCCTCGGCTGGCTGCGCGACGAGGTGGCGGTGTTGCGCTCCGTCGGGCTCGGCGTTCGCGAGATCGCCGTGCGTCTCGATATCGAGGAATATGACGTCCTGGCGTTCTGTCCAAAACCAAAGGAGAGCGTTTTGCGTCGCAGCCTTCCGCGTCGTGCCGTCGAGGCGCTGCTTCATGGCCGCCACGCCCCGCTCGGAGGCCGGACAATCGCCAAGCGCAGCCGCCATCTCGTCGAAATCGCCTCAGCCTACACCTGGGAAGAACTCTTGTCCGAACCCGGCGTCGGAACCGTCACAGCTTCGGAAATACGCTTGTGGCTCCAGGAACGAGGAGCATCGCTCCGGCTGTCGGGGTAATGCGACGGTGATGTGCGTGGAACCTGTTCTTAAAGAACCTTCTTAGTATTGCTTCGCCCAGGAAATCGGCAGCAATTTCGGAATTGACCGCAGTGTCAGCGCACCTCCAGCTTTCTCCGAAAGTACCGCTTCCGTGATTGACGGCGCGAGGAACGCGAGGCGGAGCTGCTGACGAATTATTTTGGGATGGAGTTTGATGTCTTCAGCGAGCGCCCCGATTGAGTTGTAGCGACCTGAAGTGAGATCGTTGAGCCAGGCGTGGGCGCGGACAATGGCCTGGAGAAGCTTGGGATCGGATTGACTCTGGTCCGTGGGCTCGATGACTGCTGCGGCGTTGGTTTTCGCTAATCTCCATGGAATCTCGATGGGCCGTTCGGTGTAGGCC
>NZ_BJNF01000126.1 GCF_006539545.1 Nitrobacter winogradskyi
CGCCTTACGCGGGGACCCTATCCATACCACCGCTATCAAGATAGCCGCGACGATACCTAGAGTCTGTTATGGACTGATTCAGTTAGAGGATTCAGTTTGCAGGATGATTTGTAAACCTTATCCCTCTGACGTTTCCGAGACGACGTACCTGCCGTTCGAGATACGCGCGCTCATCCGCGCTGAGGATCAAGGGAGAAACCGGGCGTCCCGCCGCGTTGGCCATAACTGCGCTCCCGCACTCTTGCGAATGCCGCACATTATAATGAGACGAACTTCAGTTCCAAATGACTAGTTTGTGGATGTTAGGCCCACTCATGCCAACCAACGTTTGCTTCGGAAAAGATCGGATGATGCTTGCCGAGCGCCATCTCCGTGGTCGATGTTTCTCTCGGTCGATGTCGTGATCAAGCTGTGGTGATCGGTCTTCAGTTTGCTTCGCTGGTGACCCGGACGATCTGCATTTCTGACAATTGTTTGGCACCGTTGATGTTTCTCAGTCGAATTTTATTTTATTAATCAGACGGTTCTGACCATCAAAATAATAGGCTTCGTAAGAGATACCTTTCAGAGCGTACACTTTTTCGACATCGACTTTTTCGGCACCGCCCCGCAAGGCTTGGACGTAGTGTTGTCGCTCAGGCGAAAGAGATGACAGCGGAACAATTTTCTCGAATTCAAAGCCTTCATTGAAACTAGCCTCTACAGAATAGATCAAGGTACTCCAAGTCAATCTAGCGTTGAGCTCGCCAGCCTGGATGGCCACTCTAAGATCCGGGTCATTTGCAAGTTTGATACGGACGATTGCGCTGTTCAGTACCAATACTCCAGAGACCACCATGGCACTATAGCCAGCCCGCATAAATAGTCCCCTGGATACTCGATGCAGGACGAATTTTATGAAACCAGAGGACAGAACAGCGGCCAGCGCGACGAGCAAGCCGATTCCCATAGTTTTAAGCTGAAACAAACCCAATGACGCATAGAGATAGAGCTTGATCAAATGGAGCAAGACTTCGTTCGCGGCTCTGGTAGCGATGATTTCCTCATTGTCCAGACCACAAACTGGTTGAACAGGACACCAACCGCGCCTGTCAGACCAGAAATGAAACCTGCAAAAAAGCCGACCAATCTAATCTGCCATAGTGGAATAGTAAGCAATGCGGATACGGTATGCTTCGGTTCCTGCTTTCTAAAAAGCCAAGGAAGATTGGAGGCTAGAAATAGGCCCATGCACAACTCTAGATACATCGGCTCAAGATAACTCAACATTTTCACGCCTAGAATCACTCCCAAGATAGCCGTTGGCAAAAACAACTTGGCCATATCCCAATGAATGGCTTTGAAAAATATCCAGATTCTGGAAAATGAACTCGTTGCTGTTCCAAGCGTAAGCGCTGCTGGCACTTGGCTTATCGGGAGAGAATAGCCAAGGATTGGGATCAGCAATAATCCGGCGCCACCACCACAAAATGCACTAAGAGAAAATGCAATAAACGACGCAGCAAGAATAAATAAGTTGATCATGGGGTGTCGATTCTACGAAATGAAAATCGTGAGGTGGGGGGCCATCGTAAGGTGATTTGAGACTGATGAGGCCTTTTGCGAAGAGAGGCTCTGGCTCAGCAATGATAGAGCTTAAGTGTCTCTCAACTGATGCTGCAAGCGTTGGTTTGCGATGGTGGTACGCTTGATACGTTATCGGTTGTGAGGCGTCGGCCCGGTGACGGCGATCCGCGCGAGCGGATGAGGACTGATGCAGCCCATCAACGACAGAACAAACGCTATCTTGCCTGCGGCCGTCCCGATCGATAGACGGCCGGGCCGCGCCTGATGCTCCGTCAGTCCCATAGAAAAGTGCGCCGCGACGGTTCGGGCGCTGCCATCGCGCAGCCGAAACACCCCGTCGCTGAGCGCGGAGGAGTGCAAGGCGCATCGAGACTCAAAAAGCCATGAGCGGCAGCGTGTCGTGGAGAAGAACATTGTACATCGTCGTAGCCACGATGGCGAAAACAACAACAGACATACGATCGTCGGAGAAACGGATTGCAGACTTTCGCGTCGAAATGATCTGGCCGTCTACGCTGAGCGCTGGTTGAATACAATTGTTGCGACTGTGCCTTGGGCGTCCGTTCGTCTCTGATGGAATAACCCGATGTTGTTGCGATCCGCAGCCGTTTTGGCGATTGCCAAGCCAAGTCCGCTTCCTTCAATCTCTTGCGGCGCGGCTCGAAAAAAACGATCGTAGATGAAAGGCATGACATCTTCAGGGATGCCGGGCCCGCTGTCCATTACATCTATCCTTGGCTGATTTTCAGTGAGAGAGAGCTTCACTGTAACCACACTATCTCGCGATGAATAGCGGATCGCATTGTCGAGAAGAATCGATAGAATCTCTCGAATCGAGACGAGGTCTCCGCTACCTGAGATTGGATCGACGACGTCTCTCTCAAGATGGATACCATTTGCCGATGCCAAGGTGACGAAGTTTGCCAAGACGGAGGTAACGAGAGCGACGAGGTCGATCGTCTGGTTGCTGATTGCGGGACGGCCTTCAGTTCTGGCCATTTCTAACAATTGGCGAACCAGACGGGAAGATCGCCGCACTCCATCGCCGAGTTCATTTGCCAGCTCCCGGGATTGTTCGCTGAGGTCCGATGCGAGCAGATTGTCAGCCTGTATTTGCAGCGCTGCAAGGGGTGTCCGGAGTTCGTGGACGGCGTCGGCAACGAATCGTCGCTGGATTTCCAATGCATAACGATAGCGTGCAACCAGCTCATCAATCGCCGTGATCAGCGGAGTGATCTCCACCGGCACGCCTACGGGTCGAAGGGGTTCGTGCGCATCGAGGCTTCGTTTCCCGATGTCGGATGACAGGCGATGAAATCCACGCAGAGTTCGATCGATGGACCAGCGAATCAGAAGCCAGGCAAGAGGTATGGTCAGCAGCAAAGGAAGTGCCGCGCCTGTTGCGGCAAAAGATGCGATCTCGCGGCGGGCGCTCCAGGCTTGAGCAACTTGAGCGTTGTAGCGGGCCGTGCTCCAGCGATAGACCCGCCACATTTGACCATTTGCGACAGCATCGGCCAGACCGGGTTGAGGCGTCCACGGTATGTCGACTAAAGGTCCGCCGCGGTAAACAGTAGCCCCGGATTGATCCCAAACCTGGACCACGAGCTGGTCTTCATACTCCGTTTCAAAGTTCGTTGAAGTTCCTTCTGTCGGGTTTAATCGCAGCTTCTTGCTACCGGTTTTGATCGCAATTTCCTGCAACTGGGCATCTAGGAACTTGTTGGTTTCGTAAGTCACCAAGCCGAATGATGCGGCTGCGGCAGCCAGGCAGAAAGCTGCCAGCAATGCCGTGATCGGGGTAATGATCGTCGTCCGCAGCGAGTTCATGATTCGGCCTTGATGACCATCCAACCTGCCCCGCGTATGTTACGAATGATATCCTTTCCAAACTTCTTTCGTAGTCCGTGGATGACGACGTCGACCGCGTTGCTCTGGACCTCCTCGTTCCAGCCATAGATTCGGGTTTCGATCTGGGGGCGTGACTGTATCGTTCCGGGGTATTGCATCAGTACTTGCAGCACCGAGAATTCACGGGCGGAAAGTGTCGCCTCGACACCACGGAACGTTGCTACGTAGGTCGAAGGGTCGAGAGTGATCTCATGACTCACCATCAGCGAACCGGATCGGGCATTGAGCCGGCGCATCACGGCGCGGATGCGGGCGAGCAGGACATGAAGCTCGAACGGCTTTATGAGGTAATCGTCGGCGCCGAGATCTAGAGCGGTCACCATATCCTCTGCTTGATCGCGCGCCGTTATGATGAGGAGCGGCGGCATCCTTTTGTTGCTGCGCATAGCCTTCAGGATTTCGAATCCCGACATTTCCGGAAGTCCGATATCAAGTAGCGCTATCGTGTGCTCCGCGCGTGTAAGCGCAGCGAACCCATCGGACCCATCCTGGATCCAATCCACGCTCATACCGTTTTGTCTTAGGCCTCGGACCAGAGCCTTGCCGAACATCGCATCGTCTTCGATCAACAGAAGGCGCATTGTAATCGTCGGCTTGCTAGTTTGGTTCGAGATTCAAGATACGAGCGAGAATAAGCTCACGTCTGAAACGGCGAATGATTCGGGGTGCTTCACCTGTCAGAAGATTTTCTATCCCTTGATCAATCGCTATCTGTGGCCTGCACCCAGTTTGGATGACACCGCTTAGATCTGGTTGTCGGGTTCGATCAACAGTCCACGTCTCGACCTAGAGATATTCTAAATATGATCTAATTCCTACCTAATTCTACGACTCCAGATGCATGCGGGAATTCATTGGGATTCGGGGGAATACATCTGATGACTAACCTAGGTTGCTTGGTCGCGCGCTTTGGTCGGCGCTCATTTCTTCTCTCAACGAGCGCCGTGGTAGCGGTTGGCGCCGGAATGTTGGTGGATAGCAGCCCCACTTTTGCGCAGCAAACGCAATCCTCCGCCACGACTTTGCCGAAAGTGACGATTACTGCGCCGACACGTACTCGGCGCAATCGCGCAGCGACCGCGACACCGAGAACTGTCAGGCCGACCCGGCATGTTGCTGCATCCGCGCCCACGCCCAGAAATCCGCCCAGCGTGAACAGCCAGGATGCAAGGACAGGGCAATCTGGTTACATAACCCAGAGTATAAACAGCGCGACGCGAACGGACACCCCCCTCGTCAATGTCCCTCAATCCGTCACGGTTCTGACAAAGGATTTCATCCGGGATCAGGCCATCATGTCGGTCGGCGAGGCCACGCGCTATGTGCCAGGCGTGATCTATCAGCAGGGCGAAGGCCACCGTGATGATCTCATAATCCGTGGACAGCGGACCAATGCAGATTTCTTCACCAACGGAATTCGGGATGACGTGCAGTATTTCCGCGACTTCTACAATATCCAGCGGCTTGAGGTTTTGAAGGGCCCCAATGCCATGGTCTTCGGACGCGGCGGCGGCGGCGGTGTGGTCAATCGTGTGTTGAAGGAAGCCGATGGCACGCCGATTCGCGAGTTCACGGTCTGGGGAAGCTCTTATCCGGGAGCGCGCATGACGACTGACATCGGGCAGGCTGTCAATGAGAACTGGGCGGCCCGCTTTAATGCGATGTATGAAAATGCGGGCAGTTACCGAGATTTTGTGAATCTCGAGCGCTGGGCCGTCAATCCGACCGCCACGTTTGCACCAAACGATACCACGACGATCAAGCTGAGTTATGAGCACCTGCACGATCGTCGGACGCTTGATCGTGGCATCCCTGCGCAGATTCGCCCAGGTAACGCATTTCCGCGTTTTCCATACGAAACCTCGCCATCAACGTTCTTCGGCAATCCAAATCTGAGCTACGCAATCGCTGACGTTGATATTGGGATGGCGATTATCGATCACGACTTCGAAAACGGATTAACGGCTCGTAATTCCACCATGGCGGCAAACTATAGCAAATTCTATCAGAACGTTTTTCCAGGTGGCGGAACCAATGCGGGCGCGGTGAACGTTGGTGGCACATCCAGTAATCTATCAGCTTACAATAGCGAAACGGATCGAACCAACCTCTTCAATCGGACAGATCTGACCTATAAGTTTGACGCTGGTTTGACGCGCCACACGGTCCTCTTCGGAGGGGAGGTCGGTCGTCAGAGCGGCCTGAACTACCGCCAAAGCGGCTTCTTTAACGGCGTGTCATCGACGATCACGATTGATCCCAGAAATTCTGTTTCCAATGTTCCGGTGGAGTTCAGAAACACCGCTACGGATGCGAACAATATCTACAATCTTAATCTTGGCGCGGTCTTTGTTCAGGACCAGATCGAGATCACCCGTTATCTGCAGTTGATTGCAGGCGTGCGGTTCGATCACTTCGACCTTCAGTCACGAGATCGACGGACCAACGTTCTACTGGGCCGTGTCGACGATCTGGTATCGCCGCGTGCGAGCGTCGTTTTCAAACCGATGGACAATCTGTCGATCTATGGCAGCTATAGCGTGTCGTATCTTCCGAGTGCAGGCGATCAATTCAGCTTGCTTAATCCAGGGCTGGTGGTTGCGGCGCCGGAGAAGTTTGTAAACACCGAGGTTGGCGTCAAATACGATATCTTGCCTCGACTTCAGTTTGCCGCGGCGGTGTATGATCTCGAACGCACCAACCAGCGTGTTGCAGATCCAAACAATGCTGGTTTTTTCCTCCTCAACGGAGCAACCAGGACGCAGGGCTTTGAGGCGTCCCTTGCCGGCTACATCACGGATGCCTGGCAGGTGAATGCTGGGTATGCCTATACTGATGCCCGGATCGCAAGCAATCTTTCGGGAACGATTGTTGCCGGAAACCGCGTCGATCTCGTTCCTTATAATACCTTCTCTGTCTGGAATAAGTACCAGTTCAATCCGATGTGGGCCGGCGGCCTGGGGGTGATCCATTATTCGAGCTTCTTTGCGACGGCCGACAACACAGTCCGCATACCGGGGTTCACGCGTGTTGATGGCGCAATCATCGTGACTTTGAATGAGACGTGGCGCGCTCAGCTGAACATCGAGAACTTATTTGATCAAAGATACTATTCGACCGCACATAACAACAACAACATCATGCCCGGATCACCGCGTGTGTTTCGGTTGTCGGCTACAGCGAGATTCTGAGCGTTTGAAGCAGGCTCAGCTCCGAGCATCAGCTGTTCAAGGTGGGTAGTTGTTCGATGAGCGAGATATCTGGTCTTCGAAACCGTAATGTCACCGTAGACGACTCATCGTTGAGTTTGACGTTCGACGGTAAGTGGGATGAGTAGATTACAGTATCTATGCCCGCCGACCATTTGGATAAGCTCATGATATTACATGAACGAATCCAACAGGAGGTGCCTGTCGATGCTGAAACCGACGCTTTCGGAGCGCTTATCGTAAGGCAAAAGACGAACTCCGTAGGCCTGGAAGTCAGGCTGATGTGGATGAGAAGGGGTCAACTTTGATGGGTATGCATCCCGCTGTTGCTCAAGAACCTCAATCGTTTCGAACCTCTACTCCCGGCCGATATTCCTGGAGCAAATTTCTCCACCAACTGCGCGACGAAATCGCTGTGCTGTTGGCGACGGGACTCGATCGGGCGGAAGTTGCGCGCAAGCTTGACATATCGGAAACGGAGGTCCGCGCGCTCAGTCCGAAAGCACGGAAAGGAATGATGCGCCGCGATCTCTCTCGGCGGGCTGTCAATGCGCTGTTGAACGGTCGCTATGCTCATCTCGGCGGAAGGACATTTGGCAGCCGCGCCAAATGCCTTATTAAGATCGCTTCGGCCTATACCCGTGAGGAGCTCCTTATGGAGCCTGGTGTCGGAATCGTTGCTGCGATCGAGGTCGAGTTGTGGCTGAAAGAGCGGGGACGTTCGTTGGTAAAGGGGTTCGCCGAGGATGATGGTATCGATAAAGTCGCGACTAATTCTGTGTGCTGATAGCAAGCTCTCATCGCCATATTGTAATTTCAGAACTGGGTTGTGACGTAAGCCGGTAGTGGATGTGGAATGCTATTTTTCCGGGGTGTGAGCGGG
>NZ_BJNF01000127.1 GCF_006539545.1 Nitrobacter winogradskyi
TTGATCGTGGTTGCGCCCGCATATGTATTATTGCCGGCGAGGGCCAGCGTTCCCGCGCCGATCTTGGTCAGGCCGCCCGGGCCGCCGATGTTCTGCGTTGTCGTGAAGATATTGCTCGCGCTGGCGATATCGAAACTGCCGCCGTTCATGCCAAGGGTGATGTTGCGCGCCGTTGAGCTGAAAGCATTTCCGGTGATTCGCAGCGCGCCGCCGTTGAGGGTCAGCGCGCCTGAGGATGCGCCGAGATGGCCGTTGTTCGATACCGACAGCGTGCCGCCGGATATCGTCGTGCCTCCGGTATAGTTGGTGGTGCCGGACAGTGTCAGCGTGCCAGTGCCGACCTTGATCAACGATGCATTGGAGCCGGAGGCTGCCTGCCAAAGCTGGCCTGAGTAACTCGTCGACTGATTGTTGCCGCCGATGGTTAGCGATTGATTGTGTCCACTGAACTGAACCCGCCAACCTGTTCCGCTCAACGATCCCAAGGACACGGCATGGTTGTTGCCGAGTATCAGCAGGCCATTGTTGGTGTTCAGATTGAATGCCGCCAGACCACCGCTCGAAGCGTCGTTAAAATCCATCTGAGCGGTGCCGGTCAGGTTCAGGACGACATTCGCGTCCATAGAGGTGTTATTGCGCATTATCAGGCCGGCGTTATTCAGGTTGATGGTCTGGACCAAACCGGAATTGTTGACGATGCCGGCGCCATGTAATCCGAAGCCAGTGGGCGCCGGACCCATGTTAAAGACAAAGGACGGAGCGCCAGCCTCAAATACAAGGGCGCCTGCGTTGCTTCCCTCGGTCGCCGATACTGTCGTGTTTAAAGCCGTGGCACCGAACAGGAGTTCTGTGACTGTTGAATTGGGGACCGCGGCGGGGTTCCAGTTGGAGGCCGTATGGTAATCGCTGTCCGTGCCGCCGATCCATACCGCCTGCGCTCTGGCTTCGTCGGCGAATGGCAGCGGCATGGCGCCCGCCATCACCGCGATGGCTCCCGCCGGCATCAGTCTGGCCAAGGCGGTGCTGCTCTTCATGATCCTGCGCCAGCGCGGCAAGGCTCGCGATTCTCCGCGAAAGCCCAGATTTATGCAACGCGTTACTGGTAAATGCCGGATTTTGTCGCCTGCCATTGCCTTTTCTTCGTCCCCTGCCGTTCACGTCAGGTTTCCCTGAACTCTTTAATTGTTCTTTCATTCTTATGGCCCAGCCAAAACCATAAGGACGACAAGAAAATGCCAGATACATTTCCGACGAGGCCGGTTTTCGGCTGTGCTGATGCAAAGAGGCAACATCGGAATTGAATCGATGCGGTGAAGAAAAAGGTCCGTAACCGTTCGCACGCTTGCCAAGTGAGGGAGCGAGCGGATAGAACGACCTGCATCTTCGTTGCGAAGCCACGATCTCGGCGATATCAAATAACGCCTTGGTGTCTTTCATCAATTGGGGAATGGTGTAACGGTAGCACAACAGACTCTGACTCTGTTTGTCTAGGTTCGAATCCTAGTTCCCCAGCCATCTCAATCATTACAATGGAATCGGTGAATTGGTGCCCGCGCAGGGCTGTGCGGCCGTCAGCACCGGTTGTCCCGGAGCAACTAGAGCCTCGCTTCTGATTGAATCAGAAGCGAGGCTCTAAATTATTGTTTTGACGCATTTTCTTGCGGCGAACCGGTATCCACTTCGCCGGAAAATGCTCTAGCGATAGCATTTGGGCGGCCACGAGAGGCTGGTGGCCTGCTTGAGTTCAGTTTTCAAGAGTTCAATAAACCATTGAATAAACGGCTTATTTGAATGATACGGGCGGAATTGTTTGTCCGGATCGGCCGACGTCTCGCGGCCATTTTCTCAATCCGCTGTCTTCATTTATTCAAGGTTCGGACGGCGACCTATGGAAAACCCTGGAGCCTTTTCACTTCTGACAGGATCAGAAGCGGGCGCTCTATGGTTTTGATATACCACGTTTTCTTCACACGAACCCGCTATCCCATCCTTGGGTTGAAGCTAAAGGGCATGCTTCGCTCGAAAACGCTATGGGTCGCCGTCCATCCCTATCGTGCATCATGTGCGATGCATCCCGGCGGACTTACTTTTGCGGGTGCTCACGGTGGTAAGCTGTCGTCTGACGCTGCCCATAAGCTAAAGCCAGCGAGAATATGGCGATGACGCCCGCAACCAACGCGGTCACTAGGATTGTTTCAGTTGGCATGTCGATCTCCCTTGTTGATTTCGACGGGCCGAGAATACATCTAGCTCAAATGTATGTTTTGCCATGGCGCAAAGACGCCATTTTCCTTGCATGATTGCCGCTGAAGCCGACGCTATTCAGCCGCTTCCTTGATCGAGGCGTGGCTCGAAAGGTTGCGATCACCGGTGTGGCCTGAACCGGACAGCCAGTTGGATAACTGGTCGAGATAGAGGTAGACGACCGGCGTGGTGAAAAGCGTCAAGGCCTGGCTGACCAGAAGCCCGCCGACCATCGCATAGCCGAGCGGCTGACGAATCTCTGACCCTGATCCTGTGCCCAGCATCAGCGGTACGCCGCCAAGCATCGCCGCCATGGTCGTCATCATGATGGGCCGGAAGCGGAGCAGGGCGGCTTTGCGGATGGATTCTTCCGGCGTGAGATGTTCCTCGCGCTCGGCCGCGATCGCGAAGTCGACCATCATGATGCCGTTCTTCTTGACGATGCCGATCAGCAGAATGATGCCGATCAGCGCGATCAGACTGAAATCGTAGCCGAACAGCATCAGCGTCGCCAGCGCCCCGACGCCCGCCGACGGCAGCGTCGACAGGATCGTGATCGGGTGGATGTAGCTTTCGTAGAGAATGCCGAGGATAAGGTAGACGACGACGAGCGCGGCGAGGATCAAGAGCGGCACCGTGCCGAGCGATTGCTGAAACGCCTGCGCCGTTCCCTGAAAGCTGCCGTTGAGGGTACCGGGCGTACCGAGCTCGCGCATGGCGTTATGAACGGCGGCCGTGGCGTCGCCGAGCGATGCATTCTCCGCGAGATTGAAGCTGATGGTGATGGCCGGGAACTGGCCCTGGTGACTGATCGACAGCGGCTGCACCGGCACCGTCGTCCAGCTGGCGAAAACCGAAAGCGGAACCTGCTCGCCGGTGAGCGGTGATTTGAGATAGATCCTGTCCAGCGTATCGAGCCTGCCCTGCAGTTCGGGCAGAATCTCAAGGATGACGCGGTAGGTGTTGAGTTGCGTGAAGTACTGCGCGACCTGTCTTTGACCGAAGGAATCATAGAGCGTGTCGGAGATCAGCTGAGGCGAGATGCCGTAACGCGACGCCGCGTCGCGGTCGATCGTCAGCGTCAGCGTGGTGCCGCCGGTCTGCTGGTCGGTGGCGACGTCTCGGAGTTCGGGCAGCGCCTGCATCTTCTCCAGCACCTTCGGCGCCCAGGTGTTCAATTCGTCCAGATCCGCATCCTGAAGCGTATACTCGAACTGCGTGCGGGTGGCGCGACCGCCGAGCCGGACGTCCTGCGACGCCTGAAGAAACTGCCGCGCGCCTTCCACCTGGTCAAGCTTTGGCCGCAGCCGCGCGATCACCTGCTGTGCGGACGCATCGCGCTCCGCGAGCGGCTTCAGCGTGACATACATGCGGCCGTTGTTGAGGGCGCTGCCGCCGCCGCCGATGAACATGGCGATGCTATGCACGGCGGGATCAGCCAGCACGATGCGGCCGAGCTCCTCCTGCTTCTTCTTCATTTCAGCGAAGGAGATGTCCTGCGCGGCCTCGGAGGTGCCGAGGATCATGCCGTTGTCCTGCTGCGGAAAAAAGCCCTTCGGTATAATGATGAACAGGTAGACCGACAAACCCAGCGTCACGAAGAACACCAGAAGCGTGGTCCGCCGCCAGCGCAGCACGAGATCGAGGCCGCGGCGGTAGGCGTCGAGCATGGCATCGAAACCGCGCTCGCTGAGCCGGTAGAGGCGGCCGTGCCGAACGCTGTCATGCCGGCGCAGGAAGCGCGCCGCCATCATCGGCGTCAACGTCAGCGATACGACGAGCGACACGAGGATCGCCATCGCCAGCGTGACCGCGAACTCCCGGAACAGGCGTCCGATGATGCCGCCCATCAGCAGCAGCGGAATCAGCACGGCGACCAGCGAAATGCTGATCGACAGGATCGTGAATCCGATTTCGCGCGCGCCTTTCAGCGCCGCCGCCATCGGCTCTTCTCCCTTTTCGACGTGGCGGCTGATATTCTCCAGCACGACGATGGCGTCGTCGACGACAAAGCCGACCGAGATCGTAAGCGCCATCAGCGACAGGTTGTTGAGCGAATAGTCGAACGGCCACATCAGCGCGCAGGCGCCGAGCAGGGCGAGCGGCACCGTGACGCTCGGGATGATCGTCGCCCAGAAATTGCGCAGGAACAGGAAGATCACCAGGACGACGAGCACGACGGTGATCAGCAGCGTGAACTGTACGTCCTCGACCGCCGCGCGGATGGTGGTGGTGCGGTCGCTGATGAGGTCGATCTTGATCGCCGGCGGGATCGCCGCGATCAGGCGGGGTAACTCCGCTTTGATCCGGTCGACGGTGTCGATGACATTGGCGCCGGGTTGCTTGAAAATGATCAGGAATACGCCGCGCTTGCCGTTGGCCCACGCGGCCTGCTTGTTGTCCTCCGGGCCCGTCACCGCCTGTCCGATGTCGCGGATTCGAAGCGGGGCGCCGTTACGGTAGGCGATGATGACGTCGCCCCAGTCCTTCGACAGGGTCAGTTGATCGTTGGCGTAGATCGTGTAGCTGCGTGTGCCGCCGTCGATGCTGCCTTTCGGACTGTTCACCGTGGTCACGGATATCTGGTTGCGGACATCCTCGAGCGACAGACCCTTGGCCACGAGCTTGGCCGGATCGATCTGGATCCGAATGGAGGGCTTCTGCTGGCCTCCGATAATAACCTGTCCGACGCCTGAAATCTGGCTGATCTGCTGCGCGAGCTGGGTGTCGGTGTTGTCGCTCACCGTGGTCAAGGGCAGGGTATCCGACGTCGCCGAGAGCAGCATGATGGGCGAGTCGGCGGGATTGACCTTGCGGTAGGTCGGTGGGCTCGGGAGGTTTTTCGGTAGCTGGCCGCCGGCGGCGTTGATGGCGCGCTGGATGTCGTTGGCCGCCCCGTCGATGTTTCGGTTGAGGTCGAACTGCACCGTGATCGACGTCGATCCGATCGAACTGGTTGACGTCATCTGCGCGACGCCGGGAATCTGCGCCATCTGCCGCTCGAGCGGCTGCGCCACCGATGACGCCATGGTTTCGGGGCTCGCGCCCGGCAGGTTCGCCTGGATCTGGATGGTGGGGAAATCGACCTGCGGCAGCGGCGCCACCGGAAGCAGCGGGAACGCCACCAGGCCGATGAACAGGATACCCGCCATCAGTAGTGATGTTCCGATGGGATAGCGAATAAACGGCGCGGATAGGCTGTCGTTCATCCTAGTGTCCCGAATCCGAATTACGGCTCATTTGCAGGACTTTCTCTCGCGAACTTCGGATTCGAAAAGAACACTAAAGTCTGTTTCAACTACGTTGAATCAGACTTTAGTCGTCCGATGACCCGGAGCTTGCGAGCGTTTCGGTGACGACCGATCCCGGTTGAACCCGGTACTGTCCGGCGACAATGACGCGTTCTCCCGGAGCAATCCCTTTCTCGATGATGGTTTCGCCGTCGATCGACTTGCCGACCGTGATCCTGCGAAACTCAGCCTTGTTGTCCTTGTTGACAACGTAGGCATAGAGTCCGTCGGTTCCATGCTTGATCGCGTCATCGGGAGCCACGACGGCATCCTTCGCGGTGGACACCAGCAGACGGGTCGAAACCGATTGGCCCGGCCACAGGACGTGATCCTTGTTCTCGAAAACCGCCTTGAGGCGGATGGTCCCGCTCGCGGTATCGACCTGATTGTTGATCAGCATCAGCATTCCCTCGGAAAGCATTCTCTTGCCGTCGGGGGAATACGCGATCGTCTTCGGTGAACCGGCTGCGATGGCGTCCTTGATTTGCGGCAGCTGGTTTTCCGGCGCGGTGAAGATCACGGCGATCGGCTCGATCTGCGCGATGGTGACGATGCCGGTCTGGGTTGAGGCATTGACGATGTTGCCCCGGTCGACAAGACGAAAACCGGTGACGCCCGCGATCGGCGCGCGGATGCTGGTATAGTCCAGTTGGGTCTGCGCATTGACAACCGCGGCTTCGTCCGCAGCGATCTGCGCGGTCAACTGCTTCACCATCGATCGCTGGGTGTCGGTCTGCTTCCGCGTCGCGAATTCGCCGAGCTTGGTATAGCGTTGCAGGTCGAGTTCGGCATTGGACAGATTGGCTTCATCCTGCGCCTTCTTGGCCTTGGCCTGGTCGAGCGTCGCCTGGTAAGGCCGCCGATCGATATGGGCGAGCAGGTCGCCTTTCTCGACCAATTGCCCCTCCTTGAAGGCGATCCGCTCGATCTGGCCATCGACACGCGTGCGGACCACGACGGTGTTGAATCCCTGCACGGTTCCAAGGCCGGTCAGATAGATCGGGAAATCACCTTTTCGTACGGTTGCGATCTTGACCGGAACCGGCGGAGCCTGTGCCGCGTCGCGGGACGGGCCGTTGTGCGTTCCCGCGCCGTGCCACAGCGCGTAGCCGGCCACCACGGCGATCGCCGCGCCAAGGAGTGTCCAACCGGGAACTCGCGATCGGGGCATGAGGACTCGGGCCTGGATAAGGCTTCAAAACTTCGAAAAAGGGCGCGTGGCCGTGGTATATGCGTGCATGCTCGCTGTAAACACACCATCCCTTGAAGTCCTGAACAATCGGAAAGCTTTAGGAAGGCGTCGCCTGTCCCTGTTGAGGGTCTTTATAGGCGCCGTCCGGGTGCGCGGCTTCGTGCCGGCTATTGATATTGGGCCCGAGGATCGGACAGCTTGAGGGATTCCGCGGGATGAGACGTTTAATAAGATAAGAAATGTTGATCGAACGGGGTCTCAGGCTTTGCGGCCGGGGAGAGGTCGTCAGGAGTGTTTCCCGAACTTCACGATAGCGAACGGAAAGGCGCACGCTGCCTCTCGGGGGATCTCGTGACGCGGGCGGCCCGGGTTCCATCTTTATTTCCGGCTGCGGGGCATGTTAGGGGCGCCCCTTCATGCAGCCTGCTTTTTCAATCTGGGTTTCAAAGACTCCATCGGATGCTTCGGCTGGCATCATGAGACCGGCTGATGATCCTGGAATGGTTAACCAGCATTTATGACCTTGTTTTTCATTAGGCCGGGGTGAACGCG
>NZ_BJNF01000128.1 GCF_006539545.1 Nitrobacter winogradskyi
CCCGCCGCCTCCACCCCTCATCGCAGACGAGGGCCTCAGCTTCACGCTGCCCGTCGTCTTCAGGGTCAAAGGTAAGGGATAACGCGGGAGCAAACGTAGCGTCGTTCTCACGGCCGGCAGGATAGTGATGCACGCTCGCCATCATTGCAGGAGAAAGTACCGGATACCGACGTAAATCAGCACCAGGCAGATGAAGATCAGCGCAACCGGCAGGCGCGGCCGTGCGCCTGGCGCGGATTTGACCGAAGGCGCTGGTTGCGGAGCGGGCCGTTTGAAGGCCATGACATTGCTGGTATCGACGATCGGCTCCTTCGGCATCGACTTGACATCGGGCGCCGTTCCGGTGCCGCCCATGTCCGCGTAATAGCTCTTGTAAATCAGTTCGATGGTCGCCTCGCTGGCCTCCGTCTCCGCCATCGTTTCGGCAAGGCTCTTGTAACTCGCCAGGAACGTCAGGGCCTCAGTGGGAAGTGACGAAGCGCCATTCAGTTTCACCATCATCTTCCAGGTGGCGAAGTCGGCGCGTGCCTTGGTGTCGGCACGTCTTGCAATCATCTTGTCCTGAGCTTTGATCAACTGACTACGCCTCTTGCAACGCTCATTAATTATATATTGCCGGTGACCAGCAAAAGAAACTGTATCACATAACCGGTAACTGTTTTCACGATGGTGGAGATCACGTCAAGATTGAGATCGAGCTGGCGGCCAAGCATCGGAAGCAGCAGGAGACCCCCGATCAGGATCAGCAGCCCGTAGGGTTCCAGACGGGAAAGGGGGGCCGCCAGCACCTTCGGCAGCAGGCCGACGGCGACCCGTCCGCCATCCAGCGGCGGAATCGGCAGCATGTTGAAAACCGCAAGGATGACGTTGATGATCAACGCGTTCTTCAGATTGTCCGCCACCCATTGCGCGCTGGCGCCGGGGACGAGGCCCAGCAAGTGAAATGCCGATGCCGCCAGGAGAGCCAGCAGGATGTTGGTGGCGGGTCCGGCAAGCGCCACCCAGACCATGTCGATGCGGGGGTGGTTCAGGTTTCGGAAGTTCACCGGAACCGGCTTTGCGTAGCCGAACAGGAACGGCGCGTGCGACAGCAGCAAAATGCCCGGCAATATCACCGTGCCGAAGGGATCGATGTGCCTGAGCGGGTTAAAGCTGACGCGGCCGAGCGTCCAGGCGGTGTTGTCGCCGAGCCGGTACGCGATGAATCCATGCGCCGCCTCGTGAAAGGTGATGGCGATCACCAGCGGCAGCACCCAGACCGATAGCGTGTAAAGTGAAATGCCCGGCAATCGACGGCCTCGTGCGGGATGCGACGGACGAACCCTATCATGGACCGCCGAGGCTATGACAGGGAGGTGAGGGGCGTGGAGGGTATTTCAGGCGCTTATGCCTTCTTCTCCTGACGTTTGCGGAGGATATGGGCAGCGCGGCGCACGGGTTCGCGCACCAGCCTGCGCAACGCGATCGCTGCTCTCGCGAGCGAAATAACAGGATCGCTTCGGCGAAGCGGGATCAGCACATCGCCGATCAAAAGCCGTCCGCGCCAGATCGGGTCGATCATCGGATGATCCGGATCGGCGGTGGAATCCGCCATGGTGATCGCGGGGTCGGCGCAGAGATGGCGCGTGAGATCGAGTGTCAACTGCACGCCGGGTGAAAACTTCGCGAAACTCTCATCAATGCCCAGCTTGAAATAAAACGCGCGGTTCTGGTGGCGAACCACGATCGCGGCCGCCACGGGCGTCAGACCGGCGCGCAGCGTGACGATTTCACACTGGCCTCGCCCGGCGAGCGCCGGCGCGGCGCTGCGGATGAAATCCGCATCGCCGCTATTCTGGATCAATGCGGTTCCCCGCTGCGCCTTCCAGCCGCTGGCTTCCAGCACGAGGAAGATTTCAAGCGCCTCCGCGACCTCGGCGGCAGAGCGCGCGACCTGGAACGACACCTCGCCATGCTCGGCAAGGCGATTGCGCTGGCGTCGCAACTCCTTGAGTTTCTTCGCTCCCAGCGCCTCGCGCAGCAGTCCTTCCGCCTCGCGGGTGGCGTCCAGGCAGGCGCGCGCCTGGCCATTCAGCCTGTGCGGCTGGAGGCCGTCGCGTTCGAGGGCGGTCGTAAAGGCTTTCATGGCGCCGCCGTCGAGCGTGACGTTGCGCAGGATCAGCGCGCGTTGGCCGAGGGCCCGCGCCTCGCGCAGCAGCGCCGCCGCGGCTTGATCCGCACGGCCGCGGTCGAGCAGCGGCGTGCAAAGCGCGTGGTAAGGATCGGCGCTGACCAGAAGGGGAAGCGGAATCCGGTAAGCTCGCCAGGCGGAGATAACCGGGATCAGCCCGATGAGAGTGCCGGGACCCATTTCGCCGGACGAACGATCGGAATGTGCCGTCAGGGCCGACGCACGCGTTCCGCCGCGCGCCATGCCATCCAGCGCCAAACCCCAATCAGCGAGATAATAGCCGTTCGGCTCGACAGCACGGTCGGCGAGCGATCGCCACTGGTCGGGATCAAGCGATGCAACCCCGGCCGCTAGATGTAGCGTGCGAAGTGGCGGAGCTACGAACTCATTCATCAGCAACGACGAGAGCCAAACTGGCAATACCGACCATGTCCCCAATCCCATACGACGGCGAGGCGAGGGCGCGTAGGCCGCTGCCCTGGCTTGATGGCGACAGACACTAGCTGAGATATTCGAAGATAAGGTTGGCTCCGACCTCCGATTTTCGCATCGGGCTTCATTTTGCGTTTACCTTGTATGCCGCCGGTACCGGGCGATAGGTTCAATATCGCCGGGAGGGAGCTTGCGGCGCAGGACCAGCCTGACGAGCGGTTTGCGGCCGGTTCGAACCGCTTAACTTCCTGTCGGCCGATACGATCATTTTGCGGCCGCCACCGGCATATGCCGGTATGATCCGGACCCGCCGAGGCGGTAGAAATGATATGGTCGGTCCGACCGGCGATATCACGACGCGGACGCGCATGCGAAATTTGCACAGATGATGAACCGTCGCGCCGCGCGGGCCGACAACAGTCGAACAAGGACGTTTACGCGGAGCCTCCCATGACATTTTCGATGATTCGCTCGATCGTTTTCGGGGCGATCGCCGCGATCGTGCTGACCGCGCATCCGGCTGCCGCGGAGAACCGGCTGGCGCTGGTGATTGGCCAGTCTGCCTATCGCGCGGTGACGCCACTGCCAAATCCCGGCAATGACGCCAAGGCCATGACCCAGATGCTTGGCGACGCCGGGTTCGACGTGCTGACGGCCTCCGACCTGTCGCAGACCGAAATGCGGGAGAAGGTCGGTGAGTTCGCGGCAAGGATCGCGGAGAAGGGGCCCGACACCGTCGCGCTGGTTTTCTATGCCGGTCACGGCTTGCAGGTCGACGGCGAGAACTTCCTGGTTCCTGTCGATCTCGATCCGAAGCGTGAGGCCGATATTCCGCTCCAGGCGGTTCGCCTGAACGACATCATGAACACGCTGATGTCGGTTCCGAGCCGGATGCGCATCGTGTTGCTGGACGCATGCCGCAATAACCCGTTCCCCACCATCAACAAGACGGTCGGGCACGGTCTCGCCATCGTCGATGCCAAGGTGGCCGCACCCGGCACGTTCCTGTCCTTCTCCACCTCGCCGGGAGCCGAGGCGGAAGACGGTGCGGGCACCGATAGCCCTTATACGGCTGCGTTGTTGTCCGCCGGCCGGCAGCCGGGACTTTCGATCGAGGAAGCGTTCAAGCGTGTCCGGCTGGAGGTCAACAAGGCGACGAGTGGCCGCCAAACTCCGTGGGACAGTTCCTCGCTGACGGATAGTTTCCATTTTTTCCCCGGAACCGCCGAAGCCGGCGCCACGCCGCCGGCTGATTCCCGAATCAAGCGGACGGTCGCGGAATGGCGCGGTGAATTGAAAGGCAAGACGGCCGAGCAGGCGCACGAACTGATTGTCAGTGACGGCAGCGGTCAGGCCTATGAGGCGTTCGTCGGCCTCTATGCGGACTCCCCGTTCGATCTGGAGGCGCGGCAGTGGCTCGATCGCCAGCGCCGGATGCAGGCCTGGAACAGGGCGGTCCTCACCAATACGGCGGCTGGTTATCGGGCATTCCTCACCGAATACTCCGACAGCGACCTGACGCCGACGGCGCGTAAGCTGGAGGAGCGTCTGCGTAGCCGGCCCGATAATCCGGGTGTGGCGGTTGCCGCGGCCGCGGCCGGCCCGACCTGTCCTTGCAGCACGCCGCCGCGGGAGCCGCAGAAGAAGAAAGCCGAAACGCCCAAGAAAAAGCAGAAGTCGGATCGTGCGCGGAACGACGATACGCCTCCGCGCCGGGGCCAGCGCCGGCCCGCCTACTATGCTGATGATGTGCCGCCGCCACCTCCGCCACCCAGTGTCGTGCCGGTGCCCCTGCCGATACCCTCCATCGGCATCGGCGGTTTTGGCGGAGGATTCGGGCGCGGCGGCGGGTACGGTGGTTCCGGGCGTGGAGGAAGCATGGGCGGATCGACGGGCCGATACTGAGAGACTAATTCGGATACGCTCCGATCGGGACCGGCGCCGGCCGGCCCCGCTTCATCATCCTCGCAGCAAACGGTGACGCGCTCGAGCCATTGCTGTCGGGCGCGAGTCCCGCGTCTCGGAACCTCAGGATGTTTTCGAGCGGTGAGCCGCTTGAAACCGGGGATCGGACGTCTATGCTATCCATTGTGGGGAGGAGTTCTGATGAAAATTCTATGCGCATCCATGCTTTTGGCGGCCGTGGTGTCGGGTCCGGCTTTCGCCCAGGCGCCGCAATTCAACATGATGGCTGACGGGCCTGGAAAAACGCCGGAGCAGATCGAGAGACAGAAGGCCCTTGAAAAAGCTTACAAGGAGTCGCTGCGAAAGATTCCCGATGCGGCGGTGGTCGACGATCCCTGGGGAGGCGTTCGAAACGCGAGCCAGTCCAAGACCAGTTCCAAAAGCAGACAGCCCTGACGCCGCGCTGTTTTCCTGCCAATGACGCGACGCTGACGTCGGTTGCCGACGCCAAGAAGCTATCTATCGGCCTCAGCCGGTTATCCGTCGTTCGGGTCTTGTTGCCTTCAAGCGTGACCAGCGCTCCAAACAACAACGTCACCTGAGCGGAATATGATCGCCCGGTGACGTTGTGCATAGACTGGGCAATGCAATCCCCCAGCCCTTTTTGGGTCAGCGTACCGCGGGAAAGGTTCAAACGGGATCTTCGCCAAGGCATGAGCCGGCGAAGTTTGTCTCCGGTTTAGCCGGCCAGTGGTCGACCGCTTCCAGTTCAGATGAGAGCCTCCCTGATCGTCCGTGTGTTGCCGATCGCTTTTCAGCGCGGCTTATGCCTGCCTGTCGTCAGGAGCGGCCGGTGATTCGGCTGGCGGGCACCAATTGGAAAGTTTTGATTAAGATTCGACGCCCATTCTAGCCAGACCTGTTTTTGCGTACCGGGAGAAACATCATGCTGACCACCGAACCTGGTTTGGCCCGGAATTTTCTCAATATTGCATTGGGCGGCTTTGGCGTGCTGGTCGCGGTGCTGATTGGGGTGGCGCTCGGCTGAGACACCTGCAAGATATCCACGGCTGGCCAGGGGCGGTAGACAAAGGGCGGTAGACATTGCCCGGAAGCTGCGGCTCGATCGACCGGAGCAACGGACACCGGAGCAACCGACGTGGGTAACAGCAGCGGCGGGTTGGACAAGGGATTGATGGCCTTGATCCAGAATGTTCTGGGGACTCGCCCTCACGCGCCTCCGCCTGAGTCCGAATTGCCCGACGACAATCGGAGCTCATCGGAGTCGCCTGGCGCTGAAATCTCGCCGCCGCCGGAGACAGAAGGGTCGGCTGGAGAAGCCGGCGCACCGTCGCCGGACCAGCAGGAGAGTTACGATCGCTGCAAAACCGCGGATGAACTGGCGGGCATCATTCTGAAGGCGCTGCAAACGCTCGACGGCGCGCCGGCCCGTGGGTTCGTAGTGACCGTCTATGGCGGCAATCCATGGAACGCGATGCTGACGATCAAGCCGGAAGCTGGGCCAATCGCCGATCCGGGCCTGTGGCGCGCGCGCGTTCGGGATATGGCTGCGCGGTTACGTCAGGATTTTGATCTGGCGGAGACATAGCGGGCCGAGCAGGGCACCAGCGAGCAGAGCACCACCGAATAGAGCGGCCTGTCAGGTAAGGGCGTCGTGGTCCGGTCAAGGCCGCGACCAATAGCCGTCAATCGCGTGAGCCAGGAAAATGCCGGCGCTCATAAATCCAAAAAGGGTGGTGATTGTTTCCAGCATCTTACTCATCCTGCTACCCAGCGCCTGTCAGCAAATGCAAATCGTGTTGCACAGTCAAAAGGATTCTGGCGACGCGGCGGACTCCCCGTCGTGCTGATGATTTCCGGCAACACCGCTGCTGGCTCGCACTCTCTCTATATTTTGTCGCCGGGGATTTGACCGTCGGAGCCGAAGCTTGCATCGCGCGATGGGCTTCATGAACGCGGCACGGATCATAGACCCTCATGTGCGACGTACAGGGGAGTGCCGTAACGTAATGATCGGTCGCGTGAAGGATAGACGTCACCTACATGCTTCCGACCGTCTTCCATAAGAGAGGTGAAGCGGGCGATACCCGCGAAGTTTCTTACACGTCCTGAAGGTATAAAATCTCCCCCAATCTGGTACTGGCCTGTTTTAATCCCTAGTGGCCTAGGTCA
>NZ_BJNF01000129.1 GCF_006539545.1 Nitrobacter winogradskyi
TGACCTAGAATAGCTCCATTCACCCGTCTACTGGGGCTTTATCCACCCTGTCATCAATACGGGATTAAGCGGTGAATGTCAGATTCGCCACAAGCATTTCCTCGGGAGATGGGCCGGCCCTTTAATCCAGTAAAAAACTGCAACTATTACCGGCACAGCGAGCGTCAGCCAAGAGATCGCGTCCCAAAGACCATTGCCAAGAAGAGCGAACGCTAGCCCTGCTGTGGTGACCGCTGCTATGAGGACAGGCGCACGAAAAACTTCCCAAACCGTTCTATGGACAACTTTTCGCCGAGCGATGTGGATTTGAGGCATTCAATACTCACGCTTCGGATCAACTATCCGAGATATGCTACGAGACTCACGGTCGATCACGAGGGATCGCTTTTTAATTGCCCATAGGTAAAGGCCGCTCAACAGGATGATAATCGTAATAATATCGAAAAGCGCCCAGATGATTTTTAGAGGCAACTCCCCATAGTCGCCAAAATGAAGCGGACGTGAAACCTGCAATACCTTGAGATACCAAGGAACCTGCGGCGCAATCATGCTTGACGTGTCGTTCGCATCGACCAGCACGGGTTCACGCATCCGAGCCATGAACGGCGTGCTACCCTTAGTCCCCACGATAAGGTGTTGCGGGCTTCCGAAGCGGCCAGAAGTTGGCATGATGATCTGCGTGACGATCCGGTCAGGGAATTTCTCTCGCACATTATCAACGACTGCTTGAATGGACGGAATCTGCGCAACCGGTTTGCCTACATGGGGAGCAAGCAGCGTTGGCAAGTACTGAGCACGCCAGAGGTCGGACAACGGAACCGCAAGTGTATTGATTGTGCCCGTCAGCCCGACAACCAGCGCCCAGACTACGGTCACGATACCCAGAAGATTGTGCCTGTCCAGCCACTTCACACGGGAGAATGCGGAGCGAATTGAGCCGAAATCCATCCGCCTCATGAACGGCCAGTAAACGACAATGCCGGACACAATCGAAACTACGAAAACAAGACCCATCACGCCGAGAAAAAGCTCGCCAGGCAGACCGGCGAACATATCCTTGTGAATACGTAATATGATGTTCATGACGTCCAAATGCGGCACCTCCTCTCCCAGTACTTCAACGGTCCGCGCATCGAACGTCGTGCGTTTGAACATGCCCGGGAGTGGAACTGCAGTGGGCGACGTGGCAACGCTCACCACCGGTTCAGTCTGACCTGGCTGTATAAAAAGGATGAATTGGCCGGGGTATAGTTTTTGGGTAGCCTCAACCACACGATCCAACGATGCCCGGGGGGTATTCGCTGCCATCATGGGCGCGGAAATTTCCTCCTCGAATAGTTCATCAATCTCATGATGAAAGATCAGCGGTAGTCCGGTCACGCATAGCATCAGCAAAAACAACATGCTGACAAGCGATGTCCACGTGTGGATGCGGGACCATATTTTGATCGTCATTTGCGCATCAGAAGTTAAACGTGGTCGACACTAAGTAGGTCCGGGGAGCCGCAAGCGTGATAACCCCGCTAAACGCCGACGCCCAGTAAGCCTGGTTTGCGACGTTTTCGACCATGGCCCGCACAACAATCGGCTTTCCGTTCCAGGGCGAAACAAAGGTGTATCGCGCCCCCAGATCGACCCGCGTCCAGTCGGGTATGGTCAGCGTGTTTGTGACGTTCACGTATTGCGCGCCCGTATAGATGACCCTGCCCATCATGGTGAGACCGCGTACGAAGGGCGTATCCCATTCCGCACCGATATTCGCAGTGATCACAGGAACGCCGACTGCTTTCTTTCCGTCGTTGACCCCGCCCTGGGTCCTTTCCTGCACACCGTCGATCAACGCGGCGCCGCCGAGAACGCGGACGGCGGGAGTGATCTCTCCGAATACATTGAACTCCATGCCTCGGTTACGCTGCCGGCCATTGAGTTCCTGAGTCTGATTCCCGAGTCCACCGAGAGTGATGATGCTCCGTTGGCTAATATCGAAATAGCTCAACGTTGCCGTGAGGCGGCCCGCGTCGAACTTTATGCCGCCCTCGGCTTGCTGGGTTGGAGTTGGCGGGAATACGGTCCCGGTATTCGTAAAATTTCCGGCCACCACGACGGGTGTCTGCAGACCTTCGATATAGTTCGCATAAAGCGAGATACGTTCCACCGGCTTGACAACGATTGCATAGGCCGGACTCCACACTGATGAGCTAGTCTCCGGCCGACTCGAAGCGGGCGCCAGGAAATTCGTCACCTCCGTGCTGGCGGTCTGGTGACGAGCGCCGACCGTGAACTGCACCCGATCGTTCAGTATCGACATGGTATCGGATAGGCCGACGCTCGACAGCCTCACGCCGGTCCTCTGGCTGAGAGCTATTCCATTGAAGTTGGCGGGCGCCGGTATATTGGTCGGTTCGGTGTAGAGGTTCCAGGCAATTATGCTCGCTCCGCGAAGGTTCTGGTCGTAGCCCCGGTCGTTGACCGAGTAGTTGATATTCATCGCATGATGGATAAAACCGGTATCGACGTTCGCCCGAATGCCCGTCGTGCCCGCGAAGGTCTCGAACGTCTCCTTGCCACGACCCGGTAGCCCTGCGAGGGCCCCCGTCGCGCCATTGGTGATGGTGGGCGACGGATAGAGGTAGTTGATATTGCTGTCGTGATAACCGAACACCGCATAGGCGGTCATCCAGTCGGTTAAATCGACCTCTCCTTGTGCAGTCGTGAAGAAGTCCGTCGGCGCGTAGTAGGCCCACGGAACCTGGAAGTTGAGGCCAGGTTTCGGCGGCTGAGGAATGGACGTCGTCGCGCCAAGCCCGAAGAATCGCAGAGGCGGCCTCAGATTATCCGCCTGATAGCCGACATCGAAAGCCGCGCGCACCCTTTCGCCCCGATAATCAACGCCGAGGACGACGTTTCCAAACTCGTCCGTCTGCCGATTCCACGGCGTATTACCGTTCGAGTAAGTGCTGTTCAGCCTGACGCCCCACTCTTTGTGTTCACCATACCGCCGGCCGAGATCGACATTTGCTCCGAACTGCGATTGAGAAACATAAGTCCCTGTTATTCGCGTGATGTCGACGTCGGGCGCATGTTTGGTGATCAGATTGATGCTGCCGCCGATCGCCCCGCCGCTGGTAACGCCGGTGCCGCCGGTCGTCATGCCATTGAGCAGTGCACTCGGTCCTTTGAGAACCTCGACACGCTCAACGAAGTTGGCCCTGGTGGAATAGTACGGTGCGATTCCGTAAAGTCCGTTTAGGCCGTAATCGCCACTGTCATAGAAGAAGCCGCGGATAAAAAGACCATCGGCGCCGCCGCCGGCCGGTTGAACAGCCCTGACTGAAGGATCGTTAGCAAGCACATCGCGAATCGTCCGCGCTTGCTGATTCTCTATGAGTTCAGCAGTATAGCTGGTCTGATTGAACGGCGTGTCCATCACACTGCGGTTGCCGAGCAATCCAAGGCTTGCGCCTGTTGCAACCTGGCCACCGGCATATACAGGCGGCACGGTGCCCACCGTACCGGTTGAAGGCACTACGTAAGGAACAGGCGCCGCCTCGCGCGGCGCCGGCGCAGCGACCTGTCTACGAACGGGACTGGCCGTTCGGGTTCGTGACCTATGGACCGACTGTCGTGTTTTCGGCTCGGGTGCGACGACAGTCACAGGCGGCAGATTCGATTGTGCTAATATAGGTTGAATGTCGCCTGACGAATTGAGGGAGAGTGTAAAGTAACTTATCGCAGTTAAGCACCCGGCTTTTGTCCATCCACTTTGCATTCTCGAACCTCGAATTTTCCGGATAGTTCGTAAGTTCGATGTTTAATGGGGCCATCCCAAATGGCCATAGAAATGCCGTTAGAACATGTCTAACGAGGATAAAGTCGGCGACATATGGGTGGATTGTTTTGCTAGATCGGGAAAGTATAGCGTCACGAATACAAATGCGGCGGGGGTTTCAAAAGTGATTCCCCACTACTGCGCATGAACTAACGTACGACGTAAATCCGTTCCGCGCTCTCGATGACATTTCCGGTCCCGAGCTAGGGCGTGCTTCATTTATACGGAGGCGCATCCTGCGTTTGCGATGTAGTTTGCGCATTCGGAGGACGAGACGATTTGGAGGAGGTCGACGAGCCTTCGCCATGTTGCCTCGACGGTTGTGTCCACTATAGCACCATGCGCCGCTGATCGGGTAGCGATCCTCACGTCATCTATATGAGGCTGTCCGCACCATAGTGCGCCGGGCTCTATTCCGGCGGCTCCTTTGCCGCCGCCTCCACCGAACCCGCCAGTGCGGTTTCGGCCCATCCGGGTGACGATCCCTGACAGGAAATAATACGGCAGCATCCGATCTCGGCCGCCACTTTGTCTTGCGCACGCATCCGCGCGCTGGACCCCTTTTCGAGCTTACACCGACGAGCAGGGCTTACCCAATAGCGCCAGTTCCTCCGGCCCGCTCCATTCGACTGCGCCGCCAAGCGCCGCAGTCTCCCGCGTTGTCGGAACCAAGCCGCCGCAAGCGACGATGGCGCTTTGGAGCCCCGCTCTTTCGGTCCGCCGCCCATGACCCGCCTCCCGGCGGGTTTTTCATGGTCGCTCGGCGCGGGCCAAGGGTTCAGGCGCGGCTTTTCCTTTTTGAGAAGCTTCGCCGGATCAACCCTTAGAAGAAAGCGACCATCATGAAACTCGACCATTTGCCTCTTGAACAACTGAACCTCTCAGGCCTCAACGTCCGCAAGAAAAATGCGGACAATGTTGACGACCTCCTGCCCTCGATCCGGAGACTGGGCATCCTGCAGCCCCTTCTTGTCCGTCCCAACTGCGAAGGATTCGAAATCGTCGCAGGGCAGCGCCGCTTCTGCGCCGCGTCCATTCTGGCGGAGGATGGCGTCACAGGCCCCATCCCCGTCATCATCATGGAGGACGGCGACGATGCAACGGCCATCGAAGCATCCCTTGTCGAAAATATCGCCCGCCTTCCCATGGACGAGATCGACCAATTTAAGGCGTTCGAAGCCCTGCGCGGCGAAGGTTTGTCCGTAGAGGAAATCGCGGCGCGGTTCGGCGTCACCGAGCGGCTGGTACAACAGCGTCTTGCCATCGCAGCCATCATCGACCCTATCCTGAATGCCTACCGCCGCGAGGGGATCAACGCCGATACCTTGCGCATCCTCACCATGGCGACACCGCGCCAGCAAAAGGCATGGTGGAAATTGTTTAGGAGCGAGGATGAATACGCGCCGACAGGCCGCTCGTTGAAGAACTGGCTGTTCGGCGGAGCGCATGTTCCGATGGGAAATGCCCTGTTCGACGTGACGGAATACAAGGGTATTATCATATCCGACCTGTTCGGGGACGAGCGGTATTTCGCGGATGCGCAGGCGTTTTGGCAAATGCAGGATACTGCCATCGCCGCGAAGCGGGACGCTTATCTCGGCAAGGGATGGGCCGAAATCGTCGTTCTGGACAGGGGCGAACGCTTCGCCGCATGGGAGCATGAAAAAACGCCCAAATCGAAGGGCGGCAAGGTCTTCGTGTCCGTCACGCATGACGGCGAGGCCACGTTTCATGAAGGTTATCTTTCGGTGAAGGAGGCGCGCAAGCACAAGGCCGCAGCAGGGCAACGCGGCGAGGAAGGCAGCAAGATCGTCCGCGCCGAGCGCACCGCGGCCATGGACAACTACCTCGGCCTGCAACGACACGCAGCCGTGCGCGTGGAATTGCTCTCGCACCCCGCCATGGCGTTGCGCCTTACCGTGGCCCATATGATCGCGGGTTCAGCCTTGTGGCAGGTCAAGCCGGAAGGACAACGCGCCAGTACGCCCGAGATCAGGGCGGAGGTAGCGGCATCCAAAGCCCAAGCCGCATTCGGGGAGGAACGCAAGGCCGTGCTTGCCCTTCTCGGCATCGAGGATGGCGGCCCGCTGGTCGATCAGTCCTTCGGCTCTCCGCGTTCGTTCGGTGAACTCTTTGCTGCGCTCATGAAGATGGATGACGCTGCGATCCTGCGTATCCTGGCCTATGCCATGGCGGAAACGCTGGAAGCGCACCACGGCATCGTCGATACGCTCGGCGAACTGCTCTCAACCGACATGCGGAACTGGTGGACGCCGGACGAAGCCTTCTTCGGCCTCCTGCGCAACAAACCCGCCATCAATGCGATGGTGCGCGAACTCGCCGGAGACGCGGCGGCAGACGCTAATATATCGGCCACTGCCAAAATACAGAAGAAGATCGTTATGGATTACCTGAACGGGACACGCGAAGCGAAGGTCAAAGACTGGCTTCCCCGCTACATGGCATTCCCGGCGCAAGACTATACCGACCGCGCGGTATAGTTACCGCTCAGGGCCGCGCCGCCGTCTTCGCGGCGCGGCTGCTTCTTGATGCATTAGGTCATCGACTCAATAAACCGCAACCAGATTCGGATTGAGA
>NZ_BJNF01000130.1 GCF_006539545.1 Nitrobacter winogradskyi
TAGTGTCTCGGGCGTATATGATTGCGGGCGACGTATCGCGCGACGTCCTTTTGGTCGCAGCAGCCATCGCGGAAGGAGCGCGGGCGGCCGTCGCCATCAACAAGGCGTTCTTACGCCGCGACGGATTTTGCGACTGAGAACTCATTGCCATTTCCTTCGGCGCGTTTGGATACCAGCGCCACAAGTCGCCAGAAGGTGCGGTCGAGATGCCCACCATGACTTCGAAAACCGTGATGCTGCCTTCCTCAGTCTCGCCGCCGCTCAGCCAGAGGCCCTGACCCGAAGCGCGTATAAGCTCGTGGCCCCGCCGAACTTATCCGCCAGCTCTTCGAGAAAGTCGTCGAACCAGGCCTTACTGATCGACCGCCCGTTGCCGGTTCCTGGAGCAGGAGATCCGCACGAGATGGGAAGGCCCCACTGATGAAATTTGCCTTACCAGCACTCCAGAAGAGTCTCCGTCGTAACGGTCTCAACCTGAACTCCGAACCGATTCAGGTAGATATTCATCATCGCGTCGTGCGTTTCATCAGCCGAACTGCAAAGCGCGTCCTGTACGAGGATGACCCGAAAGCCCCAGTCGATCGCACCCAACATCGTGCACAGAACGCAAACGTCCGTTTCCCCACCGGTTACGATGAGGCTGTCGATTCCAGCACCGCGCAGCTCCTGCTGAAGGTCGCTTCCGGTCCAAGGGGAATAGACATGCTTGTCAAAGACCCTGCCGGGAGGGACGAACGCGGCGAGGTCAGGGACCAGCCTCACCATGTCAGACCCGATCCGGTCGATAGTCATTGAGGCCCATCGCTCGTAATAATGCCGCCACATCCCCACGCCGTGCCCCGGCTTCTCGGCCGGAATAAAGCGGGTGAAGATAGTTCTCTCAGGATGAGCGGATGTGACCGCGATGATGTTCGGCAGGACTCGCTCAAGCCAGGGCATCTTCCATTCGGTTCCCTCGGCAAACATTCTCTGCATGTCGACGCAGAGATGCACCGCGCTCTCTCCCGGAGGGCCATGCCGTAATGTATCGCTCTTTGACATGGCATTCTCCGAAAGCAATACCAATTAGCAGGCCTGTCGGCTCGCAGGGTGTTAAGTTGGGGCAAGCCATCCAAGCTGTCTCCCGCTCTGTTCGCGGTGGTTTTCCCCACATTATCGCCTATTCAAAAGAGGCGTCTTGGTTAGGACGAGCTGCTGTGTCGTGCCGCTCTTCCACGCGTCGGCCGCCGCGTCGGGCTGCGACGCGGAGCTCGCCAAATCCTCGCGGGACGTTTTGGCTTGAGAGGTGTAGGTGCCCAGCTCCTTGTCCCGGCTCTTGATCATCTCGGACTTGAGCTGGCCGTCCGCCGTGAACGCCATCATCAGTTGCGGGATGCCGGTAGGCAGACTGGAGTCCTTATCTATCTGCCAAGTATGCCAGGTCTTGCCATAAGTGGAGACGAGCGTAGCGATGGCTATGTGCTGCACCGTCGCCGGTATTCCCGGCATGATCAGCTCGCCCGCGAGCGCCTCGTGGCGGTGGCTGTGCCATAGCGCTTTCTCTTCCTCGGGAAGCGACTTGAATATCCGCTCCGAGACGATGTACTCGATGCCTATGAGCCGGGAGTGGGGCTCGTTCCCGTCGTAGATGACACACTGGTAGAATTCCTCAGTCACGTGGCTGCAATAGTGGTGCGCCTCGATCTGCCGGCCCATGTCGTCGGCATAGAAGTGGAAGCCGTTGAGGTACATGTTGATCGCGCTGACGGGGCCGCGACTCTGCAAAAGGTCAGACCCCGCGCCGAGCATGGTGCTCTTCGCGGAAATCTCCCCGCCCGGAATGGCGCCGCCTTTCTCCGGCTGCTGCGCGTGCGCGCGGCCGCAGGCGCAAGAGAGGAAAGCCGCGGCCGATCCGGCGAGCCCCACAAACCCGCGGCGATTGAACGAGGGATATCTGAAAGCCATGGCGATAATCCGTGCGGTTGACTTACGGAACCGACAATCATCCGAAAACCTGATTGTTCCTGACCGGTGATGCCGGTGCGTCAACCTCGTCCGGATAGATGTGCTTTATCAAGCTGAACCGCGCCCTTGGGCATGGTGTCATTGTCTTCACTCCTAGGAACGATTTGCCTCCGCTCGCTTTTAAATATTGTCGCGTTTGGAGCGTTCGACCATACCGTTGAGATACTGTCCGACGCTGGAAAATCGACATGGAAAATCCCAACACCCTTAGCCCAATCGAGCGCCGACCTGACCAGCTTCGGCAGGGGATTGAACGGCTGCAAAGGCAGATATCCGAACTGGAAGCGTTCGATTGCTCCCTTGTCAAAGCGCGCGGCGCGAATGAGATCCGAGCCCTCCAGGGAGCAATCGCCAAAACGCTAGCCAAAACATTCGGTGAGGAAACATCCGACTACAAGCGCTATGCCTCGGCAGCACGATTAGACAACGGGCCGATTTACCTCAGCGGGCGCCCGCCGGTGGAACTTGTGGTCGAATGGATAAACGATGGGAAAGCGATGTCTCTCGCGCTCCTAAGACGAGCGGTAATGAGCCTGCAAGCAGAACTAACCAAATTGGGGGACAAGGCCTTTCCTGACCACGATCGCGCCGCAGAAGACGCCAGCTGGGATTTCGCAACCGTTAATCAAAATGAAGCCGAAGGCAAAATAGAAACAAATCTCCGGCTCATAAGTGCGGCAGCTCTGTTTCTTTCAACAAGCGTTCTGATCTTCCATGGACGAAAAGTGAAATCAAAGGTTCGAAAATCCACTGGCACTGCTTCCTGCAAAAAATGCGGCGCAAACATTTCAATTTCAAACCCGTTAGCTATTAAGCAAGACTTTAGTGCAACATGCCCGGATTGCCAGACCACTAACACTTATAAAAGTACTGACTTTCAAGTCGCGTAGACCGGGCCTCGCAAGGACCAATTCAACGCTGAATTGGTGGTCGGTCGGTTAGGGATTGCGATGGACTTCGAGACGACTGCGGGAACGGATCAAGGAGCTGTGCCGGGTGGCGCTTGCCACGCACCGAGGAAAAAGGAGAGCGCAAGAGGATCAAAGCAGCTTCGCGGCTTCCCCTGCAGCGTTTGCGGCCCGCGCGGCGGTCTGCTTCGCCCGATCAACTACTTCGGAGCCCGCTTCGCCAAGTTCCGTTTGAATCTTATCCACGACTCCATGGAGGCCTTGCGATACCGCTCCCGCTCGTGTGGTCAGATCGGCTTTAACCTCGTCGCTGAGTTCGCCCATCCAATCTTTCTCTAGATCGGTTGTCCGAAACGCTCCTGCCACGGCAGCCCCGGCGGTTAAGCCTAGGATACCGAGCACTAGCGGTTGTCGTTCAAATAAATCAGCCAATGAAGACTGAGTCTTTCTGAGCGCCTCTTCTCCAGGCCCGCCGATGTTCTCTCGGACATAGTCGGCACCCTCGCGCAGTCGATCTTTGATCATGTCTGCAGTGCCAGATACAGCGCTCGAGGCCGCCCCACCCACATCGCGTAACGTTTCACCGACAACCGATCCCGTCTGGCCTTGCGGCGCCGTCGCGGATCGCTCACGAGCCGCCAAAGGCGAATGCGAACTCAGAGGGTGAAGATCTTTCGGCGAAGCCGCTTTCGCGCTGGCGGCATTCATCACCTTTTGATTGCCGGTAAACAGATAAAACGTACCGGCTCCGATAAGGACGGCAGCTAATGGATTATCCTTCGCCGCCGCCACAAGATTATCGAAAAATCCTATTTTCTCATTGCTCATCGCACCATTTCCTTCATGGCATCTTTGTCTTTTTCGAGCTGCCCCATAGTTTCATGTGGCACGAGGCGTCCCGCTTGCAACCGGTTGACGCCGACGGCAAATAGTACGCCGCCGATCACTGCCGCTACGGCCGCGGACGTAATATAGGAGAGCGGCTGGGACCAGCCCAACGCGATGAGAGCCGCTGATAGTGCGAACAGCGCCATCACTACAGCGGGAATCACCAAGATGGCGCCGGCAGCGATGAGGCCCATCGCGGCAAGAACCTCCTGCGCTTTTTCGCCCAGTTCGGCCTTCGCCAGATCGACTTCATTTTGGAAGAGCTTGGCAATTTGCGAAAGCGCATCCCCAAGCAATTTCGAGATCGTCTGGAAATCGTTCTGGCTGGTTTTGATATCGTTTTGGATGCTCATATCACTCATGCCTCTGTGAGGATGGTGACGAAGATGGAGCTCGCTGCTCTCCGGACGCTCTGAGGAAGCGCACCGCCGCAAATCCCGCGAGTGCCGACAAGCCGAGAAATGCGGCCGGCTGGCGTCTCGCGAAATCGCCCGCACCGTCGAGAAGATCGCGGAAACTTCCATTTTGGATCTTTTCCGATGCCTCATGGACATAGTCTGCAGCTGATTCGATGCCGCGCGCCGCGAACGGCACGTCGTTTTCGAAGGCTCGCGCCGCTTTACGAATATCATCGGCGAAGCGCCCGATAAAATCAGCGCCAGCCTCTTGCTGCTCGTGAGCTCGGCTACCCAGATGCTTGGCTGTTTCTGAAACAACATCTTTGGCGGCATTCGCTGCTTCCTCAATCTTGTCGCTCGCACAGTCGGTCGAGGCGCGCAGTGTCTCACCCGCGCGATGTTTGAGCTCGCCACCCGCCCTTGATACCTCCTCCTTAAGGTTCTGTGTGGAACCGTCGGCCTGGTTCCGATCCAAGGTGTTCGGTGTTGTCGTGTCAAAGTTGCTCATCTTGTCTACCTTGTGTTTAGATTTCGCTATTGACGGACCGCCGCTCTCACAACGTCGTCGGCACCCTCCTTGAGCGTGTCAGACATGTTCTGGGTCATGCGGCTGACTTCTCCGCCTAAATCGCTTTCGCCAACGGTTTTCGCGGCTGCATCAAGGGCCGAGGTTGCTGCACTCTTGGCTGTGGCAAATCCGGATTGCATAGCTTCGCCGGCCTTCCGTTTGACCTTATTGCTAGCTTCGCCCATCGCTTTGGCTTCAGCCCTCGTTTCGGGTAGAGAAGCGGCAATGATGGCGCCGATCGCGACTCCCAATCCCCCGATCAATGCAGCATCACCGCTACGCTGGCGAGCCGTTAACCATTGGGTCGCCACCGCATCTTTGGCCGCACCGGTCTTGTTCCTTAGCGTATCGCCACCGCTAGCAATTTTGTCTGACCAATCGCTGGCTACTTGAGTGGCACGGATTTTGAGGTCATCGGCTGTTTCAGTGGCTTGAGTTCGAGCCGCGGCTAGCCGGTCCTTCACGTCCGCAACAAGCGGTGAATTTCCTGCCTCCACAAGCATCTCCCCCGCTTTCTCTTTTACTGAAGCCGCGCCTTGTGCAGCGCGATCCCGGGCCGTCTTAGAGGTCATAGAAGCCCCCGCGCCCAGCATCAGGAGTGGTAGGGGTAGGCCCCGCGCCATACGCATGAGGGAGATCGCAGCGACAGCCCCTGCCGCAACTGTTCCCATCGGATTGTCGATCGCTCGTTGTTTCAATGTCTCACCCCAACCGTATGCCTTGAGGCTGATGTAATCGGAGAGCTCCGATTTCACGTATTCCGGTGAGACCTTTTGGCGAATACCATCGGCCGCATCCGAGACCCGCTCCCTCAACTGATCGACCGTCGCTGCCAGTCCGGCCCGGTTTCGCTCCGCCTCCAACCGAAGTTCCTCCACCGACCGTGTCATGTCGCTGTCCTTTCCGTATTTCTTCCCGGCAACTCGCGCTCTCTTCAATCGTTCCTCCGATGAGCGACGAGACTTCAAATCCGCCACTATCAGATCGGCCACTAAACGCGGCTTCTTCCCGACTAAGGAACGGATCACAGAGAAACGAGGTGGCTGGCCCGGTCGAGAGATCGCCGCGGTCCACGCGGCGTTCCGTCTGGCTGCTCCGCCCCGCATCGTTCAATGGTCCGAGTTACGATCGCAGGTAGGACTGACGGACTTTCGATGCCGAATGGCATCGGTACCGAGCCCCGGGACCCGGTCGGGTTTGATTCAGTCGTCCATAGCATCAACGTGCGCCTATGCTCCGTAACCAGAGCCCTAAGAATCCGTCAGCGACAAATTTTGCTGCTTTCGGCGGTCATGCATGTCGTCGGTGCGCGGCGAAGCAAGAATGCATGGCCTTATAACCTTGCGCTCTTAATCGGTCGGGATCTCTCGCTCGTTTTCGCCATCGTCGTTTATCCTTCTCGCTACTCAAGACCACTTCGCGCTTCGCTGCAATACGCAGCACTTCGTAGGATGAGAAGTCTGGCACGCCGTGCACTCTTCCGCGCTCAGCGACGGGGTGTTTCGGCTGCACATTGGCAGCGCTTGAACCGTCGCGGCGCATCTCTCCATCGGATTCACGGGGCATCATCACAAG
>NZ_BJNF01000131.1 GCF_006539545.1 Nitrobacter winogradskyi
GTTCGTCGCGAGAACTCGCAAAATCCGTCGGGCTCAACTGCAACGCGTCGTTGCCAATCCCCGTGAAGCCTGGATCGTTGATCCGCCACGATCCAGATGGTGAGGAAGGAGAACGATCTCCGAAGGCATCAACTAAGCGAAAGCTATTAAGGCTTCCACAAAATTATCCCATCATACTTAGCGGCGCTCACAGATCGTGATAGGACATTTGGCAGGGTGAAAATCACGCTCGAGTAGCGCTCGATTGCTGCGGTATTATCACTGCGTCGATCTCAGATAGCAGTGCAGCAGATAGCTGTGTTGCAGCAGCGGCGACATTTTGGCGGGCTTGTTCGGGATTTGTCGCGCCCGCGATCACGCTGCCGACCACCGGTCTTGCCAGCAGCCAGCCAATTGCCAATTCCAATATCGAGTGCCTATCCCGCAATCCGATAGTGTTCAACTGATCGAGCCGATTCCAATTCTGTTCCGTCATCAGCGCTTGAGCCCACGACAGATGAGAGCCCAATCGGGTCTTCTTGGCCGGTTCGACACCGCGTCGATATTTGCCGGTCAATAGCTCGCTTGCCAGCGGATAGTAGGGCAAGAGGCAGATCCCGTGCTGAAGAAGTTGGGGCAGTAAATCGTTTTATATTCCGCGGGCGAGTAGACTGTACTCGGCCTGACATGTCACAAGTTGCGCGCCTTTGTGGGTGCCCGCCACTTGCTGCGCGGCAACGACCTGACGTGCAAGGAAATTCGAGCAGCCGATCGCTCTCACCTTTCCCTGACGCACGAGCTCATCGAATGCGTCCATTGTTTCTTCGATCGGAGTGTCCGGATCGTATCGGTGAATCTAATAAAGATCGATCCACTCTGTTCGCAGGCGTCTCAGGCTGTCTTCAACCGCCCTCATGATGTAGTTACGCGAGGCGTTGATATTTTTGGTATTATCCATCATGGCCAAGCCAAATTTGGTCGCAAGGACAATGTCCTTGCGCTTTGGCCCGAGAATGTAGCCGAGAAACTCCTCCGCTTTGCCTCTTCCCCCATAAACGTCGGCCACGTCAAATAGTGTAACACCGAGATCGAGCGCGGCATGCACAACGTCGCGCGTTTCGTCGATGTCGATGGCCACTCCAAAATTGTTGCAGCCCAGTCCCAAGACGGACACCGAGATTCCGGAACGTCCCAGCTGTGGTTTATCCATAGGCATTTAGACCTTCGGACTATCGATGCGACGCTAATTCAAAGCTAGGATAAGAGGCGTTGTATACGTTTGCGCCGCCTTGGCTAATTCAACGGAACGTCGTAGGTACCGACAATAGCTAAGAAGTCGGCCACAATCTCGCTGGCCGTCAACGGCGGCTTCCACCCACATCGAAAAACGCGGGGGCGGCGGCGAAGCCCACATCAGGCTGTATTTCGGCAGCGGATTATCCGCCCCTTCGCTGCGTCGTTTGGCCCTTGTTCCAAAAACGGATGACTTAGCGCCACTCCGGACACAGACGTGAGATTTGCCATGCGGAGAAACCGCTGCGATCCCCAGCCAGTCCGAAACGTACCGCCATCCCAGACGCGTAGCTGAGCTTGTTCGCAGACATGAGCGCAAAGAATGACCGCAGCAACGATGCGCCCATTCATTGCTTGGTACTCGCTCCGCCAATACCTGACAGGTCAATCCGAATGCCGGCGCGATTGGGATCGTTCGGTTCGGGGGCTTTGTCGTCCCGCTCGTTGGCGGGCGCACTTTTCATATCGTTCGAGACCTCGCCCTCACGGCTTGCAGGTCCGGACGGGACACGACTTTGGTGGGTCCGGGCTCCTCGGCCGAGAAGACCGATTGTCCCTCGAACGTCCCGGCCTTCCAGGCGATGATGGCATCGTTGAACGCTTCTTCGTTCGCGGTGCCATACCATTTCGTCACGATGCGATAGACCTTGCCGAAGAGCGCTGTACCCATACGAATGTTTTGGCAAACGTCAACAAGACCCACCGAGAACTGTGCGGGATCTGTAATGCCAACGCCGGCAGGATATTGCGTGATGCCGACGCCTACAACAGCCTGGCCAACGTAGCGGCGAACCAATGTTATCGTATCGTGGGGAGATTTCGGTGGAGGCACGAGGATCACACGTCCACCGGCGCGAACGGTGATCGCGAGAGGATCGCCAGCGCCGGCGCGCGCGCAATAAATTTCTCAGCGATCGCAGGCTTTAGGTTGGGATCGGCACACTGCTGAATGAGGGCTGCGTCCATTCTCGACCTGCTCACATGTTGAAAGCGGTCACGAGCGGACGGTCGAACAGACGCGCCCAGGCCTGTGCGCTCGCCCTTTGGATCGCAGCGATAGAGGCGTCGGCGGTCCACCAGGCGTTGCTCGTCGCGACAATGACGTCAGGCTGGTGGAGCATGGACTGCAGCACCGGCCAGACTATGAGCTGCTCATAGCAGATGAGCGGGACGATCTTCCGTCCTGCGGCGGTCACGACGGGGTTCTGGAACAGATTGGCTCGCGCCCCGCCGGCCGCATCGAGCCACGCGCGCCAGGGCTGCCACATCGACAGCGGCACCGGCATGCGTTGACGATAAATGACGCGAGTGCCGGTCCAGTCGATTTCTATCAGTGCGTTGTCGTATCCATCCGGGTCGACGACAGCGGCACCGCCAATAACGGTGAGATCGTCCTGCCGCAAATTCTCGATCCAGAACCGCGCCACTGTCGGCGTCCACAAGCCGAAAGCGCTTTTGGGGAAGCACCACAACGCGCTCGCCAAGGTTTGCAGTCCGGCGAGCGACCGCGAGGAGCGCGCCATGATGCTCGAGGTCCGCTTGGCGGCCGAGCGATGCTCCCATCATCGTGTCGACACTAGTCCAGCCCGTCAGGAATGGGGACGGCGTCCAGGTCGCCCCGTCCACAACCAGGCCACGCTGACAGCGAGCGCCGTCCCGCGCCAAAATCGGGTGGTAAGGGCAAGCAAGGCCGCAACCGTGAGCATCGCACCGCCCCATCCTGTCCCAGGGAAAATCACGCCAGCGGCCGTCAGCGGATGGGCCCAGCCAAAAGTCCCGAACGGTGGTGCAGCCATCAGGACAGATGCGAGTCCGAAGCCCATGGCCGGTGTCTATCCGCGCGGCACGACCAGAGAACCATATGGATCACGACGAATGCGCTTGAGGCAAGCAACCACAGCGCGATCCCCCAGGCCAGTCCCGTATCAAAGAAGGTTGCGACGCCCTGCGGCAATCCGCGCGATGCGGCGAGGAAATATCCCGCAGCGACCCCCGCTGCTGCCAGACGCGACGGCGCAACCACCCAGAGCGACGGAAAGGCAAGCGCCAGCGGTAGCATCAGAGTCACACCGCTCCAGCCGATCACACCAACCCCAATGGCAGCAGTGATCACGGCGAGGCTATGCGCCCGATCAGGGAGTGAACGTGATGACGGGTTCGGCAAGGCCGAGTACGCCGGTGTCCAGAACCGGCCCGAAATATCGTGAATCATAGGAGCCCGAGAATCCTGAATGGAGAAAAAGATGGCCCGGTGGGACTTTCCCACCGGAGTAGGCGGTGAGCTGCCGTCCTTCCGCGTCGACTGGATGGATATGCGAGTGCCTCAAAGGATGCCCGTCGATCGTCACGGTGCCGGCGATCGCTACGGTCTGGCCCGGCAGGGCAGCCACGGTCTTGATCAGCGGGCTCGCTCCCTCGGCGCAAAGGCCGCATCGGATGTAGCCACGCGTGAGGCCGAGGGAGAGCGCCGGCCCCGGCGGGAGACAGATGAAAACGCGATCGCCGACCGTCACGGCGCGGTCGAGAGTAGCGATGCGCCAGAGCCCAAGGGGATAGCTTGGCGTGGCGTTCAGCCGGAATCCGCCCCACCACCCCGGGCCAAAAAGCCCAAGGCAGGTGAGCGACCCGAAAAGACCGATATGCAACAGTATCGACGACCCACCCCTCATATGCCCGCCGCCAGCCCGAGCATCGCATGTCCGCCCCGGTAGGGCCGGCGCCGACGCGATCGCCGGAATCCTCTCTACCGCCGGGACTGTTGCGCGCATCGACCGCGCAGGCGACCCGTCAAAAGTGACGGGTGCTGCGATCGCACCGTTCCACCCTAGGCAACCACGCCCGACATACGTTGTTTGTAATGTGGTTTTTCATTACTATATTGGGCTGGAAGGCATGGGGAACAGCAATGGCATCGCTTGCGGTCACGGCAAAAGGGCAGGTCACGCTCAAGCGGGACCTGCTGCAACATCTTGGCATCAAGCCCGGCGAACGGATCGAATTCGAGAAGCTGCCCGACGGCGAATTGCGCGTCCGGGTGGCCCGGCCAACGGGCTCCATCGACGCGTTCATCGGTGCGCTTGAGGGCAAGATCAAACTCAAGAAGCCCATGACCATTGAAGAGATGAACCGGATTGCGGCCGCCGGCTGGGCGGGCGAGCTTGACGACAAATGAAGATTTCCGTCGACACCAACGTGCTGGCGCGCGCGATGATGCGAGATCACCCTGAGCAATCCAGGACCGCCCGCGCGCTGCTCAAGGAAGCATCTCTGATCGCGGTGTCGTTGCCATGCCTGTGTGAATTGGTGTGGGTTCTGCGGCAAGACGCGAAGGTCGCCAAAGAAGACGTGGCAGCAGCCATTCGCGCACTCCTGAACACGGCGAATGTCGTCGTGAATAGGCCCGCCGTCGAAGCCGGGCTCGCCTTGCTGGAGGCAGGTGGTGATTTTGCCGATGGCGTTATGGCCTATGAGGGCGCTTGGCTTGGTGGCAAGACCTTCGTATCGTTTGACAAGCAGGCGATCACGCTCCTGTCGAAACAGGGACAGGATACGCAGCTTCTGTCTTGAGGGCCCCATGTCACCGCGCGCGTCGGACGCATGAGCCGAGCGTTGGTACGACCTCCCGATTTAACGCTACGGCTTCAATCCCTGCAGTTTCCCACATCTGGCTCTCCGACAGGCTTCATCACGAGGCACACGTCGGCGATACTCTACGCACGCGGTTCAGCACAAGCACGCCAGGGCTCCCATAAATCTCACGAGAAAACCGTCGGACGCCACGCCCCCCGTCATACGATCGGGTCGGCATTCACACCGTAACTTTCGAGGCGTGCTCAGGCTTCACTCGCGTTACGGCCCGCTGGATTGCTCGGCCGCCCAAAGCGACCTTTGTCACGAGGCTTCGATCCGTCCGATTGCTCGTCCAAACCGCTCGTCAGCTACCAGATCAATCGACAATCCTCTGGGTGGATCCTTCCTCCACTGGTAATATCAGCCGTCGGGGCCCATCGAAAGGTCTGACGTAACCCGGGGCGATCAGCCGGACGTCATGTCCCAGCCACACGATCTCCCGTGCCCAATAATGGCTGCTGGCGCAGGCCTACATGGCAACCGTGCAAGCCGGCAGCGCTGTGAAGAACGCAAGCACTTGGCCGCGGCGCAGCTTCTCGCGGAACAAGTCTGCGCCCGACGCGTCCACGGCATGCGCCTGGAATACATTCTTCGCAAGGTCCAACCCGATCATGCAAACTGCCAACATGAACGCCTCCTTCCAGTGATGATCAACACCACCACTTTGGCATTGCGATGCAGTCAGGGGCGTCCTCATCAATAATAGACTGGGCTTCCAGCCGTGTTGTCCATCGCAATGATTTCCGAACAGTTCAGCGAGGCTCAGTCGTAAGCGACGACCTGCGAGGCGTGCTCATCCTTTCCCCTTGACCCTGAAGACCACAGGCAGAGTGAAGCTGAGGCCCTCGTCCGCGATCAGCGGCGGGGGTGGCGGGACGGGGTCTGAGCGGCGCAGCATGGTGAGCGCGGCTTCGTCGAAGGTCGCATCGCCCGAGCCGTTCACGATCGTGGCCGAT
>NZ_BJNF01000132.1 GCF_006539545.1 Nitrobacter winogradskyi
GCAAAGAGAAAGGGCGGCCTTATGGGCCGCCCTTGATGTTGGTTGTTTTTGCCGGGGTGGCGGTCAGTGAGCGGCGTGGGCCATGGCGGCGGCGCCGTTGCCCCAGATATAGATGCAGACGAACAGGAACAGCCACACCACGTCGACGAAGTGCCAGTACCAGGCGGCGAACTCGAAGCCGAGGTGCTGGGAGGGCGTGAAGTGCCCTGCGTTGGCGCGGAACAGGCAGACGATCAGGAAGATGGTTCCGACCAGCACGTGGAAGCCATGGAAGCCGGTCGCCATGAAGAAGGTGGCGCCGTAGACGTTGCCGGCGAAGCTGAAGGCCGCATGCTGATACTCATAGGCCTGGACGCAGGTGAAGATGGCGCCGAGCGCGATGGTCAGGATCAAGCCCCACTTCAGCCCCTTGCGGTCGCCATTGAGCAGGGCATGGTGCGCCCAGGTCACGGTGGTTCCCGAGGTCAGAAGGATCAGGGTGTTGAGCAGCGGCAGGTGCCAGGGGTCGAAGGTCTGGATGCCCTTGGGCGGCCAGACGCCGCCGAACAGCGCCTCGCGCGTCACATGCACGGGGTCGCCCGGGAACAGCGCGGAGTTGAAGAAGGCCCAGAACCAGGCGACGAAGAACATGATCTCGGAGGTGATGAACAGGATCATGCCGTAGCGATGGCTGATCTGCACCACGCGGGTGTGATCGCCCTTGTGCTCGGCTTCGCGGATCACATCCGCCCACCAGCTCGCCATGGTGTAGAGCACGCCGACCACGCCGATGCCGAAGATGATCGGCGCGGCCGCGGTCATATGATGCATCCACAGGATCGCGCCGACGGCCATGATGAAAGCCGCGGTCGCGCCGACGATCGGCCACGGACTCGGGTCGACCAGGTGGTAATCGTGCTTGACTTGCGCCGTAGCCATTTGCGGTCTCTCTCCCTTAGCGGTGCCGGCGGTATTGGGCACCTATTGGTCTCACAACAAAACGCGTCGGTAACAAACGCGTCGGCCCTCGAAGCTCAGATGCTTCCCCCTGGCCTGTCCGGCTCGTTTGCCGCCACCGGCTTGGGCGCGGCATTCTTCACCGGGAAGAAGGTATAGGACAGGGTGATGGTGTTGACGCCGTCGTACTCGCTGTCGGCGGCGAAGGCCTGATCGACATAGAAGACGACGGCCATCTCCCGCTTCTCACCGGGCGCCAGGGTTTGCTCGGTGAAACAGAAGCAGTTGATCTTGGTGAAGTATGATCCGACCGCCAGCGGCGTGACGTTATAGGCGGCCTGTCCGGTCGTGGGCGACGCCGACTCGTTGCTGATGGCGTAATGCACGGTGGTGACCTCGCCGACCCGGACCTCTATGGTGGTCTGCTCCGCCTCGAACTTCCAGGGCAGCCCGCCGGAGACGTTGGAGTCGAAACGCACCGTCACCGTGCGCGCCAGCGGCGCCGCCTGCGGCGCGCCCCCTGCCACCTGCGTGGTTCCGTTAAACCCGGTGACGCGGCAGAACCAGTCGTAGAACGGCACCGACGCATAGGCCGCCCCGAGCATCAATGCGACCACCAGGCCGCAGGCGGCCCCGATCTTCACATCGCGGCCGATGCGCGGCGCAGCCTTCGGCAAAGCCGGGGCCGCGGATTGCTGCGGGTGTTGCGGCGCGTCCGTCATTCTCAATCACACCGGTCGGACCAGAACGCCCGGCCCTTTGATGAAGGTGACCGCGAAGAACAGCAGGACCAGAACGCCGAGCGCCCAGGCGATCGCGATCGAGCGTTCGCGCCGACGCTTCTTCTGAGCTTCGGTGAGAACGATCCGGTCTCCCTCCGGCTTGTCGTTGCTGTCCATCGGTTCATGCGCCCCTCTACCAGATCAACGGCGCGACGGCCTTCGCGACCACATCGAGCAGCAGAACGGCGAACAGCGCGAACAGATAGAAGATCGAGAAGGCGAACAGCCGCCGTGTGGCGCGCAGCGCCTGGCTTCCGGTCCGGTGGCGATAGACCTCGATCGCGAGCACCAGCATGCCGGCGCCGAGGATCAGCGAGGTCACGCCATAGATCCAGTCGAAGTAGCCGAGCGGCCAGGGCGCGGCGGCGATCGCCACCAGCACGATGGTGTAGAGCAGGATCTGCAGCCGCGTCGCGTCGGGACCGGCGACCACCGGCAGCATCGGAACCCCGGCGCGGGCGTAATCGTCGGAGCGGAACAGCGCCAGCGCCCAGAAATGCGGCGGCGTCCAGAAGAAGATGATCAAGAACAGAAGCAGCGGCTCAACCGACAACGACCCCGTCGCGGCCGCCCATGCCACCACCGGCGGCAGCGCACCGGCGGCGCCGCCGATCACGATGTTCTGCGCGGTCCGCCGCTTCAGCCCCATCGTGTAGATCACAACGTAAAAGAAGATCGTGAAGGCGAGCAGTCCCCCGGCATACCAGTTGACCAGGGTGCCGAGCGTCATCACCGAGAAGAACGACAGCGTGAGGCCGAACCCCATCGCCTCGCCGCGGGTGATGCGGCCGCGCGGGATCGGCCGGTTGGCCGTGCGCGACATCAGCACGTCGATATCGCCTTCCAGCGCCATGTTCAGCGCGCCGGAGGCGCCCGCTCCGACCGCGATGCACAGGATCGCGATGAAGCCCAGCACCGGGTGAACATGGCCCGGCGCAATCATCAGCCCGACCAGCGCGGTGAAGATCACGAGTGACATCACCCGCGGCTTCAGCAGCGCGAAGTAATCGGCGACACCCGCCTCCGAGATCCGGGGCGGTAGCTCAACGGCTTTTTGATCGACAACCGACACGATACTACCCGCTTTTGTTGGGTGCGCGGCGCATGAGTGCGCCGCGCACATTCACATGACTGCTTACTGCACCTTCGGCAGGGTGGAGAACTGGTGGAACGGAGGCGGTGAGGACAGCGTCCATTCCAGCGTCGTCGCGCCTTCACCCCACGGATTGTCAGCCGCCTGCTGCTTGCGCGCGAAGGCGTCGACCAGGCCGTAGAGGAAGATGATGACGCCGAAGCCCGTGATGAAGGCGCCGTAGGACGAGATCTCGTTCCAGCCCGCGAACGCATCCGGATAGTCCACCATGCGCCGCATCATGCCCTGCAGACCGAGGAAGTGCTGCGGGAAGAACAGGATGTTGGCGCCGATGAACATCACCCAGAAGTGCAGCTTGCCGATGGTCTCGTTGTACATGTAGCCCGACATCTTCGGGAACCAGTAGTACCAGCCCGAGAAGATCGCGAACACCGCGGCAATGCCCATCACGTAGTGGAAGTGCGCGATGACGTAGTAGGTCTCCTGCATCACGCGATCAACGCCCGCATTGGCCAGCACAACGCCGGTCACGCCGCCGACCGTGAACAGGAAGATGAAGCCGATCGCAAACAGCATCGGCGTCTTGAACTCGATCGAGCCGCCCCACATCGTGGCGATCCACGAGAACACCTTCACGCCCGTCGGCACCGCGATCACCATGGTCGCCGCGACGAAGTAGGCCTGCGCCGAGGACACCATGCCGACCGTGTACATGTGGTGCGCCCACACGACAAAGCCGATGCCGCCGATCGCCACCATGGCGTAGGCCATGCCCAGATATCCGAAGATCGGCTTCTTCGAGAACGTCGAGATCACATGGCTGATCATGCCGAAGCCCGGCAGAATCAGGATGTACACCTCGGGATGACCGAAGAACCAGAACAGATGCTGGAACAGCACCGGATCGCCGCCGCCATCGGCCGCGAAGAACGTGGTGCCGAAGTTACGGTCGGTCAGCAGCATCGTGATCGCGCCCGCCAGAACCGGCAGCGCCAGCAGCAGCAGAAACACGGTGACCAGGATCGACCAGACGAACAGCGGCATCTTGTGCATGGTCATGCCAGGCGCGCGCATGTTGAAGATCGTGGTGATGAAGTTGATCGCCCCGAGGATCGAGGAGGCGCCCGCAAGGTGGATCGACAGAATGCTGAAGTCCACCGCCGGACCCGGATGACCGCTCGTCGACAGCGGCGCATACAGCGTCCAGCCCGTGCCCGCTCCGGTCGCGCCCGGCTCACCCTCCATGAACGAGGAGATCAGCAGCAGCGCAAACGCCGCCGGCAGCAGCCAGAACGAGATGTTGTTCATGCGCGGGAACGCCATGTCGGGCGCGCCGATCATCAGCGGCACGAACCAGTTGCCGAAGCCGCCGATCATCGCAGGCATCACCATGAAGAAGATCATGATCAGGCCGTGATTGGTCGCAAACACGTTGTAGGTATGCGCAGGATCAAAAACCTGTATGCCGGGGTACATCAGTTCCGCCCGGATGCCCATCGACATCAGGCCGCCGATGATCCCCGCCACGATGGCGAACACCAGGTACATGGTCCCGATGTCCTTGTGATTGGTCGAATACGCAAAGCGCTTCCACCCTGTCGGGTGGTGCGCATGGTCACCATGATCGTCATGGGCATGGTCGTGAGCAGATGCTGTTGCCATTGTCTAATCCTGTCTGTCGTCCCTTGAAGTCCTTCGAACCCTGGCGGGCGACCCCTTCGCAGGCGCCGCCCCTCGTCGAAATCGCCCGACGCGACGCCTACTGCATCACGCCGGCGGCCGACGCCACCGCGTTCGCCGGGTTCGAGGCAAACTTCTTCTTCGCGGTCTCAACCCACGCCGCAAATTCCTGCTCGCTTACCACGCGAACCGCAATCGGCATGAAGGCATGGTCCCGGCCGCACAACTCAGAGCACTGGCCGTAGAAAATGCCCGTCTTCGTGGCCTTGAACCAGGTCTCGTTGAGACGGCCCGGAATCGCGTCCACTTTCATGCCGAACGACGGAACTCCAAAGGAATGAATGACATCAGCCCCGATCACCTGAACCCGGACCACCTTGTTCACCGGAACAACCAGCTCGTTGTCCACCGCAAGCAGACGCGGCTTCTTGTCCTGCGCCAGCAGCGAGTCAAACTCGAACTTGCCGTTGTCCGGATAGGTGTAGGTCCAGTACCACTGCTTGCCGGTCGCCTTCACCGTCAGGTCAGCCTTCGGAAGGTCAAGCTGCTCAAACAAAAGACGGAATGAGGGAACCGCAATGCCGACCAGGATCAGAACCGGGATGATCGTCCACGCAACCTCGATCATCGTGTTGTGCGTCGTCTTCGATGGAACCGGATTGGCGCGCGCGTTGAACCGCACCATCGCAACAACCAGAAGGGCCGTCACAAACAGCGTGATCAGCGTGATCACCACCAGAAGCCCGTTATGCATGCGCGCAATGCTCTCCATCACAGGGGTCACACCCTGCTGAAGATCAAAGCCCCACGCATGCGGCTGACCTATCTCATCCGCCGCAAATGCCGCTCCGCCAGCAGCAAATGCCGCTCCGCCAAACGCCAATCCCAGAAACCGGCGGCCAAACCGGCGGCCATATTGGCCCATCGACATCTTCATGCCGCTCGCGCTCCTTGTCATAAA
>NZ_BJNF01000133.1 GCF_006539545.1 Nitrobacter winogradskyi
AGTCTTACTGTGTCATAAATTACGAGGCGAGACTTGTCTCTGGTAACAAGGACATCGTGCGAGGTTGCGCGCGAGGGCTTACGCCTGGCGGCCACAGGCTCATTGATGATTGCACGCCCACGACGTAGGCCAGTCCCACTTTCGTCAGCCCCGTGCGGAACGTCGTGTCGACGCCATAACCGGCGTCGGCTAGGACGACGCCCGGTGCGACGCCCTGCGCCTGCGCGGTCCGCACTTGATCGAGCGCGATCTGCGGTTTGGTTCTGAAGACGATGTCGTCGGGCACGCCCGCTTTGGCGCGCCGCGCGGGATCGTCAGCCCAGACCTGCGGCAGATAGAGCCGGTAGGCAATCGGCAGGCTGGCATGATCGTTGGCGACCGACAGGGAAACTGCGATCTGGCAGTTGTCCTGCTTGCCGAGTTGGCCGCAATATTGCCGCGACACGCCGACCGAATGCACCCCCTTTTTTGGAAAGCCGGTGTCATCAATGATCCAGGCACGAATAGGCCCGTGACGCTCGATCATCGCCAGCGCATGCGTCCGGACCTTCGCCATCACGGCTTCATCCGACCACCCGGCCTTCGCGACGAAATGATGCAACGATTGATGCGCCGCCTGCACACGGGTTGGTTCGACGCGCGCCGCCATCGGTTCGACGCTCTTGCGCTCGCCCGGTAAGATCAGGCCGGCGCAATAGGCCCGCAGCGGTGCCGCACGATCGGAGTGCCCCACCGCCGACGAGAGCATCTCCACAAACGCCGCGAAGTGCGATTCACTCGTTCCTCTATCACGTTCGACATCCACGGCCGCCTCCGAATCGCGGGTGAATCTCGATCATGAATCAAATCGAACATTTATGACGCAGTAAGACTAAGATTGGTTGATGCTCTCGTAAATAATAGCGGCCATTATTATAAACTATATAGTACTCCACGAAGGCAGCGGCCTGCCGTCTGGATTATCAGACGAGTGTCGAGCAGATTGCGATCCTTTAAGGTCCGGCACCGGAGTTCGATCTTCCACCGGTCTGGGGCCAATGGCGGAAAAGTTTGGTGTTAGCGGCCCGCGGGAGCGTTGAGAATGTTCAATTGGGGCGTGATCGGGGCAGGGTTCGCTGCTAGGAAATTCGTACTTGGACTTCGTTTCTCCACTCGTTGCGGTGTAAAACGCGTCTATTCCAGAAATTTCGACAACACGCGTACTTTTGCACGTGAACTCGCGATTCCGGAAGCAGCTAGAAACTGGGGCGAAGCGCTTGCTGATGGCGTCGATGCCGTTTTCATAGCTACGCCGCCGTCCCTCCATAGGGAACATGCGCTTCGCGCTTTTGCCTCCGGCAAACACGCGTTGATCGAGAAACCGCTCGCGGCCTCCGCAGATGATGCACGGTTAATTGTGACCGCCGCGCGGGATGCAGGTCTCTTTTGTATGGAGGGGCTCTGGAATCTACACTTGCCGATAGCAGACCGAATGCAGGAGGTATTGAAAGGCGGTCTCGTTGGAGAAGTTCGCAGTTTCAGCGGAAGCTTCGGCACCTCCAATATTCCATCCCACAGCGACAATCAATTCAATGCTGCTTTGGGTGGCGGCGCGCTCCGTCATCGCTTGGTCTACCCGTTAGCATGGGCGCTTGCCCTCCTGGGTCCTGCTCGGGTTGTTGGGGCGGCCGGCCATATCGGATCTTGGAACGTCGACGAGGATTGCGTCGTTATACTGCGTCACGATTCCGGGGTGCTTTCGACATTGCAAGCAAGTCTGCGGGGTCCGCTCAGGAACGATATCGAGATAGCCGGCGACAAGGGGCGCCTGCTGGTCTCCCCGCCTATCTATAGACCGTTCCGCTTTCGAGTGGCGCGCGCGACCCCCGTAAAACGGCTCAACTCACACGGACGATTTTCGACCTTACGCGAGTCTATGTTAGCCCAAGGTGCTCAACAACGGCTCCATGGGATCTTATCCCTAATTAATTCCGCGCGGAATCGCAGTGTAGTTAGCCCTTATCAAGGTAACGGTTATCACTACCAAGCTGACGAAGCCGCGCGTTGCGTCGCGACCGGACTTGTGGAAAGCCCGGTTTCTCCTTTGACGCGTTCTCTGCTTGCTGCAGAACTCCTCGACGAGTCGGCGAGGCGGTTCATTTGAAACACTCAAAAGTCAGAGGAAACACGAATGAAAATCGGCATCATCGGATGCGGTTATGTGTTCGATCATTACATGGCGACCTGGAATCGTTATCCAGGCCTTGTCATTGCCGGTATTGCGGACATCGATGCGTTACGGCGGGATCGAGCCGCCGCTTTCTACGAATTGAAGGCCTACGCTTCGAATGATGCGCTGCTCGCTGATCCCGAGATCGGCGTCGTTATCAACCTCACCAGCATCAGGAGTCACTATGAAGTGACACGCACGGCACTGAACGCGGGTAAGCACGTTTATTCCGAAAAACCCCTTGTCACTGACATGGACCAAGCGCGCGAGCTTTTCGATCTCGCGGAATCGAAAGGTCTGCGGCTTTCCAGTGCGCCGTCGAACGCGCTCGGCGACACCACACAAACGATGTGGAAGGCGGTGCGCGACGGCGCGGTCGGAGATGTACGTACGGTTTACGCAGAGTTTGACGACAACGTCATCTATCTAATGCACCCTGAGGATTGGCGCAGCCGTACTGGCGCGCCGTGGCCCTATTTGCATGAATACGAAGCGGGATGTACGTTCGAGCATGTCGGCTACCATTTGACTTGGCTATGCGCAATTTTTGGCCCCGTTGAAAGCGTGACTGCGTTCTCCAAGCAAACGCTGCCCGATAAGACGAACATGCCGCTGGATCCTCCTAACACCCCCGATTTCTCCGTCGCCTGCCTTAACTTCAAAAGCGGCGTCGTTGGACGTGTCACCTGTTCGATCGGAGTTCCCTACGATCATCGTATGCGGATCTTTGGCAATAAGGGCATGATTTCAGCCGATACATATCGGGATTATCGATGCCCAGTCTATCTAGAACGGTTCAGTCAGCTTAGCCTCAACGCTCGCAAGGCGATGAGTGTGCGGCGCAACTCATTCTTGCAGTGGCTATTCGGCGTGAGGGGCCGGAAGCTGCCTTTGCTATGTTTGCCACCTCCGGGATCCGCAAACTGCGGCGTGCAGCCCAAAATCAAATGGTGGAAGCTTGGTGAAGTTTTTCGCACACTGAAACTCCGGGAACTCGGTCAGCAGGATAAGGTTCTCGGGATCGCTGAACTGGCCGATGCGATCGCGACCGGCCGCCCCTCGTTTCCCTCGCATGCCTTTACACTCCATTTAACCGAGCTGACCCTCGCAATCCAACGGGCAGGGATAGCGAACGCTGCCTACCGGCTCGAGACGACCTTCGAACCAAGCGAGCCTCGCCCCGAAACTCTAGCTTCACGGATTAATTATGCCAACTTTGGCGAGCCAAACTGGCTGCAACAGCGCATCGACGCGTTCCTGATCAGCATGCACAAGCATTGAGTGATCGACAATGAAGTGGTCCTCGACCGCCGGGACTCGAGAACCCTCGTAGGTCAACACCAAAGATAGTCAAAACACAATCCAAACTAGTCTTACTGCGTCATAAATTTTTGTAGTTTGGCGGTTTTTGTGATCGGAGCGGCGCAGCACGGGCAGCGTCGCAGGTGTTTGACGAAGGCGAGAACGAGCCGTCGGCGCATGGCGGCAATCGAGTTTGGAATGTGCCGCTCGGGCCGCAGCGGGAGATCCTCTGGGTCTGTCACCTTTGGGAATGCCAGCCTTCTGGACCATCGCGGTGGAACGAGGTGCTGAGGGGGGAATCGTCTCCCTTTCGGAGATCAAGAACCCGTAGGCCGCGATGCAGAGCGTGGCGTGATGGTGGAAGCCGCGCCATCCTCGTCCTTCGAAATGCCCGAGCCCGACCTCCTGCTTCAACTCCTGATAATCGCGCTCGATGCGCCAGCGGAGTTTGGTGAGATCGACCAGATTGCCGAAGGTGATATTTTGCGGAAGTGTCGAGAGCCAATATTTTGTTGGGGCTGCCTCCCCCTTCGGCCACTCGATCAACAACCATTCTTCCGAGCGGCTCCTGGTTAGATTGTAATCGCGGTGAGCGACACGGATCCGCAACCGCGCAAAGCGCGAGGACAATTGTTCGGCTGAGCCCTCGCGCCAGGCGATCGTGCGCCAGGCTTTTGCCGGCAAGCCCAAAGCAAGCTGCTTGACTGAGATGGGCCGATGATTGTGATCACGCCGTATCAACTTCGGCGGCCGTCCGCGGCCCGACCAAGCCTTGGGATGCAACGGTGCCGTGCCCGGCGCCCATACCGTTGTGTTCGGCAAGATGCCGGCCACATAGGTCAATCCTAGTGCGCTGATGCTGCTGCGCAGTTCCGTGTTGCAACCATATCCGGCGTCCATCAGCACGACCCCGCGTGGCAGGCCGGCTGCACTGGCCGCACGGATCTGCTCAAGCGCGATCTGCGGCTTGGTCCTGAAACGGATATCTGCGGGCACACCTGTCTTGCGCCGACGTTCATCGTCCGTCGTCCACTGATCCGGCAAATACAGCCGATACGCCACCGGCAGGCTGGCGTGGTGGTTGGCAATCGATAGCGACACCGCGACCTGGCAATTGTCCTGCTTGCCAAGTTGACCACAATACTGCCGTGCCACCCCAACCGAATGCCGGCCCTGTTTGGGGAAGCCTGTGTCGTCGATAATCCAGGCATCGATCTGCCCGTGGCGCACAATCTCCGGCAGGATCATCTCGCGCACCTTGGCCAGAACCTTCTCGTCCGACCAGCGCCCTTCGCCGACAAAATGCAGCAGTGATTGATGTTGGGCCGCCGTCCGCTCAGGTGCGGTCACCGCCGCCATAGGTTCGACGCTCTTGCGCTCGCATGGCATCAGCAGACCAACGCAGTAATCCCGCAGCGGCCGGGCGCGGTCCGCATGCCCGATCAAACTCACAAGTCCCGCGACATAGGCTTCAAATCGCGATGCACTGTCAGCCGCAATCCGGTGATCCATCTCAGCTCCTCATGCCGAAAAACGAATCTCCCAAAACTAGCAAGCTTCCCAGTCCTCATAGTGCGGCTTTCTGACTCAGTAAGACTAGAGCCGAGAATGCGGTGCTGCGACACTGTCCGGCGTCAGCGCTGATGGGACCCAAGCGGCTTAACTGCGAACGGAGGATCTCTGGTTCATCGTAGCCTTTCAAAGGAACGAAGATGAGACAGAAATCCGGGACAGGGAAAGCGCCATCGGAGCAGGTCATCAAGGACATCCGCCGTGCGACCCGCAAGCAGTATTCGGCCGAAGAGAAAA
>NZ_BJNF01000134.1 GCF_006539545.1 Nitrobacter winogradskyi
AACGGCCGTAATCCGCAGATCGACAGCGCCTTCCTTGACCGGGTGGAAGTGCTTCAGGGCGCGTCCGGCCTGTTGGCGGGCGCTGGTCAACCGGGCGGCACCATCAACCTGATGCGCAAGCGGCCTACCGCGACCTTCCAGGCGCAGGCCGATGCGCAACTGGCGTCGTGGAACGGGCGGCGCGTCGTGGGCGATGTTTCCGGCTCGCTTACCGCGAACGGAAGCGTTCGAGGGCGTTTGGTGGCCCTGGTCGACAACAGCAAATCCTTCGTGGACTACGCGTTCCGCGACCGCCGGGCGGTCTATGGCATAGTCGAAGCCGACCTGACGGACACCACCATGCTGGAAGCCAGCGTGCAGTATCAACGGGACACCGGCCGCAACCACGTCGGCCCGCCGTTCGCGGCCGACGGCAGCGAGTGGGGCGTCCGCCGTTCCGCTCTTTTTGCCGATGGAAACAACCGCGACACCAAGGATTTAATGATGACCACGCTGGGCGTGACCCAGCAACTGGCGGGCGAATGGCAACTCAAGGCCAGGGTCATGCATAGCGAAAACAATACCGACAGTTTTCGTTACGCTTACGCCTCCGGCGAGCTTGATCCAACAACGGGTGATGGCCTGAGACTCAGCCGGCAACGCAACATCATAGGCGGCTCCGACTCCAACGCGGTGGACGTGTATGCCTCCGGGCCGTTTCATCTGTTCGGGCGCAGGCACGAAGCGGCATTCGGCGTGAACGGGTCTTCCTTTCGCTGGGCCTTCCGCGGCTCGGGCTATTCCATACAGATGCCCATCAATGTTTATACTTTCGATCCGGGGTCGCTTGGCGACGTGCCCGATGGCACGCCTTACTTCAACGATACGAAAATCACCCAGTTGGGTGCCTATGGCATGACCCGCTTCAACCTGGCGGACGGGCTCAAGCTCATCACGGGCGCGCGCGTCAGCAACTACAAGGATCAGAACCTCCTGACGGGACGCACCAGCACCGAGGAAACCGGCGTCGTCAGCCCCTATGCCGGCCTGACCTACGATCTCACGCAGCAGGTGTCGGTCTATGCCAGCTATTCCGATATCTTCAGGCCACAAACCCAAAGGAGCGCGGACGGCGGCACGGTCGCACCGGTGGTCGGCGCTAATTACGAGGTGGGCGTCAAGGGCGAACTGCTGGAGAAGCGTTTGAACGTGTCGGCCGCTTTGTTCCGCCTGGACCAGACCAATCTGGCGCGGCCGGATAGTTCCATCCTGCCCGACCCGAGTAATGCTTGCGGCGGCGTCTGCTACATCGCCGCCGACAAGGTGGTGAGCCAGGGCGTCGACCTGGGCCTCAGCGGAGAACTGTCGCCCGGCTGGCAAATGATGGCGGGCTATACCTTCGTGGACAGCAAGTACGCGGCCGGCGAACTGAGCGGTGAACGCTACGGCACCTGGTTGCCGCGCCACAACATGCGCCTGACCACCGCCTACAAGGTGCCCGGCACGGACTGGACGCTGGGCGGCAACCTGTCGGCGCGCAGCCAGATCTATCGCGACGATGTGAGCTGGTTCACGGGTGAGACCGCAAGGATCCGCAGTGGCGCGCTGTTGCTGGTGGGGCTGATGGCGAAGTACCAGATCAACCCGAACGCCGAACTGGTGATGACGGTGAGCAACCTGTTCGACAAGACTTATCGAGCGGCGGTGGAGACCAAGTATTACTCTGCCTTCGGCGAGCCGCGCCGGATGTCGATCGCCCTGAGATACCGGTTCTGATGTCTCGCGTTCTATGCTGCAGGATTGATCTTAGCGCTTTCGAGCGAAGCGGATGAGCTGTTCGCCTGAAGGAAATGCGTCAGATCACGACCAGAAAGCCCCCGCTTCTGATTCCATCAGAAGCGAAGAGGCTCTTGAGCCTGGTTTAACTGCGTTGAGCCAGACTCAAGCCTTAATTTTTGATTGAGCATGATCTTAATCGCGTCAGATGAATCGCTTACGCTCTCGATAACCAACCCGCTCGGCACAAGCGACGAAATTCGAATGCCGGCTCGCATGGCGCTGTTCCCCGGTTGGCGAACCGCAAGCTCGGCAGAAAAATCATCAGATGAGAGTCAGAGCCAGTTTTGCATGCCGAATGACAATCGGGGAAAGAGACTTGGCGATGCGTAGGCTGCGTGCGCGATGTACCTTCAGCTTGCAATGGCAGCTCCGTATTGGGATAATTGCGACCCTGTTGTCCGTTTCCCGCTCAGATGGCTCGGGCCGATAAAGGCGATGTCAGCCTTTGGATATGGGATTTACTGACTGCCTCGCAGCAGTTTCACAGCAGAGTGGTAAGCAGCGCCGATTATTCAGAGAGATTCGCGTGAGTTGGCGGTCGAAGCGCACGAAGGAAATTGCAGGTCGGCGACGATGGATTGCTTTGGTCTGCGCAGTCGTCGCCTACTTGACGCTCGCCTATATCGTGCTGCCCGCCCTGTGGACCCATCACGAGAACGAACCCGGCCTTGCCTTCTTGCCCATGGTGACACGAACCGTTGAGGGCATCCCCGGCGATGCTCTCAACGTCGGACTCGTTGGACGCAAGGACGACGTACTCCGTACCATGCATAAAGCAGGCTGGTTTTCGGCCGATCCAATCACGTTCCGTACGAGCATCGAGATAGTGGGAAGCGTAGTACTCGGCAGGCCATATCGAGATGCACCTGTTAGTCCACTTTATTTCGAAGGAAGAAAAGAACAGTTCGCCTTCGAAAAACCCGATGGCAGGGGCGCGGACCGCCGGCATCACGTCCGCTTCTGGCAGGTCCTTGAGAACGGAATAGATGGCCGCCCGGTGTGGCTTGGTTCAATAACCTTCGATAGCGGAGTTGGACTGAGCCATGACACCGGTCAGGTAACCCATCATATCGCGCCAAATATCGATGCCGAACGTGATCTCCTGATGCACGATTTGCAGGAAGTGGGCGTGGTTCAAAGCTTCTTCCACGTTTCAGGAACGGGCCCCACGCTGTTCGGCCGAAACGGCGAGGGTGATCCATACTATACGGATGGAGAGATTTATATTGCCAGTCTAACTGTCGATGGCATCAGCAGAACAGAGCCGCCGGTGACGATACCCCCGCCGCCGCTGATCGTGTTGAAGGACCAAATTTGGCACGGTATCGCCAATTCGGTGAGTCGATAGTCGCTACGATCTCGGCCAGAGCTCAATGGAGGGGAAAATCTCGGATATTTTTAGCGCGCTCATATACGGCGAAACGTAGCGCTACTAGGCTGGAGCGGTGGAGTGTGCTGCATGGCGTGGATTCTCCTCCAATCAATGCGCCACACATCCCCCGAACTGCATCCAAAGTGACGGTGTGGAACGGCCTTTCGAACCGGCATCACAAGTGCCTGACGTGGTCGCGTAGAGAGGCACCACAAAGGAAGGACCGTTCCATGGTTCGTACCCATGAAGACTACCGAATAACAAGCAGCCAGCATGATCTTGCGAACGCGAGAGATGCTGATGAGGCAGCACAGCCAGACTGCAAATGCCCTGCGTGCTCATATGGCCGAATTGGGCGTTATCGCGGGCACGGGCTGGCAAGTATCGCAAAGCTCCTAGTGCTTCTCCGGGGCGAGAAAGAGAACAGAATCCCCGGCGCTGCCGGCTTTGCTCTGCTGATACAGTTCGCTGAACAGATTCAGCTTCTTACAACCCGCATCAAGAAGCTCGACGGAGAGATTTTGGTTTGCGGCTACGATGAACCAGAAATCCTCTCTCGTGAAGTTCTCCAATTTGTCTTAGAAGCGCTGACGGCAAACACCCGTTCCGTCGGAGATAACGACCAAGTTGTGCGAGCCGCCTGCCATGACATGCTCCCGCGTGATGAAAGAAGTTAGACTTGCTCGTACCCTGGCTGTTGGCACTGCCGCCGCTCTGCGTCGACGTCGGTTCATATGGTCTTTAAAAATTCAATCAGTGCTCGCCGCTCGTCCGGCGTAAGTTTGCGCCCGATTATGCCATTCACATGTGGTCCATCATTGAATTCATGGCCGGTATTGTGGTTGCCTCGCAACGCTGTGTCCAGTCTGAATCCGCCGGTGAACCGCGCGGCTTCCGGATCGGTTTTGAGCCGAGGCAACGTAGATCAAGGTTATCCTCAGGCGCGGCCGATGCCGTTATCTGATAGCCCATGCAGACGGGATCGTACTCTCGCCGCCCCAGGTAGAAGGTCTTCGGCCGCTCAGAGACGGGTGAAAGTAGCGCGTAGATATTGGGGACAGCGCCGTTATGAATGAAAGGCGGTGTTGCCCACACTCCGTTAAGGGGCCGCATCTTGTAGGCGAGCGGATGTTGGATCGCGTTTGGCCGGAACCCATTCAGTTCGGGGCGCTCTGATCCGGGAACGTTGTGAGCGTCATACCAATGAGTCACCACCTTCTCGACCACCTGGCCAAGGGCTGGCCCAAACTCGTTATCGGTGATTTCTAAACTGGCCGGGAGCGTGACTCTCCGATTCCGCATGTCCTTGGCCTGCGCCAGGATCGGTGCCGATGTCGGTAATGGCCTTTGTTTCAATTTGAAGATAGCTTTGGTTGAAGCTGTTCGGCGGTAACCACGCCTTCGAGTTCCAAAATGCCTTGGTGCCGACCGGCGGCAAGTGGCACCCTTTGCATAGACCTTCATAAAGTTCACCGCCCTTGGCGGCGAGTGCAGGGTCGATG
>NZ_BJNF01000135.1 GCF_006539545.1 Nitrobacter winogradskyi
TGACCTAGTCTTTTTTGTGCATATCGAATCGAAAGATCAGATACGAGAGCTGAGGCGAGGAAAGAGATCGCGGCAAGAGCCGCATACTCGTCTACGTGGTTCTGACCAGATTTGTCGGCAATTTTCACGAGCCCTACGAGCGTAACGCGGGCGCCGATCATGGTCCCTGAGATGGGCAAAATATGATTCGCGAGCCCGCCGCCATGACTAAGGTTTTGTGAGCGATCCGGCATTATCTGGTATCCATTTTGCCGTTGATCCGGTCTCGGTAGCCCATATAGAAACCCCGCCGGAGCGGAGTTATATTTGCTATTGGGCCAGCGCGTTACGCCCGTCTCGACTAGGTTCAACGCGGGGCCCAGTATCCACTCGGATAGGGGCCTGTCCCCAGATGGTGGCATGCGCCGCCTGGGCCTCTGTAATTGCGGGGGCCGCATCCCTCGCCGCGATGACTTCCTGCGAAGTTTCCGCCAGGATTGGGGCCGCGTCCAAACCGATGACATGCGCCTCCCGGCCCGCGGTAACGTCCTTGACCGCACCCGTCGGCGACAGGCACGATGTCGGTGGACAATCCCGACGCAGGGGCAGCCGGCATCGCCTGCAATGGCGTTGAAACGAGGAGCAAAGCCGCAAACACATAAACAGTTCTGAGCGCATTCATTGTTTTTATCTCCTTGTTTCTTCCTGCCGGAGCGGGGCTGCGGCGGACGCGTCGCTACCCTGCACGTTGCACCATCTAAGCTTAGGATTGCGGAAGGCTGAACCAACGAATTTCTTATTTCTTGATATTCATTTCCAGTGTTGCGTGTCTCAACGATTGTTTCAACCCTATGGAGATGGAAGTCAAAGTTTTGATGAGAGCCACGAGGGCTAACATGGCTATGATAACATCATGGATTGGTAAACCTCTGCTGGTTCGCTGGTTCAGCGCGCTGACCTGCGCTGCGATCCTGTCGTTGCCGACCGCGAAAGCGCACGCGCAGACGAGATTCTATGAGGCCTCCGCGCGGGAGCTTGTGGGTGCTCCCGGCAGCATGATCCGGTCCGAGCCTTTAACGACCGCGCCCGCAGGTGCGCAGGCTTACCGCGTGCTGTATCGCTCAGTGGGCATGCATGGAGAGCCCATCGCTGTATCCGGCGTTATCATCGTTCCGCCAGGTCCTGTGCCTGCGGGAGGACGACCGATCGTGGCGTGGGCCCACCCAACGACTGGCGTCGTGCCGCATTGCGCGCCGTCGCTTGCGATTTTCGTATTCCAGCAAATGGCAGGACTCCGCCAACTGATCGAACACGGTGCCGTGGTCGCTGCCACTGACTATCCCGGCCTCGGCACTGCCGGATCGCACCCCTATCTGGTTGGTGACAGCGAAGCGCGCGCCGTAATCGACTCAGTGCGCGCTGCTCGCAGCCTGGCCGGAGTCGGAGGCGGCAACAGCTTTGCTGTCTGGGGCCATTCGCAAGGGGGGCAAGCCGCGCTTTACACGGGCCTCATCGCCAAGACCTATGCACCGGAGCTGCGCCTGGTCGGCGTTGCCGCCGCTGCGCCGGCCACGTCGCTTGTGACGCTGATGGGGGACGACTTCAAGACTTCAGGCGGCAAGAACTTGACGGCCATGACGCTGTGGTCCTGGTCACGCGTTTATGGTGCGTCAATCAAGAAGGTCGTTCTGCCTCAAGCGATTCCGATTGTCGACCGTCTCGCCAACGAATGCATCGAGTCGATTTTCGATATCGTCGAGCGCCGCCGGACCGAAAAGCCGCTCGAACGAACTTTCCTGTCCGCACCCGACATTGCGACTGTCGAACCGTGGCACTCGCTGGCCGCACGAAACACACCGGGGGTGTTGGAGCCGCAAATTCCGCTATTCCTCGCGCAGGGCACCAACGACAACATCGTCCGACCCGAGGTCACGCGCGCTTATATGCAGCAGCAGTGCAAGGCCGGCGACAAGGTCGCCATGATGTGGGTTCCTGGGGTGGGACATGGCCTTGTCGCCTACGACAGCGCCAATGCTGCGGTGAACTGGATGATGGACCGCTTTGCGGAACGACTTGTGCCGGACGACTGCGGTAAGCTCGATCCGACAACACCGGCTGAAGCGACAGCGCAGTGAACGTGGTTCACAGACGGCGACGCTTACTCCGCGAGAACGTTGGACACCGGGCAGCGTCAGCGCGCAACGGTAATACAGGACGACAGTAGATGAGGCCTATCATGCAAGTCTGTCCCAAATCACCACAGAGCAGCCTTCGCTCCTTCCTGCGTTCGGCCACCGTAGTCCTGGCCGCTTTCACGCTCGTTGCTCTGGGCTCCACCGTGTCCGCGGCCGACAAACCAGCGCTCGCGCCCGACACGGTAGCGCCTTTCAACACGGATTCACGAATCTCAGCGACTATCGAGTTTGACCTTTCAGCACTGGCCGCTGACATAGAGAAAGATATTCCCCGGCGCCTCGCCAGCATCGACGAGCGCATCAGTTGCGTACACCGGCGAGTCCTCCTGTTCCGCGTCAACGCCAATTGCGACATCTGGGGCTATGTCGAACGATCCGGACCGGTCTCGTTATACGGTCGCGGCAACCGCATCTATGGCTCTGTCCCCATCTATGGGGCGCTCGAAGGCCAGGGTGCCAACCGGTTCACCTCGCGCATTCATGGCGAAACGGAAGCCAGCGCCACGATCGAGGCGGAAGCTCATCCGCAACTCGGCCGCAACTGGAAGCTCAACCTGAATTTGAGCGATGGCTTCCGCTGGAGCGAACCACCGGTGCTGCACGTGGCGGGGCGCGAGATCCCCTTGACAAAATATGCCAACCCTCGAGTACGTGCTCAACTTGCGCAGATCAGGTCCCGAGCGTTGGCCGCGGTCCGGCACCTCGATCTCCGTGACAAGGCGGCTGCCGCCTGGAGGCATTCCTTCGAGCCAATTCAGCTCTCAGATAGCCCAGTCGTCTGGCTGCAGATTACGCCGCAGACGGTGTCCTTCGCTGGCGTTCGGGCCGATACCAAATTCCTGAGAGGTTCGCTCGAACTATCCGGGACTGCAGCAACCATGGTCGGCCAAAATCCACCGACCGTGACTGCGACGGCCCTCCCGTCACTCGGCCGCGACGTTGATGCGCCAGGCGAGTTCGACGTCATTCTTCCGGTTAAAATCGGTTACGACGTTCTCAAGGACAAGTTGAAGCAAGCGATCGCGGCGATGCCCGCGATTCTTGAGGGGTCGATTCGAGATATCGACGTCTATCCATCATCAGGAAAACTGGTCATCGGCCTGCGCGTTGCAAAGCCTTCCGATTCGGAGTCCGGTGCCGGAAATTGGATTTATCTCACTGGCGCGGTTCAAGTCGACGCAGACGGCCGGGCCATGCACCTTTCCGACCTAGCGATTGTATCCGACAGCGCAGCGATCGCCCCGCTGATCGAGCCCATCACAGCCCAACTCGGGATGAAGGCCAATGTCGATTATGGCATTGCATATGAAAATCTTCTGAACGCTGCCAACACCAAGCTCAAACGGCCACTCAAGGAGGGCTTTCGCATGGACGGACACCTCTCTTCGGCAAAACTCGAGAAGGTTTACTTGCCCGCGGACGGCATTGTCATTGCACTTCGCGCCAGCGGAAATTTGAAAATCTTGTACGGCATGTGAGAGAACAAATGCAGAGCCTCTCGGGTCAGTGATCGCGGTGAAATAGCCGCGCGCAGTTCACGCCAGGATTAGACCACCGACAGGCCGCTGACGGCTAATGATCGAGAAATGCCCGCGCCCTACCAGCGGGCTGATTACACGGTTGAGTAAGGTCTCGCGCGCGGACCCGTCATCAGCCATTGTCTGCCAGCGCGAGGCGGTCGAGCGGTTAGATCTGGCCAGAGGAGTAGCCGCCATTGGGTGGAAGGTGTGCAAGCCAGGTTGGTAAGATGACTGTATCGCCGTACTTGACGAAATACC
>NZ_BJNF01000136.1 GCF_006539545.1 Nitrobacter winogradskyi
TTCGTCCTGTTGGGCATGCGAAACCTCCGAAGGTTTGGTCTATGGGTTCTTGATCTCCCGTGGGAAGCTTCGACGGTGCCCACCACGCGCACCTTGTGCTAGACAGGAGAACGAACGGTCCCCACGGATGTTCATGCAAGATGAAAGCATTTGTCCTCACGAAATATGGCGGGCCAGAAGCCACGGAACTCCGTGATCTACCGCGACCGGGACCGGCACAAGGGGAAGTGCTGGTGCGCATCCACGCGGCGGGACTCAACCCGGTCGATTTCAAGACGCGCGAGGGCAAACTCAAGGTCATCTACCGATATGCCTTGCCAACCGTCTTGGGAAATGACCTGGCGGGCGTCGTGGAAGAATGCGGCGCCGGCGCAACGCGGTTTGCGACGGGGGACCGCGTTTTTGCCCGCATGCCGAAGGACTCCATGGGAGCCTTCGCGGAATACGCGGTTCTCCCCGAAGACCTCCTCGCTCGAATGCCTTCGTCGGTCGATTTCGTCACCGCCGCGGCTGTCCCGCTCGCGTGGCTCACCGCACTCCAGGCGTTGCGCGACGAACTCAACCTGCGGAACGGCAGCCGGGTCTTCATACCGGCAGGGGCAGGTGGCGTCGGCACGTTCGCCATCCAGTTGGCGAAATGGCTCGGCGCGGAGGTTACAACAACGGCATCGCCGCGTGGAAAAGCACTTGTCGAACGGCTCGGAGCTGATGTGGTGATCGACTACACCTCGCAGCGGTTCGAAGACCATGTGCATGACATAGACGGCGTGTTCGATCTGCTTGGAGGTGAAACGCTCAAGACTTCATTCAGTGTGGTGAAGCGCGGCGGCAAGGTAGTATCGATTGCGGGCATGCCGGAGCCCGAGACCGCGCGAAAGGATCTGAACCGAGGCGTGTTGCTCACGATGCTGTTCTGGTTCGCATCCCGCGGCTTGCGTGCAGAAGCCAGAAAGCATGGCGTTTCATATCGCTACCTGTTTATGCATCCGAGCGGCACCGAACTGGCGGAGCTTGCGCAGCTCATCGAACAGAGAAAACTTGAGCCGATCATCGACCGTGTCTTTCCATTTGCCGAGATCGGTGAGGCGATTGCGTATCTGGAAGCCGGCCAGGCCAAAGGCAAGGTGGTGGTGCGGATGCGAGAGGGTAGCGTGGATAGTGGTCCGCGATCCGTGGACGGCCTCGCGAAAGCCTTCGAAGCCCACTATCTCGTTGCCGGAAGCGTCCGGCGTATTCAACGAACTAGTGGATGGAATCTAACACTTGGTGCCCGCGTCTGACGGCTCGGATAATTTTGTTGGGATCGGCAGTCCATGTGAAGGGCTTCGGTTCGGTGTTATGTTCGATGACGAAGCGATTGATTGCAGCCTGCAGGTCGACGACCGATCGGAAGATGCCGCGTTTCAGTCGTCGCTTTGTAAGTTTGGCGAAGAAGCCCTCGACGGCATTGAGCCAGGATGCTGATGTGGGTGTGAAGTGGAAAGCCCAGCGGGGATGCCGGGCTAACCACTGGCGCACCTTCGGGTGCTTGTGGGTTGCATAGTTGTCGACGATAGCGTGGATTTGCTTTTGCGGCGGCACCTGCGCTTCGACGGCGTTGAGGAAGCGGATGAACTCCTGGTGCCGATGGCGCTGCATATTGCGGCCAATGATGGTGCCGTCGAGGACGTTTAGGGCCGCAAACAGTGTCGTCGTGCCATGACGCTTGTAATCGTGGGTCATCGTCCCGGCGCGACCGTTCTTTATTGGCAAGCCGGGCTGCGTGCGGTCGAGCGCCTGGATTTGGCTTTTTTCATCGACCGAGAGAACGACGGCATGAGCGGGCGGATCGACATAGAGGCCGACGACATCGCGCAGTTTGTCGACGAAGCGCGGATCGGTGGAGAGCTTGAACTGTTTCGCCCGGTGCGGCTGCAGCCCATGGGCGCGCCAGATGCGTTGAACGGAACTCGCGCTGATATCGACGACTTTCGTCATCATGGCGGAGGTCCAGTGGGTCGCCTCTGCTGGCGGCTCGGTCCGGGTGAGCGCCACGACGCGTTCAGCGATGCCCGACCCCAGCGGCGGAATGCGCGAGGGGCGTGTCTTATCGTGCAGGAGGCCGTCATAACCCGCCGCCATGAAGCGTTCCTGCCAGCGCCACACACAGGTCTTCGACTTGCCGGTCCGGCGCATGATCTCATGGGTACCGAAACCGTCCGCGCTCAACAGTACGACCTCGGCCTGCCAAACATGCTTGTGTGGGGTGTTGCGATTCCGCGCCAGCGCCTTCAGACGGCGACGGTCGGCAGGCTTAAGGGTGATGAAAATTCCGGTTCGCATGCGCCAGACTCGCATGCATCCAGTCAGATGGGAATCCCATCCCGGATTCAAATGTCAGACGCGATCCACTAGTCTAGAATTTGGCTTTAATGCTCTTCCCGGTTTCTAGAGCCATCGCATTGCCATCGAAGGCCAATGGCAAGGACACGGTGAAAAAACCTGACGTTCCCTCTAGGTGGTTGGTTGCGTCAAACTCGCGATAGACCTTGAGCCGCGTGGAAATAGGGAGCTTTCCAACTTCGAACGTGTATCCGACGGAGCCACCCAGCGCCATCACGCGTCCTTCGAACGCGCCCAGGCGTGCGCCTGTGCCACTGTCGGGTGTGAGCTGCTGATAGTAGTAACCGATGAGGCCGACCGTGAATTTCTTGGTCAGATATTTGGTCGCCGCCCATTCCAGGTGGAATTCATCGCCGGACTTATAGTCCGTGGCTATATTGGTCTGGTTGAAGGTGAATCCAGCGGCGGCGGACAGGTCCCAGCCGATGGCTGGATCAAGCCAGGTCAACGTACCAAACAGGTCAACCGCCCGCCGATTGAGTGATGCGTTTGAGAGTTGACCTGCCACATAGGTGCCGGATGGAAAAATGCCGCCGACACCAAGCTGCCAGTGAAAGTTACCGGCCTGCCATCCAACAAAAGACTGTACAAAGAAGTCACTGAGCGCGGTGTTGGCATCGGTGGCGCTGACGCCGATTGGACCGAACCGCGGCGAGTTGACTAGCAGATTGGCGTTGACACGTGGCCCTCCAACCGACGATGTAAGCGAGAACGCCAGATCACCGCCGAAGATCTTCGCAGGCGTTACCCAAAGCGTTGTAGGCAAGTTGAGCCACGTCTGCATCGAAACGTTCGCGATGAGCAATCCGCCAATCGGCAACGATCTTCCTCCGCCAATCTTCGCATCGTAAAAATAAGTATCGTCATTGAAATAAACGCCGGGGGGCGGCGTAATGCCTGCTTCTTTCGAACGCGATCCGAGCAGGTAGGCGCCAATGCCGCCTTCAGCGGCATTCACCGGCGCGCCCCATAAACAAGCGACCGCGCTTATGACGATTGCATAGATGACGGTAAATCGCATCGGTTGGCCCTCTTCACGAAAGCGATCTTGTGATCACCGTTCACTAACAGACAGCTTATTGCGGAATCCGCTAACGCCGCAACGAAATTTACGAGTGTGAGCTAATCGCGGATCTTGGCGGTCAGCTCAAGAAAAGGATGAGAGGTAGGGGAATTAATTTGGACAAGGCTTTCAACGTGCGCTGTGCTTTCATCACCTTGCTTCGTCGTAGCGACTGTTGAAACGATGGTGGCTATTGCCGCGCATCATTTCTCGTTCGTTCGTTCAAAGTTACGGATGGTAATTCTCCAAAGAACTCTTCATAGGCGCTGGCGAATCGACCGAATTCTTTTATGCCCCAGCGACGAGCAACGACTCACACCGTAACTTGATCTCGAACCGTTGTGCCGCTCGGCGGCACAA
>NZ_BJNF01000137.1 GCF_006539545.1 Nitrobacter winogradskyi
TGCAGCGCAGGACGCCACGGCGGTCACTGGCCATCCGACATATCCTCCGAACCCGATGGCGCCGTCGACGTCCGCGCCTTCACGACACGCGACCGAAGATCCCCGCTCAATGCCTTTCCCATCATTCACCTCCCGCAAGGCGGATCTTGAATCAGCACAGAGCCAAAACGTCACATCACAATCGATCCATCAATCACAGGACGTGCTCTAGAATCAAGCCTTGCCGTCGCGCAGCAATTTCTATGCCTGTTGCGGCTCTGTACCTATCGCGCTTGGCGCTTCCGCGCGCGCAGCTGGAAATCCTTTGAAGGAAACTTGCAGTTTCATCAATGCGGAGGCTGAACTGGCGCGCTGTGCTTTGGAGAACCGCCCTGCAGATCGAAGCGCTGGCCGTTGACGTCGATGCTGCGGATCGTGGCGCCGAGGCCTCCACCGCTGCTTCCTTCACGGCCGCGACGGTTGGTCTGCGCAGTACGGCGACGTTCGCGCTCGCGCACATACTCCTGCCGTTTATCGTCGGCTTTGACGGCATCGTCGACCGACTTAACGGACCCCTCGATTGCCGCCGACTTCGCGGACTTCGCGGTCCGCGTACCCGCGTCAGACATCGAAAGATCGGGCGGCGTCAGGGAGGATGTCACCACATTATTCGAGATCGAATTAGCCGTCCGCGCGACTTGCTGCGCTGCCTCAACTTGCGCCGCTGCCGCTTGAGCAGCGGCAGCATTTGCCGCCGCCTGAACAGCCACCTGGGCTCGGCTGGTCGGCGTTGAAACAAAGCCAGTTCCCGTCACATTACTGACCGCGCCGGGCGCGGTGTTCAGATTGGAGCCAATGGTTGAGCTGGTGGTGGCGTCATTGTTGCCCGTCACGAGGCCGTTATTGTTGGAATTCGCCACCGTGCCCCCAGTATTATTACCCGCTTGCGCAGCGTCGTTCTGTCCCACCACGCCGCCGCATGAACTGTTACACGTGACACTAGCGCTTCCCTGGAACCCTGAAATGTTTCCCCGATTAAATCCAACGGCGCCGCCGACAGACTGGCCACGGACTCCGCCGCCAAATCCGAGATATACGCCGAGAACCGATCCGCCGGCTTGGGAATTTTGCAGGAAGGCGCTGTAAACGGTGGTCCCGGAATCCAATGTTCCAATCACCCCGCCAACATTGGTGGTCCCTCCGATAATTCCGAATGCCTGCGGCGCGACGATGGTTCCGCTGGCTAATCCTGCGAAGCCACCAACAGAGGAGAACCCAGCGACATTGAGAAACACGCCAGGCGCTGCTTGCGGCGCCACCTCGACCGGCGCCCTCGCTGCATCGTAATAGCTATTGCTGATGCTGATCGCCGCAGGAGCTGCCACGTTCCGGCCAACCAATCCGCCAACGTACTGACTCTCCAGCGCAATCACGTTACCGCTGGCAAAAGATCTGTCGATAAGGGGCAAGCCACTGCCTGAAGCCTGCTGGCTTAATCCAACCAGGCCGCCGACGTTATTGCGATTCGGAACGTTTACATCGCCGGTAGCGTGCGAGGCGACAATGTAGCCGTTGGTATTGTCACCTACCAAGCCACCCATGTTACTCGGATCAGAGTTACCCGCCACGCGGGGAGCGGTCACGTTTCCGTCGGCGAAAGAATTGCTGATGGATGCGACACGGGTCGTGGACGACCCGGACCCAAGGTTTCTTCCGACCAAGCCGCCCGCCGTCCCGATTGGCCCACTATTGGCATTGGCGCGCGTCAGAGTGACGTCACCCGAGGCGTACGAATTGCTGACAAGACCGCCCCCGTTTAATCCGACCAGTCCGCCGAAGAAATTCATGACCGATGTCACCTCCACGTTGGTGACTTTTCCAGTGGCATACGAACTGTCGATAATACCGCCCGTGTAGGCGCCGAGATTGTAGCTAATGACGTTAGGAGTGACGCTTGTGTTCACGGTCGGATTCGGCGAACCCGCGCCCGTATTCTGGCCGACCAATCCTCCTACGTTAACCGTCCCGGATACGTCCGCGTTGGAGAACGAGGAACGAATGCTGCTGCTGATGCTGGCGTTGCTGAAATTCAACCCGACAAGCCCACCAACACCGCTGCGGCCGATGACGGTTGACCCAGACCTGCCGGCTCCCGTGCCCGTGACGAACGCGTTACTGACCGTCCCTCCGTTGTTCCAGCCCACCAGCGCGCCTGTAAAGGAACCCGTGTTCGTGACGTTGGCGTTCACAAGCCCGATATCGCGAATCGCGCTGACGGCATTTACCCGTCCGAACAGACCGGCATTACCGCTTGTCGTGTTGATCGTAAGATTGGTGACGGTATGACCGAGCCCGGCGAAGGTACCACTGAAGGTGGCGATGACCGAAGGCCTTCCGGGGTTAACTGAACTCCACGTCGCGGCGTCGAGGGTCTGCGCCAACGCGTAATTTCCGGTGAGCGTGCCCGTGGTTGACACTGCGTTCAGGCTGTGGATCAACGTGTAGGTCGTGCCGTTGACGGTCAGGCCGCTGGTGTTAGCACCATTGGTGAACGTGACGCTGCCGTAGACGCCACCGCTGGTGTCCTGCGCGGCAACCGGGCCAACAGCCTGATTTCCAGGAACAAGTTCATACTTTGGATTGCCATGCTCGTCATAGACCGGCGTGAGCACGAACCCGGCCTTGGTGCCGTCCGGCTTGGCGACAGGCTCAAGAACTTGCTTCAAGACGAGTTCATAAACGGGATTGCCAGCCTTGTCATAGACCGGTCCGGCAGCGACTCCGCTGTAACTCGCCGGAGTGCGAATGTTGTAGTTGCCTCCGTAATTCATCGCCAGCGTGGCGTTCGCGCCGTCCAGCCTCACCGCGTTGTTAATGTTGATGTTGTTGCCGGCATTAAGCGCAAGACCGGCACTGGCGCCGGTCGCGGTGACGGCCTGGTTGATGTTGATGTTGTTGGCGGCGGTCAGCGTCAACGTGGTGTTGGCGGACCAGTTCACCGAGGCATTGACGTTGATATCGCCGTTCTCGGCGCCGCCCGCGAAGGTCATCACCGCAAAATTGGTGCTGGCAAGAATGCCGGCGAGCGTGCCCGCGCCGATGCCGCTGGTGGTCTGCGCCGCGTTGCCCGCGACAATGTTGAAGTCGGTCGGATCGATCAGCCACGTGCCCGTCTTGCCGTACGGTGCAAGCGTGGTGACGATGGCATTGTCCGCGACCTTGACGTGATCGCCCGAGGTCTCGATGAAGCCGCCGTC
>NZ_BJNF01000138.1 GCF_006539545.1 Nitrobacter winogradskyi
TCGGCAGGAGCGATCAGAGGGGGACGCTCCTCCCACTGGCCGTTGTTGAAGACGAAGGGCTTGTAGCCCTGGGTGGGATCGATGACGATGGCGCGGATCCAGCCGCCGAGCACCAGGCTCTTGACCTTGACCACGCGCTCCAGCACGCGGCCGGCGAAGTCCAGCGGCGCCTCGATCAGCGCGATCAGGCGCATCGGCTCGTGGTAAGGGCGTCCCTCGCGCATCACCGTCTGCATCGGCAGGCCGGTCCGCAGATCGCTCAGGCTGCCGGTCATCACCCCGAAGCGCCCGGACACGTTATGGTAGACCTTGCTGCCGCTGCCCAGACGGGAGTTGTTCACGGTGGAGAAGAAGTATTCGAGGTTGATCCACTGGCCGACCACCACTGGTCCCGTCAGCAGGTTTTCCAGCAGTCGGCCCTTGGGGTCGCAGCGCCAGTCGTAGGACAGCAGGAAGGCGGTGCCCTGCAGATCCGAGTTCTCGGTGAGCGCGCGGCGGCCGACGATGCCGTAGACGTTCCCCGACAGTCCCCATTCGGGGCGGACCTGCGCCCAGTCCACCGCCAGGCGGTTCGCCAGGCGCAAGGCTTCCGCCGGCTCAAGTGACTTCGCCTCCGGCAACAGTTTCGGCATGCGCTCGGCCGCCGTCAGACGCGAGGCCGCTCGCAGGCTGTTGCGCAGGCGGTCCAGATACACCAGATGACGCGGCGGCAGCAGGTCGAGGTCGGACAGCTCGATGGCGTCGGTGGTGGTGACGTGCAGCGCGGGCATGAACCAGGTGTCTTCCGGAATGGTGATGCCCATGGCCGCCAGCCGCTCGCGCACCGCGGGCTTGTTGGCCATCTGCGCGAACACCCGGGCGTTCACGATGCCGCTGGCGCCGCCGCAGGCGCCGCAGTCCAGCGTTGCCTCGTAAGGATTGTTCTCGGTCTTGCCGCCGTGGCCGACAACCAGCACGAAGCGCGAGAAGGTCTGGGTCAGCCCGATCATGGTCAGGGCCGTGTGCACGTAGTTGACCTGCTCGTCCAGCGAGTAGCCGATGCGTCCCAGCCGCTCGAGCTGATGATTGGCGTAGTCGGCGTCGACGCCGTAGACTTGGCGCAGCTTGTCGATGAATTCGGCTTCCTGCGTCTGGGGCACGCCGAACTCCGTGCGCAGCCGCGTCGGCCCGTCGCGGTGGCGCAGCGCGATCTCGCGCAGCTCGCGGATCATGCCGGAATCCACCCGCTCGCGCTCGATCTTCAGTTCGGCATGCAGTGCCTTGACGATCATCGCCCGCTGCAGGGTGCGGATGATGGAATCGGCCTGCTCGCGGCTGAGCTTGTCCACCAGCAGGCGGGTCACCGGCTTTTCGGTGTCGATGCGGCTACGCCAGCGGCTGTAGCCCAGGGGCGCCAGGGTTTTGCCGAACAGGTCCAGCCCGAACAGCATGCCCACCGCCTCCACCGTGACGTAGGGCGAGAGCACCGACTTCTTGAGATCGTGCAGCGCATGGCCGAGCGTGCTAACGAAATCCTCGTTGTGGAGGTCCAGCGCGGCGGGCAGTTCCAGCACCAGGTTCTTGGGCGTGATCACCGCCGGGCAGTAGTGGCTCTCGCTGCCCTTGCCGTAGCCGAGGAAACCAACGGGCACGCCGAAGAAGCCGGCGATGCCGAAGGTCTGATAATCGCCTACGCGCTCCAGGTGGCGGCGGATGGGTTCGGCGCGCACGTCGATGCAGAACAGGGCCTGCGCGAAGGGCCGCTTGTCGGGCGGCGGGTCCTGCGGCGCCTGCACCTGGGTGAGCAGCTTGTCGATGGCCTGCCCCTCCATCGCCAGGGTCCACACCATGCCTTCCTGCGGCACGAAGTCCCGCAATCCCTGCAACAGACCCTCGACGTTTTCCGGCGTCAGCGCATCGAGCGCGGCGGTGGCGTTCGCCGCGGTGGCCAGATCGCGCAGCGCGGCGGCCTGTTCCTGTCCGAGGCGGGTCTGCCACAATGGCCAGTAGCGTTGCAGGAGATCATGGCAGCGGGCGCCGTTGCCGCGCGACAGCGTATCGTCGATGCGCTGCGCCCAATCGGGCAGCACCTCGCCGCTGTGCAGCGCGTACCGCAGCACGCATTCCGCGCCGCGTTCGCGCACCACGGTGCTCAGCTCGTCACGCCGCATCGGCGTGCCGCGATGGCGCGCGCTTTCCTGCAGCAGCGCCAGCCCCATGACCAGCCGGATCGCCAGCAGATCGACGATCTCGGCCGGATACTGCTGCGCCCAATAATAATGCTTGGCCGACGCGCGCCAGCGCACGAAGCCGGTCCAGCCGTGCAACCGTGTGAGCACGCGGGTGAAGTAGGTCGGCCAGGCGTCGGCGCTGATGCCCATTTCCTCCATGACGTACACCACCGCGCTCTCGGCGTCCTGCACGTGGTCAAGGATGTGGCGCACATGCAGCCTGCGCAGGAACATGCGCGCGTTGCGCCGCGTGACCTCGCTCCAGGCGGAGAACAGGCCGCGCTCGCGCCCGGGCATCCCCCAGGCGGATTGGTCTTCGTCGAAGAAATCAAGATAGCTTTTGATCACCAGCTCGTCGATCTCCTCGGCAAGTCCCGTGCCCCACAGGGCATCGACCGCCTCGGGCAGGGTGCGCGCGTGCAGGCGCTGTTCAAGCTCCGGCAGCAGCGCGGCAACGTCCACGGCTTGCGTGGAAGGCGACTGGCCGTGCAGCGCTGTGTGGACGTCCTTCGCCCGCGCGCCCCGCACCACCACGTCGCGGTCGTGCGGCGTCTGCATCAACGCATGCAGCCAGCGCGGCCAGTCGACGCCCGGGACCGGAGGCAGGTCCTGCGAACGTCGCCCCAGTTCTTCGTCGAGGGTCTCCCGCCGCACCTTGCCTTCGCTCTGCCAGCGCTGGTAGTCGCTGCGCGGCAGGAACATGCGCGCGTGAAACAGCTCCGCGCCGCGACGCACCGCCTGCTCGAACGGCATGCTCTC
>NZ_BJNF01000139.1 GCF_006539545.1 Nitrobacter winogradskyi
AAAACCGGCAATTATCCGTGCGCGGACCACGCTTGCCCTTGGTGCCACCCGGCACAAACCCTTGATCCGCTCCCACTGATCATCCGAAGCGCATCGTAATCCATCGCTGACCTCCAAAAAATCAGCGTTGAATCTGATTTGCCCCTCCGTGGAAACCCCAAAACCGTTAAATCGTCACTACAGCCTAGAACTCATCTAAATTATTGTTGTTGTATGGGAATTTGAAAGCACCTATGGCTCGGCCGCTGGAAGCGGCGGGGCGCATCCAGCATTCTGGCAGCCTTGGTTTCTCGCGAACGCATCGGCATTATGACGGAGATTGCGGTTTTCATAGTCGACCGGGATCGCGGAGTTCAGCGCCACGGACTGGATTTCGTCGGAGCGGAATTCGCTTGCTTCGTTGCCTGGCGTGGGTCGTCCGCCGCGAGGCATTCATGATCTGGGATATTCAGAATCTATTCCGGCGGCATGCGCGCGAGATCGATCGCTTCCTGCGCCGCCGTGGCCATAATCCGGACACCGCCGCCGATTTGACCCAGGACGCCTTTGTTCGCCTGTTGACCGCAACGCCGAGCAGCAGTGACGATAATCCACGGGCCTATTTGCACCGGGTGGCGCACAATCTCTCCGTAGACCTCATGCGCCGCGAGCGCAGGATATTGAACGTCTATCTTCCGGACGAGGAAATGCGGCAGGTCGCGGACACCGCGCCGTTGCCGGAAGCCTTCGTCTATGATCGCCAGCGCTTGCAGATCGTCGACAAGGCGATGCTGGAGTTGCCGGAGAAAACCCGCCGGGCCTTCGAGATGCATCGGATGGGCGAGAAGACCATGGCGGAGGTCGCTGTCGAGCTTGGGCTCTCCACGTCGCGGACATGGACGCTGATCCGCCGCGCCTACCGGCATCTTCGCGAACGCCTGAACGACGACGCGATTTAGGACGACGGGAGAAAATCCCTCTCCTGAATTCGTTCCAGATAATGTAGAGCGGATTTGGCTCGTCGGTATCGTTCTCGAGCGAAAACAAAACCAGGAGCTTGCCTTCTGATTTCATCAGAAGCGAAGCTCCTGGCGACGGCGTGAGTGGACTTGCAGCCGCATGACGAAACAGGCCTCACAGGACGACAAGCTGTTCGAGGAAGCGCTCGATCTCATCATTCGCTTGCAGGGCGACCCGGCGAACCCGGTCGCGCGCGAGCTGGTGCAGCGCTGGCGGGCCCGGGGGCCGGAATATGAGGCGGTGTGGTCCGAAGTCGCGGAGATCCACGGCATGGCGGGCCAGGTGCTCGAGGATCGCCGCAAGGCCGCGCAGGAGACAAACGTGGTGTCGCGGCGCACCGTCATCACGGGTGGCATCGCCGGCCTTGCCGTGCTTGGAGCGGGCGCGCTTTATGGGCCGGATGTTCTCGTTCGTCTCCGGGCGGATTACACAACCGCGACGGCGGAGGTGCGCAACGTCGTCCTGTCGGACGGCACCGTCGTCACGCTCGGCCCCGACAGCGCGATCCAGACGGACTTCATGCCGTCGCTGAGGCGGGTCCGGCTTTTGTCCGGAATGGCGTTCTTCGATGTGGCGAAGGATAGCGCGCGGCCGTTTCAGGCGACGGTGGACGATATGACGGCCACGGCGCTAGGCACGGCGTTCGATGTGAGCAGCGATGCCGGGTTTATCAGCGTGTCGGTTCATGATGGCCTCGTCGAGGTTGCGGCCCCGGATTCGCCTCTCGCGCTCGGCGAGAGGCTCGCGCAGGGCCAGTGGCTTGCACTGGACGCGAAGACTCACGCGGTCGAGCGCGGTCACCGTGAGAGAGGCCAGATCGCGGCGTGGCGTGACGGCCTCATCGTCTCCGAGCGCGACACGATTTCGTCCGTTGTGGCCAGGATCGCGCGCTGGCAGCCCGGCCGTATCGTGTTTGCGGATCCGCGCTTCGGCGCGGAGCGGATCAGCGGCGTGTTCGATCTCCACGATCCGATCACCGCGCTTGAAGCTGTCGTTCATCCCTATGGCGGCAGAGTTCGTCAGCTCTCGTCCTGGCTGACCATCATTTCTCCGATCTAAAAAACAGATCAGGGGAGAAAATCCGGAAGCCCCGGTCGTTTCACCTCATGAGGCCGCCGTTGATTGAGCGTCGGCCTCTTGGGAAACGACGGCAAGGGGCGTCATGATGCGGCTTAATGACAACAGCGGCGTGTTGCGGCGGTTGAGGGCAAATTACCTGCGTGCGGTATTGGCGGCGGGCACAGCCTGCGTCGGGCTCGCGATGGCGGGCATGGCTGAGCAGGCCACGGCACAAACCGCGCAAGCAACGTCGTTCGATATTCCGCCCGGCCCGTTGTCCGGCGCGCTTGCCGCATTCGGGCGGCAGGCCGGCCTGCAGATTACCTACCTGCCCGAGATCGCTTCCGGCAAACGGTCTTCCGGCGTTTCTGGCCATATCGGGGCCGGTCAGGCGCTCGCCCGGCTCCTGCAAGGTTCAGGATTGACCTGGCGCTTCACCAACGCGCGAACCGTCGCCATCGAGCGCCCCGGCGCGGCAACTTCCGGCGGCGCGGCGCCCGCCGGCGCGATCGCGCTGGATACGATTGATGTGGAGGGAGTGCCGTCGAGCGATCCCGGCAGGACCGAAGGAATCAACTCCTACAAGCCGGGCGTGACCGCGACGGCGACGAAGTTTCAACTCACCCCGCGCGAGACTCCGCAGACCGTCACCGTGGTGACGAACCAGCAGATGCGGGACTTCAACATGACTTCCGTCGATGACGCGCTGAAGACGGTCAGCGGCGTGTTCGTGCAGGAACGGGGTGAGAACGGCGCCTCCTACTACAGCCGGGGCTTCGACATGCAATCCCAGTTCGATGGCGTGCCCAACCCGATCGGGATCAGCACT
>NZ_BJNF01000140.1 GCF_006539545.1 Nitrobacter winogradskyi
TTTGACACTTTGCCCCCGCGTTCGGCACGTGGCAGGGTTGCAGCCGAGCTGCAACCTGCACCGATTATGAGTGACGAATTTTTTCTACGGAAAGACCTGTTTACAAACAAAGACGCCGACGCGTGGGCCGAGCATTTCCATATGCTGTTTTACGTGCTGCACATGACGCCGGAACAGATTGCGCAGATCGATTTCGGAATCGATCCCGAACATCCTTATGCGTGGGCGGTCGCCTCATGGGCACATGACATCAAGCGCGCTTTCCCCCGCGTGGAGATTCACCCATGGACAGGTAATTTTTCCGAATCAAAGCCACTAAATTCAAGATGAGAACGGAGGTGAAGCAATGAAAATCGTAAAAGACGGCGATGACGCTTTCCGCACGGAAATGGAAGCATCCGACGCGCATGAGGAAACTATAACCTCCAGCATCGAGGAAATCGAACGCCTACTGGCGGATATCAAGAAACGTGGCTGGTCGCGAGAAGTCCGGGAAAAGGATCGCTGCAACAGATATTGGCGTTACTCTCACGTTGAGCGCAGCTTGGATCACATAATCGGCGACGCCCAAACCACTTTGCGCGACATCAAATTTCTGGACATTCCCAAGTCTTCGAATCCTGCCGATCCGTCGCGCGTGTTTACTGAAGAACCACACGTTGTTAATGAGGAATATATAACTCGTAGCATCGAGCAGATCAGCACCATGATCGACGAGATTTTCACGCACGGCTATTCGCCCGAAATCCGGAAAAAAGATCAGTGCGGCGAAGTCGAGCGGATGCTGCGCACTATTGACGGCGCGGCCCGCGCTGCTTTGCGCGATATCAAATTCCTCGATTTTCCCGAACTTTCAAATCCCGGCGACCCCAAAGGCATTCAATGACCCGATCGCCCAAGGGGGCGAAGCAACACGGGTGTAAGAAGCACGGTGTGACCAGCCGACGTTACATGGTCAAGGTTGGAAAACACGCTCTCTCCTCGAGGGCACCCTTGCAAGCGCACTGAACAAACGGCATCGTTTCAAGCCACGCATATTTATCTGGCTTCTCGCGTACGTCGCGCAGCATCCCGCTCATTTCAGGCCGTTCCCAGAAGTTCGGCATCTCGACTGTGAAATATCCCTGATCGCGAGATTCGAGCAGCGCGCTTTCACCGCAGGTCGCAAGGCGAATGTCTTCCACCTGGAGCAGCGGTCTTGATTGTTCGGAGAGATTGTCGCCGGAACCGTTCACCTGGTTCTGGTTGACGTTGAACCCGCGCACCATGACGGAGGTGCGGCCCGAGCGACGCTCGATCTCTTTCAGCGTTTCGGTATCGGGCAGCCCCCGGTAGAGGGTATGCGCGACCGCCTTGCGCCAGATGCGCGCCAGTTCGCGCCCGTAACGGTTTTCGATTTGCGCGGCGGCGTTCTGGAAGACGCCGAGGAAATTGATTCCGCCCTGGCGGTAGAGGGTCAGGATTTCAGGGAAATTGCTGACATAGAGTTGCCCCCATTCCTCGCCGACGACAAGCGCCCGCAATGGGCCATGCGCATCCGCAAACCGCTCGATGACAGCCGCCGCCATCGCGCCCACGAAATTCCGGCTCGTGTCCGAGCGGGCCGAGCCGATAATAAAGTGCGCGGTTCTCTCCCGCTTCATATCGGCGGGATCGAAGCTGTTGCGTTCGGTCACGGCCCGCGCCGCTGACCCTGGCTGGAAACCTTGCAGCCGTTCCACCACGGTCGAGGAATAGGCGTTCCATTGATCGGTCGAAGCAGTCAGGCCTGCGACCAGGCGGCACATGCCCCAGTCTTCCTCCATGCGGGAATCCGACGCCCACACCAGCAGATCGTCCGCAATCTCATCCGGCGCGCGCCCGAAGAAATCCCAAAGCCCGCCGACCGTGCAGGGAAAGCGCTCGGAAGGGTAAAGCGCCGTGATCTTGTTGTAGAGCGCGAAGGCGGTGCGCACGCCCTGGCCGATCCATTTGTGATGAGGATTCGGATCGACCGGCACGAGATAGCTGGCGGCATCGTAGGCCGCTTCCCACACCAGGGGCCGCAGCGTCAATTTCGATACGATTTCCAGAAGCCGCGTGTTGAAATTATAGCTTTCGGAAGGGTAGCCGTAGAGCCTGCCCGCATTGATAAAACGCACACGGTAGCCTTGCCGCTCCAGTGTTTTCCACGACACCCAGGCAAGCTCCGCGTCCTTGGGATCGGTTATGATCTTGGTCAGATGCGCCGTGCGCGGCGACACTACATTGACGCCGAGAAATCTTGTCAGCTTGCCCTTACCGGCCTGGGCGTCGATGGCGACAGGCTCAGTGCCGTCATAGATCAAGGGCCTGCCGCACCTGCCGCGAAAGAAGCCGAGTTCGATGCCCTGGCGGATATGGGCGTAAGACGGCGCAAGGGCGTTCATAACAGCCCGGCCTCGCGCAGCGCCCTTTCATCGTTGAGCCTGGAATGGCCGAGCTGGCCGCTGGGGTTTGCATCCAGCATGGCGCGAAGCCGGGCCTCGGCCTGCGCTTCCGCTCGCGCGGGCAATGCGCGCCTGCGCGGCGTCGCTCCTCATCATCCCAGCTCGCAAACCGGAACGGCTCTGGCTCCGGTTCCGGCGCTGGCCGGGACTCCCGTGCAGGAGCAAGCAGCACGTCCTGCCGGGGCGGCTGGTAGTCCGGCGGCAGTATCTCGATCAGAGGCTGGCCGTTCTCGTCATGCGTCGGGATCAATTCCACACCGACCGATCCCATCGCATAACCGATGAAGAGATATACCCACAGATAATCCCAGCTTACTTGCACGCTTGTAAAATAATCCAGCAGCCCCAGCGCATACGGAAACATCCAGAGTCCGTGCAGGCCCCGTTTGATGAACCGGTATCCATCCTCGGGTCAA
>NZ_BJNF01000141.1 GCF_006539545.1 Nitrobacter winogradskyi
AAATGTCGCTCTGGCCCGTAACCACGCGGTGGAGCTGGTTTCGGCTGATGCCCAAAGCCTCAGCGGCTTGCGCGGTGGTGAGGCCCAGCTCGTCAGAATCGGCCTTTAGACCCCGGCTTGGATGGGGTGGATTCTTCATCGGCATGGGGATGCCTCCTTTCAATGGTAATCTGTAAAATCAACGTCGATAGCGTTTCCTCCGTCAAAGCCGAACACGATCCGCCAGTTCGCCCGTACGGTGACGGCCCATTGGCCCTTGCGGTTGCCCCTGAGCGGATGAAGCCGGAACGATGGCCTGTTCATGCCGTCCGGATGAGGCGGGGCGTATCTATTCGTTTTCTCAATTGCCGTAACTTAGCGTTACGCATCTGATCGGCCGAGCTACGTATACGATTGCCGGCGAGACACGCATGGAAACAATCTCTTTTGAACATGGAGAGTTCATTCCAGCCCCCGATCATGGCTTGCTCCCGACTTCTATCATGCCTGTCATACATCTGCATCATGACAAAGCTCAGGCCATTGGAACCTGCTTTGCAATTTCTAGTGACGGGTTGTGTCTTACAGCCCGTCATGTTGTAGAAGAAGCTCTTCCCGGTCCAGTTCGCGAAGGAAAGCCGAACAGCGTTGAAGATGGCTGGCTATACGTCCTGTATGTTTCAAGTGAGCCCGATGAGGATAATCCAGGAAATGAGCTTGGCGGCCTACTGCCTGTGCACTCAGTCCATTTCAATGGTCAGCTAGATATAGCCGCGCTCCAAATCCAGCTTCTCCGAAATGTAAAAACTAACGAACTTCTCAAGATGCCTGCCAATAGGCTTGGTTTAGGCTTGCCGAGCATAGGAGAGACTTCTTTCGCTTTAGGCTATCACTCTATGGAGTGGAGCGTTGACACCGCTCGCTATATAGTAAATCAAAAACTCTACGGCTCCCGCGGGCTGGTTGAGGAAATCCATTGTCCGCAACGTGATGCAGTTGTGGCTCCATTTCCACGTTATCGCACCTCTGCAAGATACGACCCAGGAATGAGCGGAGGGCCGGTATTTGGGCTAGACGGACTTGTTCGAGGAGTGGTGTGTTCTTCATATGAGGGAATAAGAGATAGAGATGGCTACATCTCTTATGCTTCATTAGTGGGGCCGGCAGCGCTTCTTCAAGTTGAGCAGCTGGATGAGAGCGGGAATATTGCGAAATATTTTATAGGTGATTTAATCACGAGAAAGATCGTATGGGCTGATGAAACCGGAATTGGCATCAAACGCTTGCCCAACGAACTCCGGTTACGACTTAACGGTTGGAGTATAAATTCTGTAATGGGAAGCTGAGCCCTGATGACAACGTCTGATGGCCAGCCGTAGAATGAGCTAAGGCCACGCTCATGCCTCTATCAGCAGCTTGACCACGGCTACAAAACGTATCCATCGGACAATCAAAAATATCAATTAAATCAACTTATTAGAGCGTAAAATCGCGTTTCTTCTCATCCGCACCACAGTCGACGATGCTTTGCGTTGCCTGAATGCGGAAACGCGATTTCAAGCTGCGGGGATGCCGAGTCGCAGGGTTAAGATGATAGAAAGACAAAACCGCGCTCATACGTCGTCCGGCCATTCCCTGGCCCCGTGCTGGACAAACAGAATTTCGATTTGAGTATCCGTCACTCGGTACGCGACGATATAGGGCGTACCGGAAATCACCAGTTCGCGGGTGCCCGTGATCTCGCCTCGACGCCCGATGAACGGATTGGCTAAAAGCAGCCGCGCTGTTGTCGAATGTATCTCGTTTACGATTCGGACGGCTGCGCGCGGGCTACGCTGACCGATATAGTCCCTGATGGATGCAAGCTCTCGCAGATATCGTCGAGTTCAGACGATGCGCACGAACCGCTATGCCTGACCGTATTTGTTGAGAACGGAAGCGATTTCCTCTTCGGTTGCGAAGTCGCCCTTGTCGGCGGCTTCGATGCCCTCCAGGACGCCCGCAACCCATTTCTCCTGCCATGCCAGCGAACGGCCACGCGACAAAGCATCTTCAATGATCTGCTCGCGCGTCAAGGTCGAGCGTGCGGTCAGCATGTCGATCCGGCGGTTCAAATCTTCCGATATTTCAAAGTTGTTTTCCATTTGTTCATTCTGCCATATTCTCGGAGAGCCTGCCAAGAAAATTTAGCCGGAACAGGCCATACCCGCGTAAAACGCAGCGGGCCTAGGGCCCTGACGGCCCAAGGCCTGTGTCGCGCATGAGGGCGTCCATATTGGACGGCATCGCGGCCGCCGCTGCCACCTCAGCGGGTTTTGCCGACTGCGCCGAAACTGAGTTGGCCCGCGGCTGGTCGAGGCCGAGTTTTTCACGCGCCGCGTCTGGCATGTCCTCCGCCAGCCCCGATTTCAATTCTTCCAGTTCGTCTTTCGTGATTTCGCCCTTGTCGAGACGCTCACGCGCTTCGCCCAGCTTTGCCTGATATTCGAGGAGCTGCTGACGATCTTCCTCAAGTTTTACCTTAGCATCCGTTTCGGCTTTAAAGGCTTCCCATGTGGGATGTCTTTCATCGATGGCGTCAGGATCGACGATTTTGGTTGCCTCTTTTCCGTATTCGTCGAAAACTCTTGTGCCGTCTTTTGTTTTGAAGACCCGCCGCCCGTCCGGAAGGACATATGCTTCTTCAAGCATTGCGTCGATCCTGGCCCGCACCGCATCAATGGCTTCCTGATTTTCTATCAGCGCACCGACAGTGGCCGTATCATATTTGTCCAATTGAACACGAAATTCAGCTACTGCCTCTCTCGTGGCGAGGACGATTTCAATCGTGTCGAGAATTTCGGCGGTCTGTTGCTCGGCGCGCTCGCGTTCGCCT
>NZ_BJNF01000142.1 GCF_006539545.1 Nitrobacter winogradskyi
CCGCGATGCACAAGCCCACATTGGATCCGACGGCATTGTGCTTCAGCAGACGACGCGATCGTCTGGCAGCGGCTTCGCAGCACACAGCGTCTCTCTGCAAGTCGGCGAGCCGGATAATCCAGGGCGCCCCGGCGAACAGCTGTCGGGCCGGAAGAGTGCCGCTACTGACCATCCGATAGGCCGTCGTGCGGCTCACCTTCAGAATGCCGGCGGCTTCATCTAACGTCACTTCGGCGCGCTCGGCTCGTTCACCTTCGCGGTAGACAGGAATGCCATTAGTGTTTCGGAGGCTGCAAACGTGGGATCGTGTCCAACTCGCACCATGGGCTGTCAGCTTGCTGGACAGATTGAGAATCGCAGCGATTGCCGTGTCCGATAATTGCCTCGCCAATACGCGAACGAGATCGAGGACATCGGCTTCTACCGTCCAGCGGGTCTGTCCGACCTTGTTCTTTTTGACCGTCAACTGGGTGTGGTCGCCGCCTTGCCAGTGAATGATGAGCGCCAATGTATCACCCACGACATCGACGATGATCTCTTTGACAAACAGTCTGATGATCTTCTTGCGTATCTCGACGGACGCCCCGGGACTGTTCCACGCCTTGGTCAAATCCTTGCCGAGAGTCGTCAGCCTCGCGCGATCCGTGGCGGAAAGCGCTGGGATATGCTGCGCCTGTTTGAGGATCTCGAACTGGGTCTCCAGGTCGCGCAGTTGAACCAACTTCTCGTTTCAGCGTCGCTCCAGCTCACTGGCAACCAGCCGGTTATCGGGATCGACGACATCGTACTGCCGCCGTGCCCGGGCGACTTCGTATTGAGCGTGCTGGATTGCGTTCTCGATCTGTTGGCGCTTGTCGCAGTGATATACGTTCTGGGCTTCCATCGCGGCTAGTGCTGCTTCAATCGCAAGAGGCTGCAGTCGATCGAGCACCTCACGGACGACAGCGCGATCAACGCGCATGCCGCCGAATCCGATGCACATGCTGGCCGCTTTAGTGCTGAATGCACCACGACAGACATATCGCTGCGTACTACCGCCCTTTCCAGGGTACTAGATGTGCAAGCGTCTGCCACAGTGCGCACAACGGAATAACCCCGGCAGCAAGGCTTCGCCGCGCCTTATGGAGCCGCGACCCATATAACTCTTCCCATTGGCCGTGTCGGCGATCAGATGCTGATTCCGCTCGAAGTCAGCCGAAGTAATATAGCCCGCGTGATGGTCGTGGATCAAAAACCTCCCAGTCCTTCCAATTGCGCCGGAGTGTATCGCGCATGATCCGCTTGCGGCCGTCCTTGATTGTCACCCGTGTTCCCCGCCGACCATAGGCGTAAGAGCCAGCGCATACCGGATTCGTCAGCATGTGGTGCAGCGTGTGATAGACCGGTGCCTTTCCATTCGACTGGGCGTTTACCGCGACCTTGCATAATCGCTGGAACGAGAATGTTCTCCTGCCTGAACCAGAGCAGCACCTGTCGGATTGATTGTAGCTCGGCGAATTTGCGGAAGACGAGCAAGATTCCGTCCTGGATCCGCCGATCAGGATCCTTCTCGACACGGCTGTCATCCGTCTTCACGTAGCCGACGGCAACGGTCAAATGAAGTTCGCCCCGTCGTGCCTTTTGGCGCTTGGCCTCGAGGGACCGCTGCCGGAAGACCGACAACTCCATCTCACTCATGGTGCCCTTCATGCCAAGCAATAGCCGGTCATTGGGTGAGCGTGGATCATAGATGGCCTCCTCGTCGACAATCAACGTGCCGACCAGGCCGCAGAACTCCAACAAAGTGTGCCAATCTCTGCCGTTCCGGGCAAGGCGTGATACCTCGAGCGATACCACGGCGCCAACCCGTTCTTCACAAATCGCGGACAGCAGCTTCTCGAAGCCCGGTCGGACCATTCCGCCACCGGATCCGGCCGAGATCATCATCGACAAGCTGGACGTCTTCCCAACCAAGCTGCCGCGCGCGTTCACCCAAGCCATACTGGCGTCGTCAACGGCCATCCCAACAGCCGGATCAACGATCTGCTGCCTTGGGCCTATACTGCTGCGCTGAATACCAGGGAAGTGGCCTGAAAACACCGCTCACGCATTATGAGCGACTTGACTCAAGTTTTTCGGCCTTCTGCCGATATATCCATATATATACGACGAGTATGGGCGCGAGGACGGTGCGGTGACGTCCATTTGCCTGAAGTTGCTTCAGGCAAATGGACGT
>NZ_BJNF01000143.1 GCF_006539545.1 Nitrobacter winogradskyi
AAGTGACGACATATCGAACGTATGTGCTATCGATGGCGCTTGGTACGCCGGAGACGGATGAGAAGTTCCATCGTAAGGGCAGGCAATGAAGCTGCCGGATAATCTCGCGGGACATCTGCGACACGGGCTGCCCCTTCATCCACCACCGTCCGGGCGGTAGGAGGCTGGAGCGAGGGGGGACGCTACGGCAAAGATAATGGACGAGTTGCAGGATACGCTAACATCAACGCGAAGCATCAAGACAGTCGATCAATGGTGAAGGATACCCTACCTCCCCCGACGTCGTGTTCAGCGTTTCAGCACTGTGCAAAGCCAAGAGTTTTGTCCCTGAGTTGTCTTGGCTTCATCCAACACCTTGAACGTTCGCTTTGCATCCCGCAACACCGCTAACGATCGTCTCGATGCCGTGTACGTCGAGATAATCATGCAACCGTCAGGTTTGAGTGATTGAGCGTAACGTTCAAGTGATCGTACAGGCGCGCGCAAGTAGTAAAGCGACTCATTGAAGACGATGACATCGAAATAGCCATCGGGCTCATAAACGTCCCCATCGGCCGAAAGAAAACTTGTGCGATGGTCATTATAGCGACGCAGCTTCTCGATCGCGACATCCGATATGTCAACTCCGACGAAACGCTGATAATCTAGAGGCTTGAAACGTTCAAATAGAAGTCCTTCTCCGCAGCCGACGTCAAGGTATTCGCGACCGCGACCAAGAGAGTGCATATAACCTATGAGTGTCCAGTAACGAGTGAGTTCGTGCTGCTGGCCCATGTAGGCCCAGCGTCCATCGCCGTACTCGGCGTCCCATGTAGGCTTCGCTTTTGGACTATCTCCAAAGCCTTGCGCCGTCTCCCACTCGCTGACGAAGCGTCCTAGCGTAGCGCCAAGAGGCAGTCGCTCCAGGGCAAAAGCGTAGTATGCAGCCCGCACGCGGCGCCACAGATGATGCTTTAGTACTGGAAGCATTTCTTAACCCGTGCGTCGGTCTACGTGCCCCATCACAAGCGATGATGGGTAGTAAATTATAACGATCGAATTCCGTCTCGTCCGTACTACCGTCTATTTTAGACTAGGTCATCGACTCAATAAACCGCAAACAGATTCGGATTAAGGCGAGTTTTATGCTTGCGATGAAGTTGTCGTCACGTTTGTCGTATCGGGTGGCGACCGCGCGATAGTGCTTGATTTTGCT
>NZ_BJNF01000144.1 GCF_006539545.1 Nitrobacter winogradskyi
GGCCAAGGTCTGGCGCAGGGCGTTGGAGCCGTAGGGCAGATCCGCTAGCAGCACGTCGCCGCGTTCGACGGTGTCGATTATGTCCTGCGCGCTGCGTCCGTCATGCGCCTGCCGGCCTGCGAAGAGGGGTTGGTGGATCGATCCGAGCCGGGATTGATGCGTGGCCAATTTAGGCCAACGCGGGCGATGAAGAGAATCGAAGGAGAACCGGTCTCGCCGGGGCTTTCGCCGTTGCCAGATTTGATACAGAATGGGCGAACGAATTCGCGATTAAGATGAGGATGGATCGATGGGCTGGCTGCGAACTCTCTTGCTAGCGACCGCGATAGTGGCCGTCTCGGTCGTTATGGCTCAAGCAGGGGAACTCGAAATTGGGACGCGTGCTACGCGGGCTGCCTCATATCACCACCATCACCGCCAGCACATTTCCGATAGCTGTGCATTCGTCCAGGGCGTGCGTGGCGGGAATCCGATGACGGTGCCTTTCTTCGGACAAGGCTGGAGTAATGGGACTACTTACCTATCTGGATGGCAACAGTGTACCTGCTGTGCTATGGCTGAGCCTGTGATCTCCGTGGACTAGAGC
>NZ_BJNF01000145.1 GCF_006539545.1 Nitrobacter winogradskyi
CGCGGCGTAGCCGGGAGCGGAGCAACCGAAGACCAAGGCGTCAGCCCGAGTCGAGCATGGCGAGGATTGCGAGTACCCACCCTTTGACACGTCGTGGGGGCAGCGCCCCCAGTTTTCAATTGAAAACTTCATCGGCCAAAGGCCAATTCCACCTCTTCCTCTATAGGGATCAATTTAGGTTAAAATTCAGGAGGCCCATAGCATTAAACGCTCCATAACGAAGTTCTGCGGACGCGGGGATGACGTACCCTCCCAAGGTGGGCTATGCCGCTGACAGTGTATAGCTATAAATCTATATCCGGCTTCATACTCTCAACAATCCGGGATGGGGAGCGTTAATGCTGAAGTTTTCTTCTACCTGCCTGCTTGCAAGCGTACTGGCGGCTGCTTCGGCAATCGCCGCTCCGGACGATCCGCAAGTCAGGCTTGGGCCAGACGGAAAATCAGCGATCGAGGTCAGTAACCTGACCGCTACAACTGCATGCCCTACGGCGCGATCGACCGGAACGATCCTAAAGCGTCACTTTGAGGAAGGCCGCGGCTTCGCCGGCATTACCTTCAAGGACGACAAGTTCGGTGAGAGCTATATCAATCTCCGCGATCCAGGTACGATCGAGGACGAGAAGCTGCGAGCGTCAATCGTCTCGGCACTCGATAATCTGCTTCGAGAAGGCGAAAGGCTGGAGCTGATAGTCAAGAGCTGCGGCGCTGGCGGAAGGATCGAGAAGCTCGACGCTGCCCGCCACATAGTTGCCGTCCCTGCAACTGCCGCCACCATCTCTCCCACTGCGACGATGGGGCGGATTGAAGGTAGGTTAGCGTATCCCAGCGATTTTATTCCATCCGACCTCAACGCCTGCGCTGAGAATATCGACACCAAGGCGACCGTCTGCACGTCGAAGAAAATCAAGTTACCTAATAAAGGAGGAACAGGTTATCAGCTCAGCGTTCCTGCGGGCACCTATTATGTCTTCGCGATTTTACCGCTGGACAGCAAGGATAATTATAATAAAGACGGCTCTCGTGCCTACTATTCCGAATTAGTGACATGCGGTTACGACGCTAGAACTTGCAAGTCGCATGCCTTGATCCCGGTGGTGGTCGAGGCAGGAAAGACGGTGAAGAACATCTCGCCGGGCGATTATTACGACGATAAACAGGTGCGCCAACCCGTGCCGGAGGCAGTCAAAGGCGTCGGCAGCGCGCTCCTTGCAGCACAAACAGGCGGAGCGGCGCTTGAGCCGGGAGAATACGAGGGTACAGCAGATTATGGCGGCGATATCGTTTTATCCGTGAAAGGGGCCGACGCGGCTATCGAAGTTACCAAGCCGGGGTGTGTGGGGAACGCGGATGGCAAGTTGAAGAAAGTTCGCGCCGATCAATGGGAGATGCGTCCGGATTGGCCAGGCTGCGTGATCCGTTTTAAGCAGGATGGGAAGCGCGTTAAAATCAAGGAAGGTAATAAGTGCCATCCGCTTCACGGAACTTCATGCAGTTTCGATGGGTTGGTAAGTATCCAGCGAAAGCCGGTTGCTGATCGCCCGACACAAAATCAGTGATAGGATGGGCGACGACAAAATCTGATATTGGTTGTTAGAGCTGGCTTCGCGCTAGGTTAGTTGCGCTCAACCAAGTCCCGGTCGGCTCATCGTCAATCCCGTCGGAACCGGAATCCGCTTCAAACCCTTGCCGATCTCTCCGGCGCGTTCGCGCACCTTCGCCGCGTCATAGGCGGCCTGCATCCGCAGCCACGTCTCAGCCGTGCTGCCGATGACGATGTTAAGGCGCAAGGCCAGCTCGGGCG
>NZ_BJNF01000146.1 GCF_006539545.1 Nitrobacter winogradskyi
CGGCCCTAGCGCAGAGCGTCCCTATGCTTTCGTGAGCCTTGAATCAGCGGGACTTGGCGAGTTCCGCCACAGGTCCTATAACGAAGCCGCTTGCGATCACCTGCCGAACCTAGTTGACCCCATGGCAGCGCGAGCGGCCTTTGAGGTGGCGATCGAGTCACGCTTTGAGGCTCGCACCCATGATTTGCGCGAGAGTCCGGCTGCCGAGCTCCTTGCCTTCACCAGCGGCAAACCAAGTACTGCACTAACGGCCCTGGCGGAGATGGCGCGGCGTGAACTCGCGCGAAAGGATATCTATGCAGCCGGTGGCGTCGCGCGGCGCGCGCTTCCGCTACTGAAGGATAATCCGGACGCCGCGACTGTGGTCGATGCTTTGTCGATCGTCGAAGCCTATTAACTGGGGTGCTGCCGAGCTGGATGAGGTGACGGCATCCATCGTAGCGCGTGCTGAAATAGGCGCGCGTGATCGCACCGACACCGCGCCGCGGCGTCTGCTGCAGACCGCGCTTGCCCGGCGCGGAAACATCGTTGAGGTGGTGTGTACGGTGCAGCGGAAGCCGAGGTCTATTATGCCGAAAGTCTTCGCCACTGCCGCGACCTGCACCGCTGTGATCCGAGCCCGACCAGCTTCACCGATCTATGTTGCGCCTGTGTCCGGATGGGAAACATCATCAAGAGCCTTGGCGGATCAGGTGGTGGCGGATCGCTGTTGAAAGAATCTTATGATCTCGCCCGTGAAATGACCTCGCTATACGGCGAGGACGAGGCTGGTCCGATGTTGGCGCTAGCAGTTTCCGCGCTTGCATCCGCGACGGAGGCAGAGAGCGACTTCGCAGCAGCGCGGGAACTTTATCAAGTAGCCGTGGAGGCTTCAGCCACGAAAGGCACTCCGCGTTCCGTTCTAGAATGGCGAGGCCATGGCTTCCGCTTGTCAAGGCTTGCCCTAGCAACCCACGCCGCGGGCGATGTCTCGGGCGCCCGCATATATTATCAGGAAGCGCTACAGCTTTTTGAGAGGCTTCACGCGGCCACGGGCGATGCCGGATTCGCCACCGATGCCGAGGCGATCCGCCGCGCGTTGGACCAGATATGAGAGGGTCCCGCTTAAGCTGTCTATGGCCCGCCGTGGCCCGTTCGCACAGGCGTTCGGCTACATCTCCGCGCGTGGCATCAGGGTAGGCCAGACCAGCGTGGCCAAGTATATGGTGCGGAGGGGGGCCCTCCGTCGCAGGGTTGGAAGACGTTCCTTCGGAAATATGCTGACGGCATTGGCGCAAGGGACCTTTTCGTGATTCGTTCTGTTTATGGATTGCTGACCATGGGCCATGGACGGCGGCAGATCCTGTGGTTTGGAGTAACCGCGCATCCGACGGCCGAATGGTTCGCCTCAAGCTTGCGGCTGGGAGCAAATCCTTCGTTATTTGATCCGGGACCGCGATGGCGCCTACAGCGCTATATTCCTGCGTCGGGTTAGGTCCATCGGTATTCGAGATCGCCCGACCTCCGCTCGCTCACTCTGGCAAAACGCATATGCCGAACGGCCGATCGGATCGATCCGCAGGGAATGTATTGATCATATCGTGTTATTCGGCGAACGCCATCTGCGCCACGTGCTGCTCTCGTACATGAGCTACTACTACAACACTACAACGGCTCACGCACCCATTTGTCATTGAACAAAGGCGCGCGGATATCACGCGCCGCCGAGACAGCCGGACGCATTCTCTGTCGCCTGATTCTGGGCGGATTGCATCATCAATATGCCCGGATTTGATATGCGGTAGG
>NZ_BJNF01000147.1 GCF_006539545.1 Nitrobacter winogradskyi
GCAGGATCTGTCGCCGTGGGGCATGTTCATGCAGGCCGACATCGTCGTGAAGGCGGTGATGATCGGTCTGGCGTTCGCATCATTGGTGACGTGGACGGTCTGGCTGGCGAAGGGGATCGAGCTTGCGGCCTCACGGCGGCGGGCGCAGAGCTGCGTGCGCAAGCTGGAGCGCGCCGACAGCCTCGATGCCGCGCGCGCCGAGATCGCCGAGGGCTGGACCTGTGAGGGCACGGTGGCGGATCTGATGACGGCGGCGGAGCGCGAGCTGCAGCGCTCGGGCGATCTGTCCTCCGAGGGCATCAAGGAGCGATTGGCGATCGCGCTGTCGCGGATCGAAGCCAAGGCGGGGCGCGACATCGCCCGCGGCACCGGCCTGCTGGCGACCATCGGCGCGACCGCGCCGTTCGTCGGCCTGTTCGGCACGGTGTGGGGCATCATGAACGCCTTCATCGGAATCTCGCAGACCAAGACCACCAACCTCGCGGTGGTGGCGCCGGGCATCGCCGAGGCGCTGCTCGCGACCGCGCTCGGGCTTGTCGCCGCGATCCCGGCGGTGATCATCTACAACGTGTTCGCGCGCGCGCTTTCGAGCTACCGGGCGCTGTTGTCGGACGCCTCGGGCGAGATCGTCCAGCATATCTCGCGCGACCTGGAGCGGCAGGAGCGGGGGCTTGGCCCGTCGGTGGTGGCGCTGTCGCGCGGCCGCTCTGCTGCTGAGTGATGCGCCATGGGGGTATCGCTGAAGAACCCGCAGGATGGCGGCATCGATGAGTTGAGCGAGATCAACGTCACGCCGTTCATCGACGTGATGCTGGTGCTGCTGATCATCTTCATGGTGGCGGCGCCGCTGTCGACGGTGGATGTCGCGGTCGATCTGCCGGTGTCGAACGCGCAGCCGCAGCCGCGTCCGGACAAGCCGGTGTTTCTGACGGTGAAGCAGGACCTGACGCTGGCGCTCGGCAATGACGACGTGCCGCGCAACACCTTGCAGGCGACGCTGGACCAGCAGACCAACAATGACCGCGAGCAGCGGGTGTTTCTGCGCGCCGACGGGACGGTGGCCTATACCGAGCTGATGAAGGTGATGAACCTGCTGCGCGAGGCCGGCTATCTCAAGATCGCGCTGGTGGGGCTTGAGGATACCGGGCAGGCGGTGGCGGCGGGCGGAGCCGCGCCGGCGGCGGCGCCTGCGCCATGATGAAAATCGACTGGCGCGACCCGGACGGCCGGGTCGGCGATGATGTGAGCCGGGCGGCGGCGCTGCGCTGGACCGCGGCCGGGCTTGCGGTGGTGGCGCTGCATGCCGGCGGCATCTGGATGGCGCTGCACTGGCCGGCGGCGGCGGAGGCGCCGGGCGATCCTCCGGCGGCGATCATGATGGAGCTGGCGCCGATGGCTGTCGCGCCCGAGGCGCCGCAGCAGGACGTCGCGCCGGGGCCGGAGATGGTGGAGGCCGAGGAGCAGGTCGATCCGGAGAAGCCGATCGAGGAGAAGCCTGATCCCGAGCCGACGCCTCCGGAGGTGAAGGAGGCCGAGGTCAAGCTGCCGGAAACGCCGAAGGTGGAGAAGGCGGAGGTTGTGCTGCCGTCCAAGGTCGAGCCGCCGAAGCCGAAGCCGAAGAAGAAAAAGCAGAAGAAGGCGCCGCGCACCACCGCGCCGCAGAGTTCGCAGGCGCAGCGTGCTGATCGCGCGGCCGCGCCGGCCGAAGGCATGGCGTCGTCGATGTCGCCGGCGACCTGGCGCGCCGCGCTGATGGCGCATCTCAACCGCCACAAGCGCTTCCC
>NZ_BJNF01000148.1 GCF_006539545.1 Nitrobacter winogradskyi
CTTCGAGTGTTGCGCCCAGCAGACTCGAACCCGCCATGACAAAGAAACTTGGGGTTTGATAATGGATTGGATAAAGAGTTTTTTTCTCGGATCGACGACCGCTCTGGTCATCATAGGCGGGGCGCAGGCTGCTGATCTTCCGTTGAAGGCGAAGGCGGTCGAGTACGTAAAGGTATGCTCTTTGTATGGCGCTGGCTTCTACTATATCCCCGGCACCGAAACCTGCATCAAGCTCGGCGGCTATATGCGTGCCGACCTGGGTGTGAACACCAATGCAATTTTCATGGGCAACACCTCGAATCAGGCCGGAGCGCAGAACCGTCACTCCAACGCTTTCACCTGGCGCGCGCGCGCGGACCTGACCTTCGACACCCGCACCGCGACGGACTACGGCGTGGTTCGCAGCTATTTCGACGGAGGCTTCACCTGGACCTCGGGCGGCTACGCAGGCTTGCGCGTCGGCGGGACTGCGTATGACGGAAATCCGACCGGCGGAATCTCCGGCGGTCAGCTCAACGTGTTCTTCGCCTTCATCCAGTTCGCCGGCTTCACGATGGGTAAAGCTGTCTCACAGTTTACTGCTCCCTGGGGTAACTATCCCGGAAATATCTATGATGGTCTTGTCGGCGGCGGCGGCGCGTTCACGGGCGTGAACCAGTTCACCTATACCGCGGAGTTCGGCGATGGCATATCAGGCTCGATCGGCGTGCAGGATCCGAGCGCGTATTATCAGGCCGGCATTCACAACCTCGGGGTTGGATCGCCGGGCACCATCATCAGCCCTCCGTTCCTGGGCATCGTCTTCTTCGGCTCGCCTCTCTTCGGCTACGGTCTCAGCGCGAATGCCGGAACCACTTTTCCGGATATCGTCGGCCAACTCCGCGTCGATCAGGCCTGGGGTCTGTTCCAGGCGTCGGCCGCGGCGCATCATAACAACCCCGCCTACTACGGGGGCGATGAAACCACCGGCGGTCCCGCGAACAAGTGGGGTTGGGCCGGTCAGATCGCTCTGACGATTAGAAACATCCCGACGGGTCCGGGCGACGTGATCAACGTCTCGGCCGTCTATACCAACGGCGCGACCCGCTACAACATCCAGGACATGGCTGCTCAGGCGGGCGGCAGCACGATCTATTCAGGCTTCGGCGTGGGCAGCGTGGGCTTCGGCTTCGCGCCCGATTCCGTCTACGCGCCCAACGGCGATCTTCAGCTGGTCACGACCTGGGGCATGCGCGGCGCCTACGTTCACAACTGGAATCAGTACTGGAGCAGTTCGATATTCGGCGCCTACGCATCGGTCAGGTACACCGGCGGAGCCAAGGCCTATATGTGCGGTGTATCAATTCCCGGCGCCATCGGTGGGGGTCTCTCCACCTGCAATCCAGATTACAACATCGGGCAGGTCGGCGCGAACGTTCGCTGGACGCCTGTCAAGAATCTGACGTTCACGACGGAAGCGGCTTACAGCATGTTGGATCAGAAGTTCGCCGGCGTTGCGGCTGTTCCTCCCAATTGGGCTGTCAGCAAGCCGGGGGGCAATTATGCGGTGAAGGATCAGGAGATCTGGACCGTCATGTTCCGCGCTCAGCGC
>NZ_BJNF01000149.1 GCF_006539545.1 Nitrobacter winogradskyi
CATTACAGTTGCTGTTTTGAGGGGCGTCTGAATCCATGGGCACCCATGATTCGGAGATCGTGGACGCATGCAGCGTCGATTGAGGAGGCGCTTGCGTTGTGGGCGGCGTCGCTTCGAGCAATCAAGCAGCGGATACGTCCGTTGTTCACACAACAGCGTGTTGCGGCGAATGCCGGTCTGTTCCTGGAAGGCCTGCTCGGAGATGAGCCGCGCAAGACCGGTTGGATGCGCGCGGAGGCTGCCGGGGATTCTGGTCCCTGGCGCCAGCAGGCGATTCTGGGTCGTGGGCGATGGGAAGCGGATGCCCTGCGCGATATCGTGCGCGACTATGTCATCGAGCATCTGGCGGATGACGATGCGGTGCTGGTGATCGACGAGACCGGCTTTCTCAAACAGGGCAAAGCGTCATGCGGAGTGGCGCGGCAATATACGGGTTCGGCAGGGAAGATCACGAACTGCCAGATCGGCGTCTTTGCGACCTATGTTTCGCGTCATGGTCATGCGTTCATCGATCGAGCGTTGTATCTTGCGAAGGAATGGACTGACGATCCCGACCGTCTGAAAGCCGCCTATGTGCCTGCCGACGTCGGCTTTGCGACCAAACCGAAGCTTGCGACAAGAATGATCGCACGCGCGATAGCCGCGTCTGTCCCATTCAAGTGGGTTGCCGGTGATACCGTCTACGGTGTTGGCGACATCGAACAGCAACTACGCCGGGCAGGCAAAGGCTACGTGCTTGGGGTCAGCAGCGCTCATGTGTTTCGATCCTGGGGCAAGCGACCGCCGGTCGCCGGGACGGCTGCAGACATCGCCCGGACGCGGCGCTCATCCGACTGGAAGCGCCTGTCGGCGGGAGCCGGAACCAAAGGACCGCGGCTGCACGACTGGTGTTATCTCGAATTGGCCGATCTCGAGGCCGGGCAGTTCAACAGCACAAATGATGGTTTGTGGACACGCGGTCTGCTGATCCGTCGTCGCATCGCCGATGATGACCTCGCCTTCTTCACCACCTGGTGTCCAGTGGGAACATCGATTGAAACGCTGGTCGCGGTTGAAGGCCATCGGTGGGCAATCGAGGACAGCTTTGAAACCGCGAAAAACGAGTTCGGGCTCGATCACAACGAGAGCCGATCCTGGCATGGCTGGCACCGTCATGTGTCCCTGGTGATGCTCGCCTTCGCCATGATGGCGGCGATCCGACATCGCGCTAATCCGCCGCCCAAAAAAACCAAACCCCGCCCACCGGCAAAAGCCAAAGCATCACCACGCCGCCACTGATCCGTTGGTCGATCCAGGAAATTCGCCGCGTTGCCATCCGACTCGCGCGAAAGCGTATTCAACCCGCACACATCATCGCATGGTCTTGCTGGCGCAGAGCTCACCAGGCTGCCGCTCAGTGCGCTCACTTCAAATCAAAACAGCAACTGTAATG
>NZ_BJNF01000150.1 GCF_006539545.1 Nitrobacter winogradskyi
TGAGGTGGTGCCGGTTTCTGAGACAGGGGCATAAGGTGGATCGCCCGATGAAAAGGACGATCCGGTATGAAGACACGCAGACGATTTACGGCTGAGTTCAAGGCCAAGGTTGCGCTTGAGGCGATCCGTGGCGAGCGGACGATTTCGGAACTGGCGACAAAGCACCAGCTTCATCCGAACCAGATTACGCAGTGGAAACGGCAGGCCATCGAGAACCTGGCCAAGACGTTCGACGACAAGGCTGCTGATGCGCAGGTCGGCCGGGAAGCCGAGGTGACCAAGCTGCACGCCAAGATTGGCCAGCTTGTCGTTGAGCGGGATTTTTTGGCCAAGGCCTTCGATCGCTGAGCCTGGATCGGAGGAGAATGATGATTGACCCCGATCACAACCGGCTCTCGATCCGCCGCCAGTGCGAACTGGTCTCGATCTCGCGGGCGTCGTTCTACCGACAGCCCGCCGGCGAGACGCCCGAGAACCTCGAACTGATGCGCACCATCGACGAGGCCTTCATGGAGACGCCCTGGTATGGCTCCCGGCAGATGGCCCGGCATCTGCGGCGTCAGGGCTGGTGCGTGGGTCGCAAGCGGGTCCGGCGGCTGATGCGCAAGATCGGTCTGTCGCCGATCTACCAGGTGCCGAGAACCAGCGAGCCGCATCCGCAGCATCGCATCTATCCCTACCTGCTGCGGCACCTGACGATCGAGCGGCCGGATCACGTTTGGTGTGCCGATGTGACCTATATCCCGATGCGGCGCGGCTTCCTTTACCTCGTGGCCATCATGGACTGGTTCAGCCGCAAGGTCCTGGCCTGGCGGTTGTCGAACACGATGGATGCCGACTTCTGTGTTGCCGCTCTCGAAGAGGCGATCGCCTGCCATGGCAGGCCCGACATCTTCAACACCGACCAAGGCTCGCAGTTCACTAGCTTCGCCTTCACGACGACGCTGAAGGATGCCGGCATCCGCATCTCCATGGACGGGCGCGGCCGCTGGATGGACAACGTCTTCATCGAACGACTGTGGCGCAGCCTCAAATATGAGTGCGTCTTCCTCAGCGCATTCGAAACGGGAAGCCAAGCCCGCTGCGGCATCGGCTCCTGGATAGACTATTACAACCGGCGACGCCCGCACTCGACCTTCGCCGGCAGGACGCCCGACGAAGTCCATGCTATGGCGGAAATGACGGAGCAATTGGCGGCGTAGAAACGAACCCGATCCACCTTAGCCAGGCCGCCAAACTGTCTCACCAAGCGGGTCCACCTC
>NZ_BJNF01000151.1 GCF_006539545.1 Nitrobacter winogradskyi
CGTCTCCTCAGTGCCTTCGACCGGCCGAGAGGCCCGTCGTCATTCACATCACATTCTTCAATCTGCTTCTTCAAACCGCTTTGCGGAGTCAGCCGCCGGTTCGGTCAATGAATTCGATCGCAGGTTTTCGTGTAACCGCCATATCGATACCGCTCATCACGCCTTTCCTTTTCCAAAGGGCTGCCCTTCGCCGGAAGGTGCTATTCCCTCCGTCGTTTGTTGTGCGCAGGATTAATCGCGTCGAAAGTCCGCCCGCTCATTTGCAGGCAAACAGAAATCCGCCAACCTGATTGGTTCGGGGTAGGTGCTCCCGCCGCGATGGATACCGCAGCAAGAGTCATTTGCCTTACGGCAGCTTGGAGGACTCAATCCTAGATGGCGTTCCAACATAGGCTTGAGCTTTTCTTTTTTGCAATAATCCAATCCATGCGCGATGCGACGATCTCCTCTGTGGTAATCGCGATGGTCGAAGAACTACACAACGTTGAATAAGCATCCCTGATGTCGATTTTGATTGCGTCAGCAAAGCATTCCGACGTCTTCGCAATCGCTCTTCATTCTTTTTGAACGCAAGCGCGCGCTACGGCAGATCCGCAATGCAGAACTGCAAATACAGAATCCCCTTAATTTCCGAAGTCTTTATGAATTCCGTAGCTTAAAGTACGACAGCGCAGCCCGCGCATGAATGACAGAGTTGTTATGTCAACAGTCGTACATTGCGGGAGACGCTTGGCTCCACGTCATACGCTCTCTCATAGGACTCGTGGTCTTCGCGATCGCCTCGACGATCGATGATGTTTCATCAGCTTGCCTTAGGCATAGAATAAACAGATCGAATTTCTACTTTGTCGGCACGTCACCTAAGATGTGCATGTGGGCCTAGTCGCCTCAACCAAACACCACCAACCTACTGGCCGCTGTTGCGTCGTACCGATCCCTGGGTATCTGGCGGCACGCGTATGTCGGCCATCGGGTCTCTTTCCGTGGTGATCACCGGCGTTAGCGCCGCTGCTGCAATACCGGCTTCGATCGGAGGATGGTCATGGTGGATGCGTTGAACCTCGGCCGGCGTCTGCGGGTGCGCTCGACCGCCTATGTGGCGAGTGAGTTGGTGCCGTTCTTCTGGCCGATGCGGACCTTCATCAGCCGCAATCCGCTGCGTAGACT
>NZ_BJNF01000152.1 GCF_006539545.1 Nitrobacter winogradskyi
CAATCCGGCGTGGTCCGAAGACGCCATCCGGCGTCCGGCCACAGGCAAGATAACGTGCGTCCCGTCGTCCTTGGTCTGCACCAGTCCTCATCCGCTCGCGCGGAGCTCCGTCGTTCAAAAGGCCGTTGTCACCATGGCGTGCGGCTCAATACCTCGTGTTGCACATTGTTCATCGATACGCTCCGAGCAGCTTGCGGTCCTTCACCGCCGCGCGTGCGGCAACATCCTGTTCGCTCAAAGCCGGATCGCCGATATAGAAGGTGCCGTCGATCCACATCGCATGCATGATCACCGCCAGCTTGCGCGCCACCGCAACGCAGGCCTTGCGATGACACGAGCGCTTGGCGATGCTCATGCCCCAGGTCTTGACCTTGTCCTTGCGCTTGAAGCGCGTCAGCAGCGCCGAGGCCGCCTCATAGAGCGCGCGCCGCACATCCGGATCACCCGCCTTGCTGATCCGGCCCTGCACGTCGATCGACGTGCCCGACTGCCAGCGTCGCGACGTCAGGCCGAAGTATGCGGCAACGTCACGCGAGCGGCGGAACCGTGACGGATCGTCGATCGCCGTCATGAAGCTCAGCGCCGTCACCGGACCGACGCCGGGAATCTGCATGAAGCGCCGACACAATTCGTTGCCGGCGACAAAACGCACCACCAGATCGTGCAGCCGGCAATACTGCTTCCACAGCATCGCCCGCGCCGTCAGCATCGCATCCATCAGCTCCGCGGTGAGCGCATCCTGCGCCACCGCCTCGCGCACGGCCTGATCGAAGGTGCCGCGCGAGGTGCCGCCGAGTTTGATACCTAACGCCTTCAGCGAATGCCGGATGGTGTTTTCCAGATCGAGGAATTTGGCTTTGAGGTTGCGCCGCTGCGTCAGCAACAGCCGTATCCGGTAGCAGCTCTCGCTCTTGATATGCGCCTGCCGGAACCAGCCGGTGCGCATGATATGCGCGATCCCGAGCGCGTCCGCCCGGTCGGTCTTGTTGCGCTGCGCCGACAGCGCCGCGCGCACATGCTGGGTCTCCAGGCACACCGCCGGCAGACCAAGTTTGAGCATCTCCGGATGCAGCCACGGCGACAGCGAACCCGCCTCGTGACCGACCCGCCGCAAACGTCCGTGATAAGGCTTGAGCGCATCGCGGATCGCC
>NZ_BJNF01000153.1 GCF_006539545.1 Nitrobacter winogradskyi
GACCTGACGGATATTTTGGACCAGCGGGATAGAGACTACTGCACGGTGGCCCACTGATCCAGTTGAAGCCGTTGGGCTGTGGATGTCTGGGGTGCCGGTGGTCGATAGCCGAGCGATGAGTGCGGACGTATCGTGTTGAAGTGATTGCGCCATTGCTCTATCACGACCTGAGCTTCTCTCAGACTGTAAAAGACTTTTTGGTTGAGGCATTCGTCGCGCAATTTGCCGTTAGCAATTTGCCGTTAAAGGACTCACAATAGCCGTTCTCCCACGGGCTGCCCGGCGTGATGTAGAGCGTCCTGGCGCCGAGTTTTCCAAGCCAGTTGCGAACCACCTTGGCCGTCATCTCCGCGCCGTTGTCGGAGCGGATGTGTTCGGGGATGCCCTTGGTGAGCATCACATCGGCCATCGTCTCGATGACGCCGAAGCTGTTGATGCGACGCGCCACACGGATGGCCAGGCATTCCCGGGTGAACTCATCGATCAGCGTCATCAGGCGGAGCTTGCGACCGTCATGTGTCTGCGCCTCGACAAAATCGTAGCTCCACACATGATTGCGGTGCTGCGGCCTCAACCGGATGCAGGATCCGTCATTCAGCCAGAGCCGGCCTCGCGGCTTTTGTTTCCTGGGCACTTTCAGCCCCTCGCGGCGCCAGATCCGCTGAACGCGATCACAGCCGACCTGCCACCCCGCCTGGGTCAGCAGCGATGTGTCCGACGATAGCCATAACGTCCATACCGAGACGCCAGCGAGACAATCGCTCTCGTCAGCGCAATCTTCATCGGCTCGGACAATAGTGGTGTATCGTTGCGTTCCGCGGGGCTGGTCGACAATCCGGCAGGCGTGACGTTCGGACAAACCATACTTCGCCCGAATGCCTTCAACGGCCTGTCGGCGCCGCTCAGGGCTTACAAGTTTCCCGAGGCCACATTCTTGAGCACCTGCTTCTCCAGCGACAGATCGGCAACCAGGCGCTTGAGACGAACGTTCTCGCGCTCCAGCTCTTTCATCCGCTTCGCCTGATCAAGCTCGAGCCCGCCGTATTCCTTTCG
>NZ_BJNF01000154.1 GCF_006539545.1 Nitrobacter winogradskyi
CGCGCCCGTTGCGCCGTGGTCCACTGTTGCGATGGCGCTGGACTGGAACAAGCCGCCGCGCGTCGTGCAGTCGTCGACCTGGCACTATGCCCATAGCTGCCAGTGGCGCTACGAGCAGGAGTTCACCGAGTATGGCCTGACGGCTCCGAACCCGCGATGGGCCAAGGGCCACGCGATCGACCTCGAGGCGAAGTCGGTTCGTTGCGGCTGGATGCCGTTTACGCCGAACTTCCATCGTAACCCGATTGACGTGGTGGCTGACGCCGAACGCGCCGGCGCGAAGACGCCCGCGGATATTGAGACGTACGTTGCGGATCAGGTCGCAAGCAAGAAGCTGGATCTGGCGATCAATGATCCGGATGCCAAGGAGAACTGGCCGCGCGTGTGGTTCATCTGGCGCGGTAACGCGGTCCAGTCGAGCGCCAAGGGCCACGAGTTCTTCCTGCGCCATTACCTCGGCGCGCATGACAATGTCATCGCTGAGGAGCGTGCGAAAGGCAAAACGACGACGGTCAAGTATCGAGACACCGCGCCGGTGGGGAAGTATGACCTCGTTGTCGACATCAACTTCCGCATGAACACGACGGGGTTGTACTCCGACATCATCCTGCCGACGGCGTTCTGGTACGAGAAGAACGATCTCAACACGACGGACCTGCACTCGTTCCTGCACGTGCTGGGACAGGCGGTTCCGCCGGTGTGGGAGTCCAAGACGGACTGGGAAATCTTCAAGCTGATTGCGAAGAAGGTGAGCGAGCTATCTCCGCTGGCGTTCTCCAAGCCGGTGCGCGACGTGGTGCTTCAGCCGCTGATGCACGATACGCCCGACGAGCTGGCTCAGCCCGAGATTCTCGACTGGGCCGAGGGCGAGTGCAAGCTGGTGCCGGGCAAGTCCTTCCCGCATGTGCGGGTGGTCGAACGCGACTACGCGAACCTGTATAACAAGTTCATTTCGTTCGGACCAAAGGCGCGCGAGGATGGTATCTCAGCGGTCGGCGTGAACATTCCGATCAAGAAGCAGTACGACCAGATGCTGGAAAATCCC
>NZ_BJNF01000155.1 GCF_006539545.1 Nitrobacter winogradskyi
GGGGTTATCAAGCATCTGGTCGTACTGCTTCTTGATCGGAATGTTCACGCCGACCGCAGAGACACCATCCTCCCGCGCCTTTGGTCCGAACGAAATGAACTTGTTATACAAGTTCGCGTAATCGCGTTCGACCACCCGCACATGCGGGAAGGACTTGCCCGGTACAGGCTTGCACTCGCCCTCGGCCCAGTCGAGAATCTCGGGCTGAGCCAGCTCGTCGGGCGTATCGTGCATCAGCGGCTGAACGACCACGTCACGCACCGGCTTGGAGAAGGCCAGCGGAGACAGTTCGCTCACCTTCTTGGAGATCAGCTTGAAGATCTCCCAGTCCGTCTTGGACTCCCACACCGGCGGAACCGCTTGTCCCAGCACATGCAGGAACGAGTGCAGGTCCGTCGTGTTGAGGTCGTTCTTCTCGTACCAGAACGCCGTCGGCAACACGATGTCGGAATACAGCGATGTCGTGTTCATACGGAAGTTCAAGTCGACGACCAAGTCGTACTTTCCGCGAGGTGCCGTGTCCCGATACTTCACCCTTTGCGTCTTACCCTTGGCACGATCCTCGGCAATCGAGTTATCGTGAGCACCGAGATAGTGACGCAGGAAGAACTCGTGACCCTTGGCGCTCGACTGGATCGCGTTACCGCGCCAGATGAACCACATCCGAGGCCAACTCTCCTCGGCATCAGGATCATCGATAGCAAAGTTCACCTTCTTGCTAGTCACCTGATCGACAACGTGAGTCACGATGTCCGCACTGCTCTTCGCACCCGCACGCTCCGCCTCAGCAGCCAATTCAATCGGGTTACGATTAAAGTGTGGCGTAAACGGCATCCAGCCGCAACGAACCGACTTCGCCTCGAGGTCAATCGCGTGACCCTTGGCCCATCGCGGGTTCGGAGCCGTCAGGCCATACTCGGTGAACTCCTGCTCGTAGCGCCACTGGCAGCTATGGGCATAGTGCCAGGTCGAGGACTGCACGACGCGCGGCGGCTTGGTCCAATCCAAAGCCATAGCAATGGTGTTCCAAGGAGCCACCGGCGCC
>NZ_BJNF01000156.1 GCF_006539545.1 Nitrobacter winogradskyi
CTGAATCCCGATTCTTCCCCGTCGCACGAGTTATCTCCGTGGTCGATGTTCATGTCGGCGGATATTGTTGTTCAGCTGGTGATGATCGGTCTTGCGTTTGCGTCGCTGGTGACGTGGACGATCTGCATCGCGAAGCTGGCGGAGCTGTCGCTGGCGCGGCGCGCGCTGCGGGCGGCGCTGAACAAGATCGGCGACGCGCGCTCGCTGGCGGAGGCGCAGATGGCGCTCGGCGCGCGCGAGGGCGTGCTGGCGTCGCTGCTGGCGTCGGCGATGCACGAGGCGCGGCTGTCGGCCGGCATTTCCAGCGACGCCGGCATCAAGGAGCGGGCGGCGTCGAGCTTCGCCGAGATCGTCCGCGCGGAATCGCGCCGCATCCGGCTCGGCATGGGGCTGCTTGCCACCATCGGCGCAACGTCGCCGTTCGTCGGCCTGTTCGGCACCGTGTGGGGCATCATGAACAGCTTCATCGGGATTTCGAAGTCGCAGACCACCAACCTCGCGGTGGTGGCGCCCGGCATCGCCGAGGCGCTGCTCGCGACCGCGCTCGGCCTTGTCGCCGCCATTCCGGCGGTCATCATCTACAACTACTTCGCGCGCGTGACGCGGGGCTACACCGAACTGGTCGGGCGTGCGTCGGGAGCGGCCGGCCGGCTGCTGTCACGCGATCTGGACCGCACCCACGGCTCTCTTACCTCGCGCGCGGCGGAGTAGGCCGATGGGCGCATCGATCGCGGAAGGCGGCTTCGACGACGACGAGGAATACGGTGAAGCCCACGAGATCAACGTCACGCCGTTCATCGACGTGATCCTGGTTCTTCTGATCATCTTCATGGTGGCCGCGCCGCTGTCGACCGTCGATCTTCCGGTCAACCTGCCGACATCGAGCGCGACGCCGCAGAAGAAGCCGGACAAGCCGACCTATGTCAGCATCAAGGCCGATCTCGCGGTCGCGATCGGCGAGACGCTGGTCAAGCGGGTCGATCTGGTGCGGACGCTGGAGACCACGCCGAACATGACGAA
>NZ_BJNF01000157.1 GCF_006539545.1 Nitrobacter winogradskyi
GCCGCCTTTCGGTGCCGAGGCATCGAGCTTGCCGGAGACCTTGGTGGTGCCGCCATGCGCATAGAGTATGATCTTGCCGAGCTTTACCGTGCCGCCGCCACCGCCGCCCTTCAGCGCCGCCATGGTGCGCGCCTGGATCACGCCGGAGTTGTTGACCTGCGCCGACAAGACCTGATCGGCCGCCTTCGCGGTCATAATCACCTGCCCGCCATTGGCGATGATCGCCCGCTTGTTCTGCACCAGCGCGTTCAGCGTGCCCTTGTCGATCGTCACATCCAGCAGCGAGTCGCCGCCGAAGTTCAGCGTGATCTTCTCGCCGGCCGCCATCGCCACCGTGCCGAGCCTGGCCGCGATCATGCCCTCGTTCGATACCGTCTTGCCGAGCAGCGCGACATAGCCGCCGCCCTGACCGCCGCCATGCGCGCGGATGCGGCCCTGGTTGACCACCGAGGCGTTTGAGGTGCCGGAGAACTTGTAGTTTCCGGCCATGAAGTCGTTGTTGGAGATATCCAGCGTCGAGGCAACGATGCCCCCGACATTAACCTGCGACCCCTTGCCGAACAGCACGCCCGCCGAGTTGACGATGAAGACCTGGCCGTTGGCGTTGATGGCGCCGTTGATGATGCTTTGCTCGTTGCCGATGACGCGGTTGAGCGTTGCTGCCGAACTATTCGGCTGATTGAAATTGACGGTGTTCTGCGCGCCGACCGAGAAGCCCTGCCAGTTGATGATCGCCTTCTGCGTGGACTGGTTGATGTTAGTGACGGCGCCCGCCTGCGAGATGCCGGCCGTGCCTGCAACAACCGATCCGCCAGTCGGGCTCTGCGCGCAGGCCGGATCCGGCAACACCATCACGGCGCAAATCGCCGTCGTGACCAACAGCGATGCCTTGAGCGATTTAAGCGCCTGTGAAGGAAACTTTACGTTGAGACCTATAGCCGCACAGCCACGCGAACTCGTCTTCCCGGCAACACAAAACATAGCAAGCTCCATTTCAACGATCAG
>NZ_BJNF01000158.1 GCF_006539545.1 Nitrobacter winogradskyi
CCGGAATCCCGTTGGCCCTCGCGGCCGCGATGATCTCCGGATCGAACGGATCCTTGATGATGTTGCGCTGGGCCATCACCAGCTGATCCTGCGGCGACTTCGCGGTCTCCTCGATCGCATCCGCATCGTAGAGCACGAGGCCGATATACCGGATGCGTCCCACGCAGGAGTGGAAGCACGCCGGCGGCTGGCCGCTCTCAAGACGCGGATAGCACAGGATGCACTTCTCGGCTTTGCCCGTCGACCAGTTGAAGTAGGTCTTCTTGTAGGGGCAACCGGAGACGCACATGCGCCAGGCGCGGCAGCGTTCCTGGCTCACCAGCACAACGCCGTCCTCACCGCGCTTGTAGAGCGCGCCCTGCGGGCAGGCCGCAACGCATCCCGGATTGAGGCAATGATTGCAGATGCGCGGCAGATAGAAAAACACCGTGCTGTTGATCTCGTTGATCTGGCGCATTTCCTCATCGGAAGCGCCGTCGAAGTTCGGGTCATTGTTAGCGTAAACCTGCGAACCGCCGAGGTCGTCGTCCCAGTTCGGGCCCGCCTCGATCGTGTCCATGTACTTGCCGGTCACCATCGAGATCGCCCGCGCGGTCGGCTGCTCGTCAGCCAGCGGCGCATTGATCAGGTTCTGGTAATCGTAGGTCCACGGCTCGAAATAGTCGTCAAGCGTCGGCAGATAGGGGTTGTAGAAAATGTTCGTCAGCGTTCCCCACTTGCCCTGCAGCCGAAGCCGAAGGCTCTTCTGCCTCTGACCGTCAACCACCCAGCCGCCACGATACTTGGTCTGGTCTTCCCAACGTGTCGGGTAACCCGTACCCGGCTTGGTCTCCACGTTGTTCCAGTACATGTACTCGGTGCCCTTGCGATCGGTCCAGATGTTCTTGCACGCGATGCTGCAGGTGTGGCAACCGATGCACTTGTCCAGGTGAAAGACCATCGAAACTTGAGCTCGGATGTCCATGTGTCTACTCCTTCGTTCCTATGGCTCGTTCTTAT
>NZ_BJNF01000159.1 GCF_006539545.1 Nitrobacter winogradskyi
GACTTCATTTTAGAGTGTCGTTGCGCACTTATGCGCTACCATTTTCATCGACAGAATCAGGCCCAGTTGAGTTAGAAGGCTCATCACTCCGCTTCCGGCGTGAGTCCACTGTTGCTTGCGCAGCAGCCAACGCAAGTCCATCACCCATGCTGGCCATCAGCGGATCAATATGCTGATGTCCTTCTGGGGTTGGAGTGTCCCGTACTGCAACGATGCTACCCTCAAACTCAAGCGTCATGCCCGCAAGCGGGTGATTGGTATCAACTACCACATACCCATTATCCTCATCGACCTCGGTAACAATCACGTTCTCTACACGGCGCTCGTCGTCGCTGTGCGCGAGAAAACACATTCCCGGCTCAATTTGATCTACACCGCCAAACGTTTCAGCCGGCACTCGCTGCTGTAACGCCTTGTCCCGTTCTCCGTAAGCCTCTTCGGGCGGCAACGTCACTTCAAATCGATCGCCTGCAACCCGACCCTCGAGCTCTCGCTCGAGAGCGGGCAGCAGCCGTCCACTTCCATGCTGATATTCCAACGGCTCATCGCCCCATACAGCTGAACGAATGTGCCGAATCTGACCGTTAGTCCGCAGCGTGTAGTTAATGGTCACGTATTTCCCGGCGCTAACCCGCTCAGGCGCACTGAAGTGCGCCGGAGCCGATTCATGATCGTGATCATGATGATGGTCGTGATCATGATCATCATCATGTGTCGCGATCTCACCTACCATTCCAACTTCTCCATCTTGCGCACGACGACATGGGTGTCGCGTGTGAAGATGCCGGTCGGACCCCAGTAGTTAAAGCCGTAGGTAAACTGGGCATAGCCACCAGCAAGGAACAGCGGATTGATACGAG
>NZ_BJNF01000160.1 GCF_006539545.1 Nitrobacter winogradskyi
TAGGCTCAGGACTCATTGATCAGAGCCAGAAGATGACGATTGCTGCGATGCAGATGGCAGACATGAAGGTGTGGGCGCATCGGTCGTAGCGGGTGTGGATGCGCCGCCAGTCCTTGAGCCTGCCGAACATGTTCTCGATCTTGTGCCGCTGGCGATAGAGTTCGCGGTCATGTTCGATCGGCGTCTTGCGGTTGGACTTCGACGGGATGCAGGCTGTGATCCCGCGTTCGGCGAGAGCTTTTCGGAACCAGTCGGCATCATACCCCTTGTCGCCGAGCAGTTTGCTGGCCTTCGGCATGGCTGGCAGCATCAAAGCCGCGCCCTTGTAGTCGCTCATCTGGCCTTCGCTGAGCAGCATGATCAATGGTCGCCCCTGACCATCGCATACGGCGTGCAGCTTCGAGTTCAGGCCGCCTTTGGTGCGCCCGATACGTCGGGGAACAGGCCCTTTTTTAAAAGGCTCGCGGCGGTACGATGCGCCTTTAAATGCGTGGCATCGATCATCAGCCGCGACGGCTTGCCGGCCTTGCGCGCCAGTTCGGCGAAGATTTTGTTGAACACACCAAGGCGGCTCCAGCGCACGAACCGGTTGTAGATCGTCTTGTGCGGGCCATATTCGCGCGGCGCATCGCGCCAGCGCAGTCCATTCCTGATGACGAAGATGATCCCGCTTATCACCCGCCGGTCATCGACTCTCGCGATCCCGTGCGATAACGGAAAATACCTCTCAATCCGGCGCATCTGCGCCTCCGAAAGCAAAAACATATCAGCCATCGCGACGGCTCTCCTGCGTCGCTTATTGAATCAATCGTGCTTCCAATCCGCAAGAGATTTAATGGGTCCTGAG
>NZ_BJNF01000161.1 GCF_006539545.1 Nitrobacter winogradskyi
TAGGGCCAATCGACATTCAGGATTCCCAAGATGCGTAATCGCTGATTCATAGGGTTCCGTGACTTGCACGGAGCGTGTGATGGCGGCGAAGCGGTACGAATTGAACGAGGCGCAATGGTCGAGAATTTCGTCGTTGCTGCCCGGCAAGACAGGCGATGCAGGTCGCACGGCAGCGGATAATCGTCTGTTCGTGAACGGCTGCTTGTGGGTTCTGCGCTCGGGTGCGCATTGGTGCGATCTGCCGGAGCGGTACGGCCAATGGAAAACGGTGCACCGGCGGTTCAGCCGTTGGTGTCATGCGGGCGTTTGGGAGCGCGTGTTCGCAGCCCTGACAGCGGATCGGGATAACCAGTATCTGATGATCGACAGTACCATCGTTCGTGCTCACCAGCAGGCCGCGAGCGGAAAAGGGGGGCCAGGGATCAGGCGCTGGGGCGCTCTCGAGGTGGACTGACCACCAAGATCCACATGTTGGCCGATGCGCTGGGGCGCCCGCTCCGGTTCATTATCACGGCCGGACAGGCCGGCGACGTGACTCAGGCACCGGCTTGCTTCGTGGCCAGACCGGCGAAGCCGTGCTCGCCGACAAAGCCTATGACAGCAACGCCCTGCGCATGCTCATCACCGGGATGGGCGCAACAGCCGTCGTCCCCATCCAACCGAACCCGCAAGGTGATCATCCCGCACGACGCCACAGCCTACAGGCAACGCAATCGTATCGAGCGCTGCTTCTGCCATCTCAAGCACTTCCGCCGCTTCGCAACGCGCTACGACAGACGATCAGCCCACTTCGCCGGGTTCATCCATCTCGCTGCCGCAATGATCTGGCTGCGGTGAATGTCGATT
>NZ_BJNF01000162.1 GCF_006539545.1 Nitrobacter winogradskyi
AGACTAACGGTTATGACGATACGGTTGTGCAATATGCGTATCGTTACCTGAGCCGCAGTCGGCAATGCCTATGGTATCAAGGTGCAACCTGATCCCTCTTCATTCGAGATCGCCCTGATATTGATGGGTCGCAGTACTTCGGTTCTTCGGGCCATCCAGTTAAAATTATCGAGCGAGGGCTCAGCGCACTCCTTGCAGTTCGTCTTTGCTATCATGAAATGGAAGGGGTGTTGTGTGCAGTTGGGTTCGGCATCGCGAGATCGCCGTGCGGCTAGTTGTCGTGCGCCGCGATTAGGGCGTCGATATCCTCTTCGGTAAGTCCGGGACGACTCAGCAGGGCTGCTGCGACGCGCTGGATCGCAGGCCAGTTTTCCTGGACCAGATCGGCAGTCTTTTGGGTCGTACGGATGAATAGGCGGCCGAACTCCTCTGTCTCGGGGCCGTCCAACTCGACGTAGCTGCCTAGCAACGCCGGCTTGCCGTGCTGTCGCAAAACCAGCATCGCCAGGAGGCTGGTCGCGTTGGCGCGATCCACGCGCCAGCTACCGTCGCACGCGCGATTCTGGGCCGCGAGGGACATGGGACGATAGTGATGCTGGGCCTGCGGCCCGGCCAGCGCTACAATGGCGTACTTTTCCGGCGCCTCAAGGTCGTCCGGGGTGAGGTCCGTCGCGCTGGACGTCGTCACCACGGCGCCAGCGCCGTCGAGTGCATCGAGGGTCGCGTAGCTTACCGGGATGTCCAGCACGCGTGCGATCACGGCGTGTCCAGCCTCGTGGTGCGCGATCGTCTCTTTC
>NZ_BJNF01000163.1 GCF_006539545.1 Nitrobacter winogradskyi
TCTCCGGAAACCTGCGACAGCCCCTGCGGCGACAACGCGCCGAACGCCAGCGGAATTCCGCCATTGTTGTTGAAGAAGTCAGCCAGCGTGTTGGCGACGTTCCGCTGGTTGATGCTGAGGCCATCCTGCCGGAACGATAGCGCCAGATCGAGCCACGCATTGCTGCCGTCATAGGCCAGCGCCGTCTTGAAATTCGTCGGCAGATTGGTGGCGATCGGCCCGGCAAAGGTGCCGTTGACACCGCCATCGGCGGTGAGAATGGTGTAGCGCCTCTCGACATAACTGCCGGGAGCGAACTGCGCCTGAACCGTCGCGCCGCCAAGGGTCGCCGTGCCGGTGACACGGGTGAAATCGCTGTTCGCCGGGGAGACATCAACCATGTAGCGCGATGCCGCCGTCAGCGCGAGGTTGCCCTGCACGGTCAGCGTCCCGATCCCATTGTTGCCGGGAGCCAGCGTGCCGCCGTTGATCAGTGTGTTGCCCACCGTTCCATCGCCGCCAAGCGTCGTGCCCGTCTCGACGGTGGTAAGCGACGAGGATGCAATCGAGCCGTTCACCAGAAGCGTGCCGCTCTTCACCGTCGTTGCACCGGTATAAGCATGGTTGCCCGCCAGGATCAGCGTGCCGCCGCCGAGTTTGTCGAGTCCGATGCCGGCTCCGCTGAGCGGTGCGGAGATCGCCGCGGTGACGCCGCCATCGACGTTGACGAAACTTGCCGCCGCGTTTCCGTGTGAATCGCCCGTCATCGCCAAGGCGCCACCCGTGAGGTGATAGCCATCGGTCTTGAACTG
>NZ_BJNF01000164.1 GCF_006539545.1 Nitrobacter winogradskyi
ACCCATGAAGCATAGCTTCGCCTCCTTGCCCTTGCCCTTCTTGTAGAGTCTTGCGTCCGGATCGGTGGTCGAGGCATGCGTGTCGTTAGTCCGTTTCTCGCCGTGGAAGTCGGCTTCGGCATTGCGCCCGACGCCGCCGGTTGGCGGCTCGCCAGAGCCGTCCTTCAGTTTGACGCTCTTCATCGAAGCCCAGGCCTCGATCAGCGTGCCGTCAACCGAGAAGTAATCCGTCGATAGCAACTTCTTCACCTTGGGCTGGACCAGCACCGCACTCAGGAATTTTGCCGCGATGGCGCCCTCAAGCAGCCGGTCGCGGTTCTTCGAGAACACCGAATGGTCCCAGGCTGGATCGTCGACGCCGATGCCCACGAACCAGCGGAAAAGAAGGTCGTATTCCAGCCGCTCCATAAGCAACCGCTCCGAGCGGATCGAGTAGAACGCCTGCAAGAGCATCGTCCTGAGCAACTTCTCGGGTGGGATCGACGGCCACCCAAGCGGCGAATACAGCGCCGCGAACTCTCGCTCCAAAGCGACAAGCGATTCGTTCACAATTACCCGGATGGCGCAAAGCGGGTGATCGCGTCGAACCCGCGCCTCCAGATCAACGTAGCTGAACAACTCGCCAGTCAGATTGTCACCACCGCGCACCCATCATCTCCAAATCGCTTCGGAGCCAATAAATCATGCTCACAGCTCGGACGCGATTGGCTTCTTTCAACAGCCTGCTAAGC
>NZ_BJNF01000165.1 GCF_006539545.1 Nitrobacter winogradskyi
CCAGCTAATGGGATGGACGGCTCTCCCTCCACCATTCAGGCTGAGAGCCTGCAACAGGAAGGAGAGCTGCAATGAGTATCGAGGTTCTCGGCATCGATATCGCCAAAAATGTATTCCAACTTCACGGTGTGAACCGCGGTGGCGGGGTCGTGTTCAAACGGAGGGTCATGCGCGATCAGCTTCTGGAAGTGGTCGCTCAGATCGAGCGATGCACGATTGTTATCGAGGCATGTACCGGAGCATTCTACTGGGCTCGTAAAGTTGAGGAGGTCGGGCACCAGGTGAAGATCATCAGTCCGCAATATGTGAAGCCGTTCGTGCGACGGCAAAAGAACGATGGTAATGATGCCGAGGCCATTTGTACGGCCGCACGTCAACCCCACATTCCCCTCGTCCCGAAGAAGAGCATCGAACAGCAGGATATTCAGGCGCTGCATCGTGCGCGGCAACGGATGGTCAATCACCGGACCGCTGTCGTCAGCCAAATTCGAGGTCTCCTGCTCGATCGTGGGTTCGCTATCGGCAAGAGCATCACCCGAGCGCGCCGCATAATTCCGGAGATACTGTCTGACGTCGAGAACGAAATAACCGTACTCGCTCGCGAAGCACTCAACGAACTCTATGATCTCTTCCGCGACCTTGACCGCCGCATCATCATCTTCGACAGGAAGATCGATGCGGTGTTCCGCGACAGTGAGGTGTGCCAACGCATCGCAAAGATCAAGGGT
>NZ_BJNF01000166.1 GCF_006539545.1 Nitrobacter winogradskyi
AATTGCCGGCGGTCATAGGCGCTGTCGGCGAACAGATGCTTGATGCGGGGCCAGCGTTTGACGAGAGCGTCGAGCACGATCTGAGCACCGGCGCTGTCGGCGATATCGGCGGTCGTGAGATTGACCATCAGGAGGCGCCCGTCGGTATCGACCGCGATGTGACGTTTGCGGCCAACAATCTTCTTGGCGCCGTCATAGCCGCGCGTGCCCTGTGCGGCCGGAGCCTTGACCGATTGGCTGTCGAGCACCGCCGCGCTCGGTTCCACCGTGCGGCCGCTGCGCGCCCGGTCGATCATCAGGGCGATCTCGTGGATCGTCCGAAACATCAGACGGCGCGCCAGGCGGCGAAACCACCAATAGACCGTCTGCCAGGGTGGGAAATGGATCGGCAGCATTCGCCATTCGCAGCCGGAGCGGACGAGATAGCGGATGGCGTTCAATACCTCCCGCAGATCCGTTCGCCGTGGGCTGCCGGTCGAACCTGCCTTCGGCAGAAACGGCTCGACCGCCGACCATTCCTCATCGGTCAGATCGCTCGGATAACGCTTCGTCTTCTTCTCAATCTTGGCCATCCGGCCACGGCTTGCGGAGGTCCACATCCCAAGCTTGAA
>NZ_BJNF01000167.1 GCF_006539545.1 Nitrobacter winogradskyi
GTCGGCCCAAAGACGGCGACTGCGATTGTCGCCGCCGTCGGCGACGGGTCCGAGTTCAAGAATGGCCGTCACCTTGCCGCCTGGGTCGGTCTCGTTCCGCGACAATTCTCCAGCGGAGATCGAACCGTGCTGATGGGCATCTCAAAGCGGGGTAACCAGCATCTGCGCAGCCTGCTCGTCCATGGCGCCAGGGCGGTCGTCCGAACGGCCCCCAACAAGACTGATCATAACAATCAGTGGGTCAACCAGCTTCGGGAGCGGCGTGGCTTCAACCGCGCAACGGTTGCGGTCGCCAACAAGAACGCACGGATTATCTGGGCCGTGCTTCGAACGGGCGAACCGTGCCGCGCCACCTTCTGAAGGCCTGCCCCGGAGTTTGCGAGACGACGGAGAAATGAGACGCACAGGTCGGACCGGCGTGCCATGAGCCTGACTATTATCGAGGCCCTCAGAGGCCTACCAGCTGTAGAGGCAGGTGCGAGCGGATTCCCCATTTGGGCGCCCCGATTGATCGGGTGACGCCGGATAGATGTTTGCAACGGGCCAAGCGGATCAGTTCAAAATCGACTTGCAACGGGAGAGCCGTCCATAGAGATA
>NZ_BJNF01000168.1 GCF_006539545.1 Nitrobacter winogradskyi
GGGTGCTTTGCAAGAGTGGAATGGCGCGATGCCGCACGGACAGCGACGCTGTGGTCAAGGAGATGCTTGACGATCCTGCGCCCGAGAAAGCCGGAACCACCGAACACGGTCGTCAACCCCAGCATGGAACGCGCCTCGCCTGACAGTCGCGCGATGTGGTCCATCCTTTTCAACGGCCTCGGGCCGCGAAGCGTTCGACCGAACGTGCCTTTTTTCAGGACAGGAGGCGAGCCCGGAAAGAGGCTCGCGCGTGCGACTGCTCGGGAGCCGCTCACGGGAAATATCTCGCTCAACGGCGCGAGAGCGATGCAACGTCCGTCGATGGCGGGGCGTTGAACCTGAGAGGAGGATACGCCTTTTTACAGCACCGCCGCATCGCCACAGCGGCCCGGAAAAAAGAAACAACGGCCCACCGCCACAGCCGAGTTTGCCGGCCGTGCGCCAAGCCATCGTCGAACTCATTCTTCGACCGCCAAATCAGCGATGCCCGTACTGCAGAAGACAAGTCGGCAGACTGCAACGGCGTGAATAAATCTGCCAAAGTAGTG
>NZ_BJNF01000169.1 GCF_006539545.1 Nitrobacter winogradskyi
AGCTTTTCCTGACCGACGTAGTGGTTGATGCCGCCGCCATTGACGCCGCAGCAGCCGCACAGGATCAGGGCGACCGTCGCCGACCGGTAGCACAGGTTGTTGTAGTACCAGTGGTTGGCGCTGGCGCCCACGATCACCATGGACTTGCCGTTGGTGAGCTCCGCGTTGGTCGCGAACTCACGCGCGAACCTGATCGCGGTCTCACGGCCGATGCCGGTGTGACGCTCCTGCCATGCCGGCGTGTAGGGCGCGTCCTCATCGTCATAGCTGGTCGCGAACGAGCCTTCCAGGCCGCGGCTGTGACCGAACTGGGACATCATGATGTCGAAGCCGGTCGCAACAAGCACTTCGCCCTTGTCGGTCGCGATGCGCTTCACCGGAACGCCACGCGAAACGACGCTGCCGTTCACGAAATCGTCGAACCCGACCTGCACCACGCCGTCCGACTGATCGATGAAGCTGAGCACCGGATCGATCGGGCTGTTGTCGAGCGTGTCTTCCGCCGACAGATTCCACTTGCCGTGCGTGGAGCCCCAGCGATCGCC
>NZ_BJNF01000170.1 GCF_006539545.1 Nitrobacter winogradskyi
CTAGCTCCATCCGCTGATACTCGAGATCGATCAGGGCGCCGGTGATGCCGCGTTGGTCGCGGACGTCGAGCGTCGAACTCTTCGAAGCGGTACCGAAATAGCTCGACCATTCAACTCATGGGGTCGGCCATTGTTGAACCGCGCTCAATCCGCCGCGGCACATCACGTGGTTCGTCTCCGCGACCTACCCAACAAAGCGCTCGCTGCGTTGCGTCGCGATCGGGCGAAGTGGCTTCTCCTCATCAAGGCTGGGCTCGTACTCAACCTCGACCCTATGAATTGCGCGAAGTTTCTTGCCCAGGTCCAGACCGTGAGAACTTAGGGCCCGATTTTGTCAGAGAGGATGGATCATGTGGAAAGCATTGATCTTGATCATTACGATTGCCGGCGTATCATCCAGTGTTGCCGCGCAAACTATCACCGACTCTGCTGAGGTTGTGTCGCGTCTCAAGCTCTGGACGCAGGAGACGGGCGACCCGGTCTATTATGGCGAGGTCAGGGACGTCGATAAGCGTACCAAGCG
>NZ_BJNF01000171.1 GCF_006539545.1 Nitrobacter winogradskyi
CGGCCGAGGATCTCGGCGCGCCGGCGATCGAGATCGGGCTCGACCTGTCCTCGCCGCATCGCGAGGTGACCGACCTTCCGCCCGGGCCGGACACCGACGCGTCGATGGCCTCGCCCGCGCTGGCCGAGCAGAAGGCGGTCGTCGAGGAAACCGATCTGCCGAAGGATACGCCGACGGAGAGCGACGATCCGGACCGCATCGTCACCGAGAACGAGTCGCGGAAGCCGGTCGAGGATGATCCAGATAAGGCGGCGAAGCAGACACAGGCCTCGCAGGAATCGGCAGCAGCCGAGGCGACCGCGATGCCGAGCGTCGAACAGGCGCAGGAATCGGAGCGATCGGTCGCGCCGCAGCAGGGCACCGGCGCCAGCGCGCGCCGCATCCGCGCCACCTGGCAGAAGGAGCTGGTGGCGCATCTCGACAAGCACAAGCGCTATCCGCCCGACCGGAGCCAGAAGAGCGCCGAGATCCTGGTCAACTTCGAGCTCGACCGCATGGGCCATGTCGT
>NZ_BJNF01000172.1 GCF_006539545.1 Nitrobacter winogradskyi
AAAACGCGTTAAAAATACTAAGGTAGGGTCTTTCACCGTTTCCATGAAGAGAGTGAAAGACTCTACGATCTCAGTTCAGAGACGGGTTGCGGGGGCGATAATCGCCGGATTCATCCTGGATGAAAATCTCCTTCACCTGCGAATGCCGGATTGGCTCGCCGGAGTCGTCTGGCAAAAGGTTCTGCTCCGACACGTAAGCCACGTATTCGGAATCCGCATTCTCGGCGAGCATATGGTAGAATGGCTGATCCTTGTGCGGCCGGACATTCTCCGGGATCGAGAGCCACCATTCTTCCGTGTTGTTGAAGACCGGGTCGATATCGAAGATCACACCCCGAAACGAATAAATCCGATGGCGAACGATTTGGCCGATCTGGAATCTGGCGGTACGTGCTTTCGTCATCCCTGACCGCATAGACCAGGACTGCGGACGAAGCCAGAGCGATCGGACTGGATTCCACGGACGGGAAGATCGAGGTCCTGGCTCAAGGCTGGCTAGGTCA